>CAYORU010000037.1:0-35589 GCA_964406445.1 uncultured Steroidobacteraceae bacterium
GCCGGCTGGCCGGGCGAGGGCGTGGAGCGTGGCGCGCCGCCGCCCGCGGCCAGCATGGGCACCAGCGTCATGGCGACGACCAGCGAGAAGAGCAGGGCGAAGGTGACCGTCAACGCCTGGTCGCGGAACAGCTGGCCCGCCACGCCGCTGATGAACACCATCGGGAAGAACACCGCGACCGAGGTGAGCGTCGCGGCCGTCACGGCCGTGCCCACCTCCGAGGTGCCGCGCCGCGCGGCGTCGACCTGCGATGCGCCTTCCTCGCGGTGGCGCACGATGCTCTCGAGGACGACCACCGCGTTGTCCACCAGCATGCCGACCGCGAGCGCGATGCCGCCGAGGGACATGATGTTTAGCGAGAGGTCGAATGCGTACATCAGCAGGAAGGTGCCGACGACCGAGACCGGGATCGCCACGCCCGTGATCAGGGTGGCGCGGGCGTCCCGCAGGAACAGGTAGAGCACGAAGATCGCCAGCGCACCGCCCAGGATCGCGGCGTCGCGCACCTCGCCGATCGCGGAGTCGATGAAGCGCGACTGGTCGTAGACCAGCTCGAGGCGGCTGCCGGCCGGGAGGCTCTCGCCGAGGCGCTCGACCGCCGCCTGCAGGTCGTGCGCCAGCTGCACCGTGTTGGCGTCACCCTCCTTGTAGACGGCGAGCTCGACGGATTCCCGCCCGTCCACCCGGGTGATCGCCTCCCGCTCCTTGTGACCCTGGGTCACCTGCGCGACGTCGCGCAGGTACACGGGTCGGCCCTCGACGGTCGCGATGATCGCGTCGGCCATCTGCGGCACGGAGGTGAACTCGTTCAGGGTGCGCACGAGGAAGCGCTGCGTGCCCTGCTCGAGCCGGCCGCCGGACAGGTTGATGTTCTCCTCCCCGAGCCTGCGGCTGACCGTCTCGATGGACAGCCCGAGCAGCGCGAGCTTGCGCTGGTCCACCAGCACCTGGATCTCGTCCTCGTAGCCGCCGCTGACCTTGATCGCCGCCGAGCCGGGCACCGACTCGAGTGCCGGCTTGAGGCGGTCGTCGGCGAAGCGCCGCAGCGCCTTGAGCCGCTCGATGCGCGCGGCCGCGTCGCCGGCCGATTCCGCCGTGTCGAGCAGCGCGAGCCGCATCACCGGCTCGGTCGAGGGATCGAAGCGCAGCAGCAGGGGCCGGTCGGCATCGAGCGGCAGCTGCAGCACGTCGAGCTTCTCGCGGACGTCGATGCCCGCGAGGTCCATGTCCGTGCCCCAGGCGAACTCCAGGATGACGTCGGACTGGCCGGGGCGCGAGACGGACTGGACCTGCTGGACGTTGCGGATGACGCCGGCGGCTTCCTCGATCGGCCGCGTCACCAGCGTCTCGACCTCGATCGGCGCCGCGCCCGGCAGGTCGGTGCGAACGGTGAGCGTCGGGTAGGAAAGGTCGGGCAGGAGGTTGAGCTTCAGCCGCGACAGCGACACGAAGCCGAACAGCACGATCGCCAGCGTGACCATCAGCACGGTCACGCGGCGCCGCGTGGCGAAGTCGACGATGGACATGGCGGAGGTCCCCTCGGCCTGGCGCGGGCGCGGGGCCGTCAGCCGGGGCGGCCGGCGGCGGCGCGGGCCGCCGTCGCGGACGGCCGCACGATCCGCACCGTGGTGCCGGGCCGCAGCGCGCCCTGGCCCACGACCACGACCTCCTCGCCGTCGGCCACGCCCGAGACGACCTCGACCCAGGCGCCGTTGCCGAGGCCGAGCTTCACCTCGCGCTCGACCGCCTTGCCGCCCTCGACCACGAATACGCGCGGCGGGCCGTCGCCGTCGAGCAGGGCCGAGCGCGGGATCTGCAGGGCGTCCAGCTTTCGCTCGTAGACGATCGCGACGCGGGCGAACATGCCGGGCCGGAGCAGGCCGTCGGGGTCCCGGACCTCGATCCGGGCCTGGAACGTGGCGGTCGCGGCGTCCACCGCCGGCCTGATCAGCGCGACCTCGCCGGCGAACCGGCGACCCGGCACCGCATCGAAGCTGAGCTCGGCCGGCTGGCCGGCGGACAGGCGCGGCAGCTCCCGCTCCGGAATGCTGATGCGCACGACCAGCGAGTCGAGATCCTCGATCGCGAACAGGGCGCTGTCGGCGTTCTGGATCACGCCGCCCGCCGGGACCACGGTGTTGCCCACCTTCACGATGTCCGTCCGCTGGGTCACGGTCCCCGCGATCGGCGCGCGGATCTCGGTGTAGGAGAGCTGCAGCCTCGCCAGGTCCCAGGTCGCGCGCGCGGCGTCGAGCTCGTACTTGAGGTTCTCGAACGCGGTCGCGCTGACCAGCCCCCGCTTCTGCAGCTCGACGTTGCGCTGGTAGTCGCGCTCGAGCTTGCGCAGCTGGGCCTCGGCCTGCGCCACTTCGAGGCGCAGCTGGTCGCCGTCGAGACGGGCCAGCACCTGGCCCTCGCGCACCCGGTCGCCCTCGTCCACCAGCACGGCGCGGATCTCGCCGCGCACCTTGGGGTTGATGAAGGCCTTGCGCTGGGCCTCGAGGGGCGCCGTGCCGGTGTAGGTGGCGGCCATCTCGCCCTTGCGCGGGACGGCGACCTCGACGGGGATCGCCGGAATCGCCGACGGGTCCTCGCCGGGCTCGGTCTTGCCATTCGCCGGGCCGCAACCGGCGAGGAGGCCCAGGCTGCCGGCCATGGCCATCAGGGCCAGGATGGCGTGGCGGCGGGGAGATCCAGTCTGGGAGCCCTGGGGGCTGCGGTTTGCAGGCGTCACGGCTGTCCTCCAGATCAGCAATGACTGCATGTTACGGTTAGATAGTGTTGTAGTCAAGTATAACAGTACAGGAACAACGAGGCGGCAGGCCGCCGAGCCGCCGTTCAGGGGCGGGCAGCGGGCACGGCCGCCAGGAGCCCCGCGAGCGCCGGCTGCGAGCTGAGGAAGAGGTCGGCCGCGATCTCGGTCGCCTCGGTGAGCAGCGCGTCGGCCTGCTCGGCCTGCTCGAGCGCCTCGACCGAGGCCAGCTCCGGCAGGTCGCGCGCCTTGCGGCGCTGGTTCTCGCGCGCGAGCCGCCCGGCATCCTGGGCCTCGCGCTCGGCCTTGCGCGTGGCCAGGTTGAGTGACACGGCCTTGCGCTGGCGCATGTCGCTGAAAGCCTCGATGTCGCCGAGCAGGGCGTTGAAGTCGGGGTCGTTCTGCACCCGGCTCTCGTGGATCCGGTCGAGCAGGGCGAAATCGCCGGCGGCCGCCGCCGCGGGCGAGAAGTCGGCCGGCCGGATGCGGTCCCAGGGCAGGGCGCTCGGCCGCGTGCTCTCGCCCACGTCGTTGGCGTCGATCGGGGAGGGCAGCAGGATGTCCGGCGTCACGCCCCGGTGCTGGGTGCTGTCGCCCGTCACGCGGTAGTACTTGCCGATGGTCACCGTCAGCTGCCCGAAGCCCGAGCGCGGCCCCAGCGCGTAGCGGTCGAGCGGGTAGAGGCTCTGCACGGAGCCCTTGCCGTAGGTCTGCTGCCCGACGACGACGCCGCGCCCGTAGTCCTGGATCGCGCCCGCGAAGATCTCTGAGGCGGAGGCGCTGGCCCGGTTGACGAGCACCACCAGCGGTCCGTCCCAGGCCTCGCCCGGCTCGGGATCGTCGAGGACTTCGACGCGCCCGCCGGTCTCGCGCAGCTGCACCACCGGTCCCTTCGGTATGAACAGGCCGGTCAGCGAGGTGGCCTCGGACAGGTGTCCGCCGCCGTTGTTGCGCAGGTCCACGACCAGCGCCTCGACGCCTTCGCTCCTGGCCTCGGCGATCAGCCGGCGGACGTCGCGGGTCGTGCTGCGATACTCCGCCTCGCCCGCGACGCGCGCCTGGTAGTCCTGGTAGAAGCTCGGGACGTCGATGACGCCCACCTTGATCTCGCGGTCGCCGCGAGTGGTGCTGCGCAGCTCCTTGCGGGCGGCCTGCGACTCGAGCGAGATCTTGTTGCGGGTGAATTCGCGCAGGTCCTCCGCGGCGCCCGGCGCGGCGCCGGCCGGCAGCACCTGCAGGCGGACGACCGTGTTCACCGGGCCCCGGATCAACTGCACCACGTCGTCGAGGCGCCAGCCGACGACGTCGACCATCGGGCCTTCGCCGCCCTGCCCGACGGCGGTGATGCGGTCGTTGACCTTGAGCAGGCCCGACATCGCGGCGGCGCCGCCGGGAATGATGTTCATCACCGTGACGTAGTCGTCCACGAGCTGCAGCGAGGCGCCGATGCCCTCGTAGGAGAGGCTCATCGCGATGTTGTATTCCTCGGAATTGCGCGGCGACAGGTAGCTCGAGTGCGGGTCGAACACGTGCGAGTACGCGTTCATGAAGGTCTCGAACACGTCGTCGGCGCTCACCTGCTCGATGCGCTTGGCGACGCGCTCGTAGCGCTTCTGCAGGACCTCCTGCGCTTCCGGCCAGCTCTTGCCGGCGAGCAGCAGCGAGAGGGCGTCGTTCTTCACGCGCTGCCGCCATACCTCGTCGAGCTCCTCGCGGCTCGCCGCCCAGGGGCCCTCGCTGCGGTCGAAGCGGAACTCCTCGTCGACCGTGAAGTCTGGCTCGCTGCCGAGCAGTTCGATCGCATGGGCCATGCGCTCGCGGTTGCGCTCCTGGACGCGCGCGAAGATCTCGAACGCAGGGCCGAGGTCCGCGGCCTTGATGGCGTCGTCGAGCCCGTGGCGGTAGCGCTCGAATTCGGCGACGTCGGCGGCCAGGAGGTAGCTGCGGTTGCCGTCGAGGGCCTCGAGATAGCGTTCGTAGATCTGGCTGGAGAGCCCGTCGTCCAGCTTCGCCTGCCGGTAGTGCTGGCGCTCCATGACCTCGGCGACGAGCCGCACGACGCGGCGCTGGCGGTCCGTGGGGGCCAGTTCGCCGGGCGCGGCCGAGGCGCGGGCCTCGGCCGGCGCCGGGACCGGTCCGGGCCCGAGGATGACGAGCGCGACCGCGAGGCCGAGGGCGGCCAGCGCCAGGAGGCGCGGCCAGCGCAGTGAACGCTCTGTGCGGGGATCGGTCATGGGTTGCTAGACTTCGCGCCTCTCGACCAGCGACGGGACCCTCGAGCCTAGGCTAGAGGCGGGCCTGCCGCGGATCAAGACCGGCGTCCACATTACGGAATGGGAGTGCGCGCATCCGTGGGTCCTCTCGGCTTCCTGACAGGGATCGTGCTCGGGTCCGCCGCATCCATCGCGGCGGTGCTCGTCATGGTGGCCGTCGTCTTCGCGGTCTCGTCCGCCGAGCACCCCGCGCTGACCGAGGAATACGCGCCGCTGCTCCAGGCGGCGCTGCTGTTCGCCATCCTGGCGGCGGTGTCGGGCGCCGCCTTCTTCGGCCTGCAGCGGCGCACCCACTGGCGTTGGCCGGCGCAGGCCGCGATGTGGGCCGTCCTGGCGCTGATCGCCTGGTTCTACTGGCCCGAGCCCATCGCCTGACCCCGGATCAGACAGCCAAGCCCGGCCGCCGGTTCCCCCGGCGCCGATCCGCCCCCGAGGCCACGCCATGAAGCCGATCGCGCGCCTGCTGCCAGCGCTGTTCCTCGCGGCCTTCGCCTCCGGCGGCTGCGCGCAGGTGGACCCGATGGTGCAGCGCGCCGAGCGCGCGATCAGCGGCGAGGTGGTGCGCCGCCACGTCGCGACGCTGGCGTCGGATGCCTTCGAGGGCCGCTCGCCGGGCACCGCCGGCGAGGCGCTCACTGTCCAGTACCTCGAGCGGGAGTTCCTCGCGCTCGGTCTCCAGCCGCTGGACGGCGCGGGCTTCCGCCAGCCGGTGCCGCTGGTCGAGATCACCTCGATGCCGGCGCAGGCGCGCCTCGGCTTCTCCGGCGGCGGCCGGCAGGTCGACCTCGCGCTGGGCGAGGACATGGTGATCAACACCCGGCGCTTCGAGCCCGCCGCGCGCATCGACGCCAGCCCGCTGGTCTTCGTCGGCCACGGGATCGTCGCCCCCGAGCTGGGCTGGGACGATTACGCCGGACTCGACATGCGGGGCAAGACGGCCCTGATCCTCGTGAACGAGCCGGGCTTTTCGGCCGGCGACCCGTCGTTGTTCCGCGGCCGCGCGCTGACCTACTACGGACGCTGGACCTACAAGTTCGAGGAGGCCATGCGCCAGGGCGCGACGGCGGCGCTGATCGTCCACCAGGCCGGGCCCGCGTCCTATGGCTGGGAGACGGTGCGCAGCGGCTGGACCGGGCCGCAGTTCTGGCCGGACGCGCCGGACGGCAACGCCGGCGGGCTGGCGATCGAGGGCTGGATCACCGAGGCGCGCGCGCGCGAGCTGCTGGCCCTGGCCGGCGCGGACCTCGACGCGCTGCAGCGCGAGGCCGCGACGCCGGGCTTCCGGGCGCGGCCCCTCGATCTGCGCGTCACGGCCGGGGTCCGCAACCTGATCCGGCGGGCGACCTCGCCGAACGTCGCGGGCTACCTTCCGGGCGGCGCCCGGCGAGACGAGTACGTCGTCTACATGGCGCACTGGGACCACCTGGGCAGGGCGGTCGGGCGGGCCGGGGACGCGATCTTCAACGGCGCGGTGGACAACGCCACCGGCATCGCGGGCCTGCTGGCCATCGCCGGCGCTTACCGCGAGCTGGCCGCCACGCCGGCGCGCTCCGTGCTGTTCATCGCCGTCACCGCGGAGGAGGCCGGCTCGATCGGCTCGGAGCACTACGCGCGCAGGCCGCTCGTGCCGCTCGCGAAGACCGCGGCCGTGATCAACATCGACGGCCTGTTCCCGATCGGCCGGGCCCGCGACATCGAGGTGATCGGCAGTGGGCTGTCGGAGCTGGAACTGCTGCTGGCCGCGGCGGCGCGGCGCCAGGGCCGCGAGCTGCGTCCCGATTCGGAGCCCGAGAAGGGCTTCTTCTACCGCTCCGACCACTTCAGCCTCGCGCGCGAGGGGGTGCCTGCGCTGTTCACGCGCTCCGGCGCCGATCTGCGCGACGGCCCGCCCGGGACGGGGGCGGCCTGGGTCGCGGAGTACTACGCGAGCCGCTACCACGCCCCGGGCGACGAGTACGATCCTGCCTGGAACGTCGACGGCATCGTCGAGGACCTGCGGCTGCTGTTCGACGTCGGGCTGCAGGTCGCGGCGATGCCGGGCTGGCCGAAGTGGTACCCCGGCACGGAGTTCGGCGCGAAGCGGGAGGAGAGCGCGGCGCTCCGGCGCCGTTGAGCACGATGCGTCAGCTGAAGCGGGCGATCGGCGTCGGCGGATCCTCGCCGTGGCGTACGGCACGGTTGCGACCCTGCATCTTGGCCGCGTAGAGCGCCTTGTCGGCCGCCGCGAGCAGCGCCTCGGCGCTCTCGAAGGGCGTTTCTGGCGCCTGGGTCGCGAAACCGATCGAGATCGTGACCGTCAGGTCGCCCTGGCCGATTTCCTGCCGGGTCGAGGCGAGCGCGGACACGATGCGCTCGCAGACGCTCTGGCAGGTGTTGCCGTCGCAGTTCGGCAGGACGAGCACGAACTCCTCGCCGCCGAAGCGGCCCACCACGTCGGAGTCGCGCGTATTGCCGCGCAGCACGCGCGCGGTCGTCTGCAGCACGCGATCGCCGGCCTGGTGGCCGAAGGTGTCGTTGACCTTCTTGAAGTGGTCGAGGTCGCAGAAGGCGACCGACAGCGGCCAGCCCTGCCGCGACGCGCCGTCGAACTCGCGCGCCAGGAACTGCTCGAGGAAGCTGCGGTTGAAGACGCCGGTGAGGGCGTCGCGGCGCGTTTCCGCCTCGAGCTCCATCGCGCGCGCCGACAGCGAGTCGGCGGTGACGCGCAGGTTGTTGACCTCGCGCAGGGTGTGGAGGTTTCGCACCATGAGCAGCTCGCGCGCGTGCTCCATGATCGCGTCCGAGTCCGGCATGATCGAGGTGTCGAAGACCGCCTCGATCTCCGGCACCATGGTCACGATGCGCTCGACCACCGCGCCGAAGGCTTCGCGCCGCAGCCCGAAGATGCGCTCGACCTGCTGCGCCGTCTCGTTGAGTCCCTTGGCCCGCGCCTCGGGGCCTGCGAGGTAGGCGTCGGCCAGCGGCCCGGACAGCGCAACGCAGCGGGTGAAGCCGTCCTCCGGCGTGAGCGCGCGCCGCGTGTCGACCTTGTGGCTGCCCTCGACCGCGCGCCACAGGCGCTCCGGCAGGTTCCACTGCCGCATCAGCCAGGCGCCCACCTCCGCGTGGTCGACGCCGATCAGCTTCCGCTCGTGGGGCAGCAACTGGGGATGCGCGTGCTGCAGCTCGGCCGTGCCGGCGTACATGTCCGGCCGGCTGCGGTCGAGCGCGATCATGCCGATGTCCTGCAGCAGCCCGGCCAGGAACAGCTCCTCGCCGAGCGTCTGGCCCACGGCCTCGCCCAGCGCCCGTGCGGCGGTGCCGGCGAGCAGGGTGCGGCGCCAGTAGTGGGGGTACTCGAGCCCGTTGACGCTGCCGGCCTTGAGGCTGCGGACCAGCGTGAACGACAGGGCCAGCGTCAGGGTGGCGTTCAGCCCCAGCACGACCAGCGCCTGGCGCAGGTTCTCGCTGCGGCGGCGCTGCGCGTAGATGGCGGAGTTGGCGATGCGCAGGATCTTGGTGGTGAGCGCCGGATCGAGGCCGACGGCCCGCGCGACGCGGCCCATCTCGATGTCCGGGTCCTGCGCCAATTCGATGATCTGGGCGGCGACGCCCGGGGGGCTCGGCAGGTTGACGAGCGACTTCAGGTGCGCTTCCAGCTCTGGCGTCATCGGTTCTTCTTCCAGGGTCCGTTCGGAGGCCATCCATGGGCCAGCGCCGCGGCAGATCCGCCGACACGCCTTCCCATGGGGGTGTAGCGGCGGCCCGCGGCCGATCTTTAGACAGAATGTGTGCGCTGCGTCGCGCGCCGCGGCCGGCTCAGGCGTTGCGGCGGCGGCGCAATGGCCGGGTCAGCAGACGGAGCGGCCAGAACAGCAGGTAGGGCCCCAGCAGCAGCAGCCAGGCCGAAGGCTCGAGCCTGAAGACGGCCCGGTACAGGGCTCCCAGGAAGGCGGGCAGGCCACCGTCGTAGGGACCCAGGGTCAGGACCCCGGCGAGGTAGACGAGGAAGGGCAGGACCAGGAACCCGAAACCCACGAGCAGCAGCAGGAATCTCGTCTCGCGGTCGAGCGGGCGCTTCGCGGGCATGCGGCGGCTCCGGGCTGGCGATGCGGCCAGTCTGCGGCCGTGCGGCCGCTCCCGCAACCGCCATGGACTTATACTCTGCCGCCTCGGGGGCGTCTGAGCGTGGGCGGGATGTCGAAACGCTGGTGGCCGGAGTCCTTCTACGAAGTGCGGCCCTACGCGGCGATGGGCGGCGGGCTCCTGGCCGCGCTCATTGCGCTGGCCCGGGCCTGGGCGATCGAGCACTGGGAAGTGCCGGCCATGCTGCTCGCGGGGCTCGGCTGCGCCGTGTTCGTGTACGGGGCCGTGGTGCTGCAGATGCGCGGCGACTACCGGCGCCGGTCGCGCTGGTTTCGCGAGAAAGGCCGATGAGCGCCGCGACGCTGCGCACCGCGGTGATCGGCGCCGGCTATCTCGGCCGTTTCCATGCCCAGAAGTACGCCGCGCTGCCCGGCTCGCGGCTGGTCGCGGTCGTCGATCCCGACCCGGAGGCGCGGGCGCGCCTCGCGCGTGAACTCGGCGTCGAGCCGCTCGCCGACCACGTGCCGCTGCTCGGCGAGGTGGACGCGGTCAGCATCGTGGCGCCCACCCCGCTGCACCACCGGTTGGCGCGCGACTTTCTCGCCGCCGGCTCGCACGTCCTGGTCGAGAAGCCGATCACCTCGACGCTGGAGGAGGCCCGCGAACTCGTGGCGCTGGCCGCCGAGCGCGGCCGCGTGTTGCAGGTGGGTCACCTGGAGCGATTCAACCCCGCGATCGTCGCGATCGAGGGACTGCTGCAGCGGCCGCGCTTCATCGAGTCGAACCGGCTCGCGCCCTTCAAGCCGCGCGGCACCGACGTCAGCGTGGTCCTAGACCTCATGATCCACGACATCGACCTGGTGCAGAACATCGTCCGGGCGCCGGTCACCAGCATCGACGCGGTCGGCGCGCCGGTGTTCACGGACGAGATCGACATCGCCAACGCGCGGCTGCGCTTCGCAGACGGCTGCGTGGCCGACGTCACCGCCAGCCGCATCAGCATGAAGACGGAGCGCAAGCTGCGCATATTCCAGGCCGACGCCTATCTGTCGGTCGACCTGCAGCAGAAGGTGCTGACCCGCGTGCAGAAGGGCGCGCCGGCGCCGGCGGGGGAGTTGCCGCAGGTCGCGATCGAGGAGCGGAGCTTCGAGCCGGGCGACGCGCTGCGCGACGAGATCGCGTCCTTCCTCCATTCGATCACCACCGGCGTTCGGCCCGCCGTGTCCGGGGAGGACGGCCTCAGGGCCCTCGAGACGGCGATCCGCATCGGCGAGCTGCTCGGCCGGCCGGCGTCGCCGGCGGGCTGAACCTCAGGCCCTGCGTCGCCGGGCGCCGAGCCAGGCCATCGCGAGCGCGAGCCACGACAGGATCAGCGCGATGCCGCCGATCGGCGCCGCCGGCCCAGCCTGGCCGGTGAGGCCGAGCCGGGCGGCGATGATGCTGCCGCAGAAGAGCAGCGTGCCGCCGAGCATCAGCGCGCCGGCGGCCGGGGCGAGCCTCGAGGCCGGCAGGCGGCGGCAGGACTGGGCCACGGCGATCAGGCCGAGGCCGTGCCAGAACTGGAACGAGACCGCCGTCTGCCACGACGCGAGCCCGGCGGCGTCGAGCCGTGCGGCCATGACGTGCGAGCCGATGGCGCCGAGCGCGGCTGCGAGCGAGAGCAGCAGCGCGCCGGCGACGGCGAAGGTGGTTTCCGCGCGGGAGTGGGCTTCCATGGCGGCCGTGGGGCATCATGCGGGCGCCGCAACGCGCGGCGCTGCAAGCATAGCCCGGAGCGCGCATGGCCGGATCCCGACTGCCCGACGGCGTGCTGCGCGGCGAGGACGGCGTGGCGCGCTGTTTCTGGGCCGGCGCGGCGGCCGACTACGCCGCCTACCACGACGACGAGTGGGGCCTGCCGGTCGCCGACGACCGGCGGCTGTTCGAGAAGCTGTGCCTGGAGGGCTTCCAGGCCGGGCTGTCGTGGCTGACCATCCTGCGCAAGCGCGAGCACTTCCGCCGCGCCTTCGCCGGCTTCGATTTCGAGCGGGTGGCGCGCTTCGGGGAGCGCGACGTCGCCCGGCTGGTCCTCGACCCGGGCATCGTCCGCCATCGCGGCAAGATCGAATCCACCATCAACAACGCGCGGCGCGCCTGCGAGCTGGTCGAGCGCGAGGGCTCGCTGGCCGCCTGGGTCTGGCGGTTCGAGCCCGCCGCCTCGGCGCGGCCGCGCCGGCTGAACCGCGCCGCGCTGGCCACCCTCGGGGCGACCGCCGAGTCCCGGGCGCTGTCGAAGGAGCTCAAGCGCCGCGGCTTCACGTTCGTGGGTCCGACCACCGTGTACGCCTTCATGCAGGCCATGGGGCTCGTCAACGACCACCTCGAGGGCTGTCCGGCGCGGGCCCGCGCGGCCGCTGCGCGCCGCCGCTTCCGGACACCGGCATAGGTATTTGGCGCAGCCGCGACGCGTGGCGGCCGCGACTCGCGCCGCGCTGTCGCTATAATCGGGGGCGTCGAGCGCGAGAGGGGGCCAGCCGCGCATGAGTGTCGCACCGACCGTGATCCAGGCGCTCCGCTTCCGGGGCGTGGACTACAGCATCGTCGAGCATCCGCACACCTCGACGGCCGCCGGCACGGCGCACGCGGCTCGCGTGGCGGCCGCGCACGTCGCCAAGGCCGTGCTCCTCAAGGACGCGGGCGGCTACGTGCTCGCGGTGCTCCCGGCCAGCGAGGACCTCGACCTCGACCGTGTCGCCCGCGACCTGCACCGGCCGATGGTGCTGGCGAACGAGTCAGACGTGGCCGACGCCTTCTTCGACTGCGAGCCGGGCGCGGTGCCCGCCGTCGGCGAGGACTACCTGATCCCCACCATCGTCGACGCGTCGCTGCGCGAGGCGGGCGACGTCTACTTCGAGGCTGGCGACCACGAGCGGCTGGTCCACGTCAGCTCGGCCGCGTTCCGGCAGCTGATGGAGGACGCCGAGTACCTGCCGATCGCCCGGCGTCGCCGCCAATGAACGGCGACGGCGGCGCGGGCGTCCCGGCGGCGCAGCAGCCGGTGCCCCCGACGGACACCGGCGATCCCGACTACTTCCACCGGGTGGTGGACTGCCAGTGGGCCTGCCCCGCGCACACCGACGTGCCGGAGTACATCCGGCTCATCGCGCAGGGGCGTTACTCGGACGCCTACCTCGTCAACCGCGAGTCGAACGTCTTCCCGGGCATCCTCGGCCGTGTTTGCGACCGGCCCTGCGAGCCGGCCTGCCGGCGCGGCCGGGTCGAGGACAAGCCGGTCGCGATCTGCCGGCTCAAGCGGGTGGCGGCCGACCTGCGCGACGACGTCTCCGGGCGGCTGCCCAAGGCGCCCGAGCGGCGCAACGGCCGGCGCGTGGCCTGCGTCGGCGCGGGCCCGGCCTCGCTCACCGTCGCGAACGACCTCGCGCCGCTCGGCTACGAGGTCGTGATCCTCGAGCAGTTCCGGCAGGCGGGCGGCCTGATGCGCACCAACATCCCGGCGTTCCGGCTGCCGGCGGCGGTGCTCGACGAGGAGATCGGCTACGTCGTCGGGATGGGCGTGGACCTGCGGCTCGGCGCTCCGGTCGCGAGCATGCGGGCGCTGCTCGCCGAGGGCTTCGATGCGGTGTTCGTCGGCACCGGCGCGCCGCGCGGCAAGGACCTCCGGCTGCCCGGGCGGGACGCCGACCGCATCCACGTCGGCATCCAGTGGCTCGAATCCGTGGCCTTCGGCCACGTCGACAAGATCGGCGAGCGCGTGCTCATCATCGGCGTCGGCAACACCGCCATGGACTGCTGCCGCTCGGCGCTCAGGCTCGGCGCACGCGAGGTCCGCGTCATCGCCCGCAAGCCCCGCCAGTTCTTCAAGGCGTCCGCCTGGGAGCTCGAGGACGCCGAGGAGGAGAACGTCGAGATCGTCGTCAACCACGCGCCGAAGGCCTTCGTGACGGAGGGTGGCCGGCTGACCGGCATGCTCTTCGACCGCATCGAGTACGAGATGCAGGGCGACCGCATCCTCGCGCAGCACGCCGTCGAGGAGGTCTTCCTGCCGGCCGACGACGTGATCCTCGCCATCGGCCAGGACAACGCCTTCCCGTGGATCGAGCGCGACCTGGGCATCGAGTTCGACCAGTGGGGCATGCCGGTCGTCGACGCGAAGACCCACCAGTCCACGCGCGCCGGCATCTTCTTCGGCGGCGACGCGGCCTTCGGGCCGAAGAACATCATCTGGGCGGTGGCCCACGGCCACGAGGCAGCGATCTCCATCCACCGCCACTGCTGCGGCGAGCCGCTCGCCGACCGGCCGCCGCGCGGCGTCAACCTGCAGAGCCGCAAGATGGGCATGCACGAGTGGTCGTACAAGAACGACTACAACCCGGCGGAGCGTCGGCTCATGCCGCACGTGAGCCTCAAGGAGCGTTTCCGCAAGCTCGACATCGAGGTCGAGCTGGGCTTCGACCCCGACCAGGCCGCCGCGGAGGTCCAGCGCTGCCTCAATTGCGACATCCAGACGGTGTTCGAGGCGCGCCTGTGCATCGAGTGCGACGCCTGCATCGACATCTGCCCGACCGACTGCCTGACGATCACCCGCAACGGCCCGGAAGAGGATCTGTCGCGCCGGCTGAAGGCGCCGCGCCGGAATCCCGAACAGCTGCTGTACGTCTCGGAGCCGCTGAAGCAGACTGCCAGGGTCATGGTGAAGGACGAGGACCTGTGCGTTCACTGCGGGCTGTGCGCCGAGCGCTGCCCGACCAACGCGTGGGACATGCAGAAGTCCTGGATCGAGATTCCCCAGGCCGAGGACGACGAGAGATGCCGGATCCCGAACGCGCTCAGGCGCGTGTAAACGACTTCACGCTCAAGTTCGCGAACGTCAACGGCACGGGGTCGGCGAGCGCCAATTCGCTGATCATGAAGTCCATCTTCCGGATGGGGGTGCCGGTCGTCGGCAAGAACTTCTTCCCGTCGAACATCCAGGGCTTGCCCACCTGGTACGAGATCCGCGTCACCGAGGACGGCTGGCGCGCGCGCTCGGGCCGGGTCGACCTGATGGTCGCGATGAATCCCGAGACCTACGTGCGGGACCTGCGCGAGCTGCCGGCCGGAGGCTGGCTGCTGTACGACTCGACCTGGCCGCGCCCGGCGCTGCTGTCGCGCCCGGACGTGACCCTGCTCGGCGTGCCGCTCGCCGAGCTGTGCCAGGAGCACTTCGAGGGCGCGCGGGCGCGCATCCTCATGAAGAACATCATGTACGCCGGCGTAGTCGCGGCGCTGCTCGACCTCGACCTCGAGGTGATGCGCGGTCTGCTGGCCGAGTCCTACGCGAAGAAGCCCGCCCTGGTCGACGCCAACATGAAGGCGATCACCCTCGGCTACGAGTTTGCACGATCCCGGTTCGAGTGCCCGCTGCCGGCGCGCGTCGAGCGCCGCGACCTGACCCGCGGGCACGTGATGATCGAGGGCAACGCGGCGGCGGCGCTCGGCTGCCTGTACGCCGGCGCGACCGTGGGCGCCTGGTACCCGATCACGCCGTCCACCTCGCTCATGGACGCGTTCAAGGCCTTCTGCAGCCGCCACCGCGTCGATCCCGACACCGGCCGCCACAACTACACGATCATCCAGGCCGAGGACGAGCTGGCGGCGATCGGGGCGGTGATCGGCGCTTCCTGGAACGGCGCGCGGGCCTTCACCCCGACCAGCGGCCCGGGCATCTCGCTGATGAACGAGTTCATCGGGCTCGCCTACTACGCCGAGATCCCCGCCGTGCTGTTCGACGTGCAGCGGGTCGGCCCGTCCACCGGCATGCCGACGCGGACCCAGCAGTGCGACCTGATGTCCTGCGCCTACGCCTCGCACGGCGACACGCGCCATGTCCTGCTCTTCCCGGCGGATCCCGGCGAGTGCTTCGAGTTCGCCGCGCAGGCCTTCGACCTCGCGGAGCGGCTGCAGACGCCGGTGTTCGTCCTGCTCGACCTCGACATCGGCATGAACGACTGGATGGTCCCGGACCTCGAGTGGGACGACGGCTACCGTCCGGACCGGGGCAAGGTGCTGACGGCCGAGCAACTCGCCGGGATGGAGAAGTTCCACCGCTACCTCGACCCGGATGGCGACGGCATCCCCTACCGCACCCTGCCCGGATCGGGCGGCAAGGGCGCCTACTTCACCCGCGGCTCCGGCCACAACAAGCTGGGCGGCTACACGGAGGACTCGGCCGAGTACCAGGAGGTGATGGAGCGACTCCTGGTCAAGTTCCGCACCGCAGCCGGCCTGGTGCCCAAGGCGGTGCACGACGGCGGCGGCAAGGCGCGGCTCGGCCTCCTCAGCATCGGTTCCTGCGACGGCGCGGTGCGCGAGGCGCTCGCCACGCTGAGGCGCGACGGCGTCGCGCTCGACTACCTGCGCGTGCGGGGCTTCCCCTTCGGCCCGGAGGTCGAGGCCTTCCTCGCGTCGCACGAGACGATCTTCGTCGTCGAGCAGAACCGCGACGCGCAGCTCCGGTCTCTGCTCACCCTCGAGACCGCGGTCGAGAAGCGCAAGCTGCGCTCGATCCTCCACTACAGCGGCCTGCCGATGACGGCGCAGTGCGTCGTCGATGGCGTCACCGCCGCGCTCGCCAAGGGGCTGGCCGCATGACCTTCATCGCAAAGCCGAAGATCCCGCGCGGCGCTGCCCGCAACGAACTGGGGCTCACGCGGCGCGACTACGAGGGCGGCATGTCGACCCTCTGCGCCGGCTGCGGCCACGACTCGGTCACGGCCGCGATCGTGCAGGCCTGCTTCGAGATGGCGCTGCCGCCGCAGTCGGTGGCCAAGCTTTCGGGCATCGGCTGCTCGTCGAAGACCACGGCCTATTTCGTGTCCGGCGCGCACGGCTTCAATTCGGTCCACGGCCGGATGCCGGCGATCGCCGCCGGCGCGATCGCGGCCAACCGCCAGCTGCGCTACATCGGCGTTTCCGGCGACGGCGATTCGCTCTCGATCGGCCTCGGCCAGCTGGGCCACGCGGTGCGCCGCAACATCGACATGCTCTACATGCTGGAGAACAACGGCGTGTACGGCCTCACCAAGGGCCAGTTCTCGGCCTCCGCCGACGTCGGCTCGAAGTCGAAGAAGGGCGAGCGCAACGACCACGAACCCATCGACCCGGTCCTGCTGGCGCTGTCGCTCGGCGCGACCTTCGTCGCCCGCAGCTTCTCGGGCGACAAGGAGCAGCTCGTGCCGCTGATCAAGGCCGGCCTCTCGCACAGGGGCTTCGCCCTGATCGACGTGCTGTCGCCCTGCGTCACGTTCAACGACCACGAGGGCTCCACCAAGAGCTACGCCTACGTCCGCGAGCACCTGCAGGTCCCGGTGGCGGCCGACTATGTCGAGCCGCGTCGCGAGATCACGGTGGACTACGCCGAGGGCGACGCGGTGTCCGTCGAGATGCACGACGGGGCGCACATCGTGCTGCGCAAGCTCGACCGCGACTACGACCCGACCGACCGGGCCAAGGCGCTGGCCTACGTGCAGCAGCACGCCCAGCGCCGCGAGTACGTGACCGGCCTCATCTACGTGGGCACCTACCGGCGCGACTTCCACGAGCGGCACAACACGCCGGACGGGCCCCTGAACGCCGTTCCCTACGAGCGGCTGTGCCCCGGCAGCGGCGCCCTGGCGGGAATCCTCGCCCGCTACCGCTGAGGCGCCGCGGCGCCGGGGCCTCCGGAGGCGCGGTCGAGCGCGGCCACCGCCTGGTCGTAGAGGGAACGCGCGTCGTTCGGCGTCGCCGCGATCGCGGTCAGCCCCAGCTTGCCGTGCTCCGCGACGCAGCCGAGCAGGCTGAAGGCCACGCCGCACTGGTTCGCAGGATCGAAGTGCAGGCCTTCCTCCACGGCGATCTCCACGACTTCGTCCGGCGTCAGGCGCCGGTAGTGCTCGCGCACGAGGTTGTCGGTCGCGAAATAGCAGCGCGGCTCGCCGCCGCGCGTGCGGAACTCGCCGTCGGCGGCGGTGTACTGCCCGTCCGAGAGGTACTGCAGCAGCTGGAAGGGAAACGTCGTCCCGCCCTTGCGCAGGTTGATCTCGATCGCCCAGGCGCGCCAGCCGTCGCCGTCGCGCGCCACGACGAAGTCGACCGCGACGCGGCCGATGACCCCGTGGTCGCGCAGGCGGCGGGCCACCTCGAGGCTGGCGCGCTGGATCGCGTCGCGGTAGCCGGCGTCGGCGGGGAACCGGCTGCCCTCGAAGACCTGTTCACTCGGACCGCCGAGCAGCTGGTCGTGCGTGGACACCGCCTCGATGTCGCCGGTCGGGGTGATGCGCAGCTGCGCGGAAGGCGAGCGCTTGTCGGTGCCGTCGATCCACGCCTCGACGATGCCGCCCATCGTCGAGAACTCGTCGAGGAACCGCTCCGCTCGCTGGCTCTCCGCCTCCGGCCTCAAGCGCCGCGGAAGCTCGTCGCGGATCCATGCCTCGAGGCGCCGGCCCTCCGGCGCGCCGTCGAAGTCGAAAAGCGCGTTGCCTTCGCCCGAGAACCCCTCGTCCAGCTTGACCACGGCCCGTCGCAGCGTCGAATCCGCGCCGCGCAGGGCGGCGAGGGCGGCGGCGACGTCGCGCGCGTCGCGCAGGCCCTCGGCGCCATCCGGGCAAGCGACGCCCGCTTCCCGGAACAGCGCGCGGCCGCCGCTCTTGCTGCCGAAGTGAACGAGGTCGGGGTCGCAGGAGTAGAGCGGTATGCCGAGGCGCACGGCGAGACTGCGCTCGAGCGGCGTCGAGTTGAACACCGACAGGTGGGCCAGCGAAGGATCGCCGATCGCCGAGGCTAGCCGGGCCATGAGGCGTGGCCGCGCCAGCAGCTTGCCGGAGAGCGGACCCAGCGTCCCGTCGTACGCGCTCACGAGTTCCAGCCGTCCGCGGGCGTGCGCGGTCGGGACGCCGCGCATCATGTTCAGGTAGTAGTCGACCACCAGCGGGTGCAGGGGCTGGCTGGTGACGTAGACGAGCCGGGTGTTGGGCAGCCTCAACAGGAGCAGCATGCTCAGGTGCCGCTCCTCGTAGTGCAGCGCGCCGGGGATCCGGCCGAGGGACGTGGTGTCGAGCGAAAGGCTCGGGACGACCACGACGGTGCGCGGCGCGAGTCGGTCGCTCAGCACCCGGCGCATCAGGTCCGGCAGCCGGGCCTGCAGGTCGGCGAAGGCCGCGAGTTCTTCGGCAGAGCCGGCTGTCGTGATCGAGGTCATCCGTGCGTCTCCACCGGGTCCCCGGGACCGAGTGTAGCGGCGCAGGCCGGCGCCGCAGTCCCCGCATGCCGATTCAGTTCAGTCCCGGCGACCGCAATCGAGGGCGAGCGCCGCGGCCGGGATCAGCCGAAGGCGGGCGGGGGTGCGCCCGACCAGCTGACCGTCCGCCTCCACGCCTGCGGGCGGCTCGGCGGCGATCGCGACCTCCCGCGCCCGCCGCGAGCGCACCCAGGGCTCCTCGGCCAGCCGGCCGTCGAACAGCCGCCGCAGCCGAAGCAGCGCCGCGAAAAGGGGCAGTGGCTCCACGGTCACCACGTCGAGCTGCCCGTCGTCCCAGGCCGCGTCCGGCGCTATGCGCATGCCGTTGCCGCAAAAGCGGCCGTTCGCCGCCAGCACCAGCAGGCGGGCGCCGCGTTCGGTCGCGCCGCCGGTCGAAACGTCGAATCGCGCGGCACGATAGGAAACCAGCGCACGGACGAGGCCCAACAGGTATGCGGCGCGGCGTGCGGGACCGGAGGGCAGCGCGGCGAGCACGTGGGCGTCGATGCCCGACCCGGCGACGTTGATGAAGTAGCGCGGCGCGGTGCCCGCGGCCGCCTCGAACTCGATCAGGCCGAGGTCGCAGGGGAGGAGGCGGCCGCGGGCGACGCAGTGCGCCAGGGCCCGCGGCTCGCGCGGCACGCCGAGTCCCCGCGCCCAGTCGTTGCCGGTCCCGAAGGGCGCGACCGCGAAGGCGATCCTGTCGTCTAGCCCGGCGGCCATGGCGCCGTTCACCGTCTCGTGCAGCGTGCCGTCGCCGCCCACCGCCAGCAGCCTGCGAAACCCCCGCGCGACGGCGGCAGCGGCGAGCGCCTCGCCGTCCCCGGGCTGCCGCGTGACCTCGGCCTCGAACCGCACGCCCTCGGCCGCGAGGGCCGCAGCGAGCCTCTGCCAGCGCACCAGGCCGCGGCCGCTGCCGGAGGCGGGATTGACGATCGCGAACCAGCCTGGGTCGTCGGGCATGGCGTCGCATGATGCGCCTGCGCGGGGCGGCCGGGAAAGCGATCGTGGCAGCGGCGAGGCCGCGGCTTCGGCGATAATGCGCCGATGACCCAAGGCATCGAGCCCGTCGACTACGGCCTCTGGCGCCGGGACCCGCAGGCCTTCGCGGCGGCCTTCGGCGCGAGCTTCGAGCGCTTCGGCTTCGCCATCGTGGACGGCCACGGCCTGCCGCAGCCGCTGATCGACGGCGTTCTGGCCGATTTCCGCAGATTCTTCGCCTGGCCCATGCCGGACAAGCGCCGCTACCACGTCGCTGGCCAGGGCGGCGCGCGCGGCTACACGCCCTTCGGCATCGAGACCGCGAAGGACGCACGGCACCACGACCTGAAGGAGTTCTGGCACGTCGGCCGCGAGCTGCCGCCAGGCCACCGCTACCGGGCGGTGATGCCGGACAACCTCTGGATCCGCGAGATCGCCGGCTTCCGGGAGCGTGTGCTCGCGCTCTGGGAGGCGTTCGACGCGCTCGGCCGCGAGCTGCTCTCGGCCATTGCGCTGCGCCTCGGCCTCGATCCGCGCTGGTTCGACGACAAGGTCGCCGAGGGCAACAGCGTGCTGCGGGTGATCCACTACCCGCCGGTCGCCGAGGGCAGCGCCGGCCAGCGGGCCGCCGCCCACGAGGACATCAACGTGATCACCCTGCTGCTCGGCGCGGAAGAGGCGGGGCTCGAGCTGCTCGACCGCGACGGCCGCTGGCTCGCGATGAACCCGCCGCCGGGGTCGCTGGTGTGCAACGTCGGCGACATGCTGCAGCGCCTGACCAACCACCTGCTGCCGTCCACGACGCACCGCGTGGTGAACCCGGACCCGGCGCGGGCCCGCCACGCCCGCTACTCGCTGCCCTTCTTCCTGCACTTCAACCCGGACGTCGAGATCCGCACGCTGCCCGGCTGCGCCGGCCCGGGCCGGCCCGACCGCTATCCGCAGCCGATCACGGCGGACGCCTACCTGCAGCAGCGGCTGCGCGAGATCAGGCTTATCTAGGATGAACTGGACACTGTACGGCCAGGCGTTCCTCGGGATCGCCGTCTTCGTGGCGCTGGCGCTGCCTTTCTCGAGCGACCGCCGCGCGATCAGCTGGCGCCTGGTCGGGGTCGCGATCCTCCTGCAGTTCGCCATCTGCGCGCTGCTGCTCAAGGTGCCGGCGATCGGCGCGGTCTTCGCCTACCTGACACGCGCCGTCAACGCCCTGTCGGCCGCCACGCAGCAGGGCACGGCCTTCCTGTTCGGCTACCTCGGCGGCGGCAGCACGCCCTTCGAGGTGACGAACCCGGGCGGACTCGTGACCTTCGCCTTCCAGGTGCTGCCGCTCGTGATCGTGATGTCGGCGCTGTCGGCGCTGCTGTGGTACTGGCGGGTGCTGCCGGTCGTCGTGCACGGCATCGCCAGGCTGTTCGAGAAGACCCTCGGGACGCGGGGGCCGGCGGGCCTCGTCGCGACGGCCAACATCTTCGTTGGCCAGGTGGAGGCGCCACTGCTCGTGCGTCCCTACATCGCGACCATGACCCGCTACGAGCTGCTGCTGCTGATGACGGCCGGCATGGCCACGATCGCCGGCTCAGTGATGGTCATCTACGCGACCATGCTCGGCCCGCTGTACCAGGACGTGCTCGGCCAGCTGCTCACGAAGTCGGTCATGTCGGTGCCGGCGTCGATCCTGTTCGCGCACCTGCTCGTGCCGGAGCGCGAGGCGGCGCACGCGACCTCGGATCCGCCGCGCATCTATGGCAGCACCATGGACGCGCTGACCCGCGGCACCTCCGACGGCCTCAGCATCTACCTCGGCATCCTCGCCGTGCTGCTGGTGCTGATCACGATCGTCGCGCTGCTGAACGGAATCGTCGGGCTGCTGCCCGACGTGGGCGGCGCGCCGCTCTCGCTCGAGCGGGCGGCCGGCTGGCTGTTCGCGCCGATCGCCTGGCTGATGGGCGTGCCCTGGAGCGAGGCGGCGGCCGTCGGCTCGCTGGTCGGCGTCAAGACGGTGCTGAACGAGTTCATCGCCTACATCCAGCTCTCGTCGATGCCGCCCGAGGCGCTCTCGGAGCGGACCCGGCTGATCACTATCTACGCGCTGTGCGGCTTCGCCAACTTCGCGAGCGTCGGCATCCAGATCGGCGGAATCGGCGCCATGTGCCCGGAGCGCAAGCTGGACCTGGCCAACCTCGCGATGCCGGCCCTGCTCGCGGCGACGCTCGGCACCTGCATGTCGGCCGCGATCGTGGGCATCGTCGCGGGCTGAGGCCGTGGCCAAGCTGTACTTCTATTACTCGACCATGAACGCGGGCAAGTCGACCGCGCTCCTGCAGTCGAGCCACAACTACCGCGAGCGCGGCATGCACACCCTGGTCTATACCGCCGCGGTGGACGACCGCGGCGGCGGCAAGGTGCACTCGCGGATCGGGCTCTCCGGCGAGGCACGGCACTTCGGCGCCGAGCTCGACCTGCTCGCCGAAGTGGAGCGCGAGCACGCGGCGAGGCCGGTCAGCTGCGTGCTGGTCGACGAGGCGCAATTCCTGGAGCCCGGGCACGTCCGTCAGCTCGCCGCGGTGGTCGACGAGCTCGGCATCCCGGTGCTGTGCTACGGACTGCGCACCGACTTCCGAGGCGCGCTGTTTCCCGGCAGCGCCGGGCTGCTCGCGATCGCCGACGAGCTCGTCGAGCTGAAGACCATCTGCCACTGCGGGCGCAAGGCGACGATGGTGGTGCGCGTGTCGCCGCAGGGCGCGGTCGAGCGCGACGGCGCGCAGGTCGAGATCGGCGGCAACGAGCGCTACGTGCCGCTGTGCCGGCGGCACTTCCACGAGGCGCGCGGCGAGCGGTTGCGGCGCTGAGGGATCGAGGGTCGACACGGACCCGTGGATCGTCTAGGGTTCCTTGGATGCTTCCTGGCCCGACCCATGAAGTCGGCGGCGCCCCCGCATTCTTTCTCGACGTCGACGGGACGCTCCTCGACATCGCGGCGGCTCCGGACCGAGTGCACGTTCCCGACCGGCTGGTCCCCGTCCTGGGCCGCCTCTCCGCGGCCTTCGGCGGCGCCGTCGCGCTGGTCAGCGGCCGGCCCGTCGCCGAACTGGACGATCTGCTCTCGCCGCTGAGCCTGCCTTGTGCGGGTCTGCACGGCGCCGAGCGCCGCGATGCGGCCGGCGCGATGCACCGCATCCAGGTCGATGGCGCGCTGGACGTGGCCCGCGAGCGCCTCGTCGCCTTCTGTCGCGCCCATCCCGGCACCCTCGTCGAGGACAAGGGCGCGGCGCTGGCGCTGCACTACCGCGAGGCGCCAGCGGCCGCCGCGGCGGCCGAAGCGGAGGTGCTCGGCGTGGTCGAGAGCCTCGCGCCGCGGTTCGTCCTGCAGCGGGGCAAGTGCGTGCTCGAGATCAAGCCGGCCGGCACCAGCAAGGCGCTCGCGGTGCGCGCCTTCATGGCTGAGCCACCCTTCGCCGGGCGCGTGCCGGTGTTCGTCGGCGACGACCTCACCGACGAGGACGGATTCGAAGAAGTGAACCGCCGGGGCGGGCTGTCGGTGCGGGTCGGCGCCGGCCCGACCAGGGCGACGGCCGCGCTCGACACGCCGGCGAAGGTGCTCGAGTGGCTCGCGGGCTGGCTGGCCGCGCCGGGCGGGCGAGCCGCCTGATGCAGTCCCTCGACCTCGCCGTCGTCGGCAACTGCCAGGTCGCCGCGCTGATCGACAGCATGGCGCGCGTGGTCTGGATGTGCCTGCCGCGGCCGGACGGCGACCCCGTTTTCGGCGCGCTGCTCGGCGGCGACACGCCGGCCTGCGCGGGGGAGTTCGCAGTCGAGATGCGCGGCGGGCAGGAGTCGGTCCAGCGCTACATTGGCCACAGCGCGGTGCTCGAGACCATCGTCTCGGACGGCAACGGCGGGGCGATCCGCGTCACCGACTTCTGCCCGAGATTCACCGCGCGAGGGCGCTTCTTCAGGCCCGTGTCGCTGGTGCGGATCGTCGAGCCGCTGTCGGGCCGGCCGGTCGTGAGCCTGCGGCTCACGCCACGGCGGGACTACGGCCGGGCGGCACCCGAGGTCAGCTGGGGCAGCAGCCACATCCGTTTCAGCGGGGGCAGCTACGCGTGGCGCGTCACCACGGATGCCTCGGTCCAGGCGATCATCGAGCAGCGCCCCTTCGTCCTGGAGCGCTGCATCACCCTGATGCTGAGCCCCGACGAGCCCCTTGCCGAGTCGGTGTCGCGCACCGGCCGGCAGTTTCTCGAGGACACGCTCGACTACTGGCGGGACTGGGTGCGCGGCCTCGCGGTGCCTTTCGAGTGGCAGGAGGCGGTGATCCGCGCGGCGATCACGCTCAAGCTCTGCACCTACGAGGACACCGGCGCGGTGCTCGCCGCGCTGACCACCTCGATCCCCGAGTCCGCCGACAGCGGCCGGAACTGGGACTACCGCTACTGCTGGCTGCGCGACGCGTACTTCGTGATACGTGCGTTGAACCGTCTCGGCACGACGCGCACGATGGAGTCGTTCCTTCACTACATGGACAACGTGGTGGCTCGGGTCGGGGAGGGCGGCCTCCAGCCGCTGTACGGCCTGAGCGGCGACCCATCGCTGCAGGAGCGCGTCGCCGGATCGCTGCCGGGGTACCGGGGCATGGGCCCGGTGCGCGTCGGCAACCAGGCCCACGAACAGGTGCAGCACGACGTCTACGGCGCGCTCGTACTCGCGCTCACGCAGTCGTTCTTCGACGCGAGACTCGAGCGCCGCGGCGATGCGTCGCTGTTCCGCAGGCTGGAGCCGTTCGGCGAGCGGGCGGTGGAGGTCTACGACACGCCTGACTCCGGTATCTGGGAGTACCGCGGCCGCCAGCGCCCGCACACCTTCTCGGCCGTGATGTGCTGGGCTGCGGCAGACCGCCTCGCCCGTGTCGCAGGCTGCCTGGAACTCGAGGAGCGCGCCGTCCACTGGCGCGGCCGCGCAGACGCGATGCACGCGCACATCATGGAGTGCGCCTGGAACGCCGGGTTGGGCGCCTTCACCGGGGCCCTGACCCACTCGTCGCTCGACTCGAGCTGCCTGCTGCTGGCCGAACTCGGCTTCGTCAGGCCCGACGACCCGCGCTTCGTCTCGACCGTCGAGGTCATCGAGCGGGAGCTGCGCGAGGGGCAGCTTCTGCTGCGCTATCGCGAGGCCGACGACTTCGGTCCGCCGCATTCCGCCTTCACGGTCTGCACGTTCTGGTACATAAATGCTCTGGCGGCGATCGGCCGGCGCGACGAGGCCCGCGAGCTGTTCGGCTACGTGCTGGGCAAGCGGAACCCGCTCGGCCTGCTGTCCGAGGACATCGACCCGAGGACGGGCGAGCTGTGGGGCAACTTCCCGCAGACCTACAGCATGGTGGGAATCGTAGACTGCGCGGTGCGGCTGAGCCGGAGCTGGGAGGAGGCGTTGTGACGAGACGGCTGGTGTCGGTGTCGAACCGCGTCACGATCCCGCGCAAGCAGGCCGCGCCGGGCGGCCTCGCGGTCGGGGTGCTGGCGGCGATGAAGGCGCGCGGGGGGCTCTGGTTCGGCTGGAGCGGGGAACTGGTCGACGATGCAGTGCCCGAGGTGCAGGTGCACCGGCGCAACGGCGGCAGCTACGCGGTGACCGACTTCCCGCGCAAGCTCTTCGAGAGCTACTACTTCGGCTACTCGAACGCGGTGCTGTGGCCGCTGTTCCACTACTTCGTCGAGACCTTCCACTACGATGAGGAGGCGCACGAGTCCTATCTCGAGGCAAACCGGTTCCTTGCCGACCGACTGCTGCCGCTGCTCGAACCCGACGACCTGGTCTGGGTGCACGACTATCACCTCGTCCCGATGGCAAGGATCCTTCGCGAGCGGGGCGCCCGGCAGCCGCTCGGATTCTTCCTGCACATCCCGTTCCCGCACTACGAGGTGCTGCGCTGCCTGCCGGTGCACGCCGCTCTGCTCGCCGACCTGTGCGCCTTCGACGTCGTCGGTTTCCAGACCGCGAACGACCTGCACTGCTTCCGCGACTGCATCCGCAGCCTGCACGGCGACGCGGCAGTCGCCGATCCCGGAGTCGTGCGCGTGGACGGGCGCGTGACGCGATGCGGGGCCTTCCCGATCGGCGTCGACACGGCCGGCATCGAGGCCGAGGCGGCGCGGAGCCTGCAGACCGAGCAGGTCAAGCGCATGCAGGCCTCGCTGTCGGGCCGTGCGCTGGTCCTCGGCGTCGACCGGCTGGACTACAGCAAGGGCCTCGTCGAGCGATTCCAGGCCTTCGACCGTTTCCTCGGCGATCACGAGGAGTTCCGGAAGAAGGTCACGCTGATGCAGATCGCGCCCTTGTCCCGCGCGGACATGCGCGCCTACTCGGTGATCCGCGAGCAGCTCGAGCAGATCTCGGGTCGCATCAACGGCCGGCACTCGGAGGCGGACTGGGTGCCGATCCGATACTTGAACCGGAATTTCTCGCACGATGCGCTGATGGGCTTCATGCGCGCGGCCCAGGTCGGTCTTGTCACCCCGGTGCGCGACGGAATGAACCTCGTCGCCAAGGAGTTCGTTGCGGCGCAGGACCCGGAGGATCCCGGCGTCCTGGTGCTTTCCTCGCTCGCCGGTGCGGCGCGGGAGCTGACCGAGGCGGTGCTGGTGAACCCCTACGATGTCCACGGCATGGCCGAGGGCATCGCGACGGCGATCGACATGCCGCTCGAGGAGCGCCGGGCGCGGCATGCGAGGATGCTGGACGTGGTGCGCCGCAACGACATCCACGCGTGGCACGGCAAGTTCGTGCAGGCGATGGAGGCGGCCGCATCTGCGTGATCTTGGCGGGCCGCTGGCGGATAATGTGGGCCGCGCAGGCGGATCCGAAGGCAGGTTCCCGATGGAAGGCAGGCTGGCGGCGGCGGGGGTGCTGGCGGCGGGCGTGGCGCTCGCCGGCTGGTGGGTCGGCCACGGGTTCGCCGAGGGACGGCAGGCGGATCGCTACGTGACCGTCAAGGGCGTCGCCGAGCGCGAGGTGGAGGCGGATCTGGCGCTGTGGCCGATGCAGTTCGTGGTCGCGGACAACGACCTGCCCCGCGCCCAGGCGCGCATGGCGCAGGCCGCGGGCACGGTCCGCGAATTCCTGGCGCGCAACGGCGTCCAGGCGGGCGAGGTCGCGCTGCAGGACCTGTCGGTCACGGACACGCAGGCCAATCGCTACGGCGGCCCGCCGGCCACCTTCCGCTACGTGCTGTCGCAGACGCTCATGGTCCGCACGGACCGGCCCCAGGCGCTGTTCGAAGCCAGCCAGCGCGTCGGCGAGCTCATCGAGGCCGGCGTGGTGCTGTCATCGGACGGTCCGTGGGCGGGTGGTCCCACCTATCTCTTCACGCGCCTGAACGACTTCAAGCCGGCGATGATCGCCGAGGCGACCGCGAGCGCGCGCGCGGCCGCCGAGCAGTTCGCGGAGGATTCGGGCAGCCCGCTCGGGCCGATCCGCCGGGCCAATCAGGGCCTGTTCGTGATCCTGCCGCGCGACCAGGCGCCGGGCGTTCAGGAGGAGCGGCAGCGCTCCAAGGTAGTGCGGGTGGTGACGACCATCGACTACCTGCTGGAGGACTGAACGCGTGACGCTCCCGCGGCTGCCTTTGGCGATGATGCTGCTGGCAGCATCGTTGTGGCCGTTGTCGAGGGCCCTGGCGGAGCAGCAGCAGCCGGCCGCCGCGCCAGCGCCGTCGCAGGAGCATGAACCAGGTCCCGCCCCGCCGGCGGAGGAGGGTCCTCTCGAGGCTGATCCGTGCCGGCCGCAGGTCGACTCGCGGCCTGGCGGCATCGACAGCGTCCGGGCTGGGCTGCAGCGGCGGGTCTGCGCCTCGGCGCGCTGGTTCGACGGCCTGTTCGGCGACGCCCGCGAGCACGACGACGTGTACCGGACTTCCTACGGCCGCGCCGGGCTCGGGCTCAACTGGGACGAGTTGAATGAGTTCGACGTGGATACGCGCTTCCGGGCCAGCCTTGCGCTTCCCCAGCTGAGCAGCCGCTTCAACGCCGTCATCGGCCGCGAGGATCCCGAGACGTTCGTGAACGACAGCTACGACGAGGTGGCGTACCTGCCCGGCTCCTTCTCCGACGACGCCAACGCGGAGTGGTACGCGGGGGTCAACTACCTGGCGCGGCGCGACAACCAGCGGGTGGTGGATTTCGGTGCCGGCGTGCGGCTCAGCACGCCGCTCAACCCGTACGTCAAGGCGCGGCTGCGCCACTACCTGCCCATCGGGGACTCGCTGCTGCTCGTGCCGCGCGCAACGGCCTTCTGGGAGAACGTCGACGGCTTCGGCGTCACCGTCGCGGCGGACGCCGACTGGTCCATGGATGCGGACGAGCTCCTGCGCTGGGCCAACAGCGTGACTTTCTCGGAGGCGACCGACGGCATCCGCTGGCGCAGCCGGCTGATCCTGTACGATGCCATCGACGCTCGCAGCGCGATGCGCTATGAGGCCTCGGTGCAGGGCGAAACGGACGGCCTGCAGCCGGACTACTACGGGGCCCGGATGACCTACCGCCGTTCGGCCTGGCGCGAGTGGCTGTTCCTCGAGTTCGGCGCGAGCCTGTTCTGGGCGGACGACGAACGGCCCTCGCGGCGCTGCGACGCTTGCGTCGGGGTCTCGGCGGGATTCGAGATCATGTTCGGCGAGAAGTACGACCGGTCCCTCGCGGGCCCCGTCGAGAGCGAGGACTGAGCCCATGGAGAACGTCCAGGACTGGCTCGACCACGTCCGCGCGATCCTCGAGCAGCCGCTGTTCGGCAGCGGCAAGGGCGCGATCTCGCTGTGGTCGATCCTTTACCTGGTCATCCTGGTCGTCGTCCTTTTCTGGGGCGCGCGCCGCCTGCAGCGGCTGCTGACCGACCGCCTGCTGATGCGCACCAAGATGGATGCGAGCGCCCGCCAGGCGACCGGGACGGTCGTCCGCTATCTGGTGCTGCTGATCGGCCTGTTGATCATCGTCCAGACGGCCGGCATCGACCTGACGACGTTCAACGTCCTGGCCGGCGCGATCGGCATCGGCGTCGGCTTCGGCCTGCAGAACGTGGTCAGCAACTTCATCGCCGGCCTGATCATCATGTTCGAGCGCCCGATCAAGGTCGGCGACCGCATCGAGGTCGACCAGGTGGACGGGGACGTGATCGAGATCGGCGCGCGCAGCACCACCGTGCTGACCAACGACAACATCACGATCATCGTCCCTAACTCGCGCTTCATCACCGAGACGGTGGTCAACTGGCAGTACGAGGACAAGACCGTCCGGTTCAGGATCCCGGTCGCGGTCGCCTACGGCAGCGATGCCCACAAGGTGCGCGAGCTGCTGAAGGAGGTCGCCCGCGAGAACCCCGATGTGCTGGAATCGCCGGAGCCCAACGTGCGGCTGATGGAGTTCGGCGACAACGGCCTCGTCTTCGAGCTGCGCGTGTGGAGCTCGAGTTCCGTGCACCGCCGCGGCCGCCTGCTCTCTTCGATCAACTTCGCGGTCTACGACAAGTTCAACGAGGCCGGGATCGAGTTCCCGTTCCCGCAGCGCGACCTGCACATCAGGAGCGGCGTGCTGCGCGTTCGCCGGGAGGAGGGCGAAGCAGATGGCTGACCGGAGCTACGAGCCGCCGAGGGTCTGGACCTGGGACAAGGAGAGCGGCGGCCGCTTTGCCGCCATCAACCGGCCCGTGGCCGGCGCAACCCACGACAAGGCGCTGCCGGTGGGCCGCCACCCGCTGCAGCTGTATTCGCTCGGCACGCCCAACGGCGTGAAGGTCACCATCCTGCTCGAGGAGCTGCTCGAGCGCGGCTTCACCGATGCGGAGTACGACGCGCACCTCGTGCGCATCGACGAGGGCGAGCAGTTCGGCAGCGGCTTCGTCGAGCTGAACCCGAACTCCAAGATTCCTGCGCTGCTCGACCGCAGCCGCGAGCCGCCGGTCCGCGTCTTCGAGTCGGGCGCGATCCTGCTTTACCTGGCGGAGAAGTTCGGCGCCTTCCTCCCCGCCGATCCTGCCGGGCGCACGGAGTGCCTGTGCTGGCTGTTCTGGCAGGTCGGCAGCACGCCGTTCCTCGGCGGGGGCTTCGGGCACTTCTACAGGTACGCGCCCGAGAAGTACGAGTACCCCATCAACCGCTACGCCATGGAGGTGAAGCGCCAGCTCGACGTGCTCGACCAGCTGCTCGCGACGCGCCGCTACGTGGCCGGCGACGACTACACCATCGCGGACATGGCCATCTGGCCCTGGTACGGAGGGGTCGTCGCCAACAAGGTGTACGAGGCGGCGGAGTTCCTGGACGCGGCGCGCTACACCCACCTGCTGCGCTGGACGCGCGAGATTGCCGCGCGGCCGGCCGTGCGTCGCGGCCTTATGGTCAACCGCAGCTGGGGCGAGCCTTCGGGACAGCTGCGCGAACGCCACGACGCGAGCGACTTCGAGCTGCGCACCCAGGACAAGCTCGAGGGCGCGGAGGGCGGCTGAGGCCGGGCGGCTGCGGCGCGGCCCGGCGGGCGGCGCACCCGGCGTTGCTCAGGCGGCGCCTCGCCTCGCCTCGAGGATCGTACGGATCTCGTGCGCCTTTTCCTCGGTGATCGTGTACGACGCGATGATCCAGATGGCGATGCCTGAGGTCGCCGCGGGGATGAACGCGTCGAAGATCCGCATGAGCCGGATGGCCTCGGCGCTCTGCTGGCCGCCCAGCGCGACGTCGAAGCCCGTGGCGTTCAGCAAGAAGCCACTGGCCGCGAGCGCCGCGGCCATGCCGAGCTTGACCACCCACCAGAAGATGGAGCCGTACATGCCCTCGCGGCGTTCGTAGGTCTGCAGCTCGTCCATGTCGACCACGTCGCAGATCATGGATGGCATCAGCGTGAACAGCGCGCCGAGGCCGAAGGCCATGAGCGGCGCGGGCAGCAGCAGCAGCCAGGGCACCTCCGGGTCGTAGCAGAACCACTTGAGCGCGTAACCGAGCATCGAGATCCCGGTGGCGACGAAGAAGGCGTGGCGCTTGCCGATCCGCGTGGCCATCCAGGTCGTGATGATGATCACGACGAAGGTCGAGACGGCGCCGAGCGTGCCGGAATAGCCGGCGTACTTCGCGCCGAGGGCCGTGTCGCCGCCGAACACGTAGTAGATGATCACGTAGAACTGGAAGGAGGCGATCAGCATGAAGCCGTTGAACACCAGGAAGGTGGCGACGCAGAGCTTCAGGAACGGCTTGAACTTGAGCGTCAGCAGGAAGCCACGCAGGAAGCCCTGCACGTTGCGCCAGAAGGCGTTCGCGGCCTGGGCGACGTCGGGCCCGTCCCGGCTGGCGGCGGCCCCCTTGAACCGCTCCCGCAGGAACAGTGCGGGCAGCACCCCGATCCCCGCGGCCACGACGGCGATGATGATGGCAAGCCCGGCGGCGCCCTCGGCCATGCTGCCGAACCAGGCCTCGTTCTGCATGATCCACAGGAACCAGGGCGCCACGAGGTAGGCCAGCTGGCCGATGAAGTTCTGCACGCCCATGAGCCGCGTGCGCTCGTGGTAGTCGGGTGTGAGCTCGTAGCCGAGCGCGACCCAGGGCGTCGCGTAGACCGTGTAGGCGAGATAGAAGACGAGCGAGCCGATCAGGAAGTACCAGAAGTAGAACGACTCGCTCCGGCCCTCGGGCAGTTGCCAGAGCAGCGCGTAGATGATGCCCACCGTGATGGCGCCGACGAAGATGTAGGGCCGCCGCCGGCCCCAGCGGGAGCGCGTGTGGTCGGAGATGTAGCCCATCATCGGGTCGGTGAGGGCATCGGTGAGGCGCGGCAGCGCGCCGAGCAGCCCGACCAGCGCCGGGTTCATGCCGAGCCCGAGGTTGAGCACGATGACCATGCCGCCGATGGCCGCGGCAAGCAGGTTGTTGACGAATGCCCCGAGGCCGTAGATCAGCTTCTGCGGGAACGGGATGCGATCCCGCGCCGCCGTCGCGTACTGCGCGGAGTCGTTCATGTCGTCGGCATCGTGATTCCCCCCTCGGCCATACTGAAACACATTGACAGCGCTGTCAAACAATCCCGATAATCACGAGTCTCCGGCCCGGGCGGCCGCACGGGCGCACCCCGGGATCGTCCGGAACCCGTTCGGCGTGCGCCAAGCGCGCAGGCCCGTGCCGCGGCGGTAACGATCCCATGGCGGAAAGATCCAACGTCGGCCTGAAAGGGCTGCGTACCTTCTGCGTTGCGGCGCGTCTCGGCAGCTTTCGAGCAGCGGCCGAGGAACTGTTCGTCACCGCCTCGGCGGTGAGCCACCAGATCCGCGGCCTGGAGAAGGAACTCGGCGAGACGCTTTTCGACCGCAATGCCCGCGACTTGCGGCTGACCGACGTCGGGCGGACGCTCTACGAGGAGGCAGGACCGCTCATCGAGCGCCTCGACGCCGTCGTTGCCGGCGTGACGAGGCGGCGCAAGCGCCAGGTCATCCGTATGTCCGTGCAGCCGTTCTTCGCAAGCGAGTACTTCGTGCCGCGGCTGCCGGAATTCACCGCGGCGCATCCAGAGATCGAGATCAAGGTCGGCACCAGCGACGAGACGCCCGAATCGCACCCGGCGGACGCCGACCTGTCCATCCGGCTGTTTCGCGCACCGCCGCAGGGGGTTCAGTCCCACCGATTGCTTGCGCTGACCCTGGCGCCGGCCGGCTCGCCCGACTTCCAGCGGAGTCTCAGGGTCGAGAAGGGCCGGGTGGTCAGCGACTTCCCGCTGCTGATCCACGACACCTACCCGAGTGCCTGGAATCAGTGGTCGCGTGCCACGGGCATCGCCCTGCCGGCGGCGTCGAAGGTCACGCGCCTCGACTCGATGATCGCGGTGGTGCGCGCCTGCGAACAGGGGCTGGGCGCGGCGCTCGTGCCGGTGCCGCTCGCGGACCTGTGGTTCAGGCAGGGCAGCATCGTGAAGCTGTTCCCGGAATCGCTCATGACCGAGGTCAGCTACTACCTCGTGATTGCCGAGGAGCGCGCCGAGGATCCGGCCGTGGAGCTCCTAACTACTTGGATCAAGGAGAATTTTTCACAGGCCGATGACGTTTCCTCATCGCTGGCCTGAGTTTTATTCGCTTGAGGCGCCGGCACTCCGACCGTACCTTTTGCAGTGCATGATTCGCGGGGCTTGGCCCCATTTGTACTGGACAGATACAGGAGTTTGGAGCAAGACCATGAACGCTGAAACCAAGCAAGCACGTGACCCGTTCACGTTCAGCCTGCGCGGGGTGGCGGGGGTCAATACGCACGCCTTCGTGCCTGCCGTTGCCCTCGACGGCATCAACCGCGCCTGGCGGGCCCGCAGGCGCAGCGCGCAGCGGTCCGCCGTCCACGCGGAGTCCTCGGACGCCGTCCGTCAGGTCGAGAGCGCGCTCGCCCGCTACTTCGCGCACGGCTGCTGTCGCGCAGCCTGAGGCGGCCTCGGCCGCCCGTCCGCGCGGCGCTCGCCGCGCGGCAGAGCAACCCGCGATCGAATGTCCGCAGGAGCCCCGGCGGGTCCAGATGCCCGCCGGGGCCAGCGAATCGCGCATTGCGCGCAGCTCGCGGCTGCCCTGCGGTCCCCCTGCGGTTAGCCCCGGTTTGACAACGCTGTCATGACCTGATATCCCTCTCGTCGAAGGGTCGGCGGCGGCAGGCCGCGTGAACGATGGGGGAACGAATGACAATTGCAGTAGCCGGACTCCGGCGCTGGAGCCTCGCGCTCGGCGCGGGGCTCGTGATCGCGGGTTGCGCCGGCAACGACCAGCCTGAACCGCTGAGCAACATCACCACGATCCCGGCTGCGGACACCCAGACCCGCACCAACGTCAACATCTCGAACCCGACGCTGGTCGTTGCCGACAACGACGACGTAGATCCGGGCGAGACCCTCACGCTCGTCTGGAGCGACGAGTTCAACGGCAGCAAGCTCGACCCCGCGGTCTGGTTCTTCGAGACCGGGGACGGTTCGCAGTACGGGCCCGACCTGATCGGATGGGGCAACGACGAACTGCAGTGGTACCTGCCGGACAACGCCCGGCTCGAGGACGGCAAGCTCAAGATCACGGCGCGCCGCGAGACCGCGTTCGGCTACAACTACACCTCCGCGCGCATCAACACCCGCGATCGCTTCGCCTTCCGCTACGGGCGCATCGAGGCCAGCATCAAGCTGCCGCCGGGCCAGGGGGTCTGGCCGGCCTTCTGGATGCTCGCGCAGAACAGCCCGTACGGCCGCTGGGCCGCGAGCGGGGAGATCGACATCATGGAGGCCGTCAACCTGGACGGCACCGGCGGCAACCGAATCTTCGGCACCATCCACTATGGCGGCGAGTTCCCGGCCAACCAGAGCACGGGGGTGCGCTACAGCCCATCCACCGACGTCACCGAGGAATTCAACACCTACGCGGTCGAGTGGGACGTCGGCGAGATCCGCTGGTACGTGAACGACACGCTCTACGCGGTGCAGAACTCGTGGTCGTCGACCGCCGCGCCGTTCCCCGCGCCGTTCGACCAGAACTTCTACATCATCTTCAACGTCGCCGTCGGCGGCCGGTTCCCTGGACCGCCGAGCGGCGCGACCCAATTCCCGGTGACCATGGAAGTGGACTGGGTCAGGGTGTACTCGGGTGAACCCGGCGGTGGCGGCGGTGGTGGTGGCGGCGGAGCCGTCGGCATCGTGCCCGAGAACGTGGTGTACGCGACCAATCCGGCGGTGGTGGAGAACCTCGCGCCGCCGGCGATCGACAACTTCGGCTCGGGCGCGGTCTTCGACGGCAACTTTGCGGGCGACGCCGACTACAACCCGGCGTTCCGGGTGGCGAGCGGCGAGGGCTACGGTGCCGGCGTGCACGTGGGCTTCGTGGCCTTCAACGGCTATGCCGCGGGCTTCGCGGCGGGCTATGGCACCTTCGAGTTCAAGGTGAAGGTCAACGCGCCGGGGGCGAGCAACCAGTTCGAGGTCAAGTTCATCAACGGCGGCGACACCAGCCGGACCTACGATCTGGCGACCTATTCGGGATCGACGCCGCTCGGCAACGGCTGGTACCAGGTGCAGATCCCGATGAGCGACTTCGCGGCGACGATTGCCGCCAACAGCGGGTTCCTGCTCGGGCCGCTGGGCGGCCAGCCCGGGCCGTTCACGATGCTCCTGACCGACATCGGCTTCAGCGGCACCGCCGGTGGTGGTGGCGGTGGCGGCGGCGCCGGCATCGTCCCCGAGAACGTGGTGTACGCGACGGATCCGGGCGTGACGGAGAACCTCGCACCGCCGGCGATCGACAACTTCGGCTCGGGCGCGGTCTTCGACGGCAACTTTGCGGGCGACGCCGACTACAACCCGGCGTTCCGGGTGGCGAGCGGCGAGGGCTACGGTGCCGGCGTGCACGTGGGCTTCGTGGCCTTCAACGGCTATGCCGCGGGCTTCGCGGCGGGCTATGGCACCTTCGAGTTCAAGGTGAAGGTCAACGCGCCGGGGGCGAGCAACCAGTTCGAGGTCAAGTTCATCAACGGCGGCGACACCAGCCGGACCTACGATCTGGCGACCTATTCGGGATCGACGCCGCTCGGCAACGGCTGGTACCAGGTGCAGATCCCGATGAGCGACTTCGCGGCGACGATTGCCGCCAACAGCGGGTTCCTGCTCGGGCCGCTGGGCGGCCAGCCCGGGCCGTTCACGATGCTCCTGACCGACATCGGCTTCAGCGGCACCGCCGGTAGCGGCAGTGGCTGTGATCCGGTGGGCAACCAGTATGCGGCCGCGAACGGTAATTTCGAACTGGGCAATCTCGACTGCTGGACCGCGTTCAACAACGGCGGAACGATCAGCGTCGTGGCAGACAACGGGCCCAGCTCGCCCGGCACTTCCGCAGGCCGCCTGAACGTCACGGCTCCCGGCAACCCGACCCTCAAGCTGGCCAACCTGGCGGCGGGAACCGTCGCGCCTGGCCAGCAGGTCACCGTGTCCTTCGACTGGAAGGGTACGGATGCGAATGGCGGGGTGGTGGACGTGGTGCTGTTCTCCGAGGTGAGTGGCGGCGGAGTCTCGAAGACGGATTCGATCCTTGGTGGCGGTGGCTTCCCGGCAAACTGGACCACGGTGGGTCCGTTGAATCTGACTGCCGGCGCCGACGTCAGTGGCGGCGTGACGCTGCAGATCACGGCCATCTGCGGAGGCGTAGCGGGATGCGTCTCGAACGTGTTCATCGACAACGTCTCCATCGTCATCAACTAACGGCACGGACGGGCACTGAAGATGCAAATGTTCGACGTCCCC
>CAYORU010000038.1:0-34789 GCA_964406445.1 uncultured Steroidobacteraceae bacterium
CGGCAACAACCCGCTCACGCTCGTAGATCCGAGCGGGCTGTCGAGCAAGGAGACCCGGCTGCCGCAGCACGACGCGGGGAGACTTGGATCGCTGGTCGAGCACTTCACCCACGAGCCGCCCCACGACCCCCGCATTGGACCGATTGATGTCTGGGCCACGAGGATTGTGGAAAGGTCTTGGTATGGATTTGGCTCCGGCGGCGCCTTCGGCGGCAGCGTCGAGGCGCCGTTCTCCAATCGCGCGCAGGGGCGGCCGAATGGCGGAAGTGAGCCCAGCCCGGAGCAACCGAAGCCTGATCCGAAGGAGGGAGCGGAGAAGGAGGCGCCAGCGCAGAAGGACGATCCCGCGGATGAGATTTGCCGGGCGCCGGGGCAGGGCGGCGATGGCCGGACCCTACGTCAGCGAGCAAAGATGGCGCGCGGCCAAGCCCTCGGCGGTGCTCTCGCAGGATTTCTGCTCGGTCGCGTGCCTGGGGCCGCCCTCGGCTACGGCGTTGCGGTCGCACATAACGCATATGGCCTACGTGCGGGTGGAGCATTGGTACAGGGAGGCAGTCAACAGGGAAACCGCGCATACGGTGCAGTGAGTGCGGGCCTTGGAATTCCGCTTACGGCAGCACAAATGTTCGCAGGATTCTACGAGCAGTACGGGCCAGATTCCGGAGGTTCGTATGACCCAAAGAACGGCACGTTCCTGACGGGCCCACCCTACGGGGATGACCCAAATGCTCAGCGCGCTATAGCAGAGGGCTACGCATGCGGAAGGTAGCGAGCGTGCTTGCAATCGCGATGTATCTGGGCGCCCTAGGCTGCGAGGAGAGAGGGGAGCAAGTCGTAGAGTCACGCCCGTCGCCTGATGGACAGCGCGTGTTGTGGGTAACGAATGAATATGGAGGTCTAGCGTCTGGCGTCGTGCGCGTGCACGTTACGAGGAGGGATCAAGCTCCCGTTGATCGAACGATAGTTCTCCAGACACCGGAATGCTCAGCTGCAATGGTTGACTGGGTCGACTCGATGACCGTCGCGGTCGTTTACGACAGTCTCGATCTCAACCGATTTAGCTCGGACGCCCTTGACGATGACGTGCATGTTGTATTGATAGATCGACGGACTCGCAGCGGAAGAGACGTGCGACCAGCCGATGGCATCGCATTGCCATGTGATCCCTATTGACCTTGACGTAATCCTGCCTCGTGTATCCGACGAGCGTGGGCAGCTACCGGCTGACGCTCGGCTACGAGTACCAGAACGGGCTGTTGAAGCGCATCCGCGATGGCGGGACGGGCGGGACGGAGGTGTTCTGGGAGCTGACCGCGACCGACGCGGTCGGGCGGATCCTGAACGAATCGCTCGGCAACGGCGTGATCACCTATACGGAATACGACCAGGCGGCCGGGTACATGCGGCTGCGCCAGGCCTGGGTGGGCGGCGGCACGGGGCTGATCGACGCGACTGCGCAGTGGGACCTGAACTACAACCTGAGCCAGCGCCAGGACTTGAAGCAGTGCGCGACGGAGACGTTCGTCTACGATGGTCTCAACCGGCTCGACTACTCGACGCTGACCACTCCCGGGACGGGCACGATCACGAACCAGGACCTCAGCTACAACGCGATCGGCAACATCCTGTGGAAGCAGGACGTGGGCAACTACAGCTACCATGCCAGCAAGAAGCGGGCGGTGATCCAGGCCGGCACCACCAGCTACGGGTATGACGCGAACGGCAACATGACGAGCCGGGGCGGCAGCACGATTGGGTACACGAGCTACAACCTGCCGGGGGTGATCTATGCCGGCTCGAACTCGAGCACGCTGTCCTACGGGGCGTATCGCAACCGCTACAAGCAGGTGGCGGTGACGGCGGGGATCTCGGAGACGACGATCTACGTGGGCGGGATACTGGAGAAGGTGACCAAGTCCGGCACGACCAACTGGCGGCACCGGATCGAGGGCCCGGGCGGGCTGCTGGCGATCGTCAACTGCACAGGCTCATCCTGCGATCCCACGGCCAGCACGAACTACGTCCACCGCGACACGCTCGGCAGTCCGGATCTGATCACGAATTCCGCCGGGACCGAAGTGGTGAAACTCTCTTTCGGGGCGTTTGGCGAGCGGCGTGACCGGGACTGGCACGGGGCGGTATCGTCGGCGGACATGACCGCCATTGGCAACAGCACCCGGCGCGGGTTCACCGAGCACGAGCATCTGGATGCCGTGGGCCTGATCCACATGAACGGGCGGGTGTATGACCCAGTACTGGGGAGGTTTCTTGCCAGCGATCCGGTGGCCGACGGCCTTGGCCGGGCCGGCGGGTTCAACCGCTATGCGTACGTCGGCAACAACCCGCTCACGCTGATCGATCCCACTGGCCGTTCCAGCCGGGCGACGCGGCTGCCGCAGCATGATTCCGGGACGCACGGGTCGCTGATCGAGGGGTCGTGGGTCACCGGCTCCGGACCGGACCGCGAGACGACCGTCGCGGCGCTCGGCGAAGTCACCGTCACGGCCACGAGCCTGGCGCAATCGTTCACGCTCGGCGGCTCGCTGGCCTGGAGCATCGCCACGGGCGCGACGCTCGGCCTTAGCTACGCGTTCGTGCCGAATCTCGCCGGCGGCGGCGGCCGTGGCGGTGGCGGGGGTGGATCGGGCGGAGGCGGCGGCGGAAGCGATACGCCGGGCAGCTGCGACAAACCGACGCCGGATGATTCACCGGCAGAGGAGCCGAAGTCAGCTGCGAAAGCGCAGTGCTTGATTGACTGCCGGCGAGGACTGGAACCCGCCGTGCAGGGCGCGGCAGGCGCGGCCGGCGGCGGCATCGCCGGGCTGGTGCTGGGCGGTCCGAAGGCCGGAATCGCCGGTGCGACGATAGGTGGCGTCGCGGGCACGCTATCGGGTGCGGGCATGCCAGGGGCCGTCACGGTGCCCTATGCGGGTGTCGCGGGCGCGACCGCAGACATGATCGTTGGCGGCAGCGGCGGGATGTCCAATCCCTTCAGCCGCGGCGGCTGGGCCGCCAGCCTGGTTGGAGCAGCAGCATCAAGTGCACCTGCCGATGCGCGAGCGCAGGTGACAATCGGTGCCGGGGCTGGTGCCTACGTGGACGGTATCGCGGCGGCCCGGGCGGCCGGCTTCAGTTACATGGGCTCGAACCTCGGCCGTAGAACGGCACTGGCAATGGCGTTGGCAGGCGTTTTTTCCTACGTCACGTACACAGCAGCAGACTCGGCGGCCACCTCTTTCTGCGAGGGCTTCTGTGGCCAGTAGCGCGACCTATCCGCGCACGGCGTGGATCATGTTCTCGACGATGATTGCGGTCGCGCTCATTGCCGCGATGTTCCCGGCGGTTCCTCTTCGCATTTGGTCCAACTGTGGCGCATGCGCAGCCGCCCCGATGTCATGGAACTTGCACTGTTGGCTGCTAATGGGCGGCGGGGCGTGGGTCATCATCCGAACGTATCTCGGCTTCTTTCATTGGCTAACTTGGTGGTACCGACGCGGCCACTGGCTCCCGCCGAGTCGGCCGGAGCTCGACACCTATCCCAACGACCAAGCCGCTTGGAACGCCATGTGGTCACACCCGGACTTCGGGGTCCTCCGCCCGTGGGCCAACCTGGATCTCTATAGCCGGATCGAGCGGGTCGAGATCTGGGCGTATATGGCGTTTGCGGTGTGGGTGTTATGGCAGCTGAGCGACTGTCACCAGTGTCCTCGCTGGTCGGGCGATACGGCGGATACGTGCCACCGTCATTCGTATCTTGCTGGACTGCCAATCGGAGTCTTGGTTTGCTTCGAGATGGTCCGCGCACATTTCGGTCCCTTGCCCGAGCGCCCGGCGCGTCACAATTGAGTGCGGCGCCGCAGTCATCGCGAAGTCCGACGTCGGCAACTACAGCTACCATGCCAACAAGAAGCGGGCGGAACCGCCCCTGATTCTCCGGAGACTTCTGTCTCTGAGTCAAGCCGCCCGAGCCGTACTCGCATCGATCGATATCGCTCCGGCTCGCGTTCGACCAGCGCTGCGCGACGGATGCGTAAAGCGTCTTGGATGTCGGCGGCGAGAAACCTGTGAGCGCGGCGCAGATCAGCGTGCAGTCGAACTGGCGTAGCGTGCGTGGGCGCGCAACGCGGCCTTGGGGAGTTCGTCGCCGTAGATACGCTTCACGATCGCGTAGCGGCGTTCCTCATCCGACAGATCCGGCGGCAGCGAGGAGGCGATGATCAGGCGCGCGGTGTCGTAGAGGCCCGAGGCAATGCGCAGGCGCTCGAGCGGCGAAAGGGCGGCGTAGTGCGCGGCGACGCGGGCTTCGAACTCAGGCGAAGTGTCGTTCATGGCAATAGCGCATCCAGTGCGGCTCTCACCCCGAGCTCAAGCGCTTTGCGGCGAAGATAGTCTACATCGACCCCGGCCGCCAGAAGCTGCCCCACGTCCCGCCGCCGCAGCTCGGAAGTAGCGGACCACGCCAGCTTGGAGAGAATCAGGTCTTCGCGGCTCACGATCCAGGTCTCGACGTTGCCCAAGGATGCGCGCTGGCGGCGCGTGAATTCGCGGATTCGGTAGGGCCTGGACTTGCGAACGATCATGTCGGGATCGATGTAGTACTCGTCGGCAAAGGCAGTCGTGATCGCCTCGATCCGGCCCGGATCCAGCGCCACGACGATGTCCGATTTCCGCGTCATGCGCGGTGTCGCGTGGAACGCGAGCGCGAACGGGCGGGTACATGCGGCTGAGCCAAGCCGGGCGGGCGGCGGCGAGCGGCGTGAACGGGGCCGCCTGGAGACGGCGTACCGCCCGACGAGCGGGCTGCCAGCGACGGCCATTGCGTCCCGGCCCGCTATGCTATGATCATATCGATCGTAACGATCGATACAGACGATTCCCAGCCATGATCCGGAAGTCCACTGCCGTCGCCGCCCGCCAGAACCTGGGGGACCTACTGAACCAGGTCCAGTACCGCAACGACAGCGTTCTGATCACCAAGGACGGCAAGCCAGTGGCGGCTTTGGTGGACGTCGAGCTCTTCGAGCGCATCCGCCGGCTGCGTGAGGATTTCCTCGAGCTGACCGATCGGCTCGGCGAGAGCTATGTGGGTGTACCAGCCGAAGTCGCGGAGCGCGAGATCGGCGAAGCGGTCGCGGCCGCCCGCCAGGCGCCGCGCAACCGGCCGGGTTGCCGCGGTGGTCGCAAGCCTGGCACGCGCTGACCGTTTCGGGGGCTCGTCCTTGCGGGTCGTCATCGACACCAATCTCTGGTTGTCCGGACTCATGCTTCCCGCGAGTGTGCCTGGCCACATCGTGCGGACCGCCTCGGAAGGGACGATCACCGCGGTGCTCAGCGAGCCGATGTGGGAGGAGATGCGCCTGGCTTTCGCTTACCCGAAGGTCCGCCGCCGCATCAGCCTGACCGATGTGGAACTCACTCGATACCTGGCAGAACTGCGCTACATGACTGAGCTGGTAGACATCGCCGGCACCCGGGCCCGTGTGCCGCGCGACCGCGGCGACGATATCGTCCTCGCCACCTTCCTCGCGAGCGGCGCCGATTACCTTCTGACGGGCGACCGCGCCCTGCTCGATCTTGCCGACCGCTACCGGGTCCTCACCGCCCGGGAATTTCACGATGAGCACCTGCGCTGAGCCAACGCCGTGAAACGGACCCGGGCCGCGAGCGCGATGCTCGCCCCGCCCATCAACTGCAGGTCAGGTACAGGTGCAGCAGGTTGCGCCCGAAGAAGCTCGGCGCGTATTCCGGCGCGGGCTTGCCGGGCGTCAACTCGAAGCGCGAGTAGCGCGCGAGCAGCGCCTCGAAGGCGGAGAGCATTTCCTGGCGCGCGAGCTGGGCGCCGATGCAGTGGTGCCGGCCGATGCCGAAGGCGAGGTGCTTGCCGGCGGGCTGGCGGTGCAGGTCGACCTTCTCCGGCTCCGGGAACTGCGCGGGGTCGCGGTTCGCGGCGCCGAAACGCAGGCTCAGCAACTCGCCCTCCTTGAGCGGCTGGCCGCCGAGCAAGGTGTCCTGCGTGACGCGGCGGAACATGCCCTGCGCGGGTGATTCCAGCCGCAGCACCTCCTCGACGAAGTTCTCGAGCCGCTTCGGCTCGGCGCGAAGCTGGGCGGCGACCTCCGGCTGCTCGGCCAGGAGCTTCAGGCCGGAGGCGATCGCGGCGGTCGTCGTCTCGTTGCCCGAGGCGAGCAGGTCGATGGTGAGGATCGTGAGCTGCTGCTCGAGGTCGAAGCCCTGCTGGTCGGGCGCGGCGGCGCGGGCGACGGCCGTGAGCAGGTCGTCGCGCGGCTTGCGCGCGCGGTCGTCGAGCTCGCGCTTGAAGAACTGCTGCATCTCGACCACGAGCCGCGCGCATTCCACCTCGCGCTCGGGCGAGACCATCATGCTGAAAGGCTCGACGATCGCGTCCGACCAGGCCTTGAAGCGGGCGAGATCGTCGTGCGCGACGCCGATCAGCTCGGCGATCACGACCATCGGCAGGGGATGCGCGAGGTCGCGCACGAACTCCACCTCTCCAGAGGCGGGCCAGGCGTCGAGCAGTTCCTTGACGGTGCGCTCGATCAGCGGGCGGATCTCGCGTACCCGCGCCACCGTGAACAGCGGCTCGAGGAAGCTCCGCACCTGCGTGTGCACCGGCGGGTCCGAGGTCGAGCAGGAGGCGCGCGGCAGACAGCCCTCCTTGACGTAGACGTCGATGATCGCCTGCGGGATGCCGCCGGGCCTGAGCGCCATCGGACTCACGCCGCTCGCGAACAGGTCCGGCTGGCGGATCACCTCGCGCGCCAGCTCGAAGGAGGTGACGAGCCAGAAGCCCTGGCCGGGCATCCGGTAGAGCGGCGCCTCCTCGTGCAGGCGCGCGTAGAACTCCCAGGGGCAGGCCTGCACGGCCGGGGACATGAGGTCGTAGTCGGCGAGGCTCTTCATGCGCGCGCCTCCTGGGTCGGCTACTTGCTGGCGACGCTGAACACGAGCAGCACGTTGCCGGGCATGCGCCCGCCGAACAGGTAGCCCGAGTTCACCAGCACATGGCCATCGACCACCAGCGGCCCGGCGGACTCGAGCGAGCCACCGGTGCCGGGCACGCCGTTGACGGTGTCGAAATCGCGCACCGTGTCGTGCTGCCAGAGTACGCGGCCGGTGGCCGAGTCGTAGGCGCGCAGCCAGCCGTCGAAGCTGCCCTGGAGGACCGCGCCGTCGATCGCGGTGGGCGGCGGCGAGAGGCCCGGGTCGCAGGCAGGCTTGCGCTCTTCGGGACAAATGTCCGGGCTCGGCGCGAACCAGCGGATGGCGCCGGTGGCCGGGTCGAGGGCGAACAGGCCCGGCTTCGGCTCACCTTCCTCGGTGCCGAGGAAGGTGGTGTCGGCGTTCGGCGCGAAGAGCGTCTTTCCATCGTAGGCCATGCCCCAGTGCACGCCGCCGGCGAAGCCGCCGCGGCCGTACTTCACGCGCCACAGCTCGCGGCCATTCTCCGGATCCAGCGCGAACACGTGCGCCGACTTCTGGCCGACCAGCAGCGCCTCGCGCCCATCCGGCAGGCGCGCGAGGATCGGCGGCGCGCCGATGTCGAGGTCAGGGCCGTTCTCTTCCGGGCAGTTGGGCCCGCCGCCGATGAAGCAGGCCATGTTCCAGGCGTCGTGCGGGATCGACTGGTAGTGCCAGAGCTTCTCGCCGGTGTCGAGGTCGAAGGCGATCACCGCGTCGCTGGTGTCGGCGGCGGGGGAGGTGTAGGCCTCGCCGGTGCCGACATAGAGGCGCCGGCGCTTCGGGTCGATGGTCGGGCTGTTCCACACCGGCGCGCCGGCCGGGTGGATGCGCCGGGCCCCGGCGGAATTCAGCTCGCCGGTCGGCTTCGGCGCCTCGGCGATGGTGTAGCTGCGCCAGGCGAGGGCGCCGGTCGCCGCGTCGAGAGCGGCCACGCCGCCCTGGAACGAGCAGCACTCGTAGCTCGGGTCGGCGGCCGAGGCCCACTCGGTGGAGGACAGCGGCACGTAGACACGGGCCTCGAACACGCGCGGGCTGCCGGTGATGGTGGTGCGCGGATGCGGGTTGGCGCGGACCTTCCACAGCAGCTTGCCGGTGAAGGCCTCGACGGCGTACACGTTCCCCTCGAGGTCGCCGAAGAAGGCGCGCGGGTTGGCGCGGCGGTCGCCCTTCTTCCAGGGCTCGATGGAAGGGGCGTTGCGTACCTCGGCGCCGGCGCGGAAGGCCCAGCGCACGCAGCCGCTGGCGAGGTCGAGCGCATAGACCGTGCCGTCCTGGCTGCCGACGAACACGGCGCCGCCGGCGTAGGTCGGCTGCGAGCGCGCGCGGCTGGCGCCGGGGAAGCCGAAGGCCCACTTCAGCTCGAGCTTCGGGACGTCGGCGGCGGCAAGGCGTGCGATCGCTGGCGCAACGTAGCGTTCGTTGCCGAGCGTGATGCCCCAGCCGGCGACCTCGGGCGGGCGGCGGCGGTCGAACCTGGCCGCTGGCCCCTGGCAATAGGCTTCGGCGGGCACCGCGGTCGCAGTCGGCAGCGCGGCGCCGCCGAGATACTCCGCCAGCGCGCGCTTCTCTTCGTCGGTGAGTCCGGCGGCCTGCGCCTGCATCACGCCGCGGGTCAGCGCCTCGTAGATCGCCGTGGGCCCGAGGATCTGGAATTTCACGGAGTGGGGCGCGCGCGGCACGCCGCCTTCGTGGCACTGCGCGCAGTGGTCGGCGTACAGGCCGGCCGGGGCGGCGGCCACTGCGACGGCCAGCGCCGGTGGAGTCATGGCTGCCAAGCCGGCCAGCGTCGCGACGAAGCCGATGAACTTGCTGGTCCTCACGATTCCCCCTGGCTGCTGGACGTAATTTTGCGGTGCAACAAAGGCTTAATACGGTCAATGCAGTCTGAAAAAAACAGTCATGATTGTTTTAACCTGAAAGCTGACCTATAGTCGAGCCCGATTCGAGAGGCCGCCGGCCCGAGGCCGTGCGATCAGAGAAAGTCACATCCCAGGGGGACCCGTAAATGAAGTGTGAGAGCAACCGCCTTGCGCGCGACATCGCGCGCGTGCTCGCTGCCTGCGCGGCCGGATCGGCGCTGGCTCTGCCTGCGTCCGCGCAGGAGGAGGCACCCGCGGCGCGGGCCGTGATCGGCCAGCTCGAGGAAGTGGTCGTCACCGGCACCAAGCGCGAAGAGGCGCTGCAGGACGTGCCGGTGTCGATTTCCGCGCTGACCGCCGACTCGCTGGCGCTGACCAAGGTCAACGACGTGCGCGCGCTGGATCGCATCGCACCGGGCCTCGTTCTGTCCGCGCCGGCCGGCTTCAACGCCACGGGCGGCGGCATGCGCGGCACGGGCACCAACATCATCCTGGTCACCCAGGACGCGCCGGTCAGCTTCCTGATGGACGAGTTCGTGCTGAGCCACGTGACCTCGCAGTTCCTGACGCTGTTCGACGTGCAGCAGGTCGAGGTCTACCGCGGCCCGCAGGGCACGCTCTTCGGCAAGAACACCACCGGCGGCGTGATCTCGATCACCTCGAAGAAGCCGGTCCTCGGCGAGTACAGCGGCGAGACCGAGCTGACGCTCGGCGCCTACGAGAATGGCGGCAACGTCACCTCGCTCAAGGCGGCGGTCAACATCCCGATCAGCGACACGCTGGCGTTCCGATTCGCCGGCATCTACGACAAGACCGACGGCTTCTACGAGGCCACCAAGGCCACCGCGACCTTCCCGGACAACGTGCCGCTGTGGAGCGCCTTCGGCATCCCGGCCGGCACGCTGCCGCCGCCGGAGGTCGACACGACCGCGACCGGCGCCGGCGGCAACCTCGGCGGCAAGGATGTGCTCGCGGCCAAGGCCAAGTTCCTCTGGGAGCCGAACGACACCTACAGCGCGTACCTCATCTTCGAGGGCGTGCAGGACCGCTCCGACTCGCCGCCGGGCGTGAACGAGACCGGAGAGTGCTCCATAACTGCGACGGGAATCGACAACCTGATCTCCTGCCTTGGGTTTCCCGGAATCCAGGTCGCTGGCCAGCGCGACGTGTTCAGCACGCTGATCTCGGGCAACGACGACATCGGCATGGACAGGGGCCACCGAATCGACAGCATCGGCGTGTACCTGACCCAGGACCTGAACCTCTCCATCGGCCAGGTCAAGTCGATCACCGGCTACCGCGAGGAGCAGCAGCGCCTGCCGAGCACCTACACGGGCGAGGCGTTCCAGACGCTGTTCGACTCGACCCGCAACACCGAGCGCTACACCTTCCAGCAGGAGCTGCGCTTCGCCTCGGACTTCGACGGGCCGTTCAACTTCGTCGCGGGTGCCAACTACTTCAAGGACACCTTCAACTTCCGCGCCTTCTTCTCGGTGGGCCTGGTGTCGCTGATTCCGGTGGCGGACCCGAACACGACGAACGCAAATCCGTTCATCCGCTCCGACGGCCGCGTCAGCCTCGACACGCGCTCGCTGTTCGACTACCAGCTGCAGTACACGGAGCAGGACCGCACGGAGTACGCGTTCTTCTGGGACGGCAGCTTCGACGTCACCGAGCAGTTCCGCCTGAGCGCCGGCGTGCGCATGAGCAAGGACGAGAAGGACTTCATCCGCGCCGTCGACGGCGGCGGCCTGTGCAACCAGTTCTCCGAGCCGCAGGACACCCGCACGGTCAGTGGCGTCTGCCGCGACCTGCGCTCGCAGAACATCAGCCGGGCCGGGATCACGCCGCGCCAGTGGGACGGCCGCTCCGTGCCACTGCCGCCGGAGAGCTTCGGCACCTACGTCGACACGACCGACGACTGGGACGAGACCACCTGGCGGCTGGTGGCCGACTACAAGTTCGCCGAAGGCCAGATGGTCTACCTGAGCTACGCCACCGGCTTCCTGTCCGGCGGCTTCTCGGAAACCTGCGCCACGGTGTCGCGCTGCGCCTATGACCCGGAGACCAACAACAACATCGAGCTCGGCTACAAGGCGGACCTGTTCGACGCGCGCCTGCGACTGTCGGCCGCGGCCTTCCTCACCAACTACGAGGACCTGCAGCGCGCCGTGGTCGCGACCTACACCGCGGCGGACGGCTCGAGCCAGCAGGAGACCGTGACGGTCAACACCGGCGAGTCCGAGGTCAAGGGCGTCGACATCGAGGCGACCTGGGTACCGGGCGACAACTGGCGCGTCACCGCGGCCGTCAACTGGCTCGACCACGAGTACAAGAAGGGCATCCTTCCCGACCTGCGCGGCGGCAACCAGCCGGTGGACCTCACGCAGTTCGACGTGCCGTTCTCGCCGGAAATCAAGGTGCTGCTCGGCGTGTCCTACGACTGGAACCTGGCCACCGGCAAGCGCGTGACCCTGAACGGCTCGCTCAACCACCAGGCCGAGGCCGAGACCGACGTGTTCAACGGGGCGAATACGCTGATGGAGGAGCGCACGCTCCTCGACCTGTCGGCGACGCTGCACGACCGCGAGGACCGCTGGCAGCTCACCGCCTGGGTGACCAACGCCAGCGACGAGGTCTACCGCATCGCGGCCCTGCCGGTGGCGGGCCTGTGGAACTTCACCAACTACGGCGCGCCGCGGACCTTCGGCCTGTCGCTCGGCATGAAGTTCGACTGACCCGGGCTCGCGCCCGCGTGAACGGGGCGGGCCGGCTTGCCGGCCCGCCCTTTTTCTTCGCCTGCAGGGAGGAACTCGCATGTATGAACTGAAGGACCGCGACGGACGGGGACTCGTCGCGATCGTGACCGGCGGCGCGGGCGGCATCGGCAGCGCCACCTGCCGCCAGCTCGCGCGCGCGGGTGCCACGGTGGTGGTGACCGACGTCGCCGATGCGGCGGGCGAGCAGGTGGCGGCCGGCATCCGCGCCGCCGGCCAGGCAGCCGCCTACCGCCGCCTCGACGTCGGCAGCGAGGAGAGCTGGGCGAAGCTTCGGGAGTGGGTCGTCGCGGAGCACGGCCGGCCGGCGATCCTCGTCAACAATGCCGGCATCGACGTCGTGAAGGACCTGATGGCCACCACGGTCGCGGACTGGAACCGGCTCTTCACCGTGAACATGACCGGCATGTTCATCGGCTGCCGCGTCTTCACCGAGGACCTGCACGCCGAGGCCGGGCGGACCGGCCGGCACGCCTCGGTGGTCAACATGTCCTCGATCTGCGGCCTGATCGGCGTCGCCTTCCAGACCGCCTACTGCGCCTCGAAGGGCGCCGTGCGCCTGTTTTCCAAGGCGCTGGCGCTCGAGTACGCGGCGCTCGGCCGGAAGATCCGCGTCAATTCCATCCATCCCGGCACGGTGGACACGGCCTTTGCCGCGCAGTGCCTAAAGGAACTGGGCGAGGTGGGCTTCGCGCCTTCGCCCGACGAGGCCCGCGCGGCGATCGCCCGCGCGCACCCGATCGGCCACATGGCCGACCCCGACGAGATCGCGGATGCGATCGTGTTCCTCGCCTCCGATGCCTCGCGGTTCATGACCGGCGCGGAACTCGTGCCCGACGGCGGCTACACTGCGCAGTAGCGGGCGGGGCGCCGGCCCGCCGGCCGGCGCTTCTTCAGTCGGCGGGCGCGAAGGCGAGCAGGACGTTGCCCGGCATGTGGAAGTAGATGCCGTAGCCGGAGGCGGCGAACAGCATGCCGTCCTGCACGATCGGCCCCGCGCCGCCGCCGAAGGAGCCGCCATGGACGCGGCTGCCGTCCGTGGCGACGACTTCGCGGGTCGTATCGTGCTCCCACAGCACCCGGCCCGTCTCGGCGTCGTAGGCGCGCAGGCGCCCGTCCATGTGGCCGGCGAGCACCGCGCCCGGCATGGCCGTGATCGCAGCCGAGATGCCGGCCTCGCAGTACTTGCGCCCGTCGCAGACGTCGTCGGCGGGCTGGGCCCAGAGCATCCGACCGGTCGCCGCGTCGAGCGCGTAAATGCCGGCCTTGGAAGGCACGGCGTGCAGGTGGACCTCGGCCTCCGGACTCGTCATGTCGGAGATCGGCACGTACAGGCGCTGACCGTCGAGCGCCATGCCGAAGTGCACGCCGCCCTGGATGCCGCCCCGACCTACCTTGGCGTGCCACACGGGTTCGCCGCGGCGCGCCAGGTCGAGCGCGTAGACGTCGCCCGACTTCTGGCCGGCGAGCAACAGGTCGCGGCCGCCCGCGTCGCGCGCGATGATGGTGGCGGCGCCGAAGTCCACGTCCGGACCGTCCTCCTCGGGGCAGTTCGGGTTGTCCGGCATCATGCAGGCGACGTTCCAGGCATCGCCCTCGGTCTTCTGCCGATGCCACAGCAGCTTGCCGGTCGCCAGCTCGAAGGCGAGCAGCGCGTCGCTGCGGTCGTTGGCGGGCGAGGAGTAGTTCTCGCCGGTGCCGACGTAGAGCAGCCCGCGCTTCGCGTCGATCGCCGGGCTGTTCCACACCGGGGCGCCGGAGGGCGCGAGGATCGGCGTCCCGATCCGGGTCTTGCCGACTGCGCGGGCCGGCTCGTCGATGGTGTGCGTCTTCCAGGCGACCGCGCCGGTGGCCGCGTCCAGCGCCACCACGGCGCCGCGGAACGTGCAGCAGGGATAGTTCGGATCCGCTGCAGAGGTGACCTCCAGCGAGGAGACCGGCACGAAGAGCCGCCCGTCGTGGAGCACCGGCGCGCCGGTGATGGTGGCGTTGGCGTGGTCGTCGACCTTCACCGACCAGACCAGCGCGCCGGTGCGCGCGTCGAGGGCGTAGACGCGGGCGATGAAGTCGGCGACGTAGGCGAGCGGGCGGGTGGGCGGCGCGCCGGCCTCCCAGCCCTCGATGAGCACCGGCGTGCGCACCTCGGCGCTGGCGCGGAAGGTCCAGCGCACGCAGCCGGTCTGCTTGTCGAGCGCGTAGACCGTGCCGTCCTGGCTGCCGACGAATACCGCGCCCATCGCGACCGTGGGTTGCGAGCGCGCGCGGTTGGCGCCCGGGAAGGCGAAGGCCCACTTGAGCTCGAGCTTCGGCAGGTCCGCCGCGGCGAGCCCGGCGACTTCCGCCGGGATGAAGCGCTGGTTCTCGCGGCTCACGCCCCAGCCGGCCTTGGCCGGCGGCCGCGCGAGGTCGAAGGCATTCCGCGGGCCCTCGCAGGCCGGCGGTGGCGTGCGCGCCAGCACCTCGTCGAGCCGATGCCCCGTCAGGTACTCGACCACCGCGCGCTTCTCGTCGGCGCTGAGGCCGGCGGCCTGCACCTGCATGACGCCCTGCTCGAGCGACCTGAGGATCCCGTCGGCCGGCATCATCTCGAGGAACATCTTGTGCGGGGCGCGCGCCACGCCGCCCTCGTGGCAGTGCGCGCAGGCTTCGGCGTACACCTCGGCGCCGGGGTGCACCGGCGGGGCGAGGGTTGCGACCTGCTCCAAGGGCCGGTTGCCGCAGCCCGCGGCGAGCGCGCCGGCAGCGACGATCGCAGTGAGGCCAGTGGCGGTGCGCATCATGATTCCCCTGTCTCCAGGCGCTGGCGGAGCGCGGCGAGGAAGCGCCCGCCGACGGCGCCGTCCACGACACGGTGGTCGCAGGACAGCTCGAGGGTCATCGTCCGCGCCACGGCGAGCTTGCCGTCGCGCACCACGGCGCGATCCGCCGCGGCGCCGACCGCGAGGATCGCGACCTGCGGCGGGTTGATGATCGCGTCGAAGCGGTCCACGCCGAACATGCCGAGGTTCGACAGCGTGAAGGTGCCGCCGGTGATTTCCTCGCGGGTGAGTCGCGAGGCGCGTGCGCGCTCGGCGAGGTCGGCGACCTCGGCCGCGATCTTCGCCACGTCCTTGGTGTCGGCGGCGCGGACGATGGGCGTCGTGAGCCCCCCGTCGGTCGCGACCGCGACGCAGACGTCGGCGTGCGGGAAGCGCAGCACCTCCTCGCCGGTGAACTGGGCGTTGACGTCGCGGTGGTCCACGAGCGTCAGCGCCAGCGCGCGCAGCAGCAGGTCGTTGAGCGACACCTTGGTCCCGGTCGCGGCGAGTTCCCCGCGGCGCTTCGCGAGCGCCGCGCAGTCCACGTCCACCGACAGACGGTAGTGGGGGATGGACTGCTTCGACTCGGTGAGGCGGCGTGCGATCGTCAGCCTCATCGAGGTCATCTTCTCGCGCGTGGGCGTGTTGTCCACCGCAGCCGGCGCGGCTGCGGGTGCGCCCTCGGTGGGCAGCAGGCCGTTCGCGGCGGCCCAGGCCTCGACGTCCTCCTTCGACACCCGGCCGTGTCGGCCGGTGCCCTTGACCTTCGTGACGTCCACGCCGAGGCGCTCGGCGATGCGCCGCGCGATCGGGCTGACCTTCGATTCGCCCTCGGCGGCCGGCGAGGCATCCGCGGTCGCTGCCGGGGCGGCCGCCGGCTCCGCGGCCGCCGATTCAGGCTCGAAGGACGCATCCGCGGCCTTGAAGCTGGCGATGAAGGCGTCGACCTCGGAATCCGGCACGTCCGGCGCGGCGTAGACGGCGAGCAGCGCGCCGACCGGGCGGGTCTCGCCCGCGTCCGCGATCACGCGCCGCAAGGTGCCGTCCACCGGCGACTCGACGGAGTTCACGATCTTCTCGGTCTCCACGTCGAGCAGCGGCTCGCCCTTGCCGATCGCCGCGCCGACGGCACAGTGCCAGGCGTTGATGGTGCCTTCCTGCATCTCGATGCCCCACTTGGGCATGGTGATCGGGTGGATTCGGTTTTTCATGTTCCTAGCTGCCCTTGACGAGCTTGCGGATGGCGGCCTCGATCGCCTGCGGGCCGGGCACGTACATGCGCTCGAGCTCGCGGGCGAAGGGTACTGGCGTGTGCGGCGGCGTCAGCTGCACGACAGGCGCCTTCAGCGCATGGAAGGCGTTGCTCGCGACGAGGCCGGCGATGTCGGCGGCGATCGAGCAGCGCGGCGGGGACTCATCGACGATCACGAGCCTGCCGGTGCCCTCGAGGCTCTCGTAGATGGTCTCGTCGTCGAGCGGGGAGAGCGTGCGCGGGTCGATGAGGTCGGCGGTGATGCCGTCCTTGGCGAGCGCGTCGAGCGCCTTCTCCGCGAAGGAGACCATGCGGCCGATCGCCACCACGGAGACGTGCTCGCCTTCGCGAAGCAGGTTCGCCTCGCCGAAGGGGATGGTGTAGTCGCCCTCGGGCACCGGCCCCTTGCGCGGGTAGAGCGCCTTGTGCTCGAAGAACACCACCGGGTCGTCGTCGCGGATCGCGGTGAGCATCAGGCCCTTGGCGTCGTGGGCGCTCGAGGGCACCACGACCTTGAGCCCGGGGACGGCGGTGACCAGCGCGTACATGGACTGGCTGTGCTGCGCGCCCATGTTCATGCCGGCGCCGGTCGCGGTGCGGATCACGATCGGGCAGGCGGTCTTGCCGCCGAACATGTAGCGGAACTTCGCCGCCTGGTTGAACACCTGGTCGAAGCACACGCCGAGGAAGTCCGCGAACATCAGCTCGGCCACCGGCCGCAGGCCCGCGAGCGCCGCGCCGTTCGCCGCGCCGATGATCGCCGACTCGGAGATCGGCGTGTCGATCACGCGATCCTCGCCGAACCTCGGCAGCAGCCCCTTGGTGACGCCGAACACGCCGCCGGCGGCGTCGCGCTGGCCGGAGGTGCCGCCGGCGCCGCCGGAGACGTCCTCGCCGAGGACGATCACGCGGGGGTCGCGCTCCATCTCGAGGTGCAGCGCCTCGTTGATGGCATCGCGCATGGAAAGCTGTCGCATGGCGGGCTCCGGGGCGCTAGTAGGAGACGTACACGTCGGTCAGCAGGTCGTCGGCCGCGGGCGGCGCGGCGGCGCGCGCGGAAGCCACCGACTCGTCGATCAGCGCCAGCACCTCGCCGTCGACACGCTCGAGGTCGGCGTCGGCGAGCCAGCCCTCGGCCGTCACGCGGGCGCGGAAGTTCTTCAGGCAGTCCATGGTCTCGCGCTGGCGCGCCACCTCGTCCTTGGCGCGGTAGAGCATCGGGTCGCCCTCGAAGTGGCCGAAGAAGCGCGTGATCTTCGGCTCGAGCGTGGTCGGCCCGCCGCCGGCGCGGGCCCGCTCCACGGCACGGCCCATGGCCTCGTAGACGGAGAAGAAGTCCGCGCCGTCGCAGACCTCGGCCGGCATGCCGAAGCCGCGCGCGCGCCCGGCGATGTCCTTCGAGCCCACGGCGTAGGAGGCGCCGGTGTGCTCGGAGTAGCCGTTGTCCTCGAACACGAAGATGGCCGGGGCCTTCAGCACCACCGCGAGGTTCATCGCCTCGAACACCGTGCCCTGGTTCGAGCTGCCGTCGCCGCCGAAGGCGACCGCGACCTTGCCGTTCTTATGCACCTTGCAGGCGATCGCGGCGCCGACCGCGATCGGCGGGCCGCCGCCGACGATGGCGTTCGCGCCGAGCATGCCCTTGCCCATGTCGGCGATGTGCATGGAGCCGCCCTTGCCCTTGCACAGGCCGTCGCGGCGCCCGTAGATCTCGAGCATCATGCCGGTGACGTCGCAGCCCTTGGCGATGCAGTGGCCGTGGCCGCGGTGAGTGCTGGCGATCCAGTCGGCGTCGGAGAGGTGCTCGCAGACGCCGACGGCGACGGCTTCCTGGCCCGAGTAGAGGTGGGTGAAGCCGGGGATCTCACCGGTCTGGATCTCGACGTGAAGGCGCTCCTCGAACTCGCGGATCGTCTTCATCTGCCGGTAGGCGCGGAGTAGCTGGTCGCGGGACAGCTGCACGGGAAGACTCCTGCGGCGAAGCCGGGTACGGGGTGACTCTAAGCCACCGCCGAAAAACGGTCAACCTTGACGGTTACAAGCAGGCCTGCTTTTTTCAGGCCGGCGGCGGATCAGGCCAGCACGGTCAGCGCCTGCGGCAGGCTGTGCAGGCATTCTGCGCCGTCGCGCCCGATCAGGTAGCTGCTCTCGAGGTGATAGGGCGCGACCGAGTGGCCGAAATAGAGCCACTCGAAATTGACCACGGTGCCTTCCTCGATCTCGAAGTCCTTGAGCCGGCCGAAGGCCGGGTAGCCGGAGGGCAGCTCGATGATGTCGAGGCCGATGGAATGCAGGAACACCAGGGTCTTCTTCGGCGTCGGCACGTCCATGGCCCAGGCGATGGCGCTCATGGACTTCCAGACATCGTGGGTGCTGCGGCCGGCGCGCAGCTCGCGCTCGGCCTCGCGCTGGCCGGCGCTGATCACCTCGCAGATCCGCCGGTACTCCGCGCTGGGCTCGCCGACGTGAACCGTGCGCGAGACGTCGAAGGCGTAGTTCGAATACGTGCCCCAGCTCTCGAAGATGATCACCTGGCCGTCGCGGACCTTCCAGTCGTTGTCCGCGAACATGAGGTCCGGGAAATATTCGCCGCCGTACTCGGCGCCGAACTGCAGCGCCTTCTGCGCTGACAGCAGGTTGGCGCCGGCCGCCTGCACGTGGTTGCGGAAGCGGGTCGCCACGTCGCGCCACACCACGCCCGGGCGGATCGCGGGCAGAATGTCCTTCAGCGCCGCCTCGTTGATCGCCGCGCCGCGGCGCAGGAACTCGACCTCGCGCGCCGTCTTGACCTTGCGGATGTCGAGCCAGGCGTCGATCGCATCCTCCGTGCGCAGCCCGGGCAGCTCGCGCTCGACGTGGCGGGCGAGGCGCAGGTCGTCGAAGCCGATTCGCGCCTTGGCGAGGCCGAGGTCGGCGAGCGCAGCGGCCACGCCGCGCACGATGTCGGGCGCCATCCCGCCGCGGACTTTCTCTGCGTAGAGCCGCTCGACGTCCGCCTGCAGCGGGTCGAGGCGCACCGGTTCGGGCTCGTGCGCGATGAACGAGGTGTTCATGAACTCGGTGACGCGGACCTCGGGGATCCAGCTCGGCGTCTCGAGCAGCCCCGCCAGCGCGAACTCGGGCACGATCAGCGTGGCTGGCTTCGCCGGGTCGCGCGGCAGGATCACCGCGGCCTGGCTTTCCGCGAAGCCCCATTCGGAGATCCGCGTCCAGAAGCCGGAGGCGTAGTAGACGTTGCGCGGCACGGCCGCGACCAGCGCGTCGAGCCCGTCGCGTTCCATCCGGGCGAGCGCGCGCGCGTGGTTCAGCAGCTTCCCGTCGTCCGGCATCGTGGTACCCCCGGAGGGCGTCAGAGCGGCGCGCACTGCGCCTCGAGCCAGTAGCGCTGCGCGGGATCGAGGTGCGGCCCGTGGGCCGCGAGGACGCGCGCGTGATAGGCGTCCACCCAGGCCCGCTCGGCGGGCGTGAGCAGCCGGCGGACGATCAGCTCGCGCGCGAGCGGCGCGAGCGTCAGCGCCTCGAAGCCGAGCATCGGCCGCTCGCCGCCCTCGATCGGCGCGGGCGGCGTCACCACCTGCAGGTTCTCGATGCGGATGCCGAAGCCGTCCGCGCGGTAGTAGCCGGGCTCGTTCGAGACGATCATGCCCGGCTCGAGCGGCGCGGCATTCTGCGCCTTGGCGATGCGCTGCGGGCCTTCGTGCACGCCGAGGTAGCTGCCGACGCCGTGGCCGGTGCCGTGGTCGTAGTCGAGCCCGGCCTGCCACAGCGGCAGCCGGGCGAGCGCGTCGAGCTGCGTGCCGGTGGTGCCGGCCGGGAAGCGCACCGTCGCGAGCGCAATGTGGCCCCGCAGCACCTGCGTGTAGCGCTCGCGCATCCCGGCCGTCGGGCGGCCGATCGCGACGGTGCGCGTGACGTCGGTCGTGCCGTCGCGGTATTGCGCGCCCGAGTCGACCAGGTAGAGCGTGCCGCGCTTGAGGCGCCGGTTCGACTTCACGTTGGCGCGGTAGTGGGGCAGGGCGGAGTTCGGCCCTGCCGCGGAGATGGTCTCGAAGGACAGGTCGAGCAGTTCGGGCAGCTCGCGGCGGAACTGCTCGAGGCGGCGCGCCGCCGAGATCTCGTCCTCATGCCCGGACTGCGCGTCGGTCGCCAGCCAGTGCAGGAAACGCGTCAGGGCCAGCCCGTCGCGCAGGTGCGCGCGCCGCGCGCCGTCGATCTCGACCGCATTCTTGCAGGCCCGCGGCCGCACGCAGGGATCCGGCGTGCGGGCGGCCTCCGCGCCGGCGGCGGAAATCGTGGAGAAGTGCCAGGCCGAGGCGCTCGCCGGGTCCGCGCCCACCCGCTTGCCGGAGAGCGCCTCGAGCGCCCGGGTCAGGCCGGCCGGCGGCTCGATGCGCACCGCGTCGCCGAGATGCGCGCGCAGCGCGCCGTCGGCCCTGGCGGGCTCGGTGAACAGGTCCACGCGGCCGTCGGCGTAAAGCAGCGCCGTGGCGAGCCCGAGCGGGCTGTGGCGCACGTCGTCGCCGCGCACGTTCAGGAGCCAGGCGATCGAGGCCGGCGAGGTGACGAGGAAGGCGGCGAGGCGGCCCTTGCCCAGATCGCCGGCGAGACGCTCGCGCTTGCTGGCGTGGGTCTCGCCCGCGAATTCGACCGGGTGCGGCACGAGCGGCCTGGCGGGTGCCGGCGGGCGGTCCTGCCAGGCGGCGTCGACGGGATTCTCCTCGAGCGGCACCAGCGCGGCGCCCGCGTCGCGGCATGCGGACTCGAGCGCGGCGAGCGCGTCGGGCGTGTGCAGCCGCGGGTCGTAGCCGATGCGCTCGCCGGCGCGAGCGTTCGCGCGCAGCCAGCCGGCGACGCCGGGGTTCAGCAGGTCGGCGACCTCGAACAGCGCGGGGTCGGTCTGGGCGCGGCCCTGCAGCGTGTAGCGGCCGTCGACGAACAGGACCGCGCGCTCGCGCCCGACGTAAGCGGCGCCGGCCGAGCCGCTGAAGCCGCTGACCCAGGCGAGGCGCTCGTGGGCCTCGGGCAGGTACTCGTTCTGGTACTCGTCCTCGTGCGGCACGAGCATCGCGTCGAGGCCGAGCGCTTCGAGGTGGCGGCGCAGCCGCGGCAGGTGCCTCTTGCCGAGCGCCGGTCCGCCCTTCACCTCGAAGGACTGCAGCGGCGTGTGGCCGTCGGGCGGCGTCACCATGCGGGCCTCAGACCGCGTCCGCGGGCTTGCCGCCCGGGCCGTAGACGTAGTCCTCGAGGACCTTGTGGAAGTGGCGGATCCTCAGTTCCTGCGAGCCGATCCACAGCCCCTTGTAGGCCGCCGAGTTCATGCCGGCCTGCACGCCCGGCAGGTTCTGCGCGTCCTGGTCGAGCACGAGCCCGATGGACTTGTCGCCGTACTTGAAGTGCTGGTGGCGCGGCCGCCGCGGGCGCTCCTCGCCGTCGGGCACCAGCTCCAAGGTCCAGACGTCGTAGAGCATCCGGTTCGGGTCCTCCGGGTGCGGCCGCTGGCGGAACAGCATCAGGTCGTCGGCGTGAACGTTCATGGTCACGTTCGGGAAGATCAGGTAGTGGTAGTCGTCGGTGAGCTGGTCGTCGTTCAGGCGCGAGTAGTCCTTGCCCTGCGAGGCGCCGTGCTTGCGCTTCCACTTCTGCACGTCGCGGCGGATGTTCTCGAGCGGCTCGTCGTAGTCGGCCGGGTCCATGCCGGCGCCCTTCATGATCACCTTGATCGGGTCGGGGATGGTCGGCGGCTTGCGCACCCGGGGGCTCACCGTGCCGAAGGGGATCAGGTAGCGGTTGTGCCGCTCGTAGCAGTCGATCTGGATGTCGAGGTCGTGCAGGTAGTAGAGCAGCTGCGGGTGGATGCCCTGCACGTGGTAGCTCTCGTTGAAGGCGTCCACGGAGGTCTTCCAGTTGCAGGCCCAGTCCACGGTGATGTCGCGGGTCAGCGCCATCTTGTGGAAGTTGTACGGGTCGAGGTGCAGCGGGATCGGGTCGAGGTAGTCCTTGAGGGGCCCGACCTCCGGGTTCAGGCTGAACCACACGAAGCTGCCCCAGGTGTCGCAGGGCAGCTCGACCAGGCCGCGGCAGGGTGGCGCGCCCTGCGGGAAGGTGTCGAGGTCGGGGATGCGCTTGAAGCTGCCGTCGAGGTCGTACTCCCAGTGGTGGTACTGGCACTTGAAGCTCTCGGCGCTCGACACGCCCTCGGGCCGCAGCCGGTTGCCGCGGTGCAGGCAGACGTTGTAGAAGGCGCGCACGCCGCCGTCGCGCTGGCGCACGATCAGCACCGACTCCTTGCCGATCTCGGTGCAGATGTAGTCGCCGGGCTCGGGGATGTCGGACTCGAGGCCGCCGAGCAGCCAGACCTTGGTCCACATCCGCTCCCACTCGAGCCGCATGAATTCGGCGCTGGTGTAGCGCTCCTTGCGGATCAGGTCGTGGCCGAGCTCCGGGTCGGGGGCCTTTCCGGCCGGCGTCTCCGGGCTGTCCTCCGGCGCCACGCGGCGCACGCGCTTGAACTGCGGCGCGCGCGAGCGCTCCAGCAGGTCGGCGGGCGGCAGGTCCTTGGGGTCGGTCGCCATCTCAGTGCTCCTCGAGGCGCGCGGCCCAGGCGAGGCCGCGGCGCAGCAGTTCGTGGAACGCCGGCGTCTTCCAGCTGCCGCGCTCGACCTCAGGATACTCCGCCATCAGCGGCTGCATGTCGTAGCGGCCGCGCGCGTGGCCCAGGGTCAGGTAGAGCACCTCGCCCTCGCCGACGCGCTTGAGGTACATCACCGGCCGCGGCTCGTCGCGGGTCCAGTCGCGGTCCACGAACAGCGGCGTCTCGCCGGCCCAGCGCGTGTGCAGCAGCACCTCGAGCGGGCCGTGCAGCTCCGACAGGTACAGCTCGTCGTCCGCGTCGAAGGGCTCGATGCCGGCCACCAGCGGATGGTCGGGACGGGTCACCTCCACGCGGTAGGGCGCGATCGGCGGGTGCGACAGGAACTGGCTGCCGAGCGTCTCCATGAACAGCGGCGCGCGGCGCGGCGCCTCCCAGGCCTTGTGCGGCTTGGACCACTTGAGGATCGAGTTGGTGCCGTGCAGCGCGAGCCAGCGCCGGCCCGAGGCGACCCAGTCCTTCAGGCGCGCCGCAGTCGCCTCGTCGGGCACCACGTCCACGGTATAGGTCACGAGCACGTCGGCCGCCGCGATCGTATCGACGTCCCGGTAGTCCTCGCCGACGCGGGTGCGGATCCGCGGGTGCTCGCCGAGCAGCTTCAGGAGCTCCACCCGCGCGTAGTCCATGTCGTGGTAGCGGCCACCGACGACGAGGTAGGCGTTGACGCGCGGTGGCAGCATCAGCCGGCGTCCAGGGGCGTCCCGCGCACTTGCGCTAGAACTGCACGCGCTTGGTGTAGCCGTTGTCCGCGACCAGGTTGGCGCCGGTCACGATCGAGGCCGCCGGGCTCGCCAGGAACGCCACCACGCGGGCGATCTCCTCGGGCGAGCCGAAGCGGCCGTTCGGCATGGCGCGCAGCGTCGCGTCGTACATCTTCTGGTTGGTGCTCTTGATCATCTCCCAGGCGCCGCCCTCGAAGTAGATCGGCCCCGGGCAGACGGTGTTGACGCGCACGTTCTTGCGGCCGACGAACTGCGACAGCTGCTTGGAGTAGGTGATCAGCGCTGCTTTCATGGCGTTGTAGGCCATCGGCACGTAGAAGGTCTCGACCGCGTTGGTCGAGCTGATCATCACGATGCTGCCGTGGCCGGATTTCTCCAGGTGCGGCATCAGGGTCTCGCAGCCGCGGACCGTGTGCAGTACGTCGATCTCGAAGTTCTTCCACCAGTTCTTCTCGGAGTCCATGCCGCCGCCTGCGCTGACGTTCGGCACGAAGATGTCGCAGCCGCCGAGTTCGGCGACGGACTTCTCCAGCCAGGCCTTGTAGGCCTCGCCGTCGCGCACGTTCACCGCGCCGCCGACGACGGTCACTCCGCGGGCCTTGAGCGCGCGGACCGCCTCGTCGACCTCGTCCTCGCTGCGCGCGCACAGCGCGACGTCGCAGCCCTCGGCGGCGAGCAGCTCGACGATCTGCCGTCCGATGCCCTTGGTCGCGCCCGTGACGATCGCCTTTTTTCCGCGCAGTCCCAGATCCATCGCTCGACTCCTCGCCGTGTGCGCGCCTCGCGGCGCGGGCAGCCCGCCGGGGCGGGCCGGATCCTCCCGATTATAGGAGACCCCGTCCCAATGAACAAACAGTCATGACTGTTTTTTTCGGCGGCGGTATAGTCCCGCTGCAGCGTGTGTTGCGCCGGCCGGCCCAGTCGCGCAACATCGCGCGCTTTGGCGCGGGCCGGACCCGCGCGCGATATCCCAGGCACTGGAGAGGATGCGGCGCATGGCCGAACTGATCGTGACGGACCGGGACGGTGTGGAGCACAGCGTCGAGGGCAAGACGGGCGTGAGCGTCATGGAAACGCTGCGCGAACTCGACTGGGGCGTCGCCGCGATCTGCGGCGGCATGTGCTCCTGTGCGACCTGCCACATCTACGTGGACGAGGCCTGGCTCGGCAAGCTGCCGGCGCCGCAACCGGACGAGAAGGAACTGCTGCAGGAACTCTCCGGCTACCAGCCGAACTCCCGGCTGTCCTGCCAGGTGCAGCTCGAGGACGCGGTGTCGGGGCTCAAGGTGGCGATCGCCCCGGACGAGTGAGGCTCCCGCGCGTTACTGGATGGTCAGCGCGTTGTCGAGCAGGAGCTCGGCGCCGTTGATGTAGCGGGACTCGTCCGAGGCCAGGAACAGCACGACGTTGGCGACGTCCTCGGGCCGGCCGAGCCCGGGGCCGCTCTCCTTGAACACGTCGATCGACAGGCCCATTTCCTTCACGCTCTCCTGGACCATCGGCGTGTCCGTGGCGCCCGGGTGGATGCTGTTGACCCGCACGTCCCACTTGTTCATCTGGCACCAGACCGCGAGCGACTTGGTCATGGCGCGGACCGCGCCCTTGGCGGCACTGTAGGCGAAGTAGACCGGGTAGCCGAGGTGCGAGGCGACCGACGACACGTTGATGATCGAGCCGTGGCCCGACTTCGCGATGGCGGGGATGGCGTGCTTGCAGCCGAGGAACACGCCTTCGCTCATCACGGCGTTGTGCAGGCGGAAGTCCTCCAGCGTGACCGCGTCGGGCGTGCCCATGCGCACGAGGCCGGCGTTGTTGACCAGCACGTGCAGGCCGCCGAAAGTCTCGACCGCCTTGGCGACCACTTCGGTCCAGCGCTTCTCGTCGCGGACGTCCTGCTCCAGGAAGATCGCGCTGCCTGCGCGGATCGCGTTCAGCGCCTCGGCGGTGGCACGGCCCTCGGCCGCCTTCACGTCGGTGACCACGACCTTGGCGCCTTCACGCACGAGCGCTTCGCAGTCCGCCCGGCCGAGCCCCTGCGCCCCGCCCGTGACGATCGCCACCTTGCCTGCCACGCGTCCCATCTCTGCCCCCGTGTGTGCTGCCGGCCCTTCGCCGGGCAGGCCGGACGTTAGCAGTCACGCCTGCCGGTTTCAATCATCTTTGACTTTTTCCGACAGCGCCGACATCCTTGATGCCTCGGCCAAAAACAGGGGGACGCCGCCGGGCTCACCCCGACGCCAGCACCGGACGGCGCCACGCATGAACCGCAGCAGCTCGCTCGACGACGCCCAGGAACCTGCCGGCTGGCAGGCCCAGAAGAGCGCCGCCACCCGCAACCTCATCGTCGAAGCCGCGATCAAGTGCTTCGTCGACCTCGGCTACGCCCGCACGACCACGACGGCGATCGCCGACAAGGCGGGCCTGTCGCGCGGCGCGATGCTGCACCACTTCCCGTCCAAGGTCGACATCGTGCGCGCGGCCGTCGAGCACCTGCACGCCAAGCGGCTCAAGGCCTTCCGGCGGGCGGTGCAGCGGACCAACGTCGAGGGCGACCGGGTGCGGGCCAACCTCGACGCCTACTGGCAGCACGTCCGCCACCCCATGTTCGTCGCCTTCTTCGAGCTGGTCGTCGCCGCGCGCACCGACCCTGAGCTGGCGGCGATCCTGCGCCCGGCGCAGGAAGCCTTCGAGGAGGAATGGCACCGCACCGCGCGCGAGGTCTTCACCGAGTGGCGCACCGAGGACGAGAACTTCGACGTGGCGCTCGACCTGACGCGCTACGTGCTGGAGGGCATGGCCATCAGCTTCCTCGTGCACAAGGAGACCGAGCGCGACCGGCGCGTGCTGACCTATCTCGAGGACAAGCTGCGCGAGCTGCGCGACAGCCGCCAGACCTGACAGGAGCCCAAAGATGGATTCGACGGTCAGCTTCGCCCTCGCCGAGGGCATCGCCACGGTGACGCTCAACCGGCCCGACGTGGCCAACACCATGAACCTGCAGTTCGGCCGCGACCTGCTCGACGCCGCGCGCCGCTGCGGCAGCGAGGGCGGCGTGCGCGCCGTGGTCATCACCGGCGCCGGCAAGGCGTTCTGCTTCGGCGGCGACCTCGGCGCGATGATGATGAACGAGGGCGACGCGCGCGAGCAGTACCTGCGCGAGCTGACCGTGGACCTGCACGCGGCGATCCTCGCCTTCACGCGGCTCGACGCGCCGGTGATCGCCGCCGTGAACGGCACCGCCGCCGGCGCCGGCGTCGGACTCGTCGCCATGGCCGATCTGGCCGTGGCCGCCGAGTCGGCGAAGTTCTCGCTGGCCTACACCGGCGTGGGCCTGACTCCGGACGGCAGCACTTCGTACTTCCTGCCGCGAGTCCTCGGCATGAAGCGCGCGATGGAGCTCGTGCTGACCAATCGGCCGCTGACCGCCGCCGAGGCGCTGGACTGGGGGCTCGTCAACAAGGTGGTGCCCGACAGCCAGGTCGCCGCCGAGGCCGCGGCGCTCGGCGCGAAGCTCGCCGCCGGCCCGCTCGGCGCGTTCGGCCAGGCCAAGCGCCTGCTGCGCAGCGGCGCGTCGCTCGAGGCCCAGCTCGAGGACGAGAGCCGCACGATCGCGCGCCAAAGCAAGGGCGCCGAGGCGGCGGAGGGGATCGGCGCGTTCCTGGGGAAGAGGAAGCCTGAGTTCCGGAAGTGATCGGTGACCGGTGACCGGTGACCGGCCGAACCGGGCAGTGCCGGGAGACAAGGGTTCCGGCCGATCACTGATCACCGGTCACCGGTCACTTCCTCTCCCCCTGCCTCGCCACGGCCTCCGCGGCCTTCTTGACCGCTTCCGCATCCCCGAGGAACCGCCGCGGCCTGGCGGGCGAGAGCGCGTCGTCGAGCTCGTAGACGATCGGCACGCCGGTCGGGATGTTGAACTCGACGATGTCCTCCTCGGACATCCCGTCGAGCATCTTCACCAGCGCGCGCAGGCTGTTGCCGTGGGCGACGATCAGAACGTCGCGGCCGGCCATGAGCTCGGGCCCCACCCGCTCGCGCCAGAACGGCAACACGCGGGCGAGGGTGTCCTTGAGCGACTCGGTCGCCGGCAGCAGCGCGGGGTCGAGGCCGCGGTAGCGCGGATCGAAGCGGGGATGCCGTTCGTCGCCGGCGTCGAGCGGCGGCGGCGGGATGTCGTAGCTCCGACGCCAGATCTTGACCTGGTCGGCGCCGTGGCGCCGCGCGGTCTCGGCCTTGTCGAGGCCCTGTAGGGCGCCGTAGTGGCGCTCGTTGAGCCGCCAGCTGCGCTCGACGGGGATCCACATCAGGTCCATCTCGTCGAGCACCAGCCACAGCGTGCGGATGGCGCGCTTCAGGACCGAGGTGAAGGCGAGGTCGAATTCGAGACCTTCGGCCTTGAGCAGGCGGCCGGCCTCGCGGGCCTCCGCGACGCCCTGCTCGGTGAGGTCCACGTCGGTCCAGCCGGTGAACAGGTTCTCGAGGTTCCACGCGCTCTGGCCGTGGCGGACCATCACGAGTTTTCCGGGCACGATTTCCCTCCGCTTGCTGCGCAGGCGTTATACCACGGCGCTGCCGGCGATTGACCCGGCGAGGTGCGCATCCAGCCCGCGCGTGCAGCGGATCCGCCGGTCGCGTCGCGTGCGTTCGAGGAGCTCATGGCCCGTCGCGGCCTGCGATCGATCGGCGGGCGGATGGTGGAGATGCCAGGCCAGCGCGCCGAAGGGGAGGCTCCGGCGGGCGATGCCGGCGTTCGCGAGCCGCGCGGCGAGCTCCTTGTCCTCCGGCCCCCAGCCGCGCAGCGACTCGTCCCAGCCGTTCACGGCCACGAGATCGTCGCGCCAGAAGGCCTGGTTGCAGCCCTTGATCGCCATCCAGCCGTTCGCCGCGCGGCCGAGCAGGCCGCCGAGCCACGGCGCTCGCCAGGCCTGGGCGCGGTGGCGCCGGTCGGTGTCGGCGCGCCGGGGTCCGGGCGCACGGCCCTCGATCACGCGCCGCGTCGCGTCGGGCGTCAGCGGCAGGCGGCAGCCCTGCACCCAGCGGCCGCGGCAGGCGTGCCGCGCGTGATCGGCGAGGAAGGCGGCGTCGAGCAGCATGTCGCCGTCGACCATGACCACGTAGTCCGCCGCGGCCCGGGCGACCGCGGCGTTGCGCGCGCGGCAGAGCCCCCAGCCGTCGTGCGGCTGCCAGGCGTGCAGCAGCGGGAAGGGCGCGCGGGCCGCCGCCCGGCCGACGACCTCGCGGGTCGGCGCGCCCGAGCCGTCGTCCGCGACGACCAGCACGCCCGGCGCGCGGGTCTGCGCCAGCGCCGAGTCGAGCACCCTCGCGAGCGCGTCGGGGCGCTCGTAGGTCGTGACGACCAGCGCGATCCGCACCGGGTCAGCTTTGCGCCAGCCGCCGCGCCGCCTGCAGCGCGACCGAGAGCGTCGCGAAGTCGGGAAGGCCCAGCGTACGCATCTCCTCCACCGTCCGTCGCAGGGACTCGAGCACCCGGCCCCGGTCCGCAAGCCAGGCGTCCAGCGCCTGCTCGGGCTTGCCGCGCCGGGCGCCGGCGAGGGCCGCGGCGCACAGGCGCCGCTGCAGCGCGTAGGCTTCCTCCTTGAGCGTCGCGCGGGCCACGGCCTGCCAGTGGCCTTCGACCGGCAGCCGGTCGAGGCCGGCCCGGATCCAGTCGATGCCCGTTCGGGCGCCGAGCGCGAAGTAGGCCCGCGCGGTCACGTCCACGGGCAGCGAGGAAGCCCGCGCCACCTCCACGATGTCGACCGACGAGTGCGCGGCCGTGAGGCCGGCGACGCGGCGCGCGAGCTTCGGCGGCGCGCCGCGCGACTCGAGCTTGGCGACGGCGCGCTCGAAGTGCTCCGACTCCAGGCCGGCCAGCAGCGAGGGCAGGTCGCGCTGCAGCTCGCCGAGGCCCGGCTGCAGCGACGAGACGGCGCGCTCGATGTCGAGGTTGCGGAGGTTGGCGAGCACCCAGTAGGTGAGGTAGCGGAGCAGGCGGCTGCTGGCGTGCAGCATCTCGTACTGCAGCGCGGCCGGGACCCGGTTGTCGAGGCGCTCGATGTCCGCCCACAGGCCGCGCATGTCGGTCGCCTCGCGGGCGATCGAATAGGCGCGGGCGATCGCGCCGATGTCGGCGCCCGTGTCCTCCTGGGTGCGGATCGCGAACACCGGCCCCATGCGGTTGACCATGCTGTTGCTGGTGGCGGTCACGATGATCTCGCGCCGCAGCGGGTGTCCCGGCACCTCCGCGGCGAAGCGCTTCTGCAGCGGCGCCGTGAAGTAGCGCAGCAGCTCCCGGCCCAGGTAGGGGTCCTCGGGCACGTCGGACTGGATCAGCTGGTCGTACAGCCACAGCTTCGAGTAGGACAGGATCATCGCGAGTTCAGGCCGCGTCAGGCCCTTGCCCAGCCGGCGCCGCTCGGCGATCTCGTCGTCGGTCGGCAGCGACTCCAGCGCCCGGTCGAGCCCCGCCGAGCGCTCCAGCGCGCGTATCACGTGCGCGTGCTCGGGCAGCATCTCCGGCGCGGTGGCCTCGGCCACGGACAGCGCCTGGCTCTGCATGTAGTTGCCGCGCAGCACCAGATCGCCGACCTCGTCGGTCATGCGCGCGAGCAGGCTGTCGCGGGCCTTGCGCCCGAGCCGGCCGGATCGCGCCGCGCCGGACAGGAGGATCTTGATGTTGACCTCGAGGTCCGAACAGTTCACGCCGCCGGAGTTGTCGATGAAGTCGGTGTTGAGCCGGCCGCCGGCGAGCGCGTACTCGATCCGGCCCTTCTGCGACAGGCCGAGGTTGCCGCCCTCGCCGACCACGCGGCAGCGCAGCTCGCGTCCGTCGACGCGGACTGCGTCGTTGGCGCGATCGCCGACCTCCGCGTGCGACTCGCCGCTCGCCTTCACGTAGGTGCCGATGCCGCCATTCCAGAGGAGATCGACCGGCAGCCTGAGGATCGCGCGCACCACGTCCCGTGGCGACGGCGCGGCGGACTCGAGGCCCAGCAGCCGGCGGGCCTCGGGCGAGAGCGGCACGGTCTTGGCGTTGCGCGGGTAGACGCCGCCGCCGCGCGAGATCGCCTTGCGGTCGTAGTCGTCCCAGCTGGAGCGCGGGAGCGCGAACAGGCGCTCGCGCTCGGCGAGGCTGCGCCCGGCGTCGGGCTCCGGGTCGATGAAGATGTGCAGGTGGTTGAACGCGGCGACGAGCCGGATGTGCCGCGAGAGCAGCATGCCGTTTCCGAACACGTCGCCCGACATGTCGCCGATGCCGGCGACCGTGAAGTCCTCGGACTGTATGTCCTTGCCGAGCTCGCGGAAGTGGCGCTTGACGCATTCCCAGCCGCCGCGCGCGGTGATCCCCATCTTCTTGTGGTCGTAGCCGGCCGAGCCGCCGGAAGCGAAGGCGTCGCCGAGCCAGAAGCCGTACTCCGCCGCGATCTCGTTGGCGACGTCGGAGAAGCTGGCGGTGCCCTTGTCGGCCGCCACGACCAGGTAGGGATCGTCCGGGTCCTGGCGCACCACCCGCGGCGGCGGCACGACCTTGCCGTCGACGAGGTTGTCGGTCAGGTCGAGCAGCGTGCGGATGAAGAGCCGGTAGCAGGCCGTGCCCTCCGCCTGCGCCTCGTCGCGGCCGGCGGGCAGCCGGCGCGGCACGAAGCCGCCCTTGGAACCCACCGGCACGATGACGGTGTTCTTGACGTTCTGCGCCTTCATGAGGCCGAGGATCTCGGTGCGGAAGTCCTCGCGCCGGTCGGACCAGCGCAGGCCGCCGCGCGCCACCTTGCCCATGCGCAGGTGCACGCCCTCGACCCGCGGCGAGTGCATGAAGATCTCGAACATCGGCCGTGGCTGCGGCGTCTCAGCCACGGCGCGCGGGTCGAGCTTGACGCCGATGTAGGGCCGCGGCGCGCCGGCGGCGTCGCGCTGGAAGAAGCTGGTGCGCAGCGTCGCGAGGATCGCGGACAGGAAGGCGCGGACGATGCGGTCGTCGTCGACGCGCGTGATCTTGCCGAGCAGCGCCTCGACGGCCTGCCGGTGCCGGCCCTCGGCGCGCGTCCGCTCGGCGGGCTTGAGGTCGGGGTCGAAGCGCGCCAGGAACAGCCGCGCGAGGTGGCCGGCCGCGGCCGGGTGGGTCGCCAGCGCCTCTTCCATGTAGGACTGCGACAGGGGCAGCCCGAGCTGCACGAACCAGCGCGCGTAGGTGCGCAGCACCGCCACCGCCCGCCAGTCGAGGTCGGCGGCGAGCACGAGGCGGTTGAACCCGTCGTTGTCGGCCTGTCCGTGCCACACGGCGTCGAAAGTCTCGACGAGGCGCGGTCCGTCGGTCGGCAGGTCGATGCGCACGCCGCGCGGGTGCTCGAGCTCGAAGTCCTGGATCCACCAGGTGCCGGTCGCGGGCGAGATCTCGTAGGGCCGCTCGCTGATCAGCTTCAGGCCGAGGTTCTCGATGGTGGGCAGGACGTCCGAGATCGGGATCGGGCGGTCGCGGCGGTAGATCTTGAACTGCAGCCGGTGCTCGGCGTCCCCCGGCCTGCGGCCGAGGCCGACCACGAGCCTGTCCGGGTGCGACGCGAGTTCCTCGAGGCGCGCGAGATCGTCGACCGCGGCCGCCGGATCCACGTCCTCGTGGTAGGCCGTGGGGAAGGCTCCGCCCCAGCGCCGGAAGCGGCTCGCGGCCTCGTCGAGCGGCAGGGTCGCCTCGAGCGCCTGCTGGAGCCGGTCGGCCCAGGTGCGCACGGCCTCCTCGATGCGGCCTTCGAGGCTCGCGGCGTCGGCTTCGATCTCGGCGTCCGGGTCGGTGCGGACCAGCATATAGAGCCGTACGAGCACCGACTGCGACAGCTGCACCTGCGACTCGATGGCGAGCCCCCCCAGCGCCTCGGTCGCGATGCGCTCGATGCGCTGGCGGACCTGGGTGTTGTAGCGGTCGCGCGGTACGTAAAGCAGCAGCGTGAAGAAGCGGCGGAACGCGTCGCGGCGCAGGAACAGCCGTACCTCGGCGCGCTCGTAGAGGTTGACGATGCCGCGGATGATCCTCACCAGGTCGGGCACGCTCGCCTGGAACAGCTCGTCGCGCGGATAGACGTCGAGCGCATGGGCCACGGCCTTGCCGTCGTGGCTCGCGGGCGACAGGCCGAAGTGCGAGACGACGCGCTGGATCTTGTGGCGCAGCACGGGGATGTCGCGCGGGCTCGAGCTGTAGGCCGTGGAGGTCCAAAGCCCGATGAAGCGCCGCTCGCCGCTGATCCGGCCGCGGGCGTCGAAGGTCTTGACCCCGACGTAGTCTAGGTGGGTCGCGCGATGCACCGTGGCGATGGAGTTCGCCTTGGTGATGATCAGCAGGTCCCTGGAGCGCGCGAACTCGCGGATGTCGCCGGACAGCCGCGTCGGTGGCGCGACGGGGCGCCCGGCCTCCGGCCGCATCAGGCCCAGCCCGGTCTTCGCGAGCGGCTCCAGGACGTCGTGGCTGCGGCCGCGGCGCAGGCGGTACTCGCGGTAGCCGAGGAAGGTGAAGTGGTTGTCCGCCATCCACTCGAGCAGGGTGGCGGCCTCGCGCGCCTCGGCGGCCGGCACCGGCGGATCGCTGCGCAGCGACTCGGCGATGGCGGCGCTGGCGCGGCGCATGGGCAGCCAGTCCGAGGTGACTCGGCGAACGTCGTGCAGCGCGGACAGCACGCGCGAGCGCAATGCCTCGAGGCGGCCGGGCTCGCTCTCGCGGTCGACCTCGACCAGCTGCCAGGACTCGGTGATTGCCACGCCCGGCGGCCGCTCGTCATGCAGCGCGGTAAGGCGCCCGCGGCGGTCGCGGCTCACCGACAGCACCGGGTGAACGAGGAAATGCACGGCGAGCCCGCTCTGCCCCAGCACGATGCCGAGCGAGTCGACCAGGAACGGCATGTCGTCGGTGACGGTCATCACCACCGTGCGCGAGCTGCCGAAACCGTCGGCTTCGCGATCGGGGTTGAAGACCCGCACCAGCGTCTCGCCCGGCTTGCGCGCCGTCGCGAAGGCCAGGTGCTGCAGCGCCGCGCGCGCCAGCGCGTCGCGGTCGTGTTCCGCGAGATCTTCCTCGGCGACGCCGTGGTAGTAGGCCCGGACAAGCGCCGCCGGCGCGACCGGCGGGCGCTCGGTCCGGAGCCGCTCCGCCCGCGCAGCGATCCGCTCGATCAGCGCGGCGCGTGCGGCCGGAATGTGGCCATGCATGGACGTCTCCCCCGGGTCAGCCGGCCGGTGCCCTCCGGCGCTGCATTATATGTGCGCGCGTGCACGCTCGGTCAGCCGGCGCAGGGCCTCGTCGAGCGCGGCGCGCGCCTCCGGCTCGAGCGCCCCGAGCAGGCGGCGCTCGTACTCGAGCGCCCAAGGCACGATCCGGGTGTATACATCGCGGCCCGCGCGGGTCAGGGCGAGCCGCTGGCGGCGGCGATCGGCCCGCACCGCGCCGCGGCGCACCCGGCCGGCGCGCTCGAGCCGCGCCACCGCGCGGCTGATGGCCACCTTGTCCATCGCGGTCCGCGAGGCGAGCTCCGCCGCCGTGAGGCCTGGCGCCTGCGCGAGCACGGCGACCACGCGCCACTCGGGGATGCTCAGGTCGTGCCGCTCTGCATACACCGAGGCGATCGCCGCCGAGACGGTGTTCGCCAGCACCGAGAGCCGGTAGGGCAGGAACCGCTCGAGCTCGAGCGCGCTGGCGGGCTTGGGTCTGGCCGGCATTTCTGGCTCCGGGTGGCGCGGGGCGCGGCCGCGGCTATAATCGTTGCAATTGTAACTATTCCGCGGCCGGAGGTGGGGCATGGCGTCGACGCGCGACAACCCGATGGGGACGGACGGTTTCGAGTTCGTCGAGTACACGGCGCCGGATCCGGAGCTGCTGCGCTCGCTGTTCGAGCGCCTCGGCTTCCCGGTCGTGGCGCGCCACCGGCGCAAGAACGTCACGCTGCACAGGCAGGGCGACATCAACTTCATCATCAACGCCGAGGCGGGCAGCTTCGGGCAGCAGTTCGCGGCGGCGCACGGGCCGTCGGCCTGCGCGATGGCGTTTCGCGTGCGCGACGCGGCCGCGGCCTGGCGCCGCGCGCTCGACCTCGGCGCAAAGCCCGGTCCGGACACGGCGGGGCCCATGGAGCTCAACATCCCGAGCATCCGCGGCATCGGCGGCAGCCTCATCTACCTCGTGGACCGCTACGGCGAGCACACGATCTACGACGTGGACTTCGTGCCGGTGGAGCCGCCCGCGGGCGTGCAGCCGGCCGGCCTCAGCCTGATCGACCACCTCACCCACAACGTCAGGCGCGGCAACATGGACCTGTGGTCGGGCTTCTACGAGCGGCTGTTCAACTTCCGCGAGATCCGCTATTTCGACATCGAGGGCAAGAAGACCGGCCTGTTCAGCCGCGCCCTGACGAGTCCCTGCGGCAAGATCCGCATCCCGATCAACGAGTCGCAGGACGACAAGAGCCAGATCGAGGAGTACCTGCGCGAGTACCGCGGCGAGGGCATCCAGCACATCGCGCTCGCCACCGACGACATCTATTCGACGGTGGACGCGCTGCGCGGCAATGGCGTGCAGTTCCAGGACACGCCCGACACCTACTACGAGGGGGTGGATGGGCGCGTCACCGGCCACCGTGAGCGGCTGGAGGAACTCAGGAAGCGGCGCATACTGATCGACGGCTCCGCATCGGAAGGCATCCTGCTGCAGATCTTCACCCAGAACGTGATCGGCCCGATCTTCTTCGAGATCATCCAGCGCAAGGGCAACGAGGG
>CAYORU010000039.1:0-34289 GCA_964406445.1 uncultured Steroidobacteraceae bacterium
CCGAGGATGATGAGCTTGCGGGCGACGTCCGTGCCGGAGAGGTCGTCGCGCGGATCCGGCTCGGTGTAGCCGAGCGACTTGGCCTTGCGCACGATGTCCGAGAACGGCGCCGAGCCGTCGAACACGTTGAACAGGTAGGCCAGCGTGCCGGAGAAGATGCCCTCGATCTCGCGGATCTCGTCGCCGGTCTCGCGCAGATCGCGTAGCGTCATGATCACCGGCAGGCCGGCGCCGACCGTCGCCTCGTAGAGGTAGTGCGCGCCGCTCTGCCGGCGCGCCTCGCGCAGCGCGCGGCAGGCGTCGAGCGGCCCGCTGTTGGCCTTCTTGTTGGGCGTCACCACGTGCAGGCCGGCGGCGAGCCAGTCGCGGTAGCGCGAGGCGACGCCGGCGTCGGCCGTGCAGTCGATGATCACCCGGTGCGGCAGGTGTTCCGCGCCGACGTGGCGCGCGAAGCGGTCGAGGTCGGTCGGCTCGAGGGTGCCGGCGGCCAGCTCGCGCCAGCGCGCGAGGTCGAGCCCCCGGTCGGCCAGCACCATGCCTTTCGAGCCCGCGATCGCCCGCACCCTCAGGTCGACGTTGAGGTCGCGTTTCAGGCGCTCGACCTGCGAGGCAATCTGGTCGAGCAGCACGCCGCCGACCGTCCCGGGCCCGATCAGCCCGATCGAGAGCGTGTTGGCCGAAAGGTAGAAACCGGCGTGGACCGCCCTGAGCGCCTTGCTGGCGTCGCGGCCGTCGATCACCGCGGAGATGTTGCGCTCCGAGGCGCCCTGCGCGATGGCGCGTACGTTGACCGAGGTGTTGCCGAGCGCGCCGAACACCTTGGCGGCGACGCCGTGGCTGCCGGCCATGCCGTCGCCGACGACCGCGATGATCGCGCAGTGGCGGCTGACCTCGACGCTCTGGATCTGGCCCTCGCGCAGCTCGATGGCGAAGGCGCGGCGCACCACCTGCTCGGCGAGCGCGGCCTGCCGCTCGGGGATGGCGAAGCAGATCGAGTGCTCGGAGCTGCCCTGCGAGATCAGGATCACCGAGATCTCCGCCTCGCGCAGCGCGCCGAACAGCCGGTGCGCCGTGCCCGGCACGCCGATCATGCCGGTGCCCTCGAGGTTGACGAGCGCCACGTCGTCGATGCTGGTGATGCCCTTGACCGCGAGCGAGGACTCCGGCTGCGCGCAAATGAGCGTGCCGGCCTTCTCCGGAGCGAAGGTGTTCCGGATCCAGATCGGGATCTCGCGGCTCACGGCCGGGGCCATGGTCTGCGGATGGATGACCTTGGCGCCGAAGTAGGCGAGCTCCATCGCCTCGTTGTAGGACAGCGCGTCGATGACCTTCGCTTCGGGCACGCGCCGAGGGTCGGCCGAGAGCACGCCGTCCACGTCGGTCCAGATGACGATTTCCCCGGCGTCGAGCAGCGCGCCGAAGATGGAGGCCGAGAAATCGCTGCCGTTGCGCCCGAGCGTCGTCTGCAGCCCGCGCGGATCCGAGGCGATGTAGCCGGTCACCACGTGCACGCCGGTCGCGTCCGGCCCGAACACCCGCGCCGCGTTCTCGCGCGAGCGCTCCCACTGCACGGCGGGCCCGAGTGGGCCCCACTCCACCGTCACCACCTCGCGCGCGTCGACCCAGCGGACGCCCCGCGCCTGGCCGCGCGCCGCGAGGAAGGCCGCGAACAGCCGGGTGGACCAGATCTCGCCGTGGCCGGCCACGAGGTCGTGGACGCTCTGCCCGGCCGAGCGCAGCAGCGACACGGTGTGCAGGATGCCCTGGATGTCCGCCAGGTCGGCGTCGAGCTGCTCAAGGTAGCCGTCGCGCGCCGCCGCCGGCAGCAGCTCGCCCGCGATGGCGGCGTGGCGGGCGCGCAGACCCTCGAGCGCGTCCTTGCAGGCCGCGGCCTCGCGCCGCTCGGCCGCGGCGACCAGCCCGATCAGCGCGTCGGTGACGCCCCGGCAGGCCGACAGCACCACCGCGAGCCGCGGGTGCTGGTCGGCCTCGATGATCGCGGCGACACGCCGGAAACAGGCGGCGTCCGCCACGCTCGACCCGCCGAACTTGTGCACCCACCATCGATCCGCCATGCCCTCACCCCGCGCCCCGTGTGCAGCGCACAAAAAACCGCGCCAATCTACCCGCCGACCGCAGGTGGGTCAAAGGAATCCGCCGCGGCTCAGCCGCGACGCGCGTGCCAGGCGCGCAGCAGCCGCGCGCCGCCCGGCAGCCGCAGCAGGGCGAGGAGCACGCGCGCGGCGCGCCGCTCGCCGGGCTTCAGCGCGAACGCCGCCCCGAGCGGGCCGAGCAGCTCCGGCCGGGGTTCCAGCAGCGTCACGCCACCTGCGACGAAGCCTGCCTCACCCTGCGCACCCACTAGCTGCCAGCGGCCCGGCGCGCCCGCCTCGGGCTCGAACCGGGGATCCTGCAGGACTTCGGGCAGGTCGCCGGCCACCCAACCGGCGATGTCGATCCAGGCCCGCCCCGGCGGTTCCGCCGCGTAGAGGGCCCGCCCGGCCCCGGCCGGCTGGCGCCTGAAGCGGCCGCTTGCCTCGATGGTTGCCACGGGCCGCATGATACCAGCGCGGGACGACCTGCCGCCGAGCGCGAACGGCATGGCTTGCGGCATCATTGCCGGATGCGAATCGATGCGGCGCGCTCGTTTCCCGGGACCGCGAGGTGAGCGACGCGGATACCCTCACCGCGGTGCTCGCCTGCCCGTCCTGCCGGGCGCCGCTCACGCGGGACCCGCAGTCCTTCGCCTGCGGCGGCTGCCGCCGACGGTTCGACGACCGCGCCGGCCTGCCGTGGCTGTTCCCCGAGCCGGACGCCGCCGCCGCCGAGTGGCGCGGGCGACTCGGCCTGCTGCTCTCGCATCTCGAGAAGGAAGCCGCCCTTCACCGGGCCGCGCTTGCCGCGCGGCCCGCGCTCGCACCGACCGTCGAGCGCCTCGAGGCGCAGGCGCGAGCCCTCGAGGACCATGCCGGGCGCTTGCGGGCCCTGCTCGAGCCGCTCGGTCTCGCGGCGGACGAGCATCGCCCCGCGGTGCACCTCGCGCTCGGCACGCAGCTGCCGGCAGCCCAGGGCCTCACCAACTATTACGCCAACCTGCACCGCGACTGGTGCTGGGGCGACCAGGAGAATGCCGCCTCGCTGGCGGCGGTGGCGGCGGCGCTCGGGCCGGGCGGCGCGCCGCGCCGGCTCGCCGTGCTGGGCGCCGGCGGCGGCCGCCTCGCCTACGACCTGCACCAGTCCCTGCCGCTCGAGTTGACCGTCGCGCTCGACTTCAACCCTTTGCTCGCGACGATCGGGCAACGCATCTGCGCCGGCGAGCGCCTGGCGCTGCACGAATTCCCCATCGCGCCAAGGCGCCTGCCCGACCACGCCTTGCTGCGCGAGCTCGCCGCGCCGGTGCCTGCGCGCCCGGGTCTCGAGTTCGTTCTGGGCGACGCGCTGGCGGCGCCATTCGCCGACGGCGCCTTCGATGCGGTGCTGACGCCCTGGTTCGTCGACATCGTGCCGGACGACCTGCCGGACCTGATGGCGCGGATCAATCGCCTGCTGTCGCCCGACGGCCGCTGGATCTACTTCGGCTCGCTCGCTTGGGCGGACCGCCCGCCGGAGCGCTGCTACGGCATGGAGGAGCTCCTGGCGCTGCTCCCCGCCGCGGGTTTCGAGAGCGGGCCGGTCGCCGAGCCGAGCCTGCCCTACATGCGCTCGCCTGCCAGCCGGCATGGACGCATCGAGACCGTCCTGTGCTTTGCCGCCACCAAGCGCGGCGAGGCGCCCGCCCCGCGTCCTGCGGCGCGGCCGGCGTGGCTGGAGCGCACCGACCTGCCGGTGCCGGCCCTGCCACAGTTCCGCGAGCAGTCGCTGTCCACCCGCGTCTTCGCCTTCATCATGGCGATGATCGACGGGCGGCGCAGCATCCGCGACATGGCGCGCCTGATGGAGGAACAGCGGCTGATGCCGGCCGCGGACGCCGAGCCTGCCATCCAGCGCTTCCTCGCGCGCATGCACGAGGACGCCGCGCGTCGGGCCAACTTCTGATGCCGGGCCCCTGGATGCCCCGGTGAGCCGCGATGCGCTGCTGCCGCGTGGCGAGAGCCTGCGCCGGGCGCTGCGCTGGCTTGCCGGGCAGCAGGCACGCGACGCCGCCGCGATCGAGACGGCCGCGCGGCGCTTCGACCTGACGCCGCTCGAGGAGCAGTTCCTGCTCGAGCACTTCCGCGAGCCGGGCGACGGGCGCGACTGACGCCGTCGAGACGAAACGGGGCGACGGCCGCAGCCGTCGCCCCGCCGCCGTCCGTGGCGTCCTCGCAGGTCAGGTGCCGATCTTGCCGCCGTTGTCCTTGGTGATCACGACGATCCCCGAACGCGGCTTGACGGCGGCGCCACGACGCGAGTGTCGCGTCGGACCGTTCACGCCACTGTCGGGCCAGGTCGAGTTGTCGGTGAAGCCCACCGTCCAGTCCTCGCCCGGGTGCTGGATGCCGACGAACATTGTCCGCCCGTCGGGCGTGCTGCAGACGCCGGTGACCTCGCAATTCTTCGGCGCGGTCAGGAAGCGGCGGGTCTCGCCGGAGCGGGGATCGGCGCAGAGCATGGAGTTGCCGCCGATGTTCACCCAGTCGCCCGTGGCATCGCCGACCTGGTCGGTCTGGATCCACAGCCGGCCGTCCTCGTCGAACCACAGGCCGTCGGGCGCGCCGTAGTCGTCGCCGTTGATGTCGCCCCGGTAGCCGAGTCCCGACAGGTCGCTGCCCACGTAGCTGCCGGACAGCGTCTTCGTCGTCGCCTTGTCGCCGCAATTGACGAAGATGTCCCAGTCGAAGCTCGTCGCGCCCACGTCGTCGTGGTGCTCGCGCCAGCGGATGATGTGGCCGTAATCGTTGTCGGGACGCGGATTGGCGGCATCGACCGGCGGGCGGGAGCTGCCGGCCACGCTGGTGCCGTCGGCCCTGTTCGCCGAAGCCGGCGTGCTGCCGCGACGGTTGTTGTTGGTGAGGGTCATGTAGACTTCGCGCGTCTTCGGGTGCGCGGCGATCCATTCGGGCCGGTCCATCATGGTGGCGCCGAGCCGGTCGGCGGCCTGGCGGGCGCGGACCAGCACCTCGGCCTGATCCCTGAAGCCGTTCTCGGCCGTGAGCCCGCCCTGGCCGTGCACCAGCGGCAGCCACTCGCCGGTGCCGTTCGCGTGGAACCGGGCCACGTACAGCGTGCCCGCGTCGAGCATGTCGCGGTCGGACTTGCGGCCGAACGGCCCGAGCTTCCTGGCGCACACGAACTTGTAGACGTAGTCGTTGCGCTCGTCGTCGCCCATGTAGAAGGCGACCTTGCGGTCGCGGCCGACCACCAGCATGGCGCTCTCGTGCTTGAAGCGGCCCATCGCCGTGCGCTTGATCGGCATCGAGTGCGGATCGGTCGGGTCGATCTCCACCACCCAGCCGAAGCGGTTCGGCTCGTTGCGGTTCAGGTTGAGGTCGAAGCGAGGGTCGGCCTCGTGCCAGCGATACCCGAAGCCGAACACGTTCAGGCCGTAGCGCGCCTCGGCCGGGGTCGGCGTGAAGGTGGTCGTGGAGCCGAAGTAGCCGTTGAAGTTCTCCTCGCAGGTAAGGTAGGTGCCCCAGGGCGTGTAGCCGTGCGCGCAGTTGTTCAGCGTGCCCAGCACGCGCGTGCCGCTCGGGTCGTCCGCGGTGCGCATCAGCTCGTGACCCGCGGCCGGGCCGCTGATGCGGCAGGGCGTGTTGCCGGTGATGCGGCGATTGAACGGCGAGCGACGGACCACCCGCCAGCCGCCGTGCTTGCGCCTGGCGACGTCGACGATGCTGACGCCGTGCGCGGCCTGCTGCGCCCGCACCATCGGCAGGCTGATCGTCGTCGCCGGGTCCGAATACACCGGGGCCGGCGCGATGCCGTTGACCAGCGGCGGATCGCAGTACTCGTTGTTGACCGCGAGCAAGCCGCGCTCGTTGCCCCAGGGTCCCGGGTAGGGGAAGTAGTGCATGCCGTCGGTGTGGGCGCCGAAGGCTCGAACCTGCTCGCCCTCGGTCATCGGCGTGGCCGGATCCCAGGCCGGTCCGCCGTCGATCGGGTCGCCCCAGGCGACCAGGACGCTCGCGGAATAGCCGTAGGGCACGCGCACCGCGTCGTCGGCGGCGCTGAGGTACTTGTTCGGCGGCACCGACTCGAAATCGATCCGGCCGCGGCCCCAGCGCGGCTCGCGCGACGACGACGCTTCCGCGGGCTTGAACGCCGCGTCGAGCACGGTCCCGCCGGCGGCCGCGGCGGCGACCGCCGTGCCCGTGGCCAGGAATCGCCGGCGCGACACCATGCGCCGCTCGATGAGATCGTGGATGGACTCGTTGCCGGAGTCGTTGGCGGCCTCCGTGCAAGGATTGAGTTTGCCGTCCTTATGAAGTGCGCTGCTCATCGCCGGAATTGCTCCCTTGAAGGTGTTGGAACTCGGCGCCATCACTGCGCCGCGTGCCGGACTCTAGGAGCCGCCGGTTTCAGGACCGCGTCGGAATTGTTAAGCGCAGGTGAATGCGCGGCCAACAGCGCCAATGCACAGCGATGGGCGCACGCAGCATTCCGTCGGAATGCACGAGCAGAGCGACGCCGGAAACTGCGCCGCACACGCCGTTGGCGCGCTCGACGACGCCGGCGGATGTGGTGGGCCGTGCTGGGATCGAACCAGCGACCAACCGGTTAAAAGCCGGATGCTCTACCGCTGAGCTAACGGCCCGTTCGGAACGGGAGGGCGCCGGCGCTGCCAGCCGGCGAACGCGGTCATGATACCCGAGACGGCTTCGCCGCCGGGACGATGTCGATCGTTTCGCTCGCCGGATCGAACAGGATGCGCGCCTCGCCGCGGTGGATGCGCTCGAGGACCTGCGCGACCTTGGTCTCGAAGGGCCACTCGCGCTCGCCGTAGTCGGTGCCCTCGCGCAGGACGTAGGACTCCACCACCCCGCGCAGCGCCTCGGCCGAGAGGTCCGCCGCCGGGACCTCGACCGGCGGCGGACGCTCTTCCTCGTCGGGCCCGCGCATCGGCGCCTCAGCCCGCGTAGCGCGTCGGGTCGCGCACGCCCGCCGCCTCGAAGCCGGCACGGCGCAGCCGGCAGGATTCGCAGCGTCCGCAGGCGCGTCCCTCGGCGTCAGCCTGATAGCAGGACACCGTAAGCGCGAAGTCCACGCCGAGGGCCGTACCCTGGCGGATGATGTCGGCCTTGGTCGCGCGGATCAGCGGCGCGTGGACGCGAAAGCGCCCTCCCTCGACGCCGGCCCGGGTCGCGACGTTCGCGAGGCGCTCGAAGGCCTCGATGAACTCGGGGCGGCAGTCCGGGTAGCCGGAATAGTCCACGGCGTTGACGCCGATGAACAGGTCGCGCGCGCCGAGCACCTCGGCCCAGCCCAGCGCCACCGCCAGGAAGACCGTGTTGCGCGCCGGAACATAGGTGATCGGGATTCCGTCGGTCGGCGCCTCGGGCACCGCGATCGTGGCGTCGGTCAGTGCGGAGCCGCCGATGCCGCCCCAGTCCACGCCCATCACGCGGTGCTCGGCGGCGCCGAGCGCGGCGGCGACGCTTCTGGCCGCGTCGAGCTCGGCCGCGTGCCGCTGGCCGTAGCGGAAGCTCACGCAGTGGCACCGGTAGCCCTCGCCCCGTGCAATGGCGAGCACGGTGGCCGAATCGAGGCCGCCAGAGAGCAGCACCACCGCGCGGCGCGGGTTCGCGGGCGCGGTGCTCATCGGCCTGGCTGGTCGCCCCACAGCAGCTTGTGCAGCTGGACCTGGAAGCGCACCGGCAGGCGGTCCTCCAGGATCCAGCCGGCCAGCGTCGCCGGCTCGAGCTGGCCCCAGGACGGCGAGAAGAGCACCTGGCAGCGCTGGTGAAGCGCCCGCTCGCCGACCTGGCGGCGCGCCCACTCGTAGTCGTCCCGGTCGCAGAGGACGAACTTGAGCTGGTCCGTCGGCCGCAGCAGCTCGAGGTTCTCGTAGCGGTTGCGCCCGGCCTCCCCGGACGCCGGTGCCTTGAGGTCCACCACCCGCACGACGCGAGGATCCACTCCAGCGATGTCGAGCGCCCCGCTCGTCTCCAGCGACACGGCGAGGCCCGCATCGCACAGGCCCGTGAGCAACTCGAGGCAGCGCGGCTGGGCCAGCGGCTCGCCGCCGGTCACGCAGACGTGCCGCGCGCCCGAGGCCTGCGCGGCGGCGACCAGGTCGGTCACTGCGCGCCAGTCGCCGCCGTGGAAGGCATACTCGGTGTCGCAGTAGCGGCAGCGCAGCGGGCAGCCGGTGAGCCGGATGAAGAAGGTCGGCCAGCCGACCGCGTCCGCCTCGCCCTGCAGCGACAGGAAGGTCTCGGTGATGCGCAGCCGCGCCGGCTGGGGGGCGGGGCCGATCGCTTGCCCGGCAACGGCTGCCACGGCGCCCTCAGCGGCCCTCGGCCCGCATGCGCTCGAGCCGCGCCGCCGCCTCGCGTGCGGCCGGCGTGCCCGCCTGTTCGCGCACGAGCGCCTCGAGCCAGGACCGCGCCTCGGCGAAACGCCCGAGCTCGTACAGGCAGTAGCCGGCCTTGAGGCGCGCATCTGCCGCCTTCCGCCCCTGCGGATGCGCGCGGACCACGGACTCGAAAGCGGCGAGTGCCGGCTCGAACTGCCGCTCGACATAGTGCGCCTCGCCGAGCCAGTAGCGCGCGTTCTCGGCCAGCTCGTGCTCCGGGTGCGCCGCGAGGAACGCGCGGAAGCCCTCCCGCGCGTCGCCGTAGCGCCCGTCCTTGAGCAGGTCGAAAGCGGACTGGTAGCTTGCGGCAGGATCGCCGTTCGCCACCGCCGCCGACGCGGCCGCGGCCTGGGACAGCTGCTGGATCGAGGACTCGGCCGCCTGCACGCGCCGGTCGAGGTCGAGATACTGCTCACGCTGACGGTCGCGCTGCCCGGCCTGGGCGAACTGCAGTTCCTCCAGCTTGCCGCGCAGGGTGCGGACCTCGGCCTGCAGCACCTCGATCTGTCGCGCGATCTCGACCAGGCCCTGGTTGTCGACCTTGCGCTCGAGCTGCACCAGCCGCTCATCGAGCTCGGCGCGGCTCGGCGCCGCGCCGGCCTGGGGCGCCGCGAGCGCGGCGACGCAGGCGATCAGGACCGTGGACGGAAGCCGGGCCGTCATCGGGGTCAGTTGGCCGGGCGGAATTCGACGCGGCGGTTCATCGACCAGGCGCCCTCGTCCGTGCCCTCCACGGCGGGCCGCTCCTCGCCGTAGCTCACGGTCACGACCTGCGCGTCGGCGACGCCCTGCAGCATCAGCGCGCGGCGGACCGCCTGGGCGCGGCGTTCGCCCAGCGCGATGTTGTACTCGCGCGAGCCCCGCTCGTCGGTATGCCCCTCGAGACGCACGCGCGCGGCGGGGTTCGCGACCAGCCGGCGCGCCTGGGTCGAGACGACGGCCGAGAACTCGGGCCGGATCTCGCTGCTGTCGAAATCGAAGTAGATCACGCTGTCGGATCCAACCAGGCCCTCGCCGGCCACGCCGCCGGCCCCGCGGTCGCCCGGCAGGCTGCTGGCATCGCCGACGCCGCCGCCGCCCGCGCCGGAGGTGCTGGCGCCCTCGTCGGACGGAATCGTGGTCCCGGCGCCGGACTCCGGCACCGTCGTGGGCTTCTTGGCGCAGCCGGCCACGGCCAGGACGCCGATCAGCACGGCGATCAGGGGAAGGGAACGCATTCGGGAATCTCCTTGAAACATCCGGCGGCGCGCTGCGCCGCGTACCATCGACACCACCATTCCTGCCGGCCCCGCCGTCATGGCAGGAACGGCGACCATGCCGGCTCGCGGATCTCGCCGCTGCCGCCGGCGAGGCGCTGCTGCACCCGGCCATCCACCGAGGTGGTGGCCAGCACACCCCGCCCGCCCTCGCGCGACGCGTAGATGACCATCGCGCCGTTCGGCGCGAAGCTCGGCGACTCGTCGAGGCGGCCCGTGGTCAGCACCCGCGAGCCGCGCCGCTCGAGGTCCACGCTCGCGATCCTGTAGGCGCCACGGTCGAGGGTCACGACCGCGATCGTCTTGCCGTCAGGTGCCACGCGCGGGCGCGCATTGTACGTCCCCTCGAAGGTCACGCGCTCGGCCGCCGTCGAGCCGGTCGTGGCCACGCGGTAGACCTGCGGCCCGCCGCCCCGGTCGGAGGTGAAGTAGACGTGGCGGCCGTCCGGCGAGAAGTCCGGCTCCGTGTCGATCGCCGGCGACTCCGTCAGGCGCGTGAGCGTCTGGTCGGCCAGCGTCAGCAGGTAGACGTCCACGTTGCCGTCGCGACGGGACAGCGCGAGGGCCAGCCGGCGGCCGTCAGGCGAGAACGCGGGCGCGCCGTTGATGCCGGCGCGGGCGGAGACGCGAACGCGCTGGCCCGTCGCCAGCGCCTGCACGTACACCGCGGACAGGCCGCCTTCGAAGGACACGTAGGCGAGGCTCTCGCCGTCCGGCGACCAGGCGGGGGACATCAGCGGCTGCGAGGACTGCACCACGACCCGGGGGTTCGCGCCGTCCGCGTCGGCGATCATCAGCCGGTAGCTGCGCGCGGGCGCGCGGCCCTCGACCGACACGTAGGCGATGCGGGTCGCGAACGCGCCCTTGAGGCCGAGGATCCGCTCGAACACCGCATCCGACACGCGATGCGCCGCGCGCTTGAGCGCGGCGCCGTCCGCCGGCAGCGACTGCCCGAGCAGGCGCTGGCCGGTCAGCACGTTGACCAGTTCGTACTGCACCTCGTAGCGGCCGTCCGGCCGGGACAGCAGCCGGCCCACCACGACGTAGTCCACCTTGAGCAACCGCCAGTCCGCCGGGTCCACCTGCGCCGCGGTCCGCGGCAGGTCGACCATCGAGGCGCGCGGCAGCGCGCGGAAGCGGCCGCTGCGGTCGAGGTCGGCTGCGACCGTCGCGGCGACGTCATGCGGCGCGGCGCCGGGCGAATCCCAGCCGAAGGGCACGATGGCGACCGGGATCGGATCGGCCACGCCCTGGGTGATCTGCACGGTGAGCTGGGCGCGCGCGGGCATCGCGACCACGAGCGCCAGGGCGAGCAGGACCGGCAGGCGTGACGTCATCCTCTACTCCTCGGGCACGAACTCGATCACCAGGTTGCGCTCGAACAGCGCCGGGTCCGGCGGCGCCGGCAGCGGCGAGGAGCGCAGCACCGCGCTCACGATCGACTGCCGCACGGCCTCGTCGCCGTTGCAGCTGCCGATCGAGGCGCCCACCACCTCCCCGCCCGGGATCTGCTGCACGTTCACCGTGCAGCGCAGCCCCGGCCGCGCGCTGGCCGGCCGGATCCAGTTCCGCTGGATGCGCGCCTGGATCAGGCCGACGTATTGTGACCTGAGACCGGCGGCGGCCGCCGAGGTTCGGCGCTCCTCCTCCGCGAGCCGGGCGCGCAGGTCGCTCTCGCGCTGTTCGCGCGCCCGCGCCTCGTCGGCGAGCCGCCGCCGCTCCGCTTCCTGCCGGGCGCGTTCGGTCGCCTCGGCCTTGCGCCGCTCGGCCGCCTGCGCCTCGGCGCTGCGCCGCGCGTCGGCCTCGGCCCGGCGCCTGGCCTCCACCTCCGCGGCCGCCTTGCGTCTCGCCTCGGCGTCCGCCCGCTGGCTCGCGAGCTGCTCGGCCTCCCGTACGGCGGCGGCCGCGCGCTCGGCGTCGGTGCGCTCGCGCTCGAGCCGCTGTTCCTCGGCGAGCCGTGCTTCCTCGGCCCTGCGCTGCTCGTCCGCCGCGCGGCGCCGCCGCTCGCGGTCCTCGCGCCTGACCGTGGCCAGCGCCTCGAGTATGGCTGCGTCCGCGACGACTGCCTCGACGGGCTGGACCGGCGCGGGTGGCGGCGCGCGGGTGAAGCTGACCCCGGCGGCCAGCATCGCGATGATCGCGGCGTGCAGGCCGAGGGACAGCCCGTAAGGTCCGAGCCCACCGCGCAGGACCGCCGTCATCGCCGCCGCTCGAGCTCCTCGAGCGCCCGGGCCGCGCGCGGATCGGTGAGAAAGCCGATCTTCCTTGCGCCGGCCTGCTGCAGCAGCACCATGCCCTGCACGACGCGCCCATACGGGACGGCCGTGTCGGCACGCACCAGCACCGGCGTCTCGGGGTCGCGGCCGAGTACGGCGGTGACGCGCTCGCGTGCCGTGGCCTCGTCGACCGGCCGCTCCTTGCCGGAGCCGATGTTCACGTAGTAGTTGCCGTCGCGGTCCACGGTCAGCACCAGCGGCTCGCGCTGGCGCAGGTCCTCGGCGTCGAGCGCCCTGGCATCCGCGTCCGGCAGGTCGACCTCCACGCCCTGGGTCAGCAGCGGGGCGGTGATCATGAAGATGATCAGCAGCACCAGCATGACGTCGATGTAGGGGACGACGTTGATCTCGCCCATCAGCCGGCGGCCGCGGGTGCCCGCGGGCATCTCAGGCGCTCCTCGAGGAGGAGTGCCGCTGCAGCAGCGCGGTGAACTCCTCGGTGAAGGTGTCGTAGCGCAGCTCGAGGCGCGTCACCCGGTCTGCGAAGCGGTTGTAGGCGATGACCGCCGGGATCGCCGCGAAGAGGCCCATCGCGGTCGCGATCAGGGCCTCGGCGATGCCCGGCGCGACCATGGCGAGGGTGGCCTGCTGGACGTTTCCGAGGCCGTGGAAGGCGTTCATGATCCCCCACACGGTGCCGAACAGGCCCACATAGGGGCTGGTCGAGCCGATGGTCGCGAGCGTCGCGAGGCTCTGCTCCAGGCGATCGATTTCGCGCAGCTGCGCCACCTTCATGGCCCGGCGCACGCCGTCCATCAGCTGCGCGCCGGACAGGCCGGACTCGCCGCGCGAGCGCGAGAACTCGCCGAAGCCGGCCTCGAAGATGCTCTCCATGCCGGCCTTCGCGCCGCCGCGGCTCTCGATGCCACGGTACAGCGCGGTCAGCTCGCTGCCCGCCCAGAAGGCTTTCTCGAAGCGATCCGCCTCCGACTGGGCGCTGCCGATCAAGCGGCGCTTGCGGAAGATGATCGCCCAGGACAGCACCGAAGCCGCGACGAGCAGCGCCATCACCAGCTGCACGACGAGGCTCGCCTCGGCGACGAGCTTGATCACCGACAGTTGTTCACCCACCCACGAGCTCCTCGAGCATGCGCGGCGGCAGCGGCCGCGGTTTGAGCGTGTTCGCGTCGAGGCAGGCGGCCCGGATCCTTGCGGTGACCAAAAGCTCGCCCTCCTCCCCGTTCCGGCGCACTTCCTGCAGGAAGGTCACCGAGGCTCCGCGCCAGCCCTCCACCTCGGCGCTGACGACCAGCAGGTCGTCGTAGCGCGCAGGCCGCCGGTAGCGGACCTCCGCTTCGACTACGGCGAACTGCAAGCGTTCCTCGCGCTGCAGCGCGCCCTGGTCGACGCCCATCTCGCGCAGCCACTCGCTGCGCGCCCGCTCGAGGAACCGGAGGTAGTTCGCGTAGTAGACGACTCCGCCGCCGTCGGTGTCCTCCCAGTACACCCTTACGGGCCAGGTGAAGCGACGTAAGGGCATCCCGCGTCAGTCCCGGAAGAGCGGCAGCGGGCCGGTGGACGGATCCGCCGGCGGCGCCTCGAGGCCGAAGTGCAGGTAGGCCGCGCGCGTCGCGACCCGGCCGCGCGCGGTCCGCATCAGGAAGCCCTGCTGGATGAGGAAGGGCTCGATCACGTCCTCGAGCGTGCCGCGCTCCTCGCCGACCGCGGCCGAGAGGCTCTCGATGCCGACCGGCCCCCCGCCGAACTTCTGGATGATGGTCGAGAGCAGCCGCCGGTCCAGCTGGTCGAAACCTTCCCGGTCGACCTCGAGGAGATCGAGCGCCGCCTCGGCCACCTCGGCCGTGATGCGGCCGTCGGCGCGCACCTCCGCGTAGTCCCGCACGCGCCGCAGCAGCCGGTTGGCGATGCGCGGCGTGCCGCGCGCGCGCTCGGCGACCTGCCTCGCGCCGGCCTCCTCGGCGGGTATGCCGAGGATCGAGGCGGCCCGGCGGACGATTCCCGCGAGTTCCTCGACGGTGTAGAACTCCAGCCGCTGGACGATCCCGAAGCGGTCGCGCAGCGGCGAAGTCAGCAACCCCGCGCGGGTCGTCGCCCCGACCAGCGTGAAGGGCGGGAGGTCGAGCTTGATGGAGCGAGCCGCCGGCCCCTCGCCGATCATGATGTCGAGCTGGAAGTCCTCGAGCGCCGGATAGAGGATCTCCTCGACGACCGGGCTCAGTCGATGGATCTCGTCCACGAAGAGAACGTCGTTGGCCTGCAGGTTGGTCAGGATCGCCGCGAGGTCGCCGGGGCGTTCCAGCACCGGCCCGGAAGTCTGGCGCAGCCCGACGCCGAGCTCGTTGGCGATGATGTTGGCGAGCGTCGTCTTGCCCAGCCCCGGCGGCCCGAAGATCAGCACGTGGTCGAGCGCCTCGCCGCGCCGGCGCGCCGCCTCGATGAAGATCTCCATCTGGGTCTTCACCGGCTGCTGGCCGACGTACTCCGCGAGCCGCTTGGGCCGCACCGCGCGATCCATCACCTCGTCCTCGCGCGAGGCGTCGGGGGTCGTCATGCGGTCCTGCTCGATCAAGGGTTCACCTCGCGGCCGCCGCCTGCAGGGCCTGGCGGATCAGTTCCTCCGTGGAGAGGTCCTCTGCCGCCACGGACCTGAGCAACCGGGTGACCTCCGCCGGACGGTAGCCGAGCGCGACCAGCGCCGCAAAGGCTTCGGCCTGCGCGCCGGGCGCGGCCTCGCCCGCCGCCTGCCCCGCGCCGCCCGGCAGGCCTGCGCCGAGCGCCTGGATGCGGTCGCGCATCTCGACCACCAGCCGCTCGGCCGTCTTGCGGCCGACCCCCGGGATCCGCGTCAGCGAGCCGACGTCGCCGGACTCGACGCAGAGCATGAAGGCGTCCACGGAAATGCCCGACAGCAGCGCGAGCCCGATCTTCGGCCCGACGCCGGACACCCGCAGCAGGTCGCGGAACAGGCGTCGCTCCGCCTCGGTCGCGAAGCCGTAGAGCAACTGCGCGTCCTCGCGCACGACCAGGTGGGTGTGCAGCATCACCGGCTCGCCGACCGGCGGCAGCGAATAGAACGTGGACATCGGCGCCTCGAGCTCGTAGCCGACGCCGTTGACGTCCACGAGCAACGCCGGCGGATGCTTCTGCGCGAGCCGCCCTCGGATGAAGCCGATCATCGGGCGCCGAGCCGCAGCGCCAGGCCGCGGTGCTGCGCGTGGCAGAGCGCGACGGCCAGCGCGTCCGAGGCGTCGAGGCCGAGCCGGCCCGACACGCCGAGCAGCGCCTTGACCATGTGCTGGACCTGCTCCTTCTCGGCGGCGCCGGTGCCGGTGACCGTCAGCTTGACCTGCCTCGGCGTGTACTCGAAGACGTCCGCGCCGTCGGCGACCGCGGCGCACAGCGCCGCGCCTCGTGCCTGGCCGAGCTTCAGCGCGCTGTCGGGATTGGTGTGCATGAAGACCCGCTCGATCGCGACCTCGTCGGGGCGGTGCTCCTCGACCAGCACGGCGACGTGGCTGAACACGCGCCGCAGCCGCAGCGCGAGCTCGCCGCCGCCGACGCGGATGCTGCCGCTCGCCAGGTAGCGCGGGCCGCGGGCATCGGTCTCGATCAGCCCGTAGCCGGTGACCCGCGAACCCGGATCGAGGCCGAGCACGCGCACGGTGCCCGCGCGGGGCGGGCGCGGCGCGGGCGCCGGCGCATCGCCCGGCGACGGCACGGTCGCGAGCCTCAGCATCCGCGATCGCCGGTGCCGACTGTTCCGCATGCGCAGCGCCTGTAAGGACCGTTGCTTCCCGGGCCGGCGGCGCGCGAGGCGACGCCTTGAAGTGCGTATCATACCGGCAAAGCCGTGCCCGGGCAGGCATCCGGGCTCACCCGCCATGAAGACGACTCACCTCCGCCAGGCCTCCCGCTCGCCCGCCGTCGCGACGGCCCGCGAGGCCGTGAGCGAGTGGTGCCGGCTGGCCGAGCAACCGCCGGCGCTGCTCGAGCGCGCCCTCGGCGTCGCCGACATCCTCGCCGGCCTCGAGGCCGACGACGAGACGATCTCCGGCGCACTCCTGCACCCCCTGCTCGGCGCCGGCGTGATCGACGACCAGACCGCCGCGAAACGTCTCGGCGACGCCGCGGCGGGCTTCGCGCGCGAGCTCGACGCGCTCGGCAGCTTCCGGATCAGCGGCCAGTGGAGCGAGGACGACCGGCTGTCGCCGGCGCAGGCCGAATCGCTGCGCAAGATGCTGCTGGCCGTCATCACCGACCCGCGGCTCGTGCTCGCGCGCCTCGCCGGCCAGCTGTTCGACCTGCGCGATGCGGCCACCTTCCCGCCGGAGCGGCGCCGCCAGCTCGCGCGCGAGACTCGCGAGGTCTACGCCCCGCTCGCCAACCGCCTCGGGATCTGGCACCTCAAGTGGGAGCTCGAGGACCTCGCCTTCCGCCACCTCGAGCCCGACGAGTACCGGCGCATCGCGGCCCAGCTGAACGAGCGACGCGCCGACCGCGAGCGCTACATCGAGGACCTGCGCGCCGAACTCTCGCGGGCGCTGGCCGAGGCGCGGGTCGAGGCCGAGGTGACAGGACGGCCGAAGCACATCTTCAGCATCTGGCGGAAGATGCAGCGCAAGCGGCTCGGCTTCGAGCAGGTCCTCGACGTGCGCGCCGTGCGGATCCTGACCGGCACGGTCGCCGACTGCTACGCCGCGCTCGGCGTCGTGCACGGCCGCTGGACCTATCTGCCCGGCGAGTTCGACGACTACATCGCCACCCCCAAGGAGAACGACTACCGCTCGCTGCACACCGCGGTGATCGGACCGGGCGGGCTGCCGGTCGAGGTGCAGATCCGCACCCGCGAGATGCACGAGCACGCCGAACTCGGCGTGGCCGCGCACTGGCGCTACAAGGAGGGCGTCAAGGAGTCAGGCTACGACCGCAAGGTGCAGTGGCTGCGCGAGCTGCTCGCCCCGGCCGCGGCAGGAGGGGTTGAGCCCGACTTCCTCGACCGGGTGCGTGGCGAGCTGTTCGAGGACCGGGTCTACGTCCTCTCCCCCAAGGGCGACGTGGTGGACCTTCCAGCCGGCGCGACGCCCATCGACTTCGCCTACCACGTGCACACCAACCTCGGCCACCGCTGCCGGGGTGCGCGGGTCAACGGCCGGCTGGTGCCGCTCGACTACCGCTTGAACAGTGGAGAGGTGGTCGAGATCATCGCCGCCAAGCAGCTGCAGCCGAGCCGCGACTGGTTGATCGAGCAGCTCGGCTACCTGGCCTCGCCGCGCAGCCGGGCCAAGGTCCGGGCCTGGTTCCGGCAGCAGGACGAAGGCCGGAACCGGCAGGAGGGCCGCGAGCTGCTCGAGCGCGAGCTGGGCCGGCTGGGGCTGGCGAGCGCCGTGCCGCTGCCGGAACTGCTCGCGGAGATGAGCCTGCCGACGGCGGACGCCCTCTACCTCGGCCTCGGCACGGGCGACTTGAACGTCGCGCAGGTGAGCGGGGCGATCCAGCGGCGCATGCGGGCACGCGCGCCCGACTTGGCGCCGCCGCCGGCGCCGCGCGCCAAGGCGCGTCGCAAGGCCGCGACCGGCCTCGAGGTCGAGGGCGTCGGCGACCTCGCCTGCACCTACGCGCGCTGCTGCAGCCCGGTGCCGCCCCAGCCGATCGCCGGCTACGTCACCGTGGGCCGCGGCGTCACCGTGCACCGCGCCGACTGCCCGAGCCTCGAGCGGATGCGCGCCCGCCAGCCCGAGCGCGTGCTCGCCGTCGACTGGGGCGGCGCCGCCGACCGGGCCTTCCAGGTGGACGTCCACGTCCACGCCTTCGACCGCCGCGGCCTGCTGCGGGACATCAGCGGCCTGCTGGCCGACGAGAAGATCAGCATCGAGCGGGTCAACTCGCAGTCGGACGCCGCCCGCAACGTCGCCGACGTCACCCTGACCGTCTCGATCCGCGGCCTCGAGGAGCTGTCGCGGGTCCTGACCCGCCTCAAGTCGCTGCCGAACGTGATCAGCGCCCAGCGCCGCGTCTAACTGAAGGGGACATTCGCTTCCAGTTTGTCGCGCGGCGGCTCGGCGCAAACTCCAAGCGAATGTCCCCTGGAGTTCCAGCGCAAACTCCAAGCGAATGTCCCCTGGAGTTTCCTGGAGTTTGTCCCCTCGAGTTCTTCGAGTTTCAGCGGTTGGGGAAGTCGATGGCGCGCTTGTCGGCGGCGAGGGCCGCCTCGTGCAGCGCCTCGGACAACGTCGGGTGGGCGTGCATGATGCGCTGCAGGTCCTCGCTGCTCGCGGAGTACTCCATGGCGAGCACCGCTTCGGCGATCAGTTCGCCGGCCATCGGGCCGATCACGTGGACGCCGAGTATTTCGTCGTCGTCGGCCGCAGCCACCAACTTGCAGAAGCCGGCCGGGGCCTCCATGGCGCGCGCACGGCCGCTCGCGGCGAACGGGAACTGCCCGACCTTGTAGGCGCGGCCCGACGCCTTGACCTGCTCCTCGGTCTTGCCCACCCAGGCGATCTCCGGCGCGGTGTAGATCACCGAAGGAATGGCGTCGTAGTTGACGTGCGCGTAGAGCCCGGCGATCGCGTCGCCGACGGCGACGCCTTCTTCCTTGCCCTTGTGCGCAAGCATCGCGCCCCGTACGCAGTCACCGACCGCCCAGACGTTCTCGGCCGACGTCTTGCAGTGTCCGTCCACCTTGATGAAGCCCCGCTCGTCGAGCTCGACGCCGACGCCCTCGGCCAGCAGGTCCCTGGTGAACGGCCGCCGGCCAATGGCCACGATCAGCTTGTCCACCGTCAGCGACTGCTCGCCCATGGCATCCGCGTACTTCACCTCGACCGCGCCGTCCTCGACCTTGGCCCCCGACACCTTGGCGCCGAGGCGGATGTCGAGGCCGAGCTTCCGGAAGTGCTTGAGCGCCTCCTTGGCCACCGCGCCGTCGGCCATCGGCAGGAAGTCCGGCAGCGCCTCGAGCACCACCACCTCCGCGCCGAGGCGGCGCCAGACGCTGCCGAGCTCGAGGCCGATCACGCCGGCGCCGATCACGCCGAGCCGCTTCGGCACCGCCTCCAGCTCGAGCGCGCCCCAGGAGTCGATGATGTGCTTGCCGTCGAAGGGCGCGCTCTTGAGCTCCATCGGCTGGGAGCCCGAGGCCAGCACCACGTGCTTCGCCTGCAGGGTGCGCTGCTTGCCGTCGTGACCGGTGAACTCGACCTTGCGACCCGGCAGCAACCGGCCGTGGCCCTGCAGCGGCGTCACCCCCGCGGTCTTGAACAGCGCCAGGATGCCCTGCGTGCTCTGCCGAACGATCGTTGCCTTGCGCTTCTGCATCGCCGCGAGGTCGACCTCCACGCCGCCGAGCTTGATGCCGTGGGCCTTGAACTCGTGCTGGGCACGGTGCACCAGCTCGGAGGACTCGAGCAGCGCCTTGGACGGGATGCAGCCCGCGTTCAGGCAGGTGCCGCCGAAGGCGGCACTGCCATCGTAGTTCTTCCACTCGTCGATGCAGGCGACGGAGAGCTTGTTCTGGGCGGCACGGATCGCGGCCGGGTAGCCGGCCGGCCCGCCGCCAATGACGACGACGTCGAAGCTGTCGGACATGCTCGAACCTCCTCGGCGGTCCTCAGACCTGCAGCAGCAGGCGGGACGGGTCCTCGATCGCCTCCTTGACGGCGACCAGGAACTGCACGGCCTCGCGGCCGTCGATGATGCGGTGATCGTAGGTCAGCGCCAGGTACATCATCGGCCTCACGACCACCTCCCCGTCGACCACCATCGGCCGCGGCTGCACCTTGTGCATGCCGAGGATGGCGCTCTGCGGCGCGTTGACGATCGGCGTCGACAGCAGCGAGCCGAAAACGCCGCCATTGGTGATCGAGAAAGTGCCGCCGGTGAGCTCCTCGATGGTGATCGAGCCCTCCCGCGCGCGCTGCGCGTAGCCGGTGACGGCCTTCTCGACGTCGGCGAAACCCATCGCGTCCGCGTCGCGCAGCACCGGGACGACGAGGCCCCGGTCGGTCGAGACCGCCACGCCGATGTCGTAGTACTCGTGGTAGACGATGTCGCTTCCCTCGACCGAGGCGTTGACGACGGGGAAGCGGCGCAGCGCCTCGACGCAGGCCTTGACGAAGAAGGACATGAACCCGAGCCGCACGCCGTGGCGCTTCTCGAAAGCCTCCTTGTAGCGGCCGCGCAGGTCGTTCAGCGCCTGCATGTCCACCTCATTGAAGGTGGTCAGCAGCGCCTGCGTGGACTGCGCCTCCACCAGGCGCTGGGCGATCCGCGTCCTCAGCCGGGTCATCGGCACGCGCTGCTCGCTGCGCCCGCCCGCCGCCGCGCGCGGCGGCGCCGCGGCCGGCTTCTGCTGAACTTCCCGGGGCGCCTCGCGCGCGGTCACCTTGACCGCCTGCGCGAGGTGCTGCTCGACGTCGCTCTTGGTGATCAGCCCGTCGCGACCCGATCCCGAGATGCGCGACGAATCGAGCCGGTTCTCCTCGATGACCCGCCGCGCCGCCGGCGAGGCGCGTGCGGCGCCGCCGTCCTCGGAGTCTCCGGACTCCTCAGCCGATTCCTCCACCGGCTGGTCGCGGGATGCGGAGGAGGACTTCTCGCCCTCCGTGATCACGGCGAGCAGCTCGCCGCTGGTCACGGTGGCGCCGGTATCCACCTTCAGTTCGCGCAGTACGCCGGCGACCGGCGACGGCACCTCGAGCACCACCTTGTCGGTCTCGAGGTCGGCGAGGTTCTCGTCCCGGGCGACGGAGTCGCCCGGCTTCTTGTGCCAGGCTACGAGCGTGGCGTCGGCGACGGACTCGGGGAGCTGGGGAACTCGAACTTCGACGGTCATGGGCTGGTCCTGCCTCCCTCGGCGGTGAGGCGCTGGGTGTCACGATGGGTCGCCTCGGTGACCGTCGAGCGTAGCGCGGCGTTCACGAGGTTCTGCTGCTGCTCGGCGTGCAGCTGGAAGATGCCGGCGGCGGGCGCCGCGGCGCCGCTGCGGCCGGCGTAATAGAGGGTGTGCAGCGGCCCAAGCTGCTCCTGCAGCCGGTGGCGGATCTGGTACCAGGCGCCCTGGTTCTGCGGCTCCTCCTGGCACCAGACGATCTCGCGCGCATTGGCGTAGCGCTCGATCAGCGCGCCGTACTCGTCCGACGGGAACGGATAAAGCTGCTCGAGGCGCACGATCACGACGTTGTCGAGGCCCTCCGTGCGGCGCCGCTCGAGCAGGTCGAAGTACACCTTGCCGCTGCAGAGCACGATCCGGCCCACCTTCGCCGGCTCGAGGCCGTCGACCTCGTCGATCAGCACCTGGAAGCGGCCGGTGACCAGCTCGTCGAGCGAAGAGACGGAGAGCTTGTGGCGCAGCAGGCTCTTGGGCGTCATTACGACGAGCGGCTTGCGCAGCGCGCGGCGCATCTGCCGGCGCAGCATGTGGAACATCTGCCCGGGGGTCGAGGGCACGCAGACCTGCATGTTGTACTCGGCGGAGAGCTGCAGGAAGCGCTCGAGGCGGGCCGAGCTGTGCTCGGGTCCCTGGCCCTCGTAGCCGTGCGGCAGGAGCAGCGTGATGCCGGAGAGCCTGCCCCACTTGGCCTCGCCGGAGGCGATGAACTGGTCGATGATGACCTGCGCGCCGTTCGCGAAGTCGCCGAACTGCGCCTCCCAGACGACGAGCGTGTCGGGCGAGGTGGTCGAGTAGCCGTACTCGAAGCCGAGCACGGCCTCCTCCGAGAGCACCGAGTCGGTGACGCGGAACAGCCGCCGGTCGTCCACCAGTTCGGCGAGCGGGATGTGGCGCTTGCCGGTGGCCTGGTCGTGGAGCACCGCGTGGCGATGGAAGAAGGTGCCGCGTCCGCTGTCCTGCCCGGTGATGCGGATGCGGTAGCCATCCTTGAGCAGCGTCGCGTAGGCGAGCGTCTCGGCGGCGCCCCAGTCGAGCGGCATGTCGCCCGCGTACATGCGCCGCCGGTCCTCGATCACCCTCGCCACGCGCGGATGCAGCGTGAAGTCGCCCGGCGTCTGGACCAGCCGGCGCCCGAGCGCGGCGAGCGCCTCGGCGGGCACGGCCGTCGTGATGAGCTCGGCCCAGCTCGCCTCGAGATGGCGGCTCCAGTCCACGGTGAACTTGTTGCCGGTGGTGCCGACGAAGGCCCGCGCCTGCGGCTTGCCCTCCTCGAGGCCGGTGCGGTACTGCTCCGGCATGGCGGTCGACTCCGCGGAGTCGAGCACGCCGTCCGCCACCAGCCGCTCGGCATAGACCTGCCGCGCCGTCGGGTGCTTGCGGATCGTCTGGTACATCACCGGCTGGGTCGCGGAGGGCTCGTCGGCCTCGTTGTGGCCGTGCCGGCGATAGCAGACCAGGTCGATGACCACGTCCTTGCGGAAGCGCATGCGGTACTCGAGCGCGAGACGGATGACGAACACCACCGCCTCGGGGTCGTCCGCGTTGACGTGGAACACCGGCGTCTCGATCATCTTCGCGACGTCGCTGCAGTACAGCGTCGAGCGCGCGTCGCGCGGCTCGCTGGTCGTGAAGCCGACCTGGTTGTTGATGATGATGTGCACGGTGCCGCCGGTCGAGAAGCCGCGCGCCTGCGACAGCTGCAGCGTCTCCATCACCACGCCCTGGCCGGCGAAGGCCGCATCGCCGTGGATCAGGATGGGCAGCACGCGCTCGCCGCCGGCGTCGCCGCGCCGCTCCTGGCGCGCCCGCACCGAGCCCTCGACCACCGGGTTGACCACCTCGAGGTGAGAAGGGTTGAAGGCCAGCGCGACGTGGACGTTGCCGCCCGGCGTCTTGAGGTCGGCGGAGAAGCCCTTGTGGTACTTCACGTCGCCCGAACCGGTCAGCTTCGAGAGTTCGTAGGCCCCCTCGAATTCAGAGAACATGGCCGAGGGCGACTTGCCGAGGACGTTGACCAGCACGTTCAGGCGCCCACGATGGGCCATGCCGATGACGATCTCCTCGATGCCGTGCACGCCGCCCTGCTGCACGATGTCGTCGAGCATCGGGATCAGCGCGTCGCCGCCCTCGAGGGAAAAGCGCTTCTGTCCGACGTACTTGGTGTGCAGGTAGCGCTCGAGGCCCTCGGCCGCGGTCAGCTGCCAGAGGATGTTGCGGCGCTCCTCGGCGCTGAAGCGGTGGTGAAGCATGCCCTCCTGGAAGCGATCCTGCAGCCACAGGCGCTCCTCGGTCTCGGACACGTGCGCGAACTCGGCGCCGACCCGGCTGCAGTAGATCTGCTTGAGCTGCGCGATGATCTCGCGCAGCTTGATCCGCTTCGCGACCCCGCCGATGCGGCTGCCGGTGAAGAACTCGGCGTCGAGGTCGGCGTCGGACAGCCCGAAGTAGGCCAGTTCCATGACCCTCGGCACGGGCCGGTGCATCAGGCCGAGCGGGTCGATGTCCGCGACGAGGTGACCGCGGTTGGCGTAGATCTGGATGAGCCGCGAGACGGCGCCCTGCTTGGCGGACTCCTCGCCGTCCGCCGCGGAGGCGGCGCGCGGCCGGCCGGCGCGCTCGAGCAGGGCCGACTTCACCGGACCGTGCGCGATCTCGGGCGTCTGAGCCGCGCCGAGGCCGTTGAAGTAGTCCCGCCACGGGCCCGGCACGGCCTGCGGATCGGCGAGGTACTGCTCGTAGAGCTCCTCGACGTAGGGGGAGTTGGCGGCGAAAAGCGGACTGGATGCGTACAACTCGCTCAGCGAACGGCTCATGGGCGCGGCGCGGCTCTGGTGTGCTAAAAGACTGAAATGATACCGGAAGGAGGGACTCTTTTGGTGTCACAGGTCGAGTCCGGCGCACTCCGCGGCAGCCGCTGCGCAAGAAGCGCTTTCGGCCGCGCGGCCAGCCTGCTCACTCTCCTATGCGCCGGTCTCTCCGCCGCGGCCGCGGCCCCCGGCGACAGGCTGCCTGGACGATCGCCCGAGGCCGGCTGGCCGCCCGCGAACGCGGTGCTCGCCCACCGGGTCACCGCCTTCCTCTGCCCGCCCCGCTTCGTGTACCGCTCGCTGCAAAAGGAGGCGAGCTGCGCGAGCTCCCGGCAACTCGAGGCCGGCACGCGCGTGCGCGTCGTGGGAATCGAAGTCCCGCCCGATCCCAGGTCGGTCCGCGTGCAGTGGCAAGGTGGCGGTCACGTGTTCAGCGGCTGGATCGTCGGCGTGCCGGAGGATGTCGTCGTCGCGGACGACCCGTCGCGATTCTTCCTGCCGGATCTGCCACCCGATGAGAAGCTGCTCGCCGCGCTGTCGGGAACCTGGCAGATTGATGCGGTCGCGCTCGGCAAGCACAGGCCCTGGCATACGCTGGAGTCGGGCCGGTTGACGCTGGAGCGCGGTCGCCGACAGGGGCTCCTGACCGGCGTGTTCACGCACGTTCACGACCTCCAGCGTCGTCCCGGCGGCTCGGTCGATCGTCGGATGCTGTGGCCCGACCAGGATCGCCTGGTCGAGATCGAGGTGCCGTTCGAAGCGACCCTGAGCGGCGACATCCTGACGATCGTCTCGGGGCGCCCGAGAATGCGCACGGTCAGCATCCTAAGGACATCGTGGACCTCGGACCACTTCGTGTTGAGGGTCGGCAACGGGGTGCTCGAGGGCGTGACCTGGCACGAACTGCACGACCACGACCAGACGCCGGTCCGCTTCGAACGGCCCACGGACATGGGCGGGATGCCGGGCAGCGGTAGTGGTGCCCCGGACAGGAGTTGAACCTGCGACCTGCCGCTTAGGAGGCGGCCGCTCTATCCACTGAGCTACCGGGGCGTGCCCCGAATGGTAACCGAAAGCCGCCGCGGACCGCCCTTGCGCGCGCCCCGCGGCGGCGCCGGGCTCAGCCGACCTTCTCGGTCGCCTGCGTGGCCGCGTCGTTCACCGCGGTGTCCACCCTCTGCGCGGCCTGGTCGACGGCCTGCGCGGTGGTCTGCACCGCCTGCTGCGCGGCCCGCTCGACCTGCGTGGTCGCCTTGCGGACCTGCACCGCCGCCTTCACGATCGCCCGCTTCGCCGTCGTCCGCGCCTTCGACACGCCGCGACGCGTGACCTTGGTCGCCTTTCGGACGTTCCTGGCGGTGGCGGAGACCGCCTTCTTGGCCGCCTTCTTCACCTTTTTCTTCGCCGAAGCGGTCTCGGACTTCGACTTCTTGCGCAGGTCGGCGGCGTGCGCGCGCGCGTAGGTCTGGATGTCCTTGAACCGGCCCTTGCCGTCCCGCTTCGCGTAGAGCTTCTTGCCCTTCGAGCTGCGATGCGTGGTCCGCCGCGCCTTCTTCGCGGCCGTCCGCGCGACTTTCTTCGCAGCGGGCCGCGCCCTGCGCGCCGTCTTCCGGGCGCTCTTCTTCGCGGCCTTCTTGGCCGCCTTCTTCCGTTTCGCCATGGCTCTCCCCTGGTGCACGCGCCATCCCGATGGCGCAAGGCAACGCTAGGACGCCGCGCTCGCGAAAGTCAATCGGGAAATTGCATCCGTCGAGGCTGCCGGGGGAAAGAAAAAGGCCAGGCGGTAGCCTGGCCTTGCGGGATCTGGTGGAGCGGAAGGGGATCGAACCCTCGACCTTCGCATTGCGAACGCGACGCTCTCCCAGCTGAGCTACCGCCCCGTCGAGGCGCGGAATTGTAGTGAGCCCCCAGGGTGGCGGCAAGCACAACCTCGAGAGGGCGCCCGCCCGAGGCCGGCCCGCGTATCATCCACGTTCCCCCGCCCGGAGCTTCGCATGCCGGTCACCGTTCGCGACGCCACCCCGGCCGACCTCGAGTTCGTCGTGGACGGCAACCAGCGAATGGCGCTCGAAACCGAAGGCAAGGCACTCGACCCGGCCCTGCTGCGACCGGGCGTCGCCGCCGTGCTCGGCGACCCGGGCCTCGGCCGCTACTTCATCGCCGAGCTCGGCGGCCGTATGGTCGGGCAGATGATGCTCACCTACGAGTGGAGCGACTGGCGAAACGGGTGTTTCTGGTGGATCCAGTCCGTTTTCGTCCATGACGGACACCGTGGCATGGGCGTATTCTCCGGACTGTTCAGGCACGTGGCGGCGCTCGCCGAGCGCGACCCGGGCGTCTGCGGGCTTCGGCTCTATGTGGACCGGGGCAATCATGCGGCCCAGCGCATCTACGCCCACCTGGGCCTGCACGCTTCGAACTACGAGGTGATGGAACAGGTTTTCCGCGGCCCGCAGTCCCGGCGCGAGGACTGACGGGCGAGACGCGGCAAGGAGGCTCGAATGCTGAAGAGCGGGGAACGGGCGCCGGAGTTCACGCTTCCGGACCAGGATGGCCGAGAGCGCAGCCTCACCGAGCTGCTCGACGGCGAGGCGTTGATCCTCTACTTCTACCCGGCGGACTTCACGCCCGGCTGCACCCGCGAGGCCTGCGACTTCCGCGACCTGCACGCGCAGATCCTCGGTGCGGGCGTGAAGGTGGTCGGCATCAGCCCGCAGCCCCCCGACAGCCACCGTCGCTTCCGCGAAAAGCATTCCCTGCCCTTCCTTCTGCTGTCGGACGAGCGCAAGGCGGTCATCCGCGCCTTCGGGGTGGACGGTCCGCTCGGGGTCGGCGTTCGCCGGGCGACGTTCCTGATCGACCGTGGCCGGGTCGTGCGCGACTCGGTGCTCGCCGACCTGCGCGTCGGGCGCCACCTCGCCTTCGTCCAGAACGCAGTGGCGCTCGCCGGCGCCCGCAGCCCGAAGGGGCGCTGATCCAGGTCAGGGCAGTTCGAGTCGAAGCACCGCCGGGCGGCTGAAACGAGGCACGGCGACGACGTAGAGCGTGCCGTGCTCGGAGGCGGACATCGCTGGCACGCGCTGGCGCGCCAGCCGCTCGACGATCGCCGGGACGGTGTCGCTGTGACCGACGATCAGCACCCGCCGGCCCCTGAATTCCGCCAGCGCGCGCTTCACGACCACCCTCGGATCGCGCGACTCCACGGCCACGACCGGCACCGACAGCGCAGCGGCGAGCGGCCGTGCCGTCTCGCCGCTTCGGCGCAGGCCCGACACGACGATGCCGTCGGGCGCGAAGCCGCTCGCGGCGGTCATCAGCGCCGCCAGCCGCTGCGCACGCGCCTCGCCCGCGGCGGACAGGGCCGGATCGTCGCCGCGGCCGATCTCCGCCTCGGCGTGGCGCACGACCAGGACCAGCGTCGTGGATGCAGACACGACCAGCCATGCCGCGAACAGGATGGCCGCGACGACCGCGATGACCGGAAGCCACAGGGGCATGAGGAAGGGCCGCCGCCGCAGCCTCGCGTATTCTTTGCGCATGAATCGCATGATACCCGCCGGGCCGCCTCGGCTGCAGCGCAGCCTCGTCGAACGGCGCGAGCCGACGCGCGGCGATCCGCGGCGCGGCCTGTACGTCGTCGTCCTCGCCGCCGGCGCCAGTCGCCGCTTCGGCAGGCCCAAGCTGCTGAGGACGATCGCCGGCGAGTCGCTGCTCGCGCGATCCGCCCGGCTCGCGCATTCCGTGGCGGGCCAGCGCTGCGTGGTGGTCCTCGGCGCGCGAGCCTCGCGCCTGCGCGCCGAACTGTCCGGTCTCGGCATTCGCGTGGCGGTCAACCGGCGCTGGCGCGAGGGCATGGGCGCCTCGCTCGCCGCCGGCATCGCCGCGCTGCCGGCCGACGCGTCAATGGCGCTGGTGCTGCTCGCCGACCAGTTCGCCCTCACCGCCGCCGACCTTCGGCGGCTCCTCGGGGTCGCGCGACGTCACCCTCGCGCGCTGGTCACGGCGACCTGGGACGGGATCCGCGGGGCGCCCGCGGTGCTGCCCGGCTGGGCCTTTGCGCGCGCGAGGGGGATCGGCGGCGACGCCGGCGCACGCGGACTGCTGCGCGACGCCAGCCTGCCCGTGATCACGGTGCAGATGCCTTCCGCGCGTTTCGACCTCGACGTCCCAGCCGACCTCGAGCGGCTCGGCCGGCGCCGAGACCGCTTCAGCCGAGCAGGCTCTCGCGCATGGAGTCCAGCGAGTGACGGGTGTGGCTGAGGACGGTGCCGAGGCCCGCCTCGTCGAGCGCGATCCGCTCGAACGCGGAGATCCCCTGGGTTCCCGACAGGTCGCCATCGCGTTCGAGCAGAGCCTCGGCCAACACCACCGCGGCGATCAGCAAGTCCGTGAGGTCGGCGGCCCGGGCCGATTCGCGCACATGGTCGGCCTGGTCGCCCACGGCCTCGCACAGCCGGGCCTCGAACCCCCATTTCCCGAGCACCGCGCGGCCCATGGCGGGGTGACGGGCTGCGACCAGCGTGGATGGCAGGGCCTCGTACTGCACCGGGCTCGATGCCTCGGCGGCGCGCACGACGATGTAGAAGTGCCCTATTCCGTGGACGAGGCCGGCGAGGAACACCCGGTCGTCGGGAACGCCGATCCGATGGGCCAGGACGCGGCAGATCGAGGCGACCGCCATGCTCCGCTCCCACAGCCCGGCCAGCGGCTCGGCGACGCGGCGAAGCGTCGGCTCCGCCTTCATCTGCTGCACGGCAAAGGCCATGGCGACGGACTGCACCAGTTCGTGGCCGAGTCGGGTCACCGCCGCGCGCAGGTTCGGCGCCGGCTTGCCGGAGGGATTGAACACGACCGAACTGGCCGTCTGGATCAGCCGGGCCGCGAGTCGCGGCTCGGCACTTGCGATGCGCACGATGTCGTCGGCGTTGCTCTTCGGGTCGTCGAGCGCCTGCCGCACGCGCGGCACGATGTCAGGGAAGCACGGCAGGTTGAGCGGGCCCCGGGCGAGGTCCGCCTCGATGGCGTCCAGGAAGGCGGCGTGCGGGTCGTCCGCGACGCTGGCTCGGGCGGAGGACCCGCGCGACAGGAGCTCTCTCAGGCGCATGGCCGCGGTATCGGCCGGCCGAGGGTGAAACTTGACTCCCGGGCCAGCCCGCCGCCGGCCGGGAGCAGAGGCCCCGCCTATGGCGTTCATGGACAGGACGCATTGGACCGGTCGGGCCTGCGGCCCTAGAGTCGGCCCGCAAGCCCCGGCAGCAAAGGAGCCGCCCATGTCCGCCGTCCCGAAGTGCCCGTTCGCCGCAGCAACCCACGGATCCCGCACCCACTCGAGCCTCCAGTCGAACCAGCACTGGTGGCCGAACCAGCTGAACCTCAGGATCCTCCGCCAGCACTCGGACAAGTCCGATCCCATGGGCCAGGGCTTCGACTACGCCAAGGCGTTCAAGAAGCTCGACTACGCCGCGCTCAAGAAGGATCTGCGCAAGCTGATGACCGACTCGCAGGAATGGTGGCCGGCCGACTGGGGCCACTACGGCGGCCTGTTCATCCGCATGACCTGGCACGCCGCAGGCACCTACCGCGTGGCCGACGGCCGCGGCGGCGGCGGCACCGGCAACCAGCGCTTCGCCCCGCTCAACAGCTGGCCGGACAACGGCAACCTCGACAAGGCGCGCCGGCTGCTGTGGCCCATCAAGAAGAAGTACGGCAAGGCGATTTCCTGGGCCGACCTGATGATCCTCGCCGGCAACGTCGCCCTCGAGTCGATGGGCTTCAGGACTTTCGGCTTCGGCGGCGGGCGACCGGACATCTGGGAGCCTGAGGACGACATCTACTGGGGCGCGGAGACCGAGTGGCTGGCCACCAGCGACAAACCCAACAGCCGCTACAGCGGCGACCGCGTGCTGGCCAACCCGCTCGGCGCGGTGCAGATGGGCCTGATCTACGTGAACCCGGAAGGCCCGGACGGCAAGCCCGACCCGGTCGCCTCCGGCCGCGACGTGCGCGAGACCTTCGCGCGCATGGCCATGAACGACGAGGAGACCGTGGCGCTGGTGGCCGGCGGCCACACCTTCGGCAAGGCACACGGCGCCGGCGACGTGGCGCTCGTCGGTCCAGAGCCCGAGGGCGCGCCGCTCGAGGCGATGGGCTTCGGCTGGATCAACCGCTTCGGCAGCGGCAAGGGCGCGCACACGACGACCAGCGGCATCGAGGGCGCGTGGAAGCCGAACCCGACCCAGTGGGACATGGGCTACTTCGACATGCTGTTCGGCTACGAGTGGGAACTGGTCAAGAGCCCCGCCGGCGCGCACCAGTGGCGGGCGAAGAATGTCAAGCCCGAGCACATGATCCCCGACGCGCACGACCCGTCGAAGAAGCACCCGCCGATGATGACCACGGCGGACCTGTCGATGCGCTTCGATCCCGCCTACGAGAAGATCTCGCGGCGCTTCCACAAGGATCCGCAGGCCTTCGCCGACGCCTTCGCGCGCGCCTGGTTCAAGCTGACCCACCGCGACATGGGCCCGCGCGCCCGCTACCTCGGGCCCGAGGTCCCGGCCGAAGAACTGGTCTGGCAGGACCCGGTGCCGGCGGTGAACCACCCGCTGGTCACCGCCAGGGACATCGCCGCGCTCAAGGCGAAGATCCTCGAGTCGGGCCTCGGCACCGCCCCGCTGGTTCGGACCGCCTGGGCCTCGGCGGCGACTTTCCGCGGCTCGGACTTCCGCGGCGGCGCCAACGGCGCGCGCATGCGCCTCGCGCCGCAGAAGGACTGGGAGGTCAACCAGCCCGCCGAGCTTGGCAAGGTGCTGAAGAAGCTCGAGACGATCCAGCGCGAGTTCAACGGAGCGCAGAAGGGCGGGAAGCGGGTCTCGCTCGCCGACCTGATCGTGCTCGGCGGCACGGCGGCCGTCGAGGCCGCGGCAAAGAAGGCCGGCCACGAGGTGAAGCTGCCGTTCACGCCGGGACGGACCGACGCCTCGCAGGAGCAGACCGACGTCGAGTCCTTCGAGCCGCTCGAGCCGCTGGCCGACGGCTTCCGCAACTACGTGAAGTCGGGCATCGAGACGCCGGCCGAGGAGCTGCTGCTCGACCGCGCAAACCTGCTGACCCTGACGGCGCCCGAGATGACGGTGCTGGTCGGCGGCATGCGGGCGCTCGGCGCCAACGCCGGCGGCTCGAAGCATGGGGTGCTCACCCGGCGTCCCGGCGAGCTGACCAACGACTTCTTCGTCAGCCTGCTCGACATGCGCACGGAGTGGAAGCCGGCGTCGGCGAAGGGCGTGTACGAGGGCTTCGACCGCAAGAGCGGCAAGCTCAAGTGGACCGGCACCCGGGCCGACCTCGTGTTCGGCTCGAACTCCGAGCTGCGCGCGCTTGCCGAGGTCTACGCGAGCGACGACGCGGGCGAGAAGTTCGCGAGGGACTTCGCCGCCGCCTGGACCAAGGTGATGAACCTTGGCCGGTTCGACGTGAAGACGTAAGCCGAATGGCGCGCCAGCGCTGGCTCGTTTGAAGGGCCGGGCCCGGATTTCTCCGGGCCCGGCTCGTCGAACCCGCTGGGTTCGTCCACACACCCCCTCCGGTCCCATCGAGAACGGCCACGATGGGGCCGCTCTCGATGGGACTGGCGGAGATGACCTGACCCCCGCGTTTAGTCCCGACCCGAGGTAGAGTCCGCCCATCAGGAGCGGACGATGAAGAAGAAGCGATTTTCGGAAGAGCAGATCATTCGAGTACTGAAGGAGTCGGAGGCGGGAGCGAAGACGCCGGAGCTGTGCCGGAAGCACGGGATCTCCGAGGCGACGTTCTACAACTGGAAGAGCAAGTACGGCGGCATGACCGTGTCGGACGCTCGACGGTTGAAGGACCTCGAGGCTGAGAACAGCAAGTTGAAGCGACTGCTGGCCGAGGCCGAATTGGATAAAGCGGCGTTGAAGGATCTGCTGTCGCGAAAATGGTAGGCCCACGGGTCCGACGCGAGGCGGTGGACGTGCTGCGGCAGGAACGCGGTTACGGCATCACCCGGGCCTGTGGGCTGGTGGGCATCTCACGATCGCTGTACGGCTACCGGAGCCGCCGGCCGGCCCCGGAAGGGCTGGTGGCCAGGATCCGTGAGCTGGCCGAGCGGAAGCGCCGTTACGGCTATCGGCGGATCCATGTCCTGCTGCGCCGCGAGGGGTTCCGGGTGAACCGGAAGCGGACCTACCGGCTGTACCGGGAGGCCGGGCTTGCCGTGAAACGGCGGAAGCGGAAGCGTTATGCGCTCGGGGAGCGCCGGCCCCTGCCGAAGCCGGATGCGGCCAACGTCAGCTGGTCGATGGACTTCGTTGCCGACGGCTTGGCAGACGGACGCAAGCTGCGGTGCCTGGTGATCGTCGATGACTGTACGCGGGAGTGCTTGGCGATCGAGGTCGATACCTCGCTCACGGGGCGGCGCGTGGTGGGGGTGCTGGAGCATCTCGCTGACACTCGTGGCCTGCCGCGGTCGATCACGGTGGACCATGGTCCGGAGTTCGAGGGCCAGGCGCTCGATGCCTGGGCGTTCGAGAAGGGTGTGCAGCTGGCGTTCATCCGTCCCGGCAAGCCGGTCGAGAATGCCTACGTCGAGAGCTTCAACGGCAAGTTCCGGGATGAGTGCCTGAACGAGAACTGGTTCATCACCATGGCACAGGCCAGACGAATCATCGAGAACTGGCGAATCGAGTACAACACCGAACGGCCCCACAGCTCGCTAGGCAACGTGACTCCGGAAGTGTTCGCTATGGAGTCTCGACGGAAGACAGAAGAGACCTTATCGTTAACCGCGGACTCTAACCCCGGGCCGTACTAAAACGGGGGTCAGGTCAGAGAGGGTGGGATTCGAACCCACGGTCCCCGCGAGGGGACGCCGGTTTTCAAGTGCGTTGAGGCGCACGGTTGCGCAAGCACTGCGCACGTAAGTGTTTGATTCGCAGTACTCAGCGGTTACGGGGAAACAGAACCCGGACAGGCACTTACGTCCGTACTGCAACTTGACTGCAACTAGATCCTACGCCAATGCCCCACCAACCTTGATCCCGAATTGTTTTGAACAAACGCGTCCGCCGCAACATCAACTACAGGTCATGGACCATTCCACACTGAGTGAGAAAGTTCTCGGCGTCTTGCTGGGTGCTTAGCTGGGCAGCCATTTCCCGACCGTTCTTGAATTCGACAACCACATCGATGCCACCACCCGACAATTCACTGGCCAAGACTCTTTTGACCCGATTCCGGAAGTTCCATCGGATGAAGTCCGGGAAACCGTCTGCTGTGAGGGGTGTTGGCTTCCGTCCAAGAATTCTGCCGATCCGGGTCATTGGCTGCATCAAACAGATGGTCGATCGCTAGACTTTCGCCCGACGATGGTCGCAACGAAATCCGACAACAGCCCCTCGAACTGCTGGGGCGTTTCCCACACGATATGGTTGTACTGCCGTGTATCGAAATGCACGTTTGGCAAATCATCTCGCCGCACTGACCAAATCACCGGGAGACCAAGGCCCAGTGCATAGCCCGCTTCGAAGTAGACGCCCTTGCGCTGCTCAGTTACATCGGCGACAAGGAATCGAGATCGTTGGATCTCCGACATGATCTTCACATCGATTCGATCGGCGTGCGGTTCAGCGTCCACCCGATATGCCCGATACCCAGCCCTCCCAATAGCAGGGACGATTGCCGACGTGTACACGCTGAACATGTCATTTGAAAATGACATCGCCACAAATGCCTGATCGCTAAGCGGGCTCCTCCGTCTGAATGATTCAACCTCGCCCCAGCCTTCGCTGGTTACCGCGAGATTCTCTTCCTTTTGTCCAAATGTCCTACCACCCACGCCGCCGTCTTTCACGAGGCCACGCTGTCGAAGCGTGTCAATGTAGAAAGCCAGCTCGCTCTCGTTGCGGGCCCAGCAAAGGGGGTAGTCACGGCTTGGCAGTAATGAGACAGGGTCGCCTGGGTGGCTGGACCGTCGGGCAATCGCCGAAAGCAGTAAGGCCAGCTTGTCAGCCACCGAATAGTTCGGAAACGCGGTCTCGACGCTATCCAGATTGTCAGAGTTGATAATTGGAGGTTCCTGTCCGCCTTCCTGCTTCTCTCTGATCCAAGCAGAAAGAAGGGGCGTCAGCTTCCTGCTGGATGCCATCGCCAGTGCTGTCCGCGTAATCTGAAAACGACCACATCGTGGGCAGTCAATGGTTAGTCTCTCGCCATAGTCACGTTCTTGGCCGTGCGTAACCGGGTACTGGCAAACCGGACAGTCAACTATTCCCTCGGACATAAGCACCTCAGATTTCGATCCATTCTCCGATCGCGCCGGGCTCGGAGTGCGAAAGTGAATACTGCTTTACACCGAATGGTCTAAATAAAGACGGATTCAAGGGAGCGGCAGCGTGCTGATTGTGGAAAATGCTGAGCTCCGGTTGGCCATCTGTACCATGCGCAAGCACTGCAATCGCACTGATTGAGGTGTTGTCGGACCTGTCCGGATTTTTGTGTGCGAGGCATAAGATGACTTACGGGAGTCTGTATGCCGAGCAAGCGCAAGAAGGTCGAGATAGCCCCTGGTGTGGCCGGGGTGGAGAT
>CAYORU010000040.1:0-33153 GCA_964406445.1 uncultured Steroidobacteraceae bacterium
ACGGTCTCGAGCTCGCCGAGGTTCATGCGGATGCTCGCGTCGCCGTCGATGTCGATGACCAGGCGGTCCGGGTGGGCGAACTGCGCGCCGATCGCCGCCGGCAGCCCGAAGCCCATGGTGCCCATGCTGCCCGAAGTGAGCCACAGCCGCGGCTCGCGGAAATCGAAGTACTGGGCCGCCCACATCTGGTGCTGGCCGACGCCGGTCGAGATGATCGCCTCGCCCCGGGTCATGCGGTTGATCTCCTCGATCACGTAGTACGGCTGGATCAGTTCGCTCGCGCGGTCGAAGTTCATCGCGTGGGTGCGCTTCAGCTCCTCGCAGCAGGCGTGCCATGCCGACCAGTCGCGGCGGAACCCCGTCGCGCGGCCGTGCTCGAGCAGGGCGACCAGCGCGTCGGCGACCGCGCCGACGTGGCTCAGGTGGACGCGCTTGACCTTGTTGATCTCGGAGGCGTCGATGTCGAGGTGGATGATGTGCTTCGCACCCTTGGCGAACTTCGCCGGCACGCCGGCGACCCGGTCGTCGAAGCGCGCGCCGACCGCGATCAGCAGGTCGCAGTCGTCCACGGCGTAGTTGGCGAAGGCGGCGCCGTGCATGCCGAGCATGCGCATCGACAGCGGCTGGGTGGTGTCGAAGGCCCCGATGCCCATCAGCGTCGTGACCACCGGGATGCCGAACTCCTGCGCGAACTCGCGCAGCGCGCCGGCCGCGTTGCCGTTGACCACGCCGCCGCCCGCGTAGATGAGCGGCCGGCTCGACTCGCCGAGCATGCGGAAGGCGTCGTCGCAGGCGGCGGTCGAGAGCCTCGAGGCGTGAACCTTGGCGAGCCTGCGGCGATAGCCCGGCAGCGGCAACCGCACCGCGCCGTGGAAGCTGCCCTTCCAGTTCTGCACGTCCTTCGGCACGTCGATCACGACCGGGCCTGGCCGACCGGTGCGCGCGACCTCGAAGGCGGTGCGCATGGTCGCCTCGAGCCGGCTCGGGTCGGTGACGAGGAACACGTGCTTGGCGACCGAGCCCATGATCGAGGGCACCGGCGCCTCCTGGAACGCGTCCGTGCCGATGGCGGCGGTCGGCACCTGGCCGCAGATCACGACGATCGGCACCGAGTCGGCCATGCAGTCGCGGATCGGCGTGACCGTGTTGGTCGCGCCCGGGCCGGATGTCACGAGCGCGACGCCGACCTTGCCGCTCGCGCGCGCGTAGCCGGCCGCCATGAAGCCCGCGCCCTGCTCGTTCGCGGGGACGATCAACGGCATGCCGGCCTCGCCACGCTCCTGCGCGCGCTGGTTGTGGACGAAGACCGCGTCGTAGGTCGGCAGGATCGCGCCGCCCGAGTAACCGAAGATCACGCCGACGCCTTCGTCGGCGAGCACCTGCACGATCATCTCCGCGCCGGTCATGGACTTGCCGGCAAGGGCGTGCCCGCTGATTCCAGCGGCCTCGAAATGCTCGTTGGCGGCGTTCACGGCCGGACCCTTGCGCGATGATGCAGTGCAAGAGAGACTAGCAGCGGCCAGAGGCCCCGTCCATGCGTCACATCATCTCGATCCTCCTCCAGAACGAAGCTGGCGCGCTGACGCGCGTGGCGGGCCTGTTCTCGACGCGCGGCTACAACATCGAATCCCTGTCGGTGGCGCCGACGGACGATCCCTCGGTCTCGCGCCTGACGCTGGTCACGACCGGCGACGACGCGGTGATCCACCAGATCGTGAGCCAGGTGCAGAAACTGCTCGACGTCGTGCTGGTGGACGACATGACCCGCGGCGAGCACTTCGAGCGCGAGGTGGCGCTGCTCAAGTTCCGCGTCGGCGAGCGCGGCGTCGACCCGCTGGCGCGGCTGGTCACCGAGGTCGACGGCAAGATCCTCTCCGGCGCGCTGCAGGCCTTCGTCGTCGCGCTCACGGACAGCGAGGCCGACATCAACCGCTTCATCGGCCAGGCCACGCAGCATGCCGACCTGATCGAGGTGGTCAGGAGCGGCGCGCTCGCCATCGGCGCCGGCTCGCGCACGCTCCGCCTGCATCCCGCCGCATGACGCTCGTCGCCGCGACGGCGGCGGACGTCGAGGCGATCGTGGCGCTGGTCGAGTCGGCGTTCCGCGGCGATTCGAGCCGCGCCGGCTGGACCACCGAGGCGGACCTGCTGGACGGGCGCCGCACCGGGCCGGACGAGATCGGCGCGATCGTGGCCGATCCCAGGCAGGCGATCCTGCTCGAGCGCGACGAGGCCGGCGGCTTGGTCGCCAGCGTCAACCTGCGCCTCGACGGCGACGCCGCGTGGCTCGGGATGCTCGCGGTGAGGCCCACGCTGCAGGGCACCGGGCTCGGCCGGCGCGTCGTCGCCGACGCCGAGTCCTTCGCGCGCGACCACTGGGGCGCGCGGTCGATGCGGATGAAGGTCATCGCGCAGCGCGTCGAGCTGATCGCCTGGTACGAGCGACGCGGCTACCGGCGCACGGGCGAGACCGCGCCGTTCTACTACGGCGATCCGCGCTTCGGCCTGCCGAAGCGCGACGACCTGTCCTTCGTCGTGCTCGCGCGGCCGCTGGGCTGAGCGGCGCCCTCAGCCGGCGAGCAGGGCGCGCACCTGCTGCGCTGCGCGCAGGCCGGAGAGGTGCGCGCCGTGCAGCGTGCCGTAGGCCGACTGCTCGGTGTGCTCGCCCGCGAAGACGATCGGGCCGACCGGCCGGGTGAGCAGCGCGCGCGCGCCGAAGCGCCCCGGCACGCAGTGCGAGTAGGCGCCGCGGCTCCACGGGTCCGTGCCCCAGGCCGTCGCCGCGCCCTTGTCGAACTGGCGCCGCAGGTCGCCGCCGAGCATGCCGGCGAGCTCGCCCAGCGCATGCTCGATCGCCGCCGCCTCGCCCGCCGCCTCGAGCTCCTGCGCGAACGCGCCGGCCGCGTGGCCGACGCAGACGTTGGCGCCTCCCAGCCGCGTGAGGTAGCTCAAGCCGCGGCCGTCGCTGCGGCGCGCGCGAAGCAGCTCGGCCGCCTCGCCGGGAAACACGTTGCGCTTGAAGCGCAGCGCGACCTTGTTCATGAGCCCGAGCGGCAGGTCGTGGTGCGCCTGCAGGACCTCCGCGGGCAGCGCCGGCGCGAAGACGAGGGCGCCCTGCGCGACCACCGGCGACGGGACCGCCACCACGCAGGTCCGCGCCGCGAGCGCGCCCGCGGGAGTGTCGAGCTCGACGCCGTTTCTCGTCCAGCGCACGCGCCTGACCGGCGTGGAGGTGCTGACGCGCAGTCCGCGCGCATAGTGCGTGAGCAGCGCGCCGTAGCCGCGCGGAATGACGAGATCGTCGCCCCTGGCGACGAACTGGAACTGGTCCAGGGCCGAGAAGTTCGACGGCTCGACGCCCTCCCAGGCGGTCATGGACGCCAGCGCCATCGGGTACCAGGGATCGGCGCGCGTCGCCTGCGTCAGCGCCTGGTCGGCGGCGATGTCGAGCCCGCGGCGTCCGGCGGCGACGATCTCGGCGCGCATGCGCTCCTGCAGGCGGTCGAGGGCCGAGGTCGCGCGCGGCGACATCCTGCCGCTGCCATCGTAGATGTGCCGGGGCAGGCGATCCGGCTGGACCTCGAAGCCGTTGGCGCGCGCGTAGGCGACCCAGGGGTTGACCTCGGAAGCGTGCAGCCACGAGCAGCCGCGGTCCCAGGCGACGCCGACGCTGGAGTCGTCGGTGAACGCGCGCCCGCCGATGCGGCCGCGTGCCTCGAGCAGCGCCACGCGCAGCCCGGCCGCGGTCAGCTCGCGCGCAGCGGTGAGGCCCGCACCGCCGGCACCGATGATCGCCACGTCGATGCCGGCCGGCTGCGCGGCGAGCCGCCGCGGCAGCGCGAGCGCCGCGGCGCCGGCGCCGAGGCCTAGGAGGAGACGGCGCCTGGATCCTGAGAAGGGCCTCATGCCGCGCCCGCCTTCGCGCCGAGCCGGGCGAGCAACGCGGCGCGGACCAGCGCCGGCACCGGCACGACCTTGCGCGTCGCGGCGTCGACGTACACGTGCACGAAGCGCCCGACGGCCGCCGCCTCCGCGTCGTCGCCCCGGAACAGGCCGATGCGGTAGATCACGCTCGAGTTGCCGAGGCGCTCGAGCGACAGGCCCGCGTGGACGACGTCGGGGAACGACAGCTCGCGCAGGAAGCGGCAGCTGGTCTCCGCCACGATGCCGATCGCCGGCAGCTCGCGGATGTCGGTGCCGCAGGCCTCGATGAGCCAGCCGTTCACGGCGGTGTCGAAGAAGGAGTAGTACGCGACGTTGTTGACGTGGCCGTAGTGGTCGTTGTCCATCCACCGCGTCGGGATCGCGCGCAGCACCGGGTAGGCGTCGCGCCCGGTCGCGAGCGGCGGGGGTCGGATCTCCATGCGATAATCCCTCGAACGGCGTCGCGCCGCGCCAGGCGCGAGCATACCCCGAGGATTCCGGCCGCCGCCATGAAGACACGCGCTGCGATCCTCGTCGAATCCGGCCGCCCCCGCCCGTATCGCGACTCGCGCCCGCTCGAGGTCGGCCAGGTCGACCTCGACCCGCCGGGCCCGGGCGAGGTGCTGCTCGAGATGCGCGCAGCGGGGCTCTGCCATTCCGACCTGTCTGTCATCGACGGCGTTCGGCCGCGACCGCTGCCCATGGCGCTCGGCCACGAGGGTGCCGGCGTGGTAGCCGCGATAGGGCCCGGAGTCGTCTCGCTGGCGCCCGGCGATCACGTGGTGACGGCGTTCGTGGCTGCCTGCGGCCATTGCGCGCCCTGCGCCCGCGGCCGGCCCGCGCTGTGCGAGCCGGGCATGGCCGCGAACGTGGCCGGCACGCTGCTGTCCGGGGCGCGGCGACTGCACCGCGACAAACCCGTCAACCACCATCTCGGCGTGTCGGCCTTCGCCGAGCACGCCGTCGTCGCCGAGCAGTCCTGCGTGAAGGTGCCGCGCGACCTGCCCTTCGCCGAGGCCGCGGTGTTCGGCTGCGCGGTGCTCACCGGCGTCGGCGCCGTCATGAACACGGCCGCGCTGCCCCAGGGGGCCTCGGTCGCCGTGGTCGGCCTCGGCGGCGTCGGGCTGGCGGCGCTGCTCGGCGCGCGCCGCATCGCCGCGACGCCCCTCGTCGCCGTGGACCTGAACGCCGGCAAGCGCGCGCTCGCGCTCGAGCTCGGCGCGACCCATGCCTTCGACGCGGCCGACCCGGACTGCGCGGCGCGCATCCGCGAGGCGACCGGCGGCGGCGTCGAGTTCGCCTTCGAGATGGCCGGCGCCGTGCCAGCGCTCGAGCTCGCCTGGGCCGCCTGCGCACGCGGCGGTACCGTGGTGTCCGCCGGCCTGTCGCACCCGGATCGGACCTTCGCGCTGCGCCACGTCACGCTCGTCGCCGAGGAGCGCACGCTGAAGGGCAGCTACCTCGGCAGCGCCGTCCCGGCGCGGGATATCCCGCGTTACGTCGACTGGTACCTCCGGGGCGAGCTGCCGGTGGACCGCCTCCTGTCGGAGCGCATCGCGCTCGACGACGTCAACGACGGGTTCGACCGCCTCGCCGAAGGCCGCACGGTCCGGCAGGTGATCGAGTTCGGCTGAGGCGCGCGTGACCATGGACGAGGTCAGGCGGCTGCTCGACTTCGACACGCCCGCCGAGGTGGCGCTGTTCTCGCCGGTGGACGACCGGGTGATGGGCGGCGTCTCGCACAGCCGCTTCGAGCCCGGTGCGCCCGGCCTCGCCGTGTTCCATGGCGTCGTGTCGCTCGAGAATGGTGGCGGCTTCGCCTCGGTGCGCAGCCAAACCCGCGACTGGGGCATCGGTGCGGCAGCCGCCTTCGTGCTGCGCGTGCGCGGCGACGGGCGGCGCTATCGGTTCAACCTGCGTACGGCCGGCGGCCCCGACTCTTTTCGTTTCGAGGGCCCGGTCGAGCCGCCCGCGTCCGCGTGGACGCTCGTCGAGGTGCCGGTCGCCGCGATGACCGCCAAGGCCTTCGGGCGGCGGCTGCCGCTCGTCGCCGCGCCGGATCCCACGCGGGTGCGCTCGCTCGGCTTCATGATCTCCAACAAGCAGGCCGGCCCGTTCCGGCTGGAGATCGACTGGATCGGCTGGCGGGAATGACAAACTCCAGGGGACATTCACTTCGAGTTTCCCGCTCCCTGCCGCGTAACACCATCTGAAATAAAGGGGACATTCACTTGGAGTTTGTCCTTGGAAACTACAGGGGACATTCCCTTGGAGTTTTCCGGCCAGATTGTCTCGTTCGGCGCGGATCGGGAAACTCCAAGCGAATGTCCCCTCTAGTTTATCTTCTCAAATTCTCCCCTCTCTCAAGCATGCGGCTGGTCGCCCTTGTGCGAGCGCCGGAGTAGCCAGACCACGGGCAGCAGCAGCAGCGCGGCCGCCACGAAGGGGGCTGAGTGCCCGACGCCCGAGTAGATCGCGCCGCTCGACGCGGGCCCGACGATGCGCCCGGCCGCGGAGGCCGCCTGCATCGCACCGAGGGCAGCGCCCTTGCCGCGCGGCTCGGCCTCGAGGGTCACGAGGCTCGAGGCGGTGGTATTGAAGCTCGCGTGTCCCGCGGAAAACGCCAGCGCGCCGATCAGCGCGGTGACCGGGTCCGCGGCGAGCGCGAGCATCGTGAAGCCGATGCCATGCGCGAGCGCGGAGGCATAGAGCACGCGCTTCTCTCCGAGGCGCCGCACCAGCGGCCCGACGAGGCCGCCCTGCACGGTCACGCCGACCACGCCCATGAGGAAATAGAGGATGCCGACGTCCCGCGGCGTGAGCCCCAGGACGTCCGCGCCCCAGATCGGAATGATCGTCTGCAGGATCGTTCCGCAGATGCCGATGAGGAACACCGCGGTGATCACCGCGCGCAGCACCGCGTGATCGGCCACCGACGCGAACGGCGAGAGCAGCACGCGTCTTGCGGCGCCTATCGCGCCGTCGACACGCGCTGGCGCCGCGGCCTCGCGCAGCGACCACGGCCGGCGCTCGGATGCTTCGAGGCTCTCGGGCAGGAACAGCCACGTGCCCAAGGCGGCGAGCGCCGACAGGCCCGCCGCGACCATCGCCGGCAGCGCGAAGTTCATGGTCTCGGGATCGGTGCCGCCGAGCAGGCCGCCGATCACCGGACCGAGCATGAAGCCGAGGCCGAAGGCAGCGCCTATCGTGCCGAGGCCCCTGGCGCGGTTCTCCGGCGTCGTGACGTCGGCGACGTAGGCGAAGGCCGCGGAAATGTTGCCGGCCATCATTCCCGAGAACGCCCGCGAGGCGATGAGCATGGCGAGGGAGCCGGCGAGCCCCAGCCAGACGTACCCCGCGACCGACCCGAGCATGCTCACGAACAGCACCGGGCGGCGGCCGAAGGCGTCGCTAGCACGGCCCCACAGCGGCGCTGCGACCACCTGCGCCAGCGAGTAGATGCCCGCGCCGCCGAAGGTGATGAGCCAGGGATCGGCGCCGAGTCGCTCTGCGACGAACGGGAACAGCGGGATGATGATGCCGAAGCCGAGCAGGTCGACGAAGACGATCAGGAACAGCGTCGGCAGCGGCTTCATCCGCTCGTTCCGGGGCAGGGGGCGGGGGCGCGGGCGGCGCGGGTCAGGGCACGAGCACGGTCGAGCCGGTCGTGCGGCGCGCTTCGAGTTCGCGATGCGCCGCCGCCGCGTCGGCGAGCGCGAAGGTCTGGCCAATGCGCACCCTGACGACGCCGCTGCCGATCACCTCGAAGAGCTCGGCCGAGGCGCGCTCGAGCTCGCGGCGCGTCGCGATGTAGTGGAACAGCGTCGGCCGCGTGAGAAACAGCGAGCCGCGCTTCGACAGCTCGAGCGGGGCGAAGGGCGGCACCGGGCCGGAGGCGTTGCCGAAGGTCACCATCAGTCCGCGCGGCCGCAGGCAGTCGAGCGAGGCCGTGAAGGTGTCGCGGCCGACCGAATCGTAGACGACCGGCACGCCGCGTCCTTTCGTGACTCCCCGCACCCGCGCGACGAGATCGGGCTGATCCTGCAGCAGGACGTGGTGGGCGCCGTGCTCGCGCGCGACTTCCGCCTTGCGCTCGCTGCCGACGATCGCGATGACTTCGGCGCCGAGGTGCCTCGCCCACTGCACCGCGAGGAGGCCCACGCCGCCGGCCGCGGCATGGATCACCACCGGGTCGCGGCGCTTCACGCGGTAGGTGCTTCGCAGCAGATACTGCGCGGTCAGGCCCTTGAGCATCGACGCGGCCGCCTGCGCGTCGGTCACCTCCGGCGGGATCTTCACCAGCCGCGCCGCCGGCACGACCCGCTCGTCGACGTAGGCGCCGGGCACATGCAGCACGTAGGCCACGCGGTCGCCCTCCGCCAGTCCGCGCACGCCGCGCCCGAGCTGCGTGACGATGCCGGCGGCCTCGCGGCCGAGGATGATCGGCAGCGGCGCCGGGTACAGGCCGGTGCGGTCGTAGACGTCGATGAAGTTGAGGCCGATCGCGGTGTGCCGGACGCGCACCTCGCCGCGCCCCGGCGTGGCGACGTCGACCGGCTCGTAGGCCAGCACTTCCGGCCCGCCGTGCTGGTGGATGCGAACGCCGTGGATCATCGCGCCGGCTCCCTCGGGGATTCCGGCCCAGTCTAGCCGAGGCGGATCAGGCTTGGTTCAGGGAGACCCGGGACCGTCGGGCCCGAGCGGGCTCGCGCCGAAGGCGAGGTCGGCGACCGGCCGGCCGCCGATGACGTGCTCCTGGAGGATGCGCTCGAGGTTCTCCGGCGAGGCGTTCCGGTACCAGGTGCCTTCCGGGTAGACCACCGCGATGGGACCGTCGCGGCAGATCCGCAGGCAGTCCGCCCGCGTGCGCAGCACGCCGCCGTCGACGTCGACGAGGCCGAGCTGCTTGAGCCGCCTCTTCAGGTAGGTCCAGGACGCTTGCGCTTCGTCGACGGGCGCGCACTTGCCGTGGGTACACAGCAGCACGTGCCGCCGCGCGCGACCAAGATGGATCGCGGCGGCGGCCGCCTCGACGCTCGGCGCGTCGAGCGTCAAAGCGCCGACTCGTCCGCCTCGCCGGTACGGATGCGCAGCACGCGATCGATGTTCGTCACGAAGATCTTGCCGTCGCCGACCTTGCCGGTCTTGGCCGCGCCCACGATGGCCTCGACGACCTGGTCGACCAGATCGCCGCGCACCGCGACCTCGATGCGGGTCTTCGGCACGAAGTCGACGACGTACTCGGCGCCGCGATACAGCTCGGTGTGGCCGCGCTGGCGCCCGAAGCCCTTCACCTCGGTGACGGTCATGCCCGAGATGCCGATCTCGGACAGCGCGGCGCGCACGTCGTCGAGCTTGAAGGGCTTGATGATGGCAGTGACGAGCTTCATCAGGATGCTCCTGGTCTTGGGAAACGGTTGGGCTTGCCAGCGATTTGCAGATTCTATGCCGGGAGCGGCTCCCGGCTGAAATCAGGAACTTGCGCGAGCGCTTCGGCGACGCGCGCACCAATTTGGCGCAGCCGTTCCGGCCGGCCGCGCCTTGCTGGTGCGGTAGACTTCCGGGCGTCCGGGCGCGGGAGGTCGGGGTGCGAGACAGCGTGATCATCGTCGGCGCGAGCCACGCCGCCGCGCAGGCCGTCGACAGCCTGCGCCGCGAGGGCTTCGGCGGACGGCTGGTGCTGGTCGGAGACGAGCCTGAGCTGCCCTACCAGCGTCCGCCGCTCTCCAAGAAGTATCTGTCGGGCGAATTCGATCCTGACCGGCTGTGGATCCGGCCTGCCTCGTTCTACGAGCAGCAGCGCTGCGAACTGCGCCTCGGCCGCCGGGCCGTCGCCCTCGATCGGGCGCGCCAGCTGCTCACCCTCGACGACGGCGAGGGGCTGGACTACGGCGCGCTGCTGCTGGCCACCGGCGGACGGGTGCGCCGGGCCGCGGTCCCTGGCGCCGACCTCGGCGGCATTCACTACCTGCGCAGCCGCGCCGACGTGGACGGCATCCGTGCCGGCCTCGCCGCGGGCCAGCGCGCGGTGATCGTGGGCGCCGGGTACATCGGCCTCGAATGCGCGGCGTCGCTGTCGAAGCTCGGGCTCTCCGTGACCGTGCTGGAGATGGCGCCGCGCGTGATGAGCCGCGTCGTGGCGCCGGAGATGAGCGCCTTCTACCAGGCCGAGCACGCCCGCCACGGCGTCGGGATCCGTCTCGACACCACCGTCCAGGCCTTCGAAGGCGACGCGCGGGTCACTGCCGTAGTCTGCTCCGACGGCAGCCGTGTCCCGGCCGACCTCGTGGTCGTGGGCATCGGCATCGTGCCGAACGTGGAACTCGCCGCCGAGGCCGGCATCGCCTGCGACAACGGCATCGCCGTGGATGAGTTCTGCCGCAGCTCGGACCCCAGGGTGTACGCCATCGGCGACTGCTGCAGCCACCCGAGCTCCCACTATCGGCGACGAATCCGCCTCGAATCGGTCGACAACGCCTTCGAACAGGCCAAGACCGCGGCTGCCAACATCTGCGGCCGGGAAGTCCGTCACGACAAGATCCCGTGGTTCTGGTCCGACCAGTACGACCACAAGCTGCAGATCGTCGGCCTGTCCCAGGACTACGACCGGGTGGTGCTGCGCGGCGATCCAGGCACTCGCGCCTTCAGCTGCTGCTACCTGAAGGGCTCCGAGCTCGTCGCCCTCGACGCGGTCAACCAGCCGCGCGACTTCATGGCGGCACGCAAGGTCATCTCGGAACGCTGGACCATTGACGCTGCCAGGCTCGCTGATCCGTCCGTGTCTCTCAAGGAGCTGGGACCGGCGGGCTAGCTTTGTTTTGCATCGCAAAATAAGATTTGAGGGTTCCGACTGACAGCCACCCGGGAGCATCGCCATGGCTGATCCTGAGAGCGCGGATCCTCGCCGCGACGACGAAGCCCTCGCGACCATCGACCGTGAGTTCCGGGCGATGCTCGCGCGCATGACCGGCGGCATCTCTCCGCAGGACTACGGCGCCGCCTGGGCCGACTGGTGGCTGCACCTGTCCTCCTCGCCCGCCAAGCAGATGGAGCTGTCGAAGAGCGCCATGGAGAAGGCCATGGACCTGTGGCTCTTCTCGACCCAGGCCATGCAGGGCCAGCCGCTGGCGCCGAACGACCCCGCCCACAAGGACCGGCGCTTCGCCGCCGGGCCCTGGCAGATGTTCCCGTTCAACGTCTACGCGCGCGCCTACCAGAACAATGCCCGCTTCCTGCAGGAAATGGTCGAAGGCGTCGAGGGCCTTCAGGACCGCAACGCACAGCTGATGGGATTCGCCCTGCAGCAGCTCTCCGAGGCGGTGTCGCCCGCCAACAGCCCGGCGACCAACCCGGAGGTCATCCAGCAGACCGTCGACGAGAAGGGCGCCAACCTTGCCCGCGGCTGGAAGCACTTCGTCGAGGACCTCGAGCGGACGCTGCGTGGCGGCGCGGCGCCCGGCGCCGAGAACTTCCGCGTCGGCGAGCAGATCGCCGCGACGCCCGGCAAGGTCGTCTACCGCAACGAGCTGATCGAGTTGATCCAGTACTCGCCGGCCACCGGCGACGTGCACCCCGAGCCGGTGCTGATCGTTCCCGCCTGGATCATGAAGTACTACATCCTCGACCTGTCGCCGAAGAACTCGATGGTTCGCTGGCTCGTCGAGCAGGGCCATACGGTCTTCATGATCTCCTGGAAGAACCCGTCGGCGCAGGATCGCGACGTCGGCATGGACGACTACCTGCGGAAGGGCGTCTACGCGGCGCTGGACGCGGTGACTGCCATCGTTCCCGGCCGGAAGATCCACGCCACCGGCTACTGCATCGGCGGCACGCTTCTCTCCATCGCGGCCGCGGCGCTCGGCCGCAAGGGCGACGAGCGCATCGCAGACGTGACGCTGTTCGCCGCGCAGACCGACTTCTCGGAGCCGGGCGAGCTGTCCCTGTTCATCAGCCCTTCGCAGCTCGCGATGCTCGAGTCGCTGATGCTCAAGGAGGGCGTGCTCGACTCGGCGAAGATGGGCGGCGCCTTCGCGCTGCTGCGCGCGCACGACCTGCTGTGGCAGCCGGCAGTGAACACCTACCTGAAGGGCCGGCGCGACGAGATGATCGACCTCATGGCCTGGAACGCCGACGGCACGCGCATGCCGGCGAAAATGCACACGCAGTACCTCTACGGGCTGTACCTGAACGACGATCTCGCCCACGACCGGTTCCAGGTCGAGGGCGAGACGGTGCATCTCTCGGACATCCGCGTGCCGATGTTCGTGGTGGGCACGGAGACCGACCACGTCGCGCCGTGGAAGTCCGTGTACAAGATCGGGCGCTACGTCCGCTCGGGCGACTTCACTTTCCTGCTGACGAGCGGCGGCCACAATGCCGGCATCGTGAGCGGCCCGGTGCATCCCAAGCGCGCGCACCGCGTGCAGACCCGCCGCGCGGGGGACCCGGTGCTGTCGTCCGAGGCGTGGCTCGCTGCGAACGAGCGACGCCAGGGCTCGTGGTGGCCGGTGTGGGGCGAGTGGCTCGCCTCGCGCTCGACGCCGGAACGAGTCCCGCCTCCGGAGCAGGGCGCTCCGGAGGCGGGCTATCCTCCACTGGCCGACGCGCCGGGCGAGTACGTGCGGCAGCGCTGAGCCGCCGCGCGCCTTTCCGCGCGCGGCGAGACAGCGGGGTTCAGCGGGCGGCGATCGACCGCAGCATCCACGCAGCCTGCTCGTGGAAGTGCAGGCGCTCGGTCAGCAGGTCCGCGGTCGCGACGTCGCGCGCCTTGTCGGCGACCTCGACGAGCTCGCGGAACGTGCTCGAGACGGTCTCGTGGTCGGCGACCAGCTCCGCCACCATGTCCTCCGCGGACAGCGGCCGCGCGACTTCCTTGACCGACGACAGCTCGAGGAAACGCGCGAAGCTCGCGGGTGCCGGGTGGCCGAGCGCGCGGATCCGCTCCGCCAGCTCGTCGGCCGCGCCGGCGAGATCCTGGTACTGCTCTTCCGTGAGCTTGTGCAGCCCGTAGAACAGCGGGCCGACCACGTTCCAGTGGAAGCCCTGCGTCTTGAGATAGAGCACGTAGGTCTCCGCGAGCGAGCGGGACAGGCCGCTGGCGAGCGCCTTCGCGTCTTCGGTAGCGATGCCATTGCGCGGTGTCTCTGTCTTGACGCGAGCCTTGAGAACCTGGGCATGTGCCATGGTGTACCTCCCGTTGTTGTTCAAAGAAGAAACGACCGCGAGCGCCTGCGCCGATGCGCAGACGTGCTGTCGTGTCGATTGGCTATGTAGTTGAGACAACTGAAATATCCCTGAGTTCCCCCGGATCCGGCGTTGCCCGCGCCGGACGCACTGCGCCTGAAACCAACTCGATGGCTCGCGCGAAACGTCCACAGATGCAGCGGGCTTCGCGCCGCTGCCGTCATCAATCCGTCATCTAAGGAGATATCGCATGCGACGCATCGTTCGCAGTCACGGACGCTCCCTGAGCCTTCCCGTCGCCGCGCTCGCCCTCGGCCTCACGACTCTTGCCGCCGAGCCCGTGCTCGCCGGACACCACGAGAAGACCAAGGCCGACATCGTGGACACCGCCGTCAGCGCGGGCAGCTTCAAGACGCTCGCCGCGGCGCTCGAGGCCGCCGGTCTCGTCGAGACGCTGAAGGGCGACGGCCCCTTCACGGTCTTCGCGCCGACCGACGAGGCCTTCGCCAAGTTGCCGGCCGGCACCGTCGAGTCGCTGCTGAAGCCCGAGAACAAGGACCAGCTCATCGCAGTTCTCACCTACCACGTCGTTCCGGGCAAGGTGAAGGCCGCCGACGTCGTCAAGCTGACCAGCGCGAAGACGGTGAATGGCCAGGACGTCACGATCAAGGTCGCCGACGGCACCGTCATGGTCGACGGCGCCAAGGTGACCGCCACGGACGTCGCCGCGTCGAACGGCGTGATCCACGTGATCGACAGCGTGATCCTGCCCAACTGACGCGCCACGACCGCGCGGACCTGCGCGCGGCGACCTCCCGAAGCCTCGGGCCCTCTGGGCCCGAGGCTTCGCTACAACTGCGGATGGCGCGCCAGGCGTCGCAGGCGCTATCGTTGCTTCGCCAGGAGCCATGTTCCGGAGGTGCGCCATGCGCAACAGGCTCATCGCAGCCGCGCTGGCTGGCGTGGCATTGGTTTTGGCCGCCGGCTCGGCCGCGCAGATCAACGAAGTGCCCATGAAGGGCCTCGGCAACGAGTGGGTCAAGCGACTCGACCTGAAGGGCCGGATGGACTGGGAGTGGATCGAGACCTATCCGACCGCGGTCTATTTCGCGACCCGCCAGGACGTCGAGCGCGACGGCGACGTCGTCACCCTGTGGACGCGCATCGAGTACCGCGATCCACAGGCATCGCCGGTGCCGCACCGTAGCGTCGCCAGTCGCGATGCCTGGGACTGCGCGAGCAAGCGCCGCTCGAACGTCAGCGTCCTCTATTACGAGTGGAACGACCTGGAGGACAGCGAGCCCGGCAAGGGAACGCCCGGCCTGCCCAGCTGGGACGCGGTCGAGCCGGGAACGCTTGGCGCTACCCTGCTCGACTTCGCCTGCAGCCTCGACCCGGCCTCAGGGCCGGCGTCCTGAGCGGCCGCGAGCCAGGAATCACTCCGCGCCATGGGCCGGACGCACGCCACGAGGTCCATGGGCGCCTTCGATGCGCTGCTGTTTCGCGGCGACGCCGACCCTCGCACGCGCTCCGTCCTCGCCGCCGCCTACGTCCTCGAGCGCACGCCGTCGCGCGAGGCCCTGGTCGCTGCATTCGACCGGGCGAGCCGGGCCATCGTCCGGCTGCGCCAGCACGTCGTGGCGCCGCCCTGGCCGATCCTGCTGCCGGCATGGATCGTCGATCCCGACTTCGACCTCGCGCGGCACCTGCGCTTCGAGCGCCTGCCGGCGCGTGCCTCGCTGCCCCGGCTGCTCGCCGCGATCGAGCGGCAGATGGCGGAGCCGCTCGATGCTTCCCGGCCGTTGTGGGATGCCGTGCTCTACGAGGGCTTGCCGCGCGGGCGGGCGGGCCTGCTGTTCCGCATGAGCCACGCAATTGCCGACGGCATCGGCGTCGTGCGGCTGTTCGGCGCGCTGTTCGACACCGAGGCCGCCCCCGCGCGTCGAGCGCCGGTAGCCGCGCCGATCCCCGAGGACATCACGCCTGACGAGTTGCAGCGCGAGCAGGTCGCGCGGCTGCCCGCCGCCCTTCTCGACGCTGCAGGCGAGGCGACCCTCGCGGTGACCCGTGCCGCCTTGCGGGTGGCCCTCGATCCCGCACGCGAGGCCGCGCGCGCCAGGGACTACCTGCAGTCGATGGGGCGCATCTTCGCGACGCCGACCGCGCCCTCGCCGCTGCTCGCCGGCCGCAGCCTCGCCCGGCGCCTCATCGCCCTCGAGGTTCCGCTCGAGCCGCTCAAGGCGGCCGGGAGGGCGGCCGGCGGATCGCTGAACGATGCCTACCTCGCCGCGGTCGCCGGCGCGCTCGGCCGCTACCACGAGGCCCTGGGCGCGAGCGTCGACGCCATGCCGATGGCGATCCCGGTCAACCTGCGTCGCGACGACGATCCAGCCGAGGGCAACTTCTTTGGCGCGGTCACGATTGCCGCGCCGCTTGGCATCGGCGATCCGGCCGAGCGCATCGCCGTGATGCACCAGCAGGTCACCAGCGGCCGCCACGAGCCCGCGATCGGTGCGCCGGCATTGCTCGCCCCTGCGCTCGCGCGGCTTCCGGAGCGCGCGCGAATCGCGCTGGCCGAGTCGATTCCGAGGCCGGACATTCAGGTGAGCAACGTGCCCGGCTCGCCCGTCCCGATCTTCGTCGCCGGCGGCCGCGTCGAGCGCGCCTGGGCCTTCGGCCCGGTGCCCGGCGCGGCCGCCATGGTCACCCTGCAGTCCATCGCCGGCACCTGCCACGTCGGCGTGAACCTCGACCCGGCTGCGTTCGAGGATCCCGCGCGCTTCGCCGTCCTTCTCGCGGCCGGCTTCGAGGAGGTGCTTGCGCTGTCGGGCACGCAGGTCCAGGTGGCCAGGCCTGTCATGGCGCCAACGGCAAGGCGGCGAGCATGAGCTCTCGCGCCATCGAGCAGGCGATCCGCGAGATCGAGGCCGCGCCGCGCGGCCCCGGGCTCGCCGCCATCTTCGACTTCGACGGCACGCTGATCCCGGGCTATTCCGAGCTGGCCTGGATCCGCCAGCGCCTGCGCGACGGCGAGCTGGGCTTCGCCGAGCTGGCACGGACCGTCGAGTTGGCGGCAGGACTCGCGCTCGGAACCCTCGCCCGGCACGACCTCATACTGCAGGGCCTTCGCGGCTGGAAAGGCCGCAGAGTTGCGGCGATGGACCGGCTGGCCGACCGGATCTTCGCCCAGGCGATCGAGCCCGAGATCTTTCCGGAGATGCGTGCGATCGTCGAGGCGCATCGCCGCATGGGCCACACGCTGGTGCTGGCCACCTCGGCCACGCGCTTCCAGGCCGGGCCGGCGGCGCGACACCTGGGCATCGACGAGGTGCTGACGACGCGGCTGACCGAGCGACGCGGCGTCCTGACCGGCCGGGTCGAGGGCGAGGTGCTGTTCGGCCCCGCCAAGGCCGAGGCCGTGCGTGCCCTCGCCGCGCGCCGCCGCTTCGACCTGTCGCTGAGCTGGTTCTACGCAGACGGTGACGAGGACGAGGCGCTGATGCACCTCGTCGGCCGACCGCGGCCGACCCAGCCGCAGCCGCAGCTCGCCCGCGTCGCCGCGCGGCGCGGCTGGCCGGTGCGCCGTTTCACCAGCCGCGGCAGGCCCGACGTCTCACTCGTCGCAAGAAACCTCGCCGCCACCGCGAGCGCGATCCCGGTCTTCGCCGGCGCCGCGGCGCTCAAGCTGCTGACCGGCCGCAAGCGCGCCGCGGCGAATCTCGTCACCGGCGCGCTGACCGACATCTCGCTCGCGCTGGGCGGCGTGCAGCTCGACGTCAGCGGCGAGCAGCACCTCTGGGAAGCGCGGCCGGCGGTGTTCATCTGGAACCACCGCAACATCTTCGACGCCCAGATCGTCGGCAGCCTGGTGCGTCGCGACTTCGGCGCGGTGGCCAAGAAGGAGCTCGCCGGCGTGCCGCTCTTCGCGGCCGCCAGCCGATTCATGCACATCGCCTTCGTCGACCGCCGCGACACCCAAGCAGCAGTCGAGGCGCTGCAGCCGGCGACGGCGCTGCTCCGCGAGGGCATCTCGATGCTGGTCGCACCCGAAGGTACGCGGGCCGGCGGGCGCACCGTGGGCCCGTTCAAGAAGGGGGCGTTCCGCATGGCCATGGAGGCCGGTGTGCCCGTCGTGCCGATCGTGATCCGCAATGCCGACGATGTCGGCAGCCGCGACTCGGGCTTCATGCGGCCCGCGCGGGTGGACGTCGCGGTGCTGCCGCCGGTTCACGTCGGCGACTGGACACTCGACGACCTCGATGCGCGCATTGCCGGCGTGCGGCAGCGCTTCGTCGACACGCTGGCCAGCTGGCCGTATGCGCGCAGCCAGGACTGAGGGTTCGCCATGCAGCACCGCGAGACGGAGTTCATCGGCCAGGAAGGCGTGCCCATCCGGGTGCAGTCCTGGCTGCCCGCCGTGCCGGCACGGGCGACACTCGTCGTCGCGCACGGGCTCGGCGAGCACGGCGGACGGTATGCCGGACTGGTCTCGCGCTGCCTCACGCGCGGCATCGCCGTCTATGCGCCAGACCATCGCGGTCACGGGCGCTCGGGAGGCTCGCGCGGGCAGATCGGCCGCTTCGCCTGGGTCGTCGCCGACCTCGACGCGGTGATGCGACAGGCGAAGGAAGAGCAGCCCGGCGTGCGGCGCTTCCTGCTCGGCCACAGCATGGGCGGCGCCGTGGCGCTCACCTGGGCGCTCGACCGGCCCGGGCTCGTCGACGGCCTGATCCTGTCGGCAGCGGCGATTGCGCCGCCCTCCGCGGTGCCAGCCTTGACCGTCGCGGCGGTCCGCCTGCTTTCGCGCGTCTGGCCGGGCCGCGGCGCGATAGGACTCTCGCCCGCGGACCTGAGCCGGGATCCGGCCGTCGTGCGCGCCTACGAGGAGGATCCACTCGTGCTGCACGGACCAGTGCCGGCGCGCACGCTCGCCGAACTGTTCGACGCCATGCAATCGCTGCCGCAGCGGGCGCCCATGCTGCGCGAGCCGGTGCTCGCGCTGCACGGCACGGCGGACCGCCTGGTGATGCACCATGACGTGCGGCCGGCGCTGGAGTCGCTCGGCTCGGCCGACCGGACCATCAAGGTCTACCGCGGCCTGTACCACGAGGTAATGAACGAGCCGGAGCGCGAGACCGTCTTCGCCGACCTGGAGGCATGGCTCGAAGCGAGGACCTGAGCGAGCCCTATCCCGGCTCCGCGGCAACCAGCGCCCGGACGCGCCGGACAGCCACCGCATGGACCGCATCCATTCGCTCGAGCCAGGCGCGAAGCTCGGCGAAGAAGTTCCCGCGTCGCCTCCCGACATCGCCGCCCGCCTCGAGCAACCTGCGCTGCCGGACGAGCTTCACGGCGCCCTTGAACAGGATCCGCGACACGCTCTCCGGGGTCGACAGCCGCCCCTCCTCGAGCATCGCGGCGCCCGCCGCCTCGCAGGCCTCGATCAACGCCGTCTCATCGACGGCGTCGGCACCCGGCAGGTCGGCCAGTACGCAGCCGACGATCGCGTAGGCCGCCACGAACGAACGGAGCATCATGTCCGAGGCGAGCATGTCGGCATCCTCGAGCACGCCGAGCACCGCCGGCTCGCCGCCCTCGAGCGAAGCCGGCCAGCGCGGGTCGATGCGCCGCGCCTCGACGGCCAGCACCGCCAGGAACTCGCCTTTCTCCTGGAAGAAGAACTCGTATTTCAGCAACTCACGCAGCGCGAGCGCCGCAGCGTCGAAGGCTTCAACGCGGCCTGCGACCGCGGACTGCGACGCGGCGAGCATCGCCAGCTCCGCGATCGCGCCCGGCAGGTAGTGGTGCACCAGCGAGTTCCGGTAGTAGGACACCTGCAGCTGGCTTCCCGGCGCCACGGCGAAGCGCGGAGCCACGGACCCGCCGAGGCGCAGCGCGACCCCGCGACCGACCAGCGCGTCGAGGTGGCGCTCGAGCGCCGCGGGCTGCGTGACGTCGGCGTTGGGCGCGAGCGGAAACCCGCGGCGACGGGCGTGGGCGAGATAGCCCCGAAGCGCCACGCGAAGCTGGGTACCGGAGAGCGGCGAGCCCCGTGCGCCGAGCAAGGCCACCGCCACCAGCGCGGTGCCGGCGACGGGCGTGGCCTGGGCGATCCGCCAGCAGACCTCGAGGGCGAGCTTTTCGACGGCCCGGTCCGAGCCTGCCTCGCCCGGCGGCTCGGCGGTGCCGCCCGCACCCAGCATCACCGGCTCGCCGAATCGCACGTGGATGTCGCCGAATCTCCCGCGTTGCGCCCGCACGTAGCGCAGCAGCCAGCCGAGCGACTCTGCCTGCTTGCCGGCACCGCGAGCCTCGCCGGCGAATTCCTCGTCCTCGTGCAGCTGGTCGTAGCTCACCGAGGCCGGCACCAGTGCGAGGTCGACCCCGGCCGCGCGGCTCGCCTCCACCACCCAGGCGAGCAGGCCGGGCCTGGGCGGCGCCAGCTTGCCTGTCCTCGAGCGAGTGCCCTCGATGAACCAGCGCAGCGGCAGCCGGCGTTCGGCAACGCGGGCGAGGAACGCGCGCAGTGCCAGCCGATATGCCGGCTCACCGGCCTTGCGGCGGATCAGGATGCCGCCGCTCCTGCGCCACAGCGCGCCGAGCGGCCAGAAGCCCAGGTTGATGCCCACGAACTCGAAGGTCGGCGGCAACCCGGCGTCGCGCAGCGCCGCGGTCAGCGCGGCGCCGTCCAGGTAGGAGCGATGGCTCGAGAGCACCACGACGAAGGACGAGTCGAACAACGGCTGCAGCCGCGCCACCTGCTGCAAGTCCACGTCGATGCTCTCGTAACCCCGCCGGCACAGCGCGCGCCCTGCCGCGGCCAGCAGGCCGTGCACCCGACGGCCGTGCCCCGTGGCCAGTTCCTCGAGCCCGCGCCTGGCCTCGCGATCGACGTCGGCCGAGGTACGGCCGAGCTCCGCCGCGAGCCTGTCGACAGCCGTCCGGTAGGCCGGCGTCGCGGCGACTTCCTCCGCGGTGATGCGCGCGCCGGCATTCACGGCGCATCCTTGAGATAGAGGCACAGGGAAGCAGCCTCGTCCGGTGGTCGAACGAGACCCTCGTATCTCATTCCGGCGCGCTGGAGCACGCGCATCGATCCCGCGTTGTCCATCGACGTGATGGCAGCGATCCGTGGCAGGCCGAGCACGCCGAAGCCGAGGCCCAGCACGGCTTCGCTCGCCTCGAGCGCATAGCCGGACCCGCGGTGGGCCGGCAGCAGCGCGAAACCCACGTCCGGATCCGGCAGCCACGGGCGGCTGAACAGCCCGCAGATCCCGACGGCTTCCGCAGCTGCTGCAAGCGTGACCCGGTACACGCCGAGGCCGTGGGCGGCGTGGCTCGCCATCGCACCACGCTGCAGGTAGTCGCGGGCCTGCGCAATGTTCCGCACGCCGCGGTCGCCGACATGGACCAGGAAGTCGGGGTCGTTCAGGACCGCGAGCATGAGCGGCGCGTCGTCCGGCCCGACGAGCTCGAGCGACAGGCGCGCCGTGCGGGTCGAGCCGGGCAGGCGATTCACGGCACGCCGTCGAGCCGGAACACGCGCCGCGCATTGCCGGCCAGGAAGGCTGCCGTCGCCTCCGCCGCGAGGCCGAGCGCCGGCAGGGCTTCGAGGCAGGCCGCCGCCGTCAGCATCGGATAGTTCGTGCCGAACATCGTCTTGCGCGCGCCGTGGCCGCGCATGAAGTCGACGAACTCGGACGGATAGCGGCTTGCCTTGTAGGCGGAGGTGTCCACGTGCAAGTGCTCGAACTTCGTCGCGAGCGAGATCACCTCCTGGGTCCAGGGCGCGCCGATGTGTCCCGCCACGATCACGAGTTCGGGAAACTCGAGCGCCACGTGCTCGAGGTGCGGGATCGGCCGGCCCGGCTCGGAAGACATCATGGGACCGGTGTGGCCGACCTGCAGGCAGACCGGCACGCCGAGCTCGACGCATTCGGCGTACAGCGGGTAGTAGCGGCGGTCGTCTGCCGGCCAGCCCCACAGCCAGGGAACGATGCGCAGGCCAACGAAGCGATCCTCGCGGACCGCCCGCCTGAGTTCCCGCGCCGCGGCTGCCGGTCGCCTGACGTCCACGCCCGCGAGCCCGCGGAAGCGGTGCGGGTGGGCGCGCACCAGCGCCGCCACCTCCTCGTTGCCGATCAGCGTGCCCTCTGGTCCGTACCAGGCAGAGAGCAGTCCGACCGAGATCGAGCCCGCGTCCATGGCCGCGAGCGTCGTCTCGACAGGCACCTCGCCGTCGAGCGACTGGCCGGTCCAACGCCGCAGCGAATCGAACATCGGCTGCTGGAGGAAGCGCCGGGTTGGGTGCTGCATCCAGACGTCGACGACGTCCACGTCAATGCTCCACGGAACGGACCATGCACACGTTGCCGCGCGAATAGCCGGTGTCGGCGGGACACGGCGCGTGCCTGAAGCCAAGGCGCTCGTAGAGCCGGATCGCGGTCTGCAGACTTGAATTGCTCAACAGCATCACCTCGGGCACGCGTCGACGCCGGGCGAAGCCGATCACCGCTTCGACCAGCAGCGCCCCGATGCCGCGTCCCTGCGCTGCGGGCGTGACCGCCATTTTCGCGAGTTCGAAGGCGCCGCCATCGTGGGGAATCGCAGCCGCCGTCCCGACTGGCCGGCCATCGATGAGCGCCATGAAGATCGCGCCGCCAGGCGCGAGGATCGTGCCCTCCGGATCCGCGAAATAGCGCCGGTCGATGTCCTCCACCGAGAACCAGCGTTCGAGCCATTCGCGGTTGAGATGCTCGAACCAGCCACGATGGGCGGGCGCGTAGCTCGTGAGCGTGACGCCCCCGGGCGCATCAGGTGGCAGGAGACCGCCTCCTGCGAGAAAGCCCTCGAGCTTCGCCGCACGCGCCGGGCGGTCGAAGAGACGGTAGAGCTCGAGCCAGTCCACCGGGTCCATCCACGGCAGCCCACCGGACCAGTGCAGGCGAGCGGGATCGAATGCCCAGGCCACCGGGCCGCCGCCCTTCGCCACTTCGATGCCGGCCATGAGCTCGACTTCGACGGCGCCTGCGGCGCGGAACCGCGCGAATCCTGCCGAGCGAAAACGCGGGTTGTCGCCGGGCGCCAGTCGCTCCAGGTGGAGCGCGAGGCGGGCGGCGGCATCGGAGAAGTCGTCGATCGCGCACACGAGGTCGAGATCGCGGGGTGCGTCCTCGAGACCCAGCCGGTTCATGAGCGTGCTGCCGCCGATGCCGACCCTGAGCCCGGACAGGACCGGCGCCAGGTCCCAGGCGAGCGCGAGCGGCGGCGGCGCCGGCGGCAGGGTCTTTCGCATCAGGACGGCAGATGCCGGACACAGGCTCGCGAACTGTTCACTGCGACGAACCACATCCGGCGCCGACTCGCGCTCGCTGCGCACATACCCGCGGCGCTCGAAAAACCCGGCAGCGGTCGTTGTCAGCAGCCACAGCTCCTCTAGGCCGTGGCGTACGGCCCAGGTCTCGAGCTGTCGGACAAGCTGCCGGCCGAGACCACGCTTGCGCGAACGCTCGGTGACGGCGAGCGAGCGCACCAGGCCCGCCCGGCCGAGTACTTCGATGCCTACGACGCCCTCGAGACCCACGGAACCGCGCTGCGCAAACAGCACGACCGGGGAGCCCGCCGCGAGGTCTGCAACCGGCAGTCCGTTCGCCGCCAACAGATCTTCGACGTTCGCATCGAACATCGCTGCTTCGAGGGTCAACCCGGTCATCGGAGCGGAGGCTCAGGCACCCAGTGGCGCGGATTCGCAGCGCGCCCGCCGGCAGGGGAACTCGAGCGAGCGCTGCTTGCCGTCCATCGGACCCGCTATCCGCGCCATGAGCCCGCCGCGTCCGGTTGCATCCAGGTTTCTCCGTTGTCACGCTCACGCTGCTCGGCTTCCCAGCAGCCGGACAGCCATGCAAGGCCGAGCAACGCCGGGTCCTCTGCCTGAGCCGGCAGGGCCACGAGGACCAGCCAGCAGAGCGGGCTCATGAGGCGCTTCATGGGGATTCCTCCTGGCTCAGCTGACGGAGCGCGGCCGCATTTTCTTCCCAGTGCTCGCCGTCGAACGGCCGGATGAAGATCTCCCGGGGCGGTGGCTCGAGGCAGCGCACGTTGACGTCGAAGCCGTCGGGGTTGGAGCGCGGCACGTAAAACACCTTGATGCCGCAACTGCGGCAGAACAAGTGGCGCGCCGTCCTGGTGTTGAACGTGTAGGTGCTGAGCGCTTCCGCGCCCTGCAGGAGCCTGAAACGCGAAGCCGGCACGATCAGGTGCAGGAAGCCGCTCTTGCGGCAGATCGAGCAGTTGCAGTCCTCGCAGATGACGCGCTCAGGCGCCTCGACCTCGATGACGACCGCCCCGCAGTGGCAGCTGCCCCGGTAACGCATCGTCCCAGTCCTTCAGTCGCCCGCCTTCGCTTGGCGGCGGGCGTCCTCGCCCTGGAAGGCGCGTGACCTGGAGGCGAGGACGGCGGGCCGCATCCGCATGGTCCGTCAGCCGACTCCCCGGCCGGCGAGTCCCAGGGCGAAGACGATCCATGCGCCGAACAGAAGCACACTGCTCGCGACGTAGACGAGGAATCGGTGCATGACGCGGTTGTAGGTGAGGTGGATCAGGCTGTGCAGGGCCCGCAGCGCGACGTAGGCCCAGGCCGCGAGCAGGAAGCCCTGCGTCACGGCCCCTGAGGCCAGCAGCGAGAGACAAAGCGCGTAGAAGAGCACTGGAAGCTCGAGCAGGTTCTTGAAGTTGTCGGCGCCCGAGGTGCGCTGGAGTCTCTCGTTGCGCGCCGCCGAGCTGGCGATCGACTGCGGGTGGATGCCCCGCTCGCGCATCTCGCCGATGCGCTCGACGTAGAGACGGATCCAGACCAGGGCGGTGAGCAGCGCCAGCGCTGCGACGGGCTCGAGGATGGCGGTCTGCTGCACGGCGACTCTCCCGCTCCGGCACGACGCCGGCAAACCACGATCGTATCAGGCCCGATGGCGGTGCAACCGCCGTGCGACGAACCTGCGGGAGCGCTGGCCAGGGTCGATGCCAGCGGCCGGACCTTCGAGGCCGCAGGCTCGCCTACTGGCCGGGCTGCCCGCGCCTTGACAGCAGGTAATCCGCCACCGCCTGGTAGGCCGGCAGCGACGTAGGATCGATCACGGCGTTCTTGGCTACGGGATGCGACGCAAAACGCACGATCACCATTCTCGCCCTCGGGTCGACGTAGACCGTCTGTCCATGTACGCCACGTGCCGCGAACGCGCCGTGGTCGTTGTGGAAAACCCACCACATGCTGCGATAACTGCCCCCGGGAATGGTCCGATACCCTGCCTTCCGGAAGGCCTTCCTGCTCGCGCCGGCACGGATGCCGGACACGACTCGGGCAGGGAACAATCGTTCGCCGTTTATCACGCCTTCGTCGAGCATCAGCTGGCCGATTCGCGCCATGTCCCGCAAGCCGGCGCTCAGGCCGCCGCCCGCGAAGGGCGTGCCGATCGAGTCGACGGTGAAGTATCCGTCCTGTTCTGCTCCCATGCGGCTCCAGATCCGCTCCGAGAGAAGGTCTGCCACCGACTTGCCGCTGACGCGCGCCAGGATCCAGCCCAATGCGTCGGTGTTGACGGTCTTGTACGCGAACGACTTGCCATGCGATCCACCCGGACGGACCGTCTGCAGGTATTCGTAGTAGCTGCGCGGCCCGTCGTAGCCCGGCGGCTTCGGCAAGGGATTCGCAGCCCTGTTGTATATCCAGACATCCGCCTCGGGGTCGCTGTAGTCTTCGCTGTAGTCCAGCGAAGTCGTCATGTCCATGACCTGGCGGACGGTCGCAGTGCCGAACGCGGAGACGGCGAGCTCCGGCACGATCGTAGCGACGAGGGCGGTGTCGTCGAGCGTCCCCTCCGCGACCAGGATCTCGGCGAGCAGCCCGGTCAGCGACTTGGTCATCGACATCGCGCCGTGCTTGCCCGACTCAGTCAGGCAACCGAAGTACCGCTCGTAGACGATGCGGCCATCGTGCATCACGAGGATTCCGTCCGTGTAGTTGGCCGCGAGCGACTCCTGCCAGGTCATAGGGTCGCCGCCGCCCAGGGGCGTGAAGGCAAGGTCGTCGATGGCGGAGTCGATCTCGCGCTCGAGCGGCACGATGGGACCCAGCCCGCGGCTCACCTGCCTGGTCGGCAACAACTCCCGGAAATGGCATACCGTCCAGCGCATCTTCGGAAAGCTGAAGTAGTTCGAGTCCGGCTGGCCGACGATCTTGTCGTCCGGCGGCGGGAACCCGGCCATCCAGCCGATGACCCTCGGATCGGATTGCGAGGCATCGAGGGCATGCTCCTCGGCTTCGACGTTGAGCGAGAGCGCGACGCAGGCCGCGGCGAAGGACAGTTTCGTGTATCTCATCGTGTGGTCAACCAGCCTTGCATTGATGTCGCGTGAGGACGTTCCATGAGGAGACCTTGTTCATGCGTAGCGCACGAGGAACGGTCAGTTCGCACTGGAAATCGTCCGTCACCGTCGCGAACGATCTAGTTCGCACCTAACGACCGCAGCAGTGCCCATGCGGCGGACTGCAGGCTTGGCGCGATGGCGGCGATCACCAGAGCATATGCAAGCGGCAGGCCCGCGATCTGTGCCGAGTCGGCAAGGGCGAGTCGGGGCCTCGCAAGCCTGCCGACCATCCAGTGCGCAAAGAACCACAGCACCGGCGCGACGACGAGGAGCAGCAGATAGAAGGTGGCGAGTCCCTCCATGCCGGAGGTGGCGCGGGCGGGAACCACTACAGCGGCCGCAACCAACAGTGCCGCAGGAATGGATGACAGTCGGACCTTGAGCCAGGACCCGGCCAGGCCCCGGGCGACGTAGCGCCTGCGCTCCCAGCGAATCACGTACACGAACCCGACCAGCGCAGCCGCCAAGAACAGCGTGAGCATCACGTGAAAGGCATGCATACGTGTCTCCTCCGGTAGAGCATCCTGATCGTCATCGGCAGGCCGTTGCAACTGGCGGCTGCAGTCGCTGATGTGCGGCCGCGCGTTGCCGCGTCCGCGAGATCGACGCCGCGCGCAGCCTGCAAAGCAAGGACTCTATCCCTCATGGCCCGCGTCATCGCCTTTTCTGGCGTCGCGTTGTCGGCTCGCTCGGCGAAGTCCCGCGCAACAGTTCGAGACGGTTCGCTGGTGCGTCCGGCGCTAGAAAGTCTGGAATCGTTTGCCTCGTCCGGCGTGGACGCGAAAGAAACTCGACCGGCCACTCAGCAAGACGCGGCGTCCTGACGTGCACGTAGTGGCCGGGCTTCGGCTCGTCGATATGCTGCCGCTGTCGTATCAACGCAAGGGGCGCTTCGGCACCCGGCACTTTTCTTGAGAACGCCAGCGCCTTGGGGTAACTCGAAAATGCAATGTAGTAGTCATTGCGGCCGTCCAGGCCCGGCGCACCCTTTTCGGGATGGCACCAGACGCGGTACTCGAGCACCTCATCCCAGACGAGGCCGTCGCCCGCACCTACCACGGCAGGGTACTTCCCAACACGTTTCGGATAGGCAGCAGTGGGATAGCGTGAACGTTTCATGGCCACCTGACGTCCGCAATGATTGGCGGCCCGCAGTCGGCGCGCCGTTTACCTGCAGGACCCGCGGGTTCCGATGGCAGTTCCTGCAAGCGAGGTGACGACCAGCGCCGACCGATGCATCGCATTGTTGGTTCGCCGGGCAAGAGTGGTGCAATTGTCGGATACGGTATACGTCACGCGCCATGGCCGTCGCCTACAAGCCGTTGGTTTGGCTGCGGGGAGAAGCCAAGACTCCTACTCTCGTTACCAAGGCGCGGATTGAGGCGGGCGTTCATCTCGGGCGGCTGCAGAGTGGCGAGTGTCCAGGATTGAGCTGGGTGATGCGACAGCCTCCATCGCTCCGCTCATGTGGTTACTCATCGCGCTCGGCGCATCACGGCGTGATTCGGCACATATCATGGCGCTGCGCTGATCCTGCGATCTGCTTGCCAATTGGAGGGGCAGGGCACAGGGGAAGGCGGCTCCCATGCCGGCGCAGACCGAAGACGCTACGAGTAGCCGCGTGCACCATGTCTGTCGCCGCCCGCTCCAGCTCGTTGCGAGGCGGCGCTTGCGCGGGAAGTGGGACACCTACTCATGCTCGCCAAGACCCCCGCATGCGTGCGCTCCCTCTCGAAGCGTCCTCAGCTGGTCAGGCCATGCTCGATCGGTAGTGGAGTGGGCTCGCTGTTCGGCAGCGCAAGCAGCTGTTGCTCCGTCGCGCCTGCGTGACGGGCTGCAAGAAGCGCGTCGGGATCCACCACGAAGCCCAACGGGTTGGCAGCGAACCCGGGACCGGCGATGTAGGCATTCGCCGCCTCGACGGGCATCGCGTCCACCTGCAACTCCACTCTGTTGAAGTCTGGGTCACGATAGTAGAGCGACAGGGTCATCCCGTGATGGACCGGCCAGTATGGCTCGATCCCTTCAGCCTTGAGTCGCGCGTAGGTGTCAAGAAGATCGCCGGCACTGGCGTAGGTAAAGGCAATGTGATTGACGCCGACCTCGGCGATGGCGCCATCGCCGCCGGGCTTGAGCAGCTCCAGATTGGCAAAGGCAAAGCGATGATGCTCGTCATCATAAGCCAGAAACGCGAGCGCCGGATTCTGATACACGATATCGGCCTCGAACACATTCCGATACCACGCGATCATCTTGTCAAAGCGGCGAGTCATGTAGACGACGTGTGCGAGCTTTACCGGCTTCGTCATCAGCGTTCCTTCATAGGTCGGAGATTTTGCGGACCTGGCGACACGAGGCGCCGGCTGCGAGTGGTCGCAAGCAGACGGTCGGGTGTCGTCTAGCGCTCCGGATCAGGCGCGCGCGGTGTCATGCACGTCACCTGCGGCCGGTAGTTTGAGCGCATTTCATGCATGCATCCTCAGCCAAGCCTTATGCGCGTTCACGTCGTGACCAAAACCTGCCGCCACAAGCAGGTCTCTCCAGTCGGCCTTGGCGAGTTCGATCGCCTGACGAAGCCCATCGAGGGTGCCGTTGCTCAGCTTTAGTGCCGCGAAACGATACCTCTCGAGTTCGACTGCGTCTGCGCCTTTCAGGAAAGGCAGATTGGCTCCACACTCCTCCGCGAGCAGCTTGCGCGCAATACCTCTTTCCTCGGGCGCGAAGAGACGATCTATCGCTCTCTCCGTGTCGACGCTCACCGAATCCACGCTTCTGGGACTCCTGCCACCTTCTCCTTGTCCAATCGGTGCGCTCAAAACGCGTCCCCGCGTTCGAGCGTCTTGCCGCCGGAAAGCCGAAGCTCTATTCGTTCCTTGAAATCCAGGAGCTTCAACGTCTTGCCGGACGCAAGGTGGGCCACGTAATAGAGCATATCCTCCTGCTTGAACCACGTTCTCGCCACCAGGCGTGCTGGCTGGCGGTCGACGTCAATTGCGACATACCGACTACCTGGATGCCGGAAGAACCCAGGGGGCATCTCGATCCCGTTCTGATCACAGTATGCCCTGATTCGCTCGGTGTACCTTTCAGCCATCTCCACCATCCCTGCGTCCTAGCGATAGTGCTCATCGGCAGCGCGCGGTTGGCACGCGGCTTGCTCTTCCACGAGGCGTGACAACCCGCGCTGGCCGATACAGCACATGGTTAGGTTCCCGACCGGTACGGTCCACAGACATAGGTGACGGTTTTTTCTGGGGAGATGGGTGACCGTTTGATGCTCGGGGCATCGACGGAGGTGCCCCTTCTGAAGAAGCTCAAGGCGATAGCTGCCGTGCAGCCATGTGCACTAGCCAGCCGGCAGCCCAGAGCCCAATTGCAACCGCAATGAATCCAAACGCGGCGAGAACGGCCGATTTGGTGGCTGTGACCGGTCGCGAGGATCTGTCAGAGGCCGCGGGTTCGATTGGTGAAGAGCGCGAGACCAACATTGGTTTGTAATAGGGCAAGTATGCGAACAGCAGGTAGGCATTTAGCAATAGCACAGACCAGCCCATGACCTGGGCGCGCAAGCTCTGTTGGAGCAAGAAGAAGTCGATGGACCACGCACCCACTGTGACCGGAAAGCAGACGATCAGGGCCAGGGGAACCCAGCGATTGGCAAACAGCATCAGCCCGCCCAAGACCTCGACAGCCTTCAACGCCTCGAACAGATAGCCGGTATCCAGCATGGCCTGCACAAAGGGTGGCGTTGTCGACATAGGCGGATCGAATATGGTCGGGTAAGGCAAGACTTTCCACCAGCCGTTCAATCCATTTATCAGGAATATGAACGCAAAGGTCAGACGTGCGATGAGTGTGATGTTGGCGAACATGGCGCCTAACGTTCGAGCTAAGCGGGCGACGACGGCGGGACGGCAGGCCCGGGCTGGCGAAAATGTACCGCGTACCGCCAGACCGCGCCTGGTGGCCTGCCGTTGGTGCTCCGCTTGAGCGAGGGGTTAGGCCACACGCTAGACGACCTTGATGTGAATTTTGGATCCATCGGGCAATCCTTGAATCTGCCTGTGCATGTCTCCGCTGAGAGCGAAGTGGTCGCCCGCCGGCACAGGATTCATGTTTTCTGCCGAGAAACTGCCCTGAGAGAAGACCGGCAGAATCGTGTACGAGTAGCACTGGTCGGGACCAAGAACCTTGCCTTGACCGTACAGCACATCGACCAACCCCGGCAGAAACCACTCGTCTGTTCGGTCCGTCCCGAGCAGTTCTTCGAACTCGTCGCGGGTGTCTGCGACTTGCTCAAGTGATCCCGTTGCGGTGCTCAACCACCAGATCGAGCGGGAAGGAAGTTCAATGAAGACGTCTCCGATCACGGAGAACATGATCGGACTCCATTCGTTGCCGAGCAACCATGCCCAGTGCTTGCGCAGCTTGGCGACGCTTTCGGGCTGCGGATAGAAGACGAGTCGTGACCAGGTGGCCATGTGCGGCCTAACGCTCGGGATCAGCGGCGGCGCGCAGTCGGCGCGCCGCTTGCTGATCGCAATCCGTCCACGCCAGGGCCTGTCCCTGCAAGCGGCGTGCCGACGCGCGACGACCGCTCCATCGCATAGTTAGGCAACCTCGTCGATTGGCGAAAGACTGGACAGTATTTCATTGACCGCTGAGTCCTCTTTGCCTCGCGACGATTCGGCGCAGTTATAGGTGGCAAAAACCATGTGCCGCCCGCGCCGCAGATACCACTCCTGCCAAAAGAAGCCGTCTCTGCCATAGGCAATCGAGAAGCCAGAGTAGTTGCCAAAGTTCGCTGGGACAGGGCGGGCACCAGCTTTCAAGTGCTCGTCCGCAAAATCACGCAGATCGTCATCAGAGACTTCAGAGTCTTTTGTATGGCCACTTATCTGCAGGGCACCGACAGGTTTTATGGCCTCCAAGGTCACACACTCGGCGTGATGTGTGCCGATCCATGTATCGGGGATTGCCACCGACCACCAGGCAGTGCGTATCTCGCGAAGCATCGAGGTTGCCTAACGATAGCGGTCAGCGGCGCCGCATAGCGGTGTCCGCTGCACCGCGTTGTTCGGCCGCATTTGCCGCCCACGGTTTGATTCGCTTGAGAACCGCGCCGAGCTCCCTTTCGGCAACCTCGGTATCGTGTGCGGCCTGCGCACGCAACCAGTAGCCGCTGGATAGACCGAAGAAGCGGCAAAGGCGCAGGTCCGTGTCTGCCGTAATGGCACGCTTGCCGGACACGATCTCGCTAATGCGCTGCGCCGGCACATTGATCTCCTTGGCCAAGCGGTACTGGCTAATCCCCATGGGCGTCAGAAACTCCTCCAACAGGAGCTCGCCAGGGGTAACGGGATCAAGCTTGCTCATGACGACGTGGCCTCAGTGGTAATCAACGATCTCGACATCTTCGAAACCAGAGTCGGACCAGCGGAAGCACAGTCGCCATTGATCGTTGATGCGAATGCTGTACTGACCGGATCTACGTCCCTTCAAGGCCTCGAGCCGGTTCCCTGGAGGCACCCGCAGATCATCCAGCCGTGATGCAATCTCGAGTTGGCGGAGTTTCCTCCTGGCAACCGTCTCAATGTTCACGAAACGCCTGACGCGCGTGCCGGCGGCAAGCGCCTCCGTCGCTGGACAGCGGAAAGACCGGATCACGCGATATAGTAACGCTCGGCGTGATTATCGGCAAGCGTGACTATGCGGTCGAACGCCGGCGTTCACGCACGGGCCGAGCCCGCAGGGCGAGGACCGTCGCGTGGAGCGCCTTGTTGTACCCCGCTGTCATGAGCTTTTCCGATCTGCCGGATGGTTGATGCCATCGAGGATGGGGATGGGGCCCAAATCATATGGGTTGATGCCTTCAAGGCACGCGACGTTGAAGCCATATTGTGAAGGGTTTGAGCGACGCTGATGGTGTGTGTAGATGCCGCAGACCGAGCAGAAGTAGTGCTTGGCTGTTTTCGTGTTGAATTGATAAAGGGTTAGCTTCTCTGCGCCCTTCAGAATTCTGATCCCGGCCAAAGGCACGGAAGCTGTGATTGCTCCGCGCATGCGGCAGAACGAGCAGTTGCAGCGCCGCAGTTCTTCCAGTCCGTTCGGGAGGTCCAGCTCGAACTGGACCGCGCCGCAATGACACGACGCTCTGTGGACGGGATTAACTTTCATTGCGGGGTACAACGTTCGCGATCAGCGGCGAGGCGCAGTCGGCGCGCCGCTTGCATGTAGAGCAGCGGGAGAGCCGCGTGTTTGGACTGCAAGCGGCGTGACGACAAGCGACGACCGCTGCATCGCATTGTTAGCTGGCCTTGCGAAGCTCTTCACGAAGCACCCGCCGGAGCGTTTTCTCCAGTGGCTCCTGTTCGTGCCGAATATGCTCACGCAGCGCAGTATTAATGAGCGACTGGTAGTTCCCTCCACCAGCCTCCTCCACCCGGTCCTTGAACCAGTCGATGACCTCATCGTCCAGGCGGATCGTGATCCGGGTTTTTCCCGCAGGAGCCGAAACCACGGCTCCTCGCTTGGCCTTGGAAAAGTCGTACTGCTTCCTCATCAAGAGTTCTCGTAGTTGCGCCGCTCGGTGCGGCTGGCTTTTCGGCAGGAGATGATTCGGATCTGTCTGCCGCGATGGGTAAAGACGGTGACCAAGACCCGACCCGTGGGATCCATTCCCAGACATACGAACCGCAACTCACCAGTGCTGTCGGGATCGGGCATGGTCAGTGCCGCGGGGTCCTCCAAAGCCAGAACGGCGTCCGCAAAACGAACCCCATGCTTCTTGAGGTTCGCTGCCGCCTTGGCAAGATCCCATTCATACTCCACGGCGGAAGTATGCACATATGTGCACCGCCGTCAACAAGCCGGGCGTCGCGGCTTGGGCCAGCTAACGATAGTGCTCATCGGCAGCGCGCCGTTGGCGCGCCGCTTGCGGGTGCAAGCGGCGTGACAACCAGCGGTGCCCGATGCAGCACATTGTTAGAGCACCTCAGTCAATCTCACTAAGATCAATGCCCTCGCCGGCACGCAAACTTCGCCGCGCATCGGCGATGCGATTGAGAAAGCGCGGATCGTTCTCAAGACGGTATTCGAACCAGTCATCCTCAGACGAGAAGCCGATAAGGATGCCCGCCGGCTTCCCGTGGCGCGTTATCACGATCTCGCCCGATTCCGCCTCCCGCAGAAACCGGGAAAGGTCGTCCTTGAGCTGTGCCAGCGGGACTTCCTTTACCCTGGCCTTCCGAACTGACTTAGCCATGATTCTGCCTCCGCCTTTGACACAATCGCCAGTATCTCGACCGCAACCTCCGAGACGTCATAGAACACCCGGATGTCGTCAACTCGTAGCCGGTACTGCGGCCGGGAGAGTCCTCGCAACCTCTTGATCCTGCTCTTACTGGTCCTCCGCGGCTCATGCCGGAGATGTACCTCGAGAGCCTCCTTCACCGCAGCGCGTACCGTCGCCCGCATTCGCTGCAGGTCCTCCGCCGCCTGAGGTGCCAGGATGATCCGAAACGGCATTCTGGCCAGATTATAGCCAGAACGATCGAGAAGGGATAGGTGCTCTAACGTCAGCGATCAGCGGCGGCGCGCGCTCGGCGCGCCGCTTGCTGATCG
>CAYORU010000041.1:0-32451 GCA_964406445.1 uncultured Steroidobacteraceae bacterium
TTCCTGTACTGCTTCCGCGAGCGCGAGGACCTGATGGACTGCTACGAGGCGGTCTCGGGCACGCGCATGCACGCGACCTACTACCGCCCGGGCGGCGTCTACCGCGACCTGCCGGAGCGCATGCCGCAGTACCAGCCCTCGCCGTGGCGCAAGGAGAAGGACCTCGCGCGGCTCAACGAGCGGCGGTCCGGCTCGCTGCTCGACTTCATCGAGGACTTCACCGACCGGTTCCCTGCCTGCGTGGACGAGTACGAGACGCTGCTCACCGACAACCGCATCTGGAAGCAGCGGACGGTGGGCATCGGCGTCGTCTCGCCCGAGCGCGCGCTGGCGCTAGGATTCACCGGGCCGATGCTCAGGGGCTCGGGGTTCGCCTGGGACCTGCGCAAGAAGCAGACCTACGCGGCCTACGGCAGCATGGATTTCGACATCCCGGTCGGCGTGAACGGCGACTGCTACGACCGCTACCTGGTGCGAATCGAAGAACTGCGCCAGTCGAACAGGATCATCCGCCAGTGCGTCGACTGGCTGCGCGCCAACCCCGGCCCGGTGATGCTCGCGGACCACAAGCTCACGCCGCCGAGCCGCGAGGACATGAAGGGCGACATGGAGTCGCTGATCCACCACTTCAAGCTGTTCACCGAGGGCTACACCGTCCCGGCCGGCGAGACCTATGCCGCCGTCGAGGCCCCGAAGGGGGAGTTCGGCATCTGGCTGGTGTCCGACGGCGCGAACAAGCCCTACCGCCTGAAGTGCCGCGCCCCGGGCTTCGCGCACCTCGCGGCGATGGACGAGATGGTCGCGGGCCACATGCTCGCGGACGTAGTCGCCGTGATCGGCACGATGGACATCGTATTCGGGGAGATCGACCGTTGAGCGAGCTGCTGAGCGAGCACACGCGCCACGAGATCGACCACTGGCTGGCGAAGTTTCCGCCGGACCGCGGGCGCTCGGCCGTGATCGCGGCGCTGCGCGCCGCGCAGCACCAGAACCAGGGCTACCTGACCACCGAGCTGATGGACGCGGTGGCCGGCTACATCGGCCTGCCGCCGGTCCAGGTGTACGAGGTGGCGTCTTTCTACTCGATGTTCGAGACCCGGCCGGTGGGGCGCGTCCACGTGTCCGTCTGCACCAACATCAGCTGCATGCTGTGCGGCTCGGACGCGATCGTCGAGGCCGTCGAGCGCCATCTCGGCATCAAGACCGGCGAGAGCACGCCGGACGGGAAGTTCTTCCTCAAGCGTGAGGAGGAGTGCCTCGCCGCCTGCAACAACGCGCCGATGATGATGGTCGATCACGTGTACCACGAGAACCTGACGCCGGAGAAGGCGGTTCAGGTCCTCGACAGCGTGGAGTGACGCCGTGTCCTATCCCATGAACCAGGTCGTGTTCGAGCCGCTCGCGCAGGAGCGCAGCTGGACGCTCGATGCCTACCGCCGGATCGGCGGGTACCAGGCCTGGGAGAAGATCCTGCGCGAGAAGACCCCGCCCGAGGCGATCGTCGAGGAAGTCAAGGCGTCCGGCCTGCGCGGCCGGGGCGGCGCCGGCTTCCCCACCGGCCTGAAGTGGAGCTTCATGCCGCGCAAGGCGCCCGGGCAGAAGTACGTCGTCTGCAATTCCGACGAGAGCGAGCCCGGCACCTGCCACGACCGCGACATCCTCCGCTACAACCCGCACGCGCTGATCGAGGGCATGGCGATCGGCGGCTACGCGATGGGCGCCACGGTGGGCTACAACTACATCCGCGGCGAGTTCCTCGCCGAGCCCGTCCCGCGATTCGAGGCGGCGCTCGAGGAGGCCTACGAGGCCGGCCTGCTCGGGCGGGACATCCTCGGCTCGGGCGTCGACTTCGACCTCCACACCTTCGTCGGGGCGGGCGCCTACATCTGCGGCGAGGAGACTGCGCTGCTCGAGTCGCTCGAGGGCAAGCAGGGCAAGCCGCGCTTCAAGCCGCCGTTCCCGGCCAATTTCGGCCTGTACGGCCGCCCGACCACGATCAACAACACGCAGAGCTTTGCGAGCGTTCCCACCATCCTCAGGAAGGGCGCCAAGTGGTTCGCGGACCTCGGCACGGGCAACGCGGGCGGCACGGTCATCTTCTCGGTGTCGGGGCACGTGAAGCGGCCGGGCAATTACGAGCTGCCGCTCGGCATCCCGTTCAAGGACCTGCTCGAGATCTCGGGCGGCATTCGCGACGGGCGCCGGCTGAAGGCCGTGATCCCCGGCGGGTCCTCGGTGCCGGTGCTGCCCGCGGAGAAGATCATGGGCTGCAACATGGACTACGACTCGCTGCGCGCGGCGGGCTCGGCGGTGGGCTCGGCGGCCGTGATCGTGATGGACGAGACCACCTGCATGGTGCGGGTGCTCGAGCGGATCTCGCGCTTCTACAAGGCCGAGTCCTGCGGCCAGTGCACGCCCTGCCGCGAGGGCACGGGCTGGATGAACCGCGTGGTGCGCCGCATCCTCGCCGGAGACGGCAGGCGCGAGGACATCGACCTGCTGGTGGGCGTCGCGAACCAGATCGAGGGCCACACGATCTGCGCGCTGGGCGACGCCGCCGCCTGGCCGGTGCAGAGCTTCGTCCGGCACTTCCGCCACGAGTTCGAGTACATGATCGCGAACGGCGGCCGGAGCATCGTCGATTCCAGTCCCCGCGAGGCGGCCTGAATCCGCCCCCACCCGGTGAATCCATCGCATGACTGAAGACCTGGTCAACATCGAAGTCGACGGCCGGCCGCTGAAGGCGCGCAGGGGCCAGATGCTCATCCAGGCGACCGACGCCGAGGGCATCTACGTGCCGCGCTTCTGCTACCACGAGAAGCTGTCGGTGGCGGCCAACTGCCGCATGTGCCTGGTCGAGGTCGAGAAGGCGCCCAAGCCGCTGCCCGCCTGCGCGACGCCGGTGACCGAGGGCATGAAGGCCTTCACGCGCTCTCCGAAGGCCATCGCCGCGCAGAAGGCGACGATGGAATTCCTGCTGATCAACCATCCGCTCGACTGCCCGATCTGTGACCAGGGCGGGGAGTGCGAGCTGCAGGACCTCGCGCAGGGCTTCGGCAGCTCGGTGTCGCGCTTCGACGAGCGCAAGCGCGTGGTCAAGGACAAGAACCTCGGCCCGCTCATCAGCACCGACATGACGCGCTGCATCCACTGCACGCGCTGCGTCCGCTTCACCGCGGAGATCGCCGGCAAGCAGGAACTCGGCACGACCGGCCGCGGCGAGAGCATGGAGATCGGCACCTGGATCGAGCGCGCGGTCGAGCACGAGCTTTCCGGCAACGTGATCGACCTGTGCCCGGTCGGCGCGCTGAATTCGAAGCCGTTCCGGCACCGCGGCCGTTCCTGGGAGATGACCCAGCACGAGCTGGTTTCGCCGCACGACGGCGTAGGCTCGAACCTCTTCGGCCACGTGCTGCGCGGCGAGCTGATGCGCGTCGTTCCGAGGACGAACGAGGCGATCAACGAGACCTGGATCGCCGACCGCGACCGATTCTCCTACGAGGGCGTCTACGCGGCCGACCGGCTGCGCTCGCCGATGCTGAAGCGCGACGGCGAGTGGCGCGAGGCTTCCTGGGAGGAAGCCCTGACCACGGCCGCCCAGGGGCTCAAGGACCTGATCGCCCGCGAGGGCGGGACGGCAGTCGGCGTGCTCGGCTCGCCGGGCGCGACCCTCGAGGAACTCCACCTGCTCGCGCAGCTCGCGCGCGGCGCGGGCTGCCCGAACGTGGACACGCGGTTGCGCCAGACGGATTTCCGCGGCCAGGACGCCGATCCGGCGGTCCCTGGCCTCGGCATGGCGATCGCGGACATCGACGGTCTCGCCGCGTTGCTCGTGGTCGGCAGCCAGCTGCGGGACGAGGCTCCGATCCTCGCCCACCGGGTGCGCAAGGCGGCCGTGCGCGGACGCGCCCGGGTGAGCTTCGTCAACCCCGGGCGGCACGAGTGGCTGTTCCCGGTCGCCCACGAGATCGCCTGCGGCGACGACGGCCTGCTCGGCGAGCTGGCGGCGCTGCTGCGGGCCGCCTCCGAAGCCGCCGGCCGCACGCTGCCCGCCACGGTCGCCCGGATCGCCGCGGCTGCGGCGCCGGCCGAGACCCATCGCGACATCGTCGCGGCGCTGGCAGGCGAGGGCGCTCGCGCGATCCTGCTGGGGGCGGTGGCCATGCGGCACCCGGCCTGGGCCGACCTGCGCGACGCGGCGGCGGCGCTCGCCGCGCTGACCGGCGCGAAGCTCTCGCTGCTGCCCGAGGGCGCCAACGCGGCGGGCGCCGCGCTCGCCGGCGCGCTGCCGCACCGCGGCCCCGCCGGCGCGAAGGTGGAGCCCGGCCTCGACGTGGGCGCGATGCTCGAGCGTCCGTTGCCCGGCTACCTGCTGTTCGGCGCGATCGAGCCGGAGGCGGATATCCTGGCGCCGGACGCGATGGAGTCGCTGCGCGGCGCCCGGCTGGTTGTCGCCGCAACTCCCTATGTGTCGGAATCGCTCAAGTCCCTGGCGCACGTGCTGCTGCCGATCGGCACCTTCGCCGAGACCTCGGGCACCTACGTCAACGTGGAGGGCCGGTGGCAGAGCTTTGCCGGCTGCATCCGTCCGCTGGGCGAGGCCCGTCCGGGCTGGAAGGTGCTGCGAGTGCTCGGGAACCTGCTCGGACTCGAGGGCTTCGACTACGACTCCACGGAACAGGTGCGAGAGGAACTGCGCCGGCGCACCCCTGGCGATGCGCCGCCGCCGGCGGCGCGTGAAGTGGGGCAGGGCCCGCGCGGGGCCGTCCCGCCCGTGTACCTGTACGCCCTGGACGCCATCGTGCGCCGCGCGCCGGCCCTGCAGGCCGCGGGCGCGCCCGCGCGCCGGTCGGCCGGGGCCTGAGGGGACGCCGCGTGGACAACCTCGTCGCCCTGTGGACCGGACTGGCGCCCGAGGCGCAACAGCTGATCGTGACGACGCTGCAGATCGTCGGCGTCATGCTCGCGGTGGTCATCTGCGTGGCCTTCCTGACGCTGGCCGAGCGCAAGGTGATCGGCTTCATGCAGCTGCGGCACGGGCCGAACCGGATCGCGATCTTCGGCCTGCCCTTCCTGCGCGGCGTCGCCCAGCCCTTCGCGGACGTGATCAAGCTGCTCCTGAAGGAAATCCTGGTGCCCGCGGCGGCGGACAAGAAGCTTTTCGTGCTCGCGCCGCTGATCGTCCTGGTGCCCGCGCTCGCCGCCTGGGCGGTCATCCCGCTCTCGCCGGAGTTCGTGCTGGCCGACATCAACGCCGGGCTGCTGTACGTGCTGGCGCTGACCTCGCTCGGCGTCTACGGGGTGATCCTCGCCGGCTGGGCGGCGAACTCCAAATACGCGTTCCTGGGCGCGATGCGTTCGGCGGCCCAGATGGTGGCCTACGAGATCGCGATGGGCTTCGCGCTGGTGGGCGTCCTGATGGCCGCCGGCAGCCTCAACCTCGGCGACATCGTGCGCTCGCAGCAGGGCGGCCTGCTCGCCTGGCACTGGTTCTGGCTGTTCCCGCTGTTCGTGGTCTATTTCATCTCTGGAATCGCCGAGACGAACCGCGCGCCCTTCGACGTCGCCGAGGGCGAGTCGGAGATCGTCGCCGGCTTCCACGTCGAGTACTCGGGCGCGGCCTTCGCCACGCTGTTCGCGCTGCCCGAGTACGCGAACATGATCCTGGTCGCGACGCTCGCGGCGCTGATGTTCCTCGGCGGCTGGCTCTCGCCCTTCGAGGGCTACGTGCCCGACGGCTGGCCGCTGGCCGCGCCGTCGTTCTTCTGGCTGTTCCTGAAGGTCGGCCTGCTGCTGTTCGTGTTCCTGTGGATCAGGGCCACCTTCCCGCGCTACCGCTACGACCAGATCATGCGCCTCGGCTGGAAGGTGCTGATCCCGGTGACGCTGGTGTGGATCGCCGTCGAGGCGGTGATGGCCTGGTACGGGATCGGACCCTGGGGCCGCTAGGGCGAGGCGATGAACCGCATACGAAGCCTGTTCAAGACGTTCTTCCTGACCGAGCTGCTGGTCGGCATGTCGGTGACCGGCCGGCAGCTGTTCGCCCGCAAGGTCACCATCCGCTACCCGGAGGAGAAGGCGCCGCAGTCGCCGCGCTTCCGCGGGCTGCACGCCCTGCGGCGCTACCCGAACGGGCAGGAGCGCTGCATCGCCTGCAAGCTCTGCGAGGCCGTCTGCCCCGCGCTCGCCATCACCATCGACTCCGACGTCTCCGCCGACGGAACCCGCCGCACGACCCGCTACGACATCGACCTGTTCAAGTGCATCTACTGCGGCTTCTGCGAGGAAGCCTGCCCGGTGGACGCGATCGTCGAGACCCGGATCCACGAATACCACATGGAGAACCGGGGGGAGAACATCATGACCAAGGACAAGCTCCTCGCGATCGGCGAGCGCTACGAGGCGATGATCGCGGCCGACAAGGCGGCCGACGCCCGTTACCGTTGAGAGGCCCGGCAAGGTGCTGATCGAAATCCTCTTCTACGCCTTCGCGGCGGTGCTCGTCGGCGCCGCGATCGGAGTCGTGACCGCCCGCAACCCCGTGCACTCGGTGCTGTTCCTGGTGCTGTGCTTCTTCAACAGCGCCGTGCTCTGGCTGCTGATCGAGGCCGAGTTCCTCGCCATCGTGCTCGTGCTGGTCTACGTCGGCGCCGTCATGGTGCTGTTCCTGTTCGTGGTGATGATGCTGGACCTGAACCTGGAGAAGCTTCGCGAGGGCTTCGTCCGGAACGCGCCGCTCGGGATCCTGATCGCGCTGATCGTGGTGATCGAGCTCTACTACGTGCTCTGGGTCAAGCGCCTCGGCGTCGACGTGACCGGCGGCGTCGCGCCGCTGCCGGAGGGCTACAGCAACACCGAGGCGATCGGGGCCGTCCTGTACACGGAGTACGTCTACCCGTTCCAGCTGGCGGCGGTCGTGCTGCTGATCGCCATCGTCGCGGCCATCGCGCTGACCATGCGCCGCCGGCCGGGCCTCAAGACGCAGGACGTCTCGGCGCAGGTCGCGGTCCGCCGGCAGGACCGCGTACGGCTGGTCAAGGTCGAGCCGGAGGGGGAGCAGTGATCACCCTGCCGCACTACCTCCTGCTCGCAGGCGTCCTCTTCGCCATCGCGGTGGCGGGGATCTTCCTGAACCGGAAGAACGTGATCGTGCTGCTGATGTGCATCGAGCTGATGCTGCTGGCGGTGAACTTCAACTTCGTGGCGTTCTCGCGCTTCCTCGGCGACCTCGATGGGCAGATCTTCGTGTTCTTCATCCTGACCGTCGCCGCGGCGGAGGCCGCGATCGGGCTGGCCATCCTGGTCGTGCTGTTCCGCGAGCGGCGCAGCATCAACGTCGAGGAACTCGACGCGATGAAGGGCTGACATGGCGATGGAACAGGTCTACCTCGCGATCGTGCTCGCGCCGCTGCTGGCGGCGATCGTCGCCGGCTTCGGCGGCCGCGTGATCGGCCGCACCGCCTCGCACCTGGTGTGCATCCTCGGCGTGGCGCTGTCCTTCGCACTGTCCGCCTGGGTGCTCAAGCTGCTGCTCGTCGACGGCATGGCGCCCTTCAACGGCACCGTCTACGTCTGGGGCCTGAGCGACGGCATCCAGATGGAGGTCGGCTTCCTGGTGGACAACCTGTCCGCCCTGATGATGACCGTGGTGACGTTCGTTTCGCTGATGGTGCACGTCTACACCATCGGCTACATGCACGAGGATCCCGGCTACCAGCGTTTCTTCGCGTACATCTCGCTGTTCACGTTCGCGATGCTCATGCTGGTGATGTCGAACAACTACCTCCAGCTGTTCTTCGGCTGGGAGGCCGTGGGCCTGGTCTCCTACCTGCTGATCGGCTTCTGGTACAAGCGGCCGACGGCGATCTTCGCGAACTACAAGGCCTTCCTCGTCAACCGGGTCGGCGACTTCGGCTTCATCATCGGCATCGCCGGCATCGCCTACTACACCGGCACGCTGGACTACGCGGAGTCTTTCGCGCGGCTGGACTCGATTGCCGGCGAGCGCCTCGCGACCTTTCCGGGGGACACCACCGGGGCGGCCAAGCTGATCTGCATCGCGCTGTTCATCGGCGCCATGGGCAAGTCGGCGCAGGTGCCGCTGCACGTATGGCTGCCCGACTCCATGGAAGGCCCGACCCCGATCTCGGCGCTGATACACGCCGCGACCATGGTGACGGCGGGCATCTTCATGGTGGCGCGGCTGTCGCCGGTCTTCGAGATGTCGCCTGAGGCGCTGTCCTTCATCCTGATCATCGGCGCGACGACCGCGCTGTTCATGGGCCTGCTAGGCCTGGTCAACAACGACATCAAGCGCGTGGTCGCCTATTCGACCCTGTCGCAGCTCGGCTACATGACCGTGGCGCTCGGCGCCGGCGCTTACGGCGCGGGCATCTTCCACCTCATGACCCACGCCTTCTTCAAGGCCTTGCTGTTCCTGGCCGCCGGCTCGGTGATCATCGCCATGCACCACGAGCAGGACATGCGCCGCATGGGCGGGCTGCGCAAGTACATGCCGGTCACCTACTGGACGGCGCTGGTCGGCTCGCTGGCGCTGATCGGGTTCCCGGGCCTGTCCGGCTTCTTCTCGAAGGACCTGATCATCGAGGCGGTGCACGCGTCGAAGGTCGAGGGCGCGACCTATGCGTACTGGTGCGTGCTGCTCGGCGTGTTCGTGACGGCCTTGTACAGCTTCCGCCTGGTGTTCCTGACCTTCCACGGGCGGGAGCGCATGGACGAGCACACCCGCGAGCACCTGCACGAGAGTCCGTGGGTGGTCACCCTGCCGCTGGTCGCCCTCGCGGTGCCCTCGCTCGCCATCGGCTGGCTCAGCATCGGGCCGGTGGTCTTCGGCGGCTTCTTCGACGGCGCGATCCTGCACTCGCCGGAAGGACCGCTGGCCGAGCTCGCGGCAAGTTTCCACGGACCGGCGGCCTTCGTCCTGCACGCGGCCGCGGCCCCGGCGACCTGGCTGGCGGCAGCCGGCGTGCTGACGGCGTGGTTCCTCTACCTGCGCCGTCCGGACATCCCGGACATGCTGCAGGCGCGCTTCGCCGTTCTCTACAAGGTACTCGACAACAAGTACTACTTCGACTGGTTCAACGAGAACGTGGTCGCCGCGGCGGCCCGCAGCCTCGGCGGCAAGCTGTGGAAGCGAGGCGACGAGACCGTGATCGACGGCTGGCTCGTGAACGGCACCGCCCGGCTCGTCGGCGCCTTCGCCGGCACGGTGCGCCACGTGCAGTCAGGCTACCTGTATCACTACGCCTTCGCGATGATCATCGGCCTCGCGCTGTGCCTCGGCTGGCTGCTGATCGGGAGCTGAACGTGCCGGACACCTCGAAAGACCGCCGCAGGCAGCGGCCCCGCGGGCGCCCCCGGACATGAGCGCGGGCTTCCCGATCCTCTCGGCGCTGATCTGGCTGCCCGTGGCGGGCGGCGTGGCGACGCTGGCCCTGGGCGAGCGCAGCGCCGCGGCTGCGCGCTGGGTGGCGCTCGCGACCTCGGTCGCGGCCTTCGGGCTGAGCATCCCGCTGTGGACGGCCTTCGATACCACCACCGCCGCCATGCAGTTCGTGGAGCGGGCGCCGTGGATCCTGCCGCTCAACGCCTGGTACCACCTCGGGGTGGACGGCATCTCGATGCCGCTGATCCTGCTCACCACCTTCATGACGCCGCTCGTGGTGGTGGCCGCCTGGACCACGATCGAGAAGAAGCCGGCGCAGTACTTTGCTGCCTTCCTGATCATGGAAGGGATCATGGTCGGCGTGTTCGCCGCGCTCGACGCGCTGCTGTTCTACGTCTTCTGGGAAGCGATGCTGATCCCGATGTTCATCATCATCGGGGTCTGGGGCGGCGCCCGGCGCGTCTATGCCACCGTCAAGTTCTTCCTGTACACCTTCCTCGGCTCCGTGTTCATGCTGGTGGCCCTCATCTACATGTACCTGCAGAGCGGCAGCTACGCGATCGCAGACTTCCAGGCGCTGCCGCTTGGCATGACCGCGCAGGTCCTGATCTTCCTGTCGTTCTTCGCGGCCTTCGCCGTGAAGATCCCGATGTGGCCGGTGCACACCTGGCTTCCGGACGCGCACGTCGAGGCTCCGACCGGGGGCTCGGTGATCCTGGCCGCGATCATGCTGAAAATGGGCGGCTACGGCTTCCTGCGCTTCAGCCTGCCGATCACGCCGGACGCCAGCCGCGAACTCGACTGGCTGGTGATCTCGCTGTCGCTGATCGCGGTCGCCTACATCGGTTTCGTGGCGCTCGTGCAGCGCGACATGAAGAAGCTGATCGCCTATTCTTCGATCGCCCACATGGGCTTCGTCACGCTCGGCTGCTTCCTCGCCTACCCGATCGTCGAGTCCACCGGCAGCGCGCGCGGCGCCGCGATGGGGCTCGACGGAGCCATGGTGCAGATGATTTCCCATGGCCTCGTTTCCGGCGCGCTGTTCCTCTGCGTCGGCGTGCTGTACGACCGCCTGCACACCCGCGAGATCGAGGCCTACGGCGGCGTCGTGAACACGATGCCGAAGTTCGCGTTCTTCGCCGTGCTGTTCGCGATGGCGAACGCCGGGCTGCCGGGAACGTCGGGCTTCGTAGGCGAGTTCCTGGTGATCATCGCGAGCTTCAAGGCGCACTTCATGTACGCCTTCATCGCGGCGACGACCCTGATCCTGGGCGCGGCCTACACGCTGTGGCTGGTCAAGCGGGTGGTCTGGGGCGACATCGGCAACGACGGCGTGGCCTCGCTCAAGGACCTGAACCGGCGCGAGTTCGCGGTCCTGTCGGTGCTGGCGGTGGCGGTGCTCCTGCTCGGGCTGTGGCCGGCGCCGCTGCTCGAGGTAATGCGACCGACGCTGGCGCTGGTGGTCGAGCAGATGCTCGCCACGAAGCTGTGAAGCGCGGGCAGGGGACGAAAGCATGAACCTCGTACTGCACTGGAGCGATCTGGCGCCCGCCGCGGCGGAGATCTTCCTGCTGGCGGCGGCCTGCACGGTGTTGCTCGTGGACCTGTTCCTCGACGACCGCCGCCGCTGGATCACGCATTTCCTGACGATCGCGGCGCTCGCCGGCGCGGCGGCCGTGACCTCGGCGGTCGCGCCCGATGGTCGGGTGGTCGCGCTGTTCGGCCAGTTCGTCGCCGATCCCATGGCGACGGTGCTCAAGCTCTTCAACTACGCCGTCACCGCGGTGGTGCTGCTGTACTCCCGCGACTACCTGGAGCGGCGCGGGATCTTCCGGGGCGAGTATTTCGTGCTGGCCCTGTTCGCGGTGCTCGGCATCAACGTGATCGTGTCGGCCGGCAGCCTGCTGACGATGTACCTCGGCATCGAGATCCTGGCCCTGTCGCTCTACGCCATGGTCGCCTTCGACCGCGACGACGGCGTCGCCGCCGAGGCGGCGATGAAGTACTTCGTGCTCGGCGCGATCGCCTCCGGCACGCTGCTCTACGGGATCTCCATCCTGTACGGCGTCACCGGTACGTTCAGCCTGGCGGGCCTGGCCGATGCGGTGGGTCCGTCGTCGGCGACGCACATCGGCCTGCTGTTCGGGCTCGCTTTCGTGGTAGTCGGCGTGGCCTTCAAGTTCGGCGCCGTGCCGTTCCACATGTGGCTCCCGGACGTGTACCACGGCGCACCCACGTCGGTGACCCTGTTCGTGGGCAGCGCGCCCAAGCTGGCCTCGTTCGCGCTCGCCATCCGCGTGCTGGCCGAGGGGCTCGGCGGCATGACCGGCGCCTGGCAGGACATGCTGGTCGTGCTCGCCGCCCTGTCGATGGTGGCCGGCAACGTCATCGCCATCGCGCAGACCAACCTCAAGCGCATGCTGGCCTACTCGACCATTTCCCACGTCGGCTTCATCCTGCTCGGCATCCTCGCCGGCACCGCCGAGGGTTACCAGGCGGCCATGTTCTACACGCTGACCTACGTGGTGATGGCGACCGGCGGCTTCGGCGTGATCCTGCTCCTGTCGCGCAAGGGCTTCGAGGCGGAGCAGCTCGACGACTACAAGGGCCTCAACCAGAAGAGCCCCTGGTTCGCCTTCGTGATGCTGGTGCTGATCTTCGGCATGGCGGGCGTGCCGCCGATGGTCGGCTTCTGGGCCAAGGTGCAGGTGATCTCGGCCGTTGTCGACGTCGGGCTCACCTGGCTGGCCGTCCTCTCGGTCGTCATGTCGGTTGTCGGCGCCTACTACTACCTGCGGGTGGTGAAGCTGATGTACTTCGACGCGCCCGAGGACCAGGGCCCGCTGGAGGCAGGCACCAGCCTGCGCTGGGTGCTCTCGGCCAACGCCCTGGCGGTCCTGGCGCTAGGCGTCGCGCCGGGCTGGCTGCTGCAGGTCTGCGCGAGCGTGCTGCCGGGCTGAGGCGTCGGTTGGCGCTTCGCCGGCCTTGTGGTGGTGGTGACGAGCGCCTATAATTCACGGCTCGGTTGCGGGGTGGAGCAGTCTGGCAGCTCGTCGGGCTCATAACCCGAAGGTCGCAGGTTCAAATCCTGCCCCCGCTACCAACCTTCCCGAGACGCCCCCGGTTACCCGCCGTTGGGGCGTTTCCATTTCTGCCCCGCGTATCTCGCAGCGCTGCGACCCGCCTCTGGCCTGTTAGACCAGGCCTCGGAGGAACAGCAGGTACACCACTCCGGCGAGGACCGTGAGCTTGAGTCCGTGGTAGAGGTACCTGTGTTCCTGCTTGAAGCGCTTCCGCCCGCGCTTCACGGCCCAGGCCAGCGGGGCCACCCGGTTCAGGGCCCCGGTGCGCTCGCCGGCCCGGTTGGAGCTGGCGGTCTGGGAGACGAGGTGGTCACCGACCCAGCGGTTCAGGCTGCGCATCAACGCCGTGTGCAGCGGCCGGGCCACGTCGCAGAAGAGGATGATGCGGGTGCGGTCAGTGTCGTTGCGTACCCAGTGGACGTAGGTCTCGTCGAAGGCCACGTCCTCGCCGTCCCGCCACGCATAGGGCTGGCCGTCGACGAGGATCCTGCAGTCGTCCGAGTTCGGGGTCGACAGCCCGAGGTGGTAGCGGATGCACGATGCCAGCGGGTCGCGGTGCTTGTCGACGACGCCTCCGGGCGGCACGATCGTGAATGCCGCCGCCCGGATCTCGGGGATCGACTCGATCAGCTCGACCGTGCGCGGACAAAGCTGCCTGGCCGAGGGCAGGGGGTCGCCGTACCACTTCAGCTGGAAGCGCGACCAGCCGCGCTTGAGCAGCGCCGCGAAGAAGGCGTCCGTGCACTCCCCGGAGGCCGGCACGTTCCCGTTCTCGTAGACCGCCAGGGCCTCGTCCCGAATCATTCGCCAGTTGTCTCGCAGCGGGCTCACTTCGGGCAGCGCACTCACGTCCACGAAGGGCCGGATCGGCAGTTTCGAGAACGCGTACATCAGGACGTTGTAGGGAGCGAAGAAGGCGTGTCGGCCGAATGGCAGCCGCTCCCGGCCGCGAAGGTGCACGTAGGCCACCGAGGCCAGATAGAGGTAGAGCAGGACGAACTTGGGCGTCAGTAGTTCGAACCGGGTCACGCGGATCACTTCGGCCGGAGTGCGGCGAGCAATACCGAGACGAGGTTAGGGTACTCTCAATTGCCGTCGTAAGCTCCCCCGTCCCGTAGACAGCAGCCGCCAGACTCTTCCGGTCATCCCGGGAGAGGTGATGAAGACGTCGAGGTTCACCGAGTCACAGGAAGTGCTCAGCGCCTGCGTCTTCGCGTCGATCGAGCGGGTCAGCGTGCCAAACGATGACCGGCGGCCAACCTGCAACGAAGAACCGCCTCACGACGCCCTCGGCCGTGTGCCCCGTCGACCTTCCTGCCGAGGCCAATCCGTCCGGTGGAGTCTGGTTATGGACTTTTCAGTTGCCGGGAAAGCCTATGGGGCGATGCCTTTGGCTTGAGAAAGCAAGCCAAGGAGTTCCCAGGCCCCCGCTGGCAAACCTCCATGCGCCCCTCCGGCGGAAGCCGCGAGGGGCGCATTCGTTGGGACACGTTCGCCGTCTCAACCGCACGCGGCCGCGAGTGCAAGCGGCGGGGGCCGCCACCTCCAGGGTCGTCCCGGCCCGCGCCGCGGGATGCCGGAGGATTGTGCGCTGGTTCACAGCCCACCCGAGGCTGGCGGCTGGTGCCGGTGAACCGGACCGCCGTTGCGATGTTGTTCACATAATTCCGATGCTGCTTGCGGGATCATCGCGCCGTCGGTTTGGCCCCGCGCGGGGTGTCGAAGCCGGTTTCGCAATCCACTTGACTGCTTGGAGATCAGCGATGAACGCAGTTCGAAACATCCGCCGCCAGGGCGGCTTCACGCTGGTCGAGATCGCCATCGTACTGGTGATCATCGGCCTGCTGCTCGGAGCGATCCTGAAGGGCCAGGAATTGATCGACAACAGCCGCGTCAAGAACGCGGTCAACGACATGAACAGCATCAAGGCCGCGTCGTACTCGTACTTCGACCGGTATCGCGTGCTGCCGGGCGACGATGGCCCGGTCGCCACGCTGCAGGCCCGCGGCAACAACTGGGCCGGCATCACGGTGGGCGGCAACCGCGACGGCGCGATCGGCGCGCCCGCGAATCCCTTCGGCGCGCCGACCGGCGAGCACCTGGGCTTCTGGCAGCACCTGCGCGCGGCGGGCTTCCTGACGGGCGACCCGACGACGACGGGCATCACCGCGCTGCCGCGGAACGCCTTCGGCGGCGTCACCGGCATCGCCTCGCTCACGACCCAGCTCGACAACATGAACAGCCGGGTCGTCTGCATGAGCCAGGTGCCGGGCAAGTCGGCGGTCGGCATCGACAACCAGATCGATGACGGTCAGCCGGGCTCCGGCTCGGTGCGCGCGACCCAGCAGGCCGGTGCCGGCAACACGGCCCCGGGTGCCGTCGCCGCCGCGTATGGCGAGGACCTGCGTTATACGATCTGCACGCTCCTCTGATCGCCGCGGCACGGCACGCTGACGCCAGGCAGAGAGCCATGAGCCTGCTGTATCTCCAGCACTTCGGACTGGCCGCCCCGCCGTTCGCGATCACGCCGAATCCGGCGCTGTTCTTCGCGGGCGGCGGGCGCGGCGAAATGCTCGACGCGCTGGAGTACTCGGCGCGGCACCAGGAGGGCATCGTCGCCGTGACGGGCGAGGTGGGCAGCGGCAAGACGATGCTGTGCCGAATGCTGCTCGAGCGCCAGCCGCCCGGGGTCGAGCTCGTCTACCTCGCCAATCCGTCGCTGGGCAGGCGCGCGATCCTCGCCAGCATCCTCGCGGACCTCCGGCCGATCGCCGGCGAGACGTCGGGCATGCCGGGAAACCTGCTGGATCGGCTGCATGCGCGGCTGATCGCCCATCACTCGGCCGGACGGCGGGTGCTGCTGGTCGTGGACGAGGCGCACGCGATGCCGCCCGGCTCGCTGGAGGAGATCAGGCTCCTCTCCAACCTCGAGACCGGCTTTCACAAGCTGCTCCAGATCGTCCTGTTCGGCCAGCCCGAGCTGGAATCGCTGCTCCTGCGGCCCGCGATGCGGCCGCTGCGCGACCGGATCGTCGAGCGGCTGGTGGTGCCGCCCCTTTCGCTGGCCGACACCCGCGACTACCTCCGTTGCAGGCTGCACGGCGCTGGCCTCGTGGACGGCATGCCCTTCTCTCGGCAGGCCGTGGCGGATCTGTGGAAGGCGGCCGGCGGGCTGGTGCGCCGCGTGAACGTGCTGGCCGACAAGTCGATGCTCGCGGCCTTTGCTCGCGGGCGAAGAAGCGTGGATCGGCGCGACGTCCGTCGCGCGCTGTCATCGGTCTTCACGGAGCCAACCGCTGCGCCGGTTCGCCCGATTCAAGTGGTGCACGCATGAACTCGCTGTTCCGCTGGCTCCTGCCGGCTTTCGCCTGCGTGACGATGGCCGCCTGCGCGACCCAGCCGCCGGCCACGCCTGAAACGCACATCCAGCAGTCGAGCGCGGCCGCGGTGCCGCCGGCGGGCACGCCTGCGCCGGCGCCGGTCGAGAAGGCACTCGACCTGCCGCCGCCGCGGCCGCGGCCGCCGCTCGAGACCTACACGGTCGTCGTCAACGGCGTGCCTGTCACCGAGCTGCTCTTCGAGCTGGCGCGGGACGCCCGCCTCAACGTCGACATCCACCCCGACATCCGCGGCACGGTGACGATGAACGCGATCGACCAGACCTTGCCGCAGATCCTCGATCGCGTGGCGGTGCAGGTGGACGTCCGCTATACGCTGCAGGACGGCTTGCTGTTGGTCGTGCCGGACACGCCTTTCCTTCGCCTGTACCGCATCGAGTACCCGAGCATCGCGCGCGAGACCGTCAGCAACGTCTCGATCGCCACGCAGGTCGCGACGACCGGCGGGACCGGGCTCGAGGGCGCGAGCGGCGCAGGCGGCGTCGGCAACAATTCGTCCACGGCGCTGACCAACGTCTCGAACCATCGCTTCTGGCAGTCGCTGACGGAGTCCATCACCTCGCTGCTGCAGGAGACCGACAAGATCGTCGAGGCTCCCGCGGCCGAGGCTCCCGCGCCGGAAGGCCAGGCGGGGGCGGCGGGCGCCGCGCGGTCCGCGCCGAACCTGCGGTTCCGCGAGGCTGCGTCGGTCATCGCCCAGCCCGAGACCGGGGTGATCGCCGTTCGGGCGACCCAGCGGCAGCATGCGCGCGTCCAGGAGTTCCTCGATGCGAGCGTGCTCAGCGCGAGGCGGCAGGTGCTGATCGAGGCGACCATCGCCGAAGTCGAGCTCTCCGACGACTACGAGCAGGGCATCGACTGGGAGGTCATTCGTCGCGGCGGCTCCGACTGGAGCATGTCCGTGCAGCCCGGCGGCTCCGGGACGGCCCTGCCGGGCGGGACTCCCATCGGGTCCTCGATCCCGACCATCGGCGTGATCAACTATGCGCGCCAGTCGTCGCAGTGGGACATCACGGCGGCCCTGCGCCTGCTCGACTCCTTCGGGCGCAAGCGCGTGCTGTCGAGCCCGAAGATCAGCGTCCTGAACAACCAGACTGCGCTGATCAAGGTGGTCGACAACCTCGTCTACTTCCAGCTCACCACGGACTACACGCCGGGCACCGCGGGCAGCCCGACGACCTTCACCGTGAGCTCGACGCCCAACACGGTGCCGGTCGGCTTCCTGATGAACGTGACGCCCCAGATCGCGGCGAACGACGAGGTGATCCTCAACCTGCGACCGACGATCTCGCGGCTGACGGGCTTCGTGGAGGACCCGGGCGTGGCGCTGTCGATCGCGCTCGCCAACCAGAATGGCGCGCAGGTCCCGGAGATCTCGAGCAGGGTGCCGGAGATACAGACGCGCGAGATGGAGTCGATCATCAAGGTCCGTGACGGGCAGATCGCCGTGCTCGGCGGGCTGATGCGCGACAGCGCGCAGACGGGCGAGGACGGCGTCCCGGGACTCGGCAGGCTGCCCGGCGGCGGCCACCTGTTCAAGTACCGCTCCAAGGCCGGCAGCAAGAGCGAGCTGGTGATCTTCCTGCGGCCGACGATCGTGCGGGACGCGAGCATCGACGGGGACTACCGCGGGTTCCGCGGCCAGCTGCCCTCGGCCGCCTTCCTGCGTGAGGTCGAGTCGGTCCCCGCCACTTCCCGCTGAGGTCGCAGATGAGCCTGCTCCTCGACGCGCTGCGGCACGCCGAACGCTCCAAGGGGACGCCCGAGGCCGAGGCGCGTCGGCCGTCGCCGGCCAGCGCAGCGCCCGCACCTCCCGACCTGCAGCTCGCGATCCTCGAGGACGGCGCAGGCGCGACTGGCGTTGCCTCGGCGCCGGAAGCGGCCGGCGCGCCGCCGTCCCGCCCGCAAGCACCGGCCGATCCGGGGGCCGCTGCGTCCCGGACGACGGTGGCCGGCGGCAGGCGTCTTTCGCTGTCGGCGCTGCTGCTCATCGGAGTCCTCGGCGGCGCGGCGCTCGCGACCATCTGGTACGTCTGGACCTCGGCTGCGCCAGCAGTCGGCGACACGGCCGCGGTGGTTGCGGCCGCGCCAGCACCGCTCCCCGTGGCGCCCGAGCCGCAGGACGCGGCGCCCGCGGCCGGGCCGGTGGCGGTCATGCCGGAGGCCGCAGCGCCGGCCAGGGCACCGGTCGCTGAAGGCGCATCGAAGCCGCCGCGGACCGGCCCTGTCGGGCAAACCGCTGCCCAGGCCCGGGCTTCAGCCGGCGAGGCGCGGCAGAGTGGGTCCGAAACTGCGTCCACGCGGCCCGCGCCGCCGGCAGCGGCCCTCGACATCCAGACGACGCGCCATGCCGACCCATTGGGCCCGGCCTGGCAGGCGCTCCGCGACGGCGATTTCGAGCGGGCCGAGCGGCTGTACCGGGCGGCGCTCGCGGAAGAGCCGCGGCAGCCGGATGCGTTGCTGGGACTGGCGACGGTCATCGAGTGGCGGGGCGACGCGGCGGGCGCCGCGGCGGCGTATCGCGACGTGCTGGCCCGTGACCCGGCCAACGCCCACGCGCTGGCTGCCCTGGCGCGTCTCGGGCGGGCCGCGGCGCCTGAGACGGAATCGCAGTTGCGCAGCCTCATCGCCGAGCGTCCGGCGGCGCCGCTCCTCTTCGCGCTCGGCAACCTGCTGGCGGCCGACCAGCGCTGGGCCGATGCCCAGGCTGCCTACTTCGAGGCCGCGAGCCTCGCGCCCGCGCAGGCCGACTACGTCTACAACCTGGCCGTCGCGCTCGACCGGCTCGGCCAGCCACGCGCTGCAGCGCGCCACTATGCCCGTGCGCTGGAGCTGGCCTCCGGCGGGGGCACGGCGGCGTTCGACCTCGCGGCGACCCGGGCGCGGCTGGCGGCGCTCGAGCCGGCCGGCCCATGAGCGGTCCCGCCCGCAAGGGCCTCCTCGGCGAGCGGCTCAAGGAGCGCGGTCTCATCAGCGCCGATCAGCTGAAGATCGCGCTGATCGAGCAGCGGCGCTCCGGCCAGCAGCTCGGCGAGACGCTGGTCGCGCTGGGCTTCATCACGGAGGCCACCCTCCGCGAGCAGCTGTCCGAGACGCTGGGTGCGCAGAACGTCACCCTGGGCGGCCTGCTCGCGGACCGCGACGCGCTGGCGATGATCTCCAAGGAGGCGGCCCGGCGCCACGGCGTGTTCCCGGTCAGCTTCGACGCGGCGACCCGCGAGCTGTCGGTGGCGATCGGCGACGTCAACGACATCGTGGCCATCGACCAGGTCCGCGCCCACGTGGGACAGCGCGCGGAGCTGCGCTGGCTGATCGCCGCCTCGGGGGAAATCCAGCGCGCGATCGAGCAGTACTATGACCACGACCTGTCGATCGACGGAATCCTCCACGAGATCGAGACCGGCCGCGCGGACCTCGCGACGCTGTCCGCGGAGCAGGCGCGCGAATACTCGCATCCGGTGGTCCGGCTGATCGACGCCCTGCTCACCGACGCCGTCGTGGTCGGCGCCTCCGACATCCACTTCGAGCCGGAATCGCACTTCATCCGCATCCGCTACCGCGTGGACGGTGTGCTGAGGCAGGTGCGCGCCCTGCACCGGCGCTACTGGGCGGCGATGCTGGTCCGGCTGAAGATCCTCTCCGGCATGAACATCGCCGAGAACCGCGCGCCCCAGGACGGCCGCATCTCGCTGACCCTCGCGGGCCGCGACGTCGACTTCCGCGCGGCCGCCCACCCGACGGTGCACGGCGAGAACTTCGTGCTGCGCATCCTCGACCGCAAGGCCGGCCTGATCGACCTCGAGGCCGCCGGGTTCAGCGCGACACAGCTGGCCATGCTGAAGCTGATGCTGGCGCGCCCCGAGGGCCTGCTGCTCCTGACCGGTCCGACCGGCAGCGGCAAGACGACGACGCTGTATTCGATCCTAAATCACCGCAGCACCGAACACGTCAACGTGATGACGCTCGAGGACCCGGTCGAGTACACGTTGCCACTGGTGCGGCAGAGCTCGGTGTCGCAGGGCGCCAAGCTTGGGTTCGGCGACGGCATCCGCTCCCTGATGCGCCAGGACCCGGACATCATCCTGGTGGGCGAGGTTCGCGACCGGGACACCGCGGAGATGGCGCTGCGCGCGGCCATGACCGGGCACCAGGTGTTGTCGACGCTGCACACCAATTCAGCCCTGCGGTCGATTCCGAGGCTGCTGGACCTCGGCATCCAGCCGGAGACGATCGCCGGCAACCTCATCGGCATCGTGGCGCAGCGGCTGGTTCGGCGCCTCTGCGAGGACTGCGCCGGCGAGGCGCCTGCCGACGGGCTCGAGTCGCGGATCCTGTCGATCGAGATCGGCGTTCCGCTGCGGCGCGCCGCCGGTTGCGCCAAGTGCGCCTTCACCGGCTACCGCGGCCGCATCGCGATCGTCGAGATGGTCCGTTTCGGCCCGGCCCTCGACGAGCTCGTCGCACGCCGCGCCACGCTGGTGGAGTTGCAGCGGGCGGCGGAGGAGGAGGGGATGGTGCCGCTGGCGCAGGACGGCCTGCGGCGCGTGCGCGAGGGCGTGACCACGATCGAGGAGATCGGCCGGGTGGTCGACCTCACCGAGCTGGTGCATCGATGAGCCGGTTCCGCTACAGGGCGGTCGGCGCCGAGGGCCAGATTGTCACGGGCGAGATCGACGCTGCGTCGGCGCAGGACGTCGACGGCCGCCTCGGGCGGGTGGGGCTCGAGTTGCTGGCGGCGAGTCCCGTGGGCAACGGGCTGAAGCTGCCCGGGCGGAGCTCGACGCTCGGACGCGTCGAGCTCATCCAGTTCTTCATGCAGCTGGAGTCGCTGCTGCGCGCCGGGGTGCCGATACTCGACACGCTGACCGACTTGCGAGACTCGTCGGACAGCGCGGCGGTGCGCCAGTTGGCCACGGACCTGGTCGACCGGATCGAGACCGGCTCCACCCTGTCCGAGGCCATGTCGGCGCACCCGGGCACCTTCGACGGCCTGCTGGTCGGGCTGACCAGCGCCGGCGAGGTGACGGGCCGGCTGCCCGAGGTGATCGGCGAGATGGTGGCGAGCCTCAAGTGGCAGGACGACCTCTCGCGCCAGATACGCAAGGCGCTGCGCTACCCGGCCTTCGTCGCGGCCGTCATCACGGCGGTCGTGTTCTTCCTCATGATCTACCTCGTGCCGCAGCTCGCGTCCTTCCTGGACAACCTCGGGCAGGAGATGCCGCTGCAGACCCGGGCCCTGATCGCGGCCTCGGATTTCGTCGCCCGGGCATGGCCGCTCCTGCTCGGCCTGCCGGTCCTGCTGCTGCTCGGCTATCGCGCCCTGATGCGCAGCAGCGCGGCGGCCCGCCTCGAGCGCGACCGGCGCCTGCTGACGCTCCCCTGGCTGGGCGAAGTGGTGCGCAAGATCGCGCTCGCGCGCTTCGCCAACACGTTCGCGCTGATGTTCGGCTCCGGCATCCCGGTGCTCGACGCGCTGGCCCATTGCGAACGGGCAGTCGGCAACCTCGCCGTGGCGCGCTCGCTCGCGGCGGTCCGCGGTCTCGTGGGGCAGGGGATGCCGATCTCGGAGGCGTTCGCGGCCACGGTCCTGTTCCCGCCGCTGGTGGTCCGGATGGTCCGCGTCGGCGAGTATTCGGGGCAGCTCGACTCCTCGCTCAAGAGCGTCAGCTACTTCTACTCGAGGGACGTCGACGAGGAACTGGGCCGGCTGCAGTCCATGATCGAGCCGGCGCTGACCCTCGTCATGGGCGTGATCCTGGGCTGGATCATGCTGGCCGTGCTCGGGCCGGTATACGACACCATCGCCAACATCCCGATGTGAACATGCGCTGCGACGTCATCTATCTGCAAGCGGAAGGCAGGCTGCAGTGGCGCTGGCAGGGACGCCGGCTCGAGCCGGGCGAGCCGGCGCCGGACGGCCCGCTCGTCGCCGTGGTCGACGTGGCGGAGGAGATGCTGAGCCGCCAGTCCGTCCCGAAGCTACGCGGCCGCGACCGGCGCGCGATGCGCGCGCGGCGGCTGCAGAACGAATTCCCGGAGACGCGCTGGCGCGCGGCCTTCAGCCTGGCCGGTCCCCGGGCCGCGAAGACCGAGGAGATCATCCTCGCGGGCGTCCAGCCGGGGGGCGAGGCCGACGCCGTCCTCGCGGAGCTCGGCACGGCAGGCAGGCTGCAGGGCGTCTACACGCCGGCCTTGCTGGCCTCGGCGTGGTTCTCGCGTGCCCGCCTGTCGCCGAGGCCGGTGATCGTGGCGCTCGCGACGCCTGCCGGCCTGCGTCTCGTGTTCCTGAACGAGGGACGGGCCATGCTGACCCGGCTCACGCCGTGGCCGGCCGGGTCCGTGGCCGACGCGCGCCTCGTGAGCGAGGAACTCGCGCGCACGGCCAAGTACCTGCAGAACGTCCGCTGGATCGACCGCGACCGTCCCACGGAACTGTGGCTGTGGGGAGCGCGCCTCTTGTCGGTGGCCGCCGAGCTGTCCCTGCCGCCTGAGCTGCGGCTCACGCCGACCCCGGCCGTGTCCGGGCTCGCGGATCCCGCGCAGGGCGGGCTCCCGGCGCTGGTGGAACTGGCGGCGGCCAGGCCGCCGCACACCCAGCTCGCGCCTCCCGAGACGCGCGTGGCATGGCTCGCGATCCAGGCGCGCAAGGCGCTCGCCGCCGGCGCCGTGGCCATCGCCCTCGGCCTGGCGGGGGCCGCGGGCGCGATCGTGGCGCGCGACCTCGCCCGTTCGGGCGAGCTGCAGCAGCTCGAGGCAGCGGCGCAGGCGCTGGAGGCCGACAACGCGAGCGCCGAAAGGGCGCTCGAGGGCGCCGGCGTCAGCCCGGAGCGGTTCGGCGTGGCGCTCGCCGTCGACGCGCAGTTCGCCAGCGAACCCCTGTCGCTCCTCGAGGCCTACGACATCGTCTCGCGCTCGATGGCGGGATCGCGCGCCCTCCTGCTGCAGGAGCTGCAGCTGCGCAGGGTCGATCCCATGGCAGCGGCGCCGTCGTCCGGGGGACCCTGCGCGCCGGGCGCCGGCGATTCGCCGGAGGCCGCGCCGCCTCGAACCGCCGAGCTGGGACTCGAGCTTCGGGCCCGGCCCGAGGCCTCGCTCACCAACCTCGCCGCGGCCCTTGGCCGCTTCGACGCGGGGCTCGTGGCCGAGCGCGAGCGGGGCTGGCAGCCGACCGGACGGCTCGCCGACGGCCTGCTGGTCGCGACGCTCAAGCTGGACGGCACGAGCGTCGAGGATGCGGGCGGAAACTCGACGAGCGTCTGCCTCGCGAGGGCCGCGACGTGACGGCCGCAGCCTGGAGTCTGGTGGGGCACCCAGAGTTCCGTCGCAGGATGGCGGCGCCGGCGCTCCTGGCATGCGGCCTGGTTCTCGTCGCCGCGGCCGCGCTCGCGACGGCGCTGGTCAGCTCGGCCCGGGCGCAGGATCGCCTGGTGGTGCTCGAGGAGCGGCATGCCGCGGCCCAGTCCCTGCACGAGCGGCTCGCGCTGGCGGGGGTCGCCGACCCGCGGTCGCTGGCGCGTTTCGGCGAGCTGGTCGACGGCGGCCTGCTCTCACGGGATCATCGGGCGTGGTGGACGGAGTTCGCCGCGGCGCGGGCCCAGGCGCTGGCCCCGCTCGGTTTCGCCGTCGAGCTGGGACCGCCGCGCGCGGATGCGTTGCCGGCGGACGCGCAGCGCTGGTTCGACGAATCGGGCCAGCCGCCCGCCCAGCTGTGGTCTCACGACCTGCAGCTGCGGGTCGAGGGTCTGCACGAGGCCGAGATTGCGGCCCTGGTCGCGGATCTGGCCGACCGCCGCCGCGGTGCAATCCGTCTGCAGGAGTGCGCGCTCGTGCGGCGCTCGGACGGCGTCGGGCTCGATGCGAGCTGCGTGCTGCGCTTCGCGACCCTCGAATGGCCGGAGGCTTCGCCATGAATGTCCGGCCCGCCCTCCTCGCGGCGCTCGCGATGCTGGCCGCCGGCCCGGCCGCGGCCGACGGCGTCGAGCTTCCCGAGACCGGCACGGTCTTCTTCTCTGCCGCCGAGCGCGCCGGGATCGAAGCGCGGCGTCGAGCCCTGCTGGCCGGCGAGGCGGCGCCTGCGGGCGATGCCGCGGCGGCGAGCGCGGCCGATCCGGTACCGACGTCGAATCACCACCGGCTGGAGGGCCTCGTGCGTCGCGGCGACGGTCGGCGCGTGGCGTGGTTCGGCGGCGAGCGTGTCGCCGACCTCACGCGCTGGCAGGGCCACCTGGTGCGGATCCAACCCGGCCGGGTCGTGCTGGAGGCCGCCGACGGCCGACGCCTGACGTTGCGCGTGGGCGACGCCGTCGACCTCGATTCGGGCCGGGTCGACAGTCTGCGGGCGCGGCGATGAGATCGCGGCAGGGCGGGGCGGCGCTGCTGCTCATGATGGTGGCGCTGCTCACCCTGGTCGCCGCGCTGATGCTCGGCGTCGCGCGGGATGCGGCCGAACCCGCGCTGGTGCGCGGCGCGCGCAACGGCGAGCAGCTTGGCATCGCGCGCGATTCGCTGCTCGGCGCCGCGCGGACGGCGTGGTGTGCGAACCCCGCGCTGCCTGCCGACCAGCTCCTGCCGTGCCCGGATCTCTCGGGTCCCGAAGGCGAGGCGGCCGGCGCCTGCGCCGGGACGACGCGCGGCTGGCTGCCCTGGAAGACCCTGAACCTGGCGCCGCTCAAGGACGCGTCCGGCACCTGCCTCTGGTACGAGCGCGACGGCGCGAACGCGCGGGTCATCGCGGCCGGCGCGCCGTCGGCCGGCCAGCTGCGCAGCAACCTGCCCGGCCGCAGCTTCTGCGGCGGCAACCACGACTCCCTGGCCTACCTCGATCCCGGCGATCCCGCGGTCGGCGTCGTGATCGACCTCGCCACGATGCCCGCCGCCTGCGGTTCTCCATGACCCGCCGCACTCGCCAGAGGGGGTTCTCGCTGCTCGAGATGGCCGTCGTGCTGGTCATCGTCGGGCTGCTGCTCGGCGGCGTGCTGGGCTCGGTCAGCGCGTTCCAGCGGAACCGGCAGGTCGACGAGACGCGGCGCTACCTCGCGGAGGCCCGCGACGCGCTGGTCGCCTTCGCGGCCATCAACCGGCGCCTGCCCTGTCCGGCGACGGCAGCGACGCCGAACACGGCCGCAGGCGCCGGCCTCGAGCGAGCGCCCACCGCGGCCGGCTGCACCGGTGGCCAGAGCGGTGTGCTGCCCTGGGCCACGCTGGGCTTGCGCGAAACCGACGGCTTCGGCCGGCGCGTCACCTACCGGGTGAGCGCAGCGTTCTCGCGCAATGCACCTGCGTTCACGCTCGCAGCCACGGGCGACATCGTGGTGCGCAATCGTGGCGGGGTGCTGCTCGCCGATACGGTGCCGGCCCTCGTGGTGTCGCATGGCCCGAACGCGCTGGGAAGCTTCGGCCCCTCGGGCGCGGCGGCCGCCGCCAGCGCCGATCCCGGCGAGGCGTCGAACGCCGACGGCGACGCGGTGTTCGTCAGCGACGATCCGACCGCCGCCTTCGACGACGTGGTGATCTGGGTGCCCCGGCCCCTGCTGATGCACCGCATGCTGCAGGCCGGCGCGCTGCCCTGATCCGCCGGGTCGCGCGCCGCCCGCCACCGTCACGGCGCTCCACGATCCTTCCCCGGCCGGCGTGCCTGAGCGCCGGCGAGCGGTCGCCGGGCGCGCGGTTCAGTCGTCCTTCCGGCCTTGTGTCGCGCCTCCGGGAGCGACCTGCAGTTCGGCCGGCAGGAGCGCCTCGACCTCGAGCTTCGGAGGCAGGCGGGAGACATGGCCGCGGTCGCAGGCGAAGCCGCGCCGGACCACGCGCACGCCGAGGTCCCTGAAGACCTGCGTCACCATCTGGTCGAGCAGCTCGCAATCGGCCGGCTCGAGGCCCGCGGTCTCGCGGGAGAGCGTCACGCGCCTGCGCTCCGCGATGAACGGGATCGGATCGTCGAAGATGGGCAGGGGATTGCCGGTGACCTCGGTGATCAACTCCCGGCGCCGCCGGTCCGCCGCGAGTTCCGCGAGCACCTCGGGCGTCTTCGCGGCGGGCAGCGACAGCCGCACCCGCACGTCGGCCGTCTGCAGCGGCTCGGCGCGCCCGAGGGGGCTCGTGCCGAACCGCGCCGAGCCGCGCGGCAGGGTGGCCACGTCGCCAGCCGGCAGGTCGGGCTCGAAGTAGACGGCGCTGCAGTTCCTGGCGGAGACCTGCAGGTCGGGCCGGGCCCCCAGCGCGTGCAGCACGCGCGCGATCCGGTGCTCGAGGACGGGGCATGGATAGACGGCTTGGAAGCTCCGGAAGGAGAATCGCAGTTCCCGCTCCTTCCAGACCGCGTCGACGGACTCCTGCGCGGCTGCATGCGAGGCGAGCGCCACCGGGCCGAGGGCGAGCGTGGCAAGCGCGGCGAGCAGCGAAGCCCTCCGGGACGCTCCGGCGGCGAGCGGCGCGACGGTCGGCACACGCGGCTCCACGATCGGGATTCTGCTCGCCTCGACGCGGATTGCAATGCCCGGGTGCGGCTGGCGCTACGAGTCGGGTGTTGCGCTGCGGCATCGGTCGGCGCGGTCGAACACGGCCGCGGGCTGGTGCGTGCCGAAAGGGAAGGAGTAGTCTCTGCGTGGCCGGCGCATGGGTCGGCCAGCCTTCGGAGAAGCCCGATGGCGAGCCTGAGCACCCGCGATTCGCTGAGGCCAGGGCGCGTGACGGCGGCGCTGCTGTCGGGCCTGCTGCACCTCGGGATGCTCGCGCTGATCGTGCTGGCGGGCGGCCCCGCCGATGGCCTGATCGAGCGAGCGGCGGAGTCGAGAGCGCAGACCTGGCTGACCGCGCCGATCGCGCGGCAACGCGACTTCGACCTGCCGGACCCGCCGGTCGCTGCGATTCCGCAGGTCCAGGCCGACGCCGGCCCGGCTCCGGCGACCGTCGATCCGCCCGGCGAGCGCCTGCCCCCGCCACCTCTCCCGGAACCCGACCTTGCGATCCCGGACCTGGCCGCGGCAGGTCCGCTCGCGACGCGCGTCGAGGACCCCGCAGAGGATCCCGCCCGTCCCGTCGATCTGCCGCCCGCGTTCATGATGGGCGAGCGGCAGGCCTCGAGCCTGACCGAGCGCCTCGAGCAGTTCGCCGAGGCGCTGCTCGACCGCGAGCACGCGAGCGTGAGCTGGGCGCAGGATGGCTGGGTCTACGAGGCCGAGCTGGCTCGCGAGCCCACCCGCGACGGCGTCGAGCTGGAGCGCGCCGTGGCGGTGGTCAGCGCGGAGCACCAGGGGCGGCGGCTGCACACCTTCATCAGCCTGAAGCGCCTGCCGTTCTCGCACTACGCCAAGGTCATCGACCGATGGGATCCGATGGTGCAGCTGCACGACGACGTGGTGGTCGGGCGCATGCACGTCAACTCGCGGTTCAATCTCCTGCAAGACGCCGAGGCCGCGCCGCGGCTGCTCGGACGCGTCTCGACGGCCGCCGGCGGCTACAACCTCGAGCGCGACGGCCGGCGGCAAGACCGTGAGATCTTCGCCGAGGGCGTCGCCACCCGCGTCGGCAGGATCGACTTCGCCGGCGGGTCCTGGTCCCTTGCGCAGGCGCGGCCAGAGGACAACGCCCGGATCCACGAATTCGCGGGCGACACGCAGCTGCGATTCCTGGGCGAGGAGGGCTATGCATGGCGCGAGCGCAAGTCCGACGGGTGGCAGCGCGCCAGCCGCCCCGGGGGACAGCCGGTGTACTTCACCGCGGCGCGCGGCGCGACCCTCAGCGTGCAGGGCGTCGTGTCCGGCCGGTTCCTCGTCCATTCGCCGGGCAGGATCGTGGTGACCGGCGGCCTCACCTACGCGCGCGATCCGCGCCGGCATCCGGACTCGGACGATTTCCTGGGGCTCGTCTCCGACCGGGACATCGAAATCGCGCCGCCGGGCGTGACGGGACCGGGCGACCTGGAGATTCATGCGGCGTTGTTCGCCAGGCGCCGCATCGTGGTGACGTCGGCGGACCGTCCGGGCAGGGCGACGCTGCTCGTCCTCGGCAGCGTCGCGGCCGGCAGCCTGACCGAGAGCGAACCCCGCTTCGCCACCCGGGTCGAGCACGACAGCCGCCTCGACCGCGTGCGCCCGCCCGGGTTTCCGTCCACGAACCGCTTCGCGATGGAAGACTGGGACAGGCGGTGGACGGAGGTCCCGGCGCACGCCGCCACGGACGGACTCTGACAGGGAGCAGAGATGAAGCAGGTGCTCGTGTTGACCGTCGCGCTCGGGCTCGCCGGCTGCGCGCCGAGGATCGCCGTCATGATCCCGGTCCCCGGCGGTGAGCCCCGTGCGCCGCGACCGCCCGCCGAGGTGATGAACGAGGCCGCGGTGACGCCGCGCTACGGGGCCGGCGCCATCACGGTGAGCGCGGAGGACCGCCGCTGGTTCGCCCGGGGCTGCATGCTCGACGTGCTGCTAGACGGCCAGCCGGTCGCCGGACTGCGGCCCGGCCAGCAGGTGACGCTGTACGCCGAACCGGGCCGGCGGGTCCTGAGCTTCAACGTTCGCGACGAGGGTTCCTGCGAGCCGGGCACGGCCTCGGTCGCGATGCAGTCGGTCGAGCACTCCACGCAGCAGGTCCGGCTCGTCACCAGCGCCGTGCGCGTCCTCACGGTCGAGGTGAATCCCTATGGGCGGGCGCTGCCGCGCTGATCTGTACGATGCCTGGCGACCGACCGCGGGGTCGTGCAGGTTCAGGCACTTGCGCGCAACTCCTTCGTCGCGCTTGCACGTCGGCCGGATTGGGCATAAGTTAAAAATCGGCAGGAACGACAGCGTGCCGTAGAGCACGCCCATTGCGCACCGCAACGGGGACAAGGCGGGCAGCACATGAGCGCGAACGAATCCACGATTGAGTCGGTTGTCCGGAGAGTACGGCAGGCCATGCCCGGCGACACGCAGTCGGGCGGTTCACCAGGGGCCCCCAACGACGTCGCGCAGGCGGCGCCGGGCGCTGCGCGAGCGGGCGACCCCCGGGTCGCGAGGCTCGAGCAGCAGTGCACCCGCCTCGCGAATGAACTGGCGAGCGTCGCCCGCGATGCCGACGATCGCGCGGCGGTGCAGCGCCGGGCGCTGACGGTCGCGCGCGAGCAGATCGCGGCACTCGAGGAGGAGCGGGACCGGCTCCTGCAGGCGCTGCGGGACAGCAACCGGCAGCTGGCGGAGCTGTCCGCCCAGCTGACGCTCGGCGAGGTGCGCGCCGGTTTCGCGGCCGACTTCCACAGCAGCATGGCGTCTTTCCTCGAGCGGCATCCCACGGCGGCCAGCGACGCGCGCGCCCCCGGCGAATCGCCGCAGGATCCCGGCTCCGAGACCATCGTGCTGTCGACGGAGGGCGACGCCCAGCCCGGGTCGCCACCTCCGCCGCAACCGGCCTGCGGCAGCCGGCGCGCGCCGAGGATCCGCAGGTTCCTGTTGCCGTTGCAGCCGGACGTCGATCCTCCCTTCGAGCTGGCCGGGCCGCGCTGCTACGTGGGGCGCGGCGGCGAGGCCGACGTCTGCCTCTCGCACGCGAGCATCAGCCGGCTGCACGGTGTCCTCTACTGCATCGGCGGCGCGACGCTCGTCGAGGACGCGCGCAGCACGAACGGCGTCTTCGTCAACGACGAGCGGGTGGCCCAGGCCGTGCTGAAGGACGGCGACGTCGTGGCCTTCGGGACCGTCGCGTTCCGCTTCCGGATCGCCGCCAGCTGAGACGTTCGAGGCGCTAGTCGCGCTCGTCCTTCGTCCGCCTGCGCGCGAAGGGGTAGGCGGCCTGCGGCTTGCCGCTAGGCGGGATCTTGAGCGACAGGACCATGGTCGCCGCCAGCACGAGCGCCGTGACGCCGAGCGACCAGGCCACCGGGATCTTGTAGACGTCGATCAGCAGCATCTTGATGCCGATGAAGACCAGCACGATCGCGAGGCCGTAGGAGAGCAGGTGGAAGCGCTCGTGCATGCCGGCGAGCAGGAAGTACATCGCGCGCAGGCCGAGGATCGCGAACACGTTCGAGGTGAGCACGATGAAGGGGTCCATCGTGATCGCGAAGATCGCCGGGATGGAGTCCACGGCGAAGACGACGTCCACGATGCCGATCAACACGATCACCACGAACAGCGGCGTCGCCATCCGCACCCCGTCCCTGACGGTGAAGAACTTCTCGCCGTCGAAGTCCGGCGCGATCTTCATGTGGCGGCGGATGTAGCGCAGCGCGGGGTTGGCCTCGAGGTCGGGCTCCTGGCCGGTCGCCCACCACATCTTCACGCCGGTGAACACGAGGAAGGCGCCGAACACGTACAGGATCCAGTGGAACTTCGTGATCAGCCACGCGCCGATCAGGATCATGATCGCGCGCAGCACCAGCGCCCCGAGGATGCCGATCATCAGCACCCGTTTCTGGAACTCGGCGGGCACTGCGAAGTACGTGAACACCATCAGGAACACGAAGATGTTGTCGACGGCGAGGGCCTTCTCGACCAGGTAGCCGGTGATGAACTCCAGCGCCTTCGTGTCGGCCACGGGGTTGCCGGCCGGGCCACCGAGGTACCACCACAGCCAGCCGACGAACACGAACGACACCGCCACCCACACCAGCGACCAGACGGCCGCCTCCCTGATCGTGACCTTGTGGGCGCCCTGCTTCTCCATGGCGAAGAAGTCGACGACGAGCGCGACGAGGACGAACGCTGCGAACAGCGCCCACATGAGCGGGGTGCCGACGGTCATCATGGCGGGGGCGGCGTGTGTCCTGGCCGGGCTAGGCGCGTATTGTACGGGGATTCGCGAAACCGATTGCCGAGTTGTGGCGCCGCCGGCCGCGAATCCGGGCCGGGCCCGAATTCGATGTAGGGTGTGAGGCACCAGCGGGGACGGTGCAGTGGCCAACGCGGAGGACACTGGCGAATGACCTTGATGAAGACGTTCCTGGCCGTCGCGGCGACGGTTGTCGTCGTCGCCTGTGCGGCCGACCGACTGGGCGATGCTCCGGCTGAAGCGCGCCTCGCCGTGACGCCTGGGGGGCAGCTGTCCGGGTTGCCCGCTTGGCATCCGCCAGTGGCAAGCGCCGGCCTTGTGCTGCCGGAGGGCCATCCGCCGGTGGGCCGGGCACTGCCCACGCTGCCCGAGGGCCATCCGCCCGTTCCGGGCTGGAGCGAGGGCGGGCTGCCGGAAGGCCATCCGGCCTGTCCGGCGCTGTCCGACGGCGGACCGGGCGGGCTCTCGCAGGGCCCGGTACAGCGGCTGCCGCAGGAACTCGTGGAGATCTGAGGCAGTCGCGCCGACCGTCGACGCCGGTCGACTGCGGTGCGGCCGCGGCATGAAGGAGCCAGCATGCGCATCCTGATCACGGGCGGCACCGGCTTCATCGGCCGGGCGCTCTGCCCGCGCCTTGCCGCCGCCGGCCACGAAGTCGTCGTCCTGAGCCGGCAGCAGCGGCCGGGTCTGCCGCGCGGCGCCAAGCGGGCCGTGCGGCGGCTCGAGGACATCCCGGCGGGCGAGGTCGACGCCGTCGTCAACCTGGCCGGCGAACCGATCGCCGACCAGCGCTGGACCGAGCGGCACAAGCGTCTGCTCGTCGGCTCGCGCGTCGACACCACCCGCCGGCTGGTCGACTGGATGGCGGCGTCGCCGCAGCGGCCCGTGACGCTCGTCTCGGCGTCGGCCGTGGGCTTCTACGGCGACCAGGGCGATCGCGAGATCGTCGAGAGCACGCCGCCGGCGCCCGGATTCACGCACGATCTCTGCGCGGCCTGGGAGCGCGAGGCGCTGCGCGCCGAGGCGCTGGGTGTGCGCACCTGCATCGCGCGCATCGGCGCCGTGCTCGACCGCGGCGGCGGCGCGCTCGCGAAGATGCTGCCGGCTTTCTGGATGGGCGTCGGCGGCCGGCTTGGCTCCGGCGAGCACTATTTTCCGTGGATCCATCGCGAGGACATGGCCGCGATCCTGCAGTGGCTGATCGAGAACCCGCGGGCGCAGGGCGCCTACAACGCGGGCGCGCCCCATCCGGTCACGAACGCCGAGTTCGCGCGCGCGCTCGGCCGGGCGGTCAGGCGGCCCGCCGTCCTGCCGATGCCTGCGGCTGCCGTGAAGCTGCTGTTCGGCGGCGTCGCCGAGATCCTGCTTGGCAGCCAGCGGATGCTGCCGAAGCGGCTGCTGGCGGAGGGCTTCGAGTTCGCTCATCCGCGCCTCGACGAGGCGCTCGCCGACATGTTCGCCCCGGGGCGTCGCGCCGGCGGCCTGGGCTGAACCAGGAACGACACTTCGCCGCGGCACTGGCGGGCTATCTCAGGATTGACAGCGCTGTCAGCGGCTGCTAGAACCGGGCGTCGCGGCATGGCTCCTCGACCGGGCGCCGGCTGTCACCCTCGCTGCCTCTGCGTCAAGGAAGCCCGGCCTGCAATCCATGTCCCGCCACGACATCGAGGACCGCGTCGCCAGTCTTCTCGGCCAGATGACCCTGGCCGAGAAGATCGGCCAGATGAACCAGCTGAATGCCGACGGGCGGGATGCGCCAAGGCTCCTCGGGGAGGCGATCCGCGGCGGCCGCGTCGGTGCCGTGCTCAACCAGGTTCACCAGGACACG
>CAYORU010000042.1:0-5997 GCA_964406445.1 uncultured Steroidobacteraceae bacterium
CCTCCTGCCGCGCGACCTACTGCAAGCGTTGCGAGCCGTGGGTGTACGGCTACCAGGATTCACTCAGGAGTAAGCATCATGCGTCTGATTGCCCTTGCCGCTGCTGCGCTGATTGGCGCCGTGTTCTCGTTCTCAGCTCTGGCGGCCCCGCCCTATGACGTCCGGGTCGATTACACCCCGAGCTCGAACGCCGACGGCCAGCGCCTGTACGTTGGCGCGTGCACCGGGACGCCCGCCGACACGGCCGTCACCCCCGGCAAAGTTCTCCCGCGGCTCATCACTGCCGCCGGCGCCTACCAGTTCTGTCTGCAGGACTATCGGGCCAGCACCGGAGAGACCCGCGACCAGACCGTCTCGGTGACGATCGACGACGTCCTGCCGCTCGACCCGTCCTCGAACTTCACCATCACGATCCGGTGCACGACGCTGCCGGGCACGACGCTGCCGAGCTGCACCTCCAACGTGGCCGTCGAGCCGACGCCCTGACCGCCGTGTGGCTACGCGCGCTCAGTCTGTGGCTCGTTTCGCTGCCGGCACTGGCCGGTACGGCGTCGCTCACCTGGGTCGCGCCCACGCAGCGCACGGACGGATCGGCGCTGACGAACCTCGCCTCGTACCGCCTCTACGAGCGGTGCGGGGCAGCCCAGCCATCGCTGGTCGCGACGATCCCCGCGCCAGCGACGAGCTACGTGCGGGCAAACATCCCGGACGACGGCCGCACCTGCTACTGGCAGATGACCGCCGTGGACGCGGCGGGCGTCGAGTCGGCGCGCACGGCCGAGGTCGTCAAAACGTTTCCGGCCGCGCCGCTCGAGCCGTCGTCGAACCTGGTCATCACCTGGCAGGCGAGCGCAGCGCCACCGACGGGACCGCCTAAGATGGCGCTTCAGCAATCACTCAGCGATAACGACGGGACCTCCCCCGCGTCGATCAGCGTCACCGTCACCGCCAGCGGCGCGCTGGTGGCGCTCGTCATCCATGACGGTGCGAACGGACCTAGTACGTTCAACATCGGCGGAACAGTTGGCGGCACGTGGGAGGAGCTGACCGGCGGGGCGGTCAACGACAACACATCGTTCCCGGTTGACCAGCGCGTCTATATCAACCGCAGCCCGAGCGCTGGCACCGGGACCGTCACGGCCTCCAACAACCTCGGCAACCTCGTATGGCCGGCGGTTTGGCGGCTGACCCAAGTGCCCTCGGGCGCGCTGTCCGGCGTCGCAACGGCTGTCGTCAGCGTGGCGACGCCCGCAAGCGGAGCGAACGCTGCGACCAGTGGCAACCATACGCCACCCACGACCGGCGACTGGATCCAGATCGGTTTCGCCGCGTCGTGGAATGCGGGCGGGCAGCCAACGGTGGGCACCGGCTTCACCGACACGGGCACGCAGAACTTTGACTACGGCGGATCCTTCTCAGAGGGCCAGTACCGCACGGGCAGCGGGAACACGGCGGTCGCCGCGACGTTCACCCGGGCGGCGGCCGACAAGCACGTGATCACGAGCATCATCGTGGCTCAGGAAGGCGCAGCCGCTGCGGCCTCTCTGGTGCCGCCGACCGCCGGCCGCAACATGGCCGCGCTCATTTCACACTGAGGAACAGCACATGCAGGGGCGCACCTACACCGTCGTGATGGACGGCGTGACCGTCACCACCGCCGGCGGAGACGCAGACATCTTCGAGCTGACCCCGGCCGACGATCGCCCGATCCGCATTCTCGGCTGGACCATCGACGTGTCCTCCGAGACAGGCGACGCCGCCGAGGAAATCCTGCGCTACGCCTGGATTCGCGGTCACACCACCTCCGGCAACGGCACGGCGGTCACGCCGCGCCCGGCGCAGGGCCTCGACACGGCGGCCGGCTTCACGGCCGAAGCAAACGGCGCGACCATCGCGAGCGCCGGCACCGGCGTCACCCTCTACTCGGGCGCTTTCAACGTCCGCGCCGGCGAGCGGATCTTCCTGCCGCCGGAGTGTCGCTTCGGGGCCAGCCAAGCAGACACGACGCTCGTGCTGCGCCTGCTCTCGACCGTCGCCGATGACGTCACGATGAGCGCGACCGCGTTCGTCGAAGAGTGCTACTGATCCCGAAGCATGTTCCGCCAGTCATGGTCGCCGCACTACGGCGCGCGGCGGCCGCGATGGGTGCCGACCGTCGTCGCGTCGAGCCCGTCGAACATCAACGCCAACACCGACGCGCTGGTCATCACGGAGCGCGCCGCGACCGTCGCGCAAGGCTTCCAGATCGCGGCCACGTCCGCCGCGCTGGTCATTACGGAGAGGGTGGCCGCCGCCAACCTGGCGCGGGCGATTGCGGCGCGGCTGGATCGGCTGGCCATCGATGGCGGATGGTCGCTGCGGTTCTACGGCAACGACGACGGCAACGGCACGACGTTCATTGACCGCGTCCGGGTGGACCTCGATGACGACCCGCCCGCCAACATCGGCGCGGGGGACTTCACGGTGGAAATGTGGCTGCTCGCCGAGTCAGCCAACGCAGCCGGCAGCATCACGCCCGGCGCGAACAACAACTGGATCAACGGGAACGTCTTTTTCGACCGCGACCGCTTCGGCGTGGTCCGGGCGTGGGGCGCTTCGCTGGGCGCTGGGCGGGTGGCTTTCGGCGTGCGCGACTCGAATGACACGTTCCGCACGATCGTGGGCACCACGGACATCCGTGACGGCCAATGGCACCACGTGGCGCTGGTCCGAGACATCTCGGCCACGGAGATCAGTATCTACGTCGACGGCGTTCGTGAGGCGACCTCCACGAGCGCCGGCAGCGGAAGCCTGAGCTATCCGCCGGGCGCCTCGACCAGCTACCCGAACTCCGACCCATACATGGTCTTCGGGGCCGAGAAGCACGACGCGGGGCCGGGCACCTACCCGAGCTTCTACGGGTACATCGAGGAAGTCCGGCTGTCGAATACCGAGCGCTACACCGGCACGAGCTTCACTCCTCCGACCGGCCGACTCGAGCTCGACGCTGACACCGTAGCCCTGTACCGATTCAACGAAGGCACCGGGACCACCGTCACCGACGAGAACGGCAACCAGTCACCCGGCACGCTGAGCGTGGGTGGCGCGGCCAGTGGGCCGACCTGGCAGCGCGTGAGCCACATGCGCCGCCGAGCCGCCCTCAACTTTGGGCGGAACGTGACGACCGTCGCCGACAGCCTGGTGCTGACCGAGCGCGTCGCAGGCGTGGGGCTGGCGCGCACGATCGCCGCCGGGTTCGACGCCCTGGTGCTGACCGAGCGGACGGGACTGGTCAGTCTGGGTCGTGAGATCGTCGCGGCGGCGGACAGCCTCACGATCACCGAGCAGACGGCCGCGATCAGTCGGCTGTTTGCCATTGCCGCCGCGGCGGACGCGCTGCTCATCACGGAGCGCCAGGCGAGCGTCAACCAGGGCGCCGTCGTGGATGCGACCGCCGACGCCCTGGTGATCGCCGAGCAGGCGGCCATCGTGAACGCCGGGCGCAACATCCTGGCCACGACCGACGCGCTGCTGATCAGCGAGCTCGCCGGCAGCCTGGGGCAGGGGACGAACCTCTCGGCCGGCACGGACACGCTCACGCTGACCGAGCGGACCGCGAGCCTGGCCTTCGCGCGAAACCTCGCCGCCACGGTCGCCTCGCTGATCCTCACCGAGCGCCGGGCGAACGTGAACCTCGCCCGGACCCTCGCGGCGACGGCCGACAGCCTCGGCATCACCGAGCGCGCCGCCGCCGTGGCCCTTGGCGTGACGATCGCCGCTGAGGCCGACGCGCTGACCATCACCGAGCGCGCCGCCGTCGTTTCCGGCGTCTCGGCCGTGATCGAAGTCGCTGCGGCCCGCCTGGTGCGGCTGGCGGCCAGCAATCGCACCGTCCGGCTCGCCGCCGGGAACCGCACCATCACACTGCACTGAGGTCTATGTTCGACCTAAAGAGCTACCGGGACCGAGCCTTCATCGAAGCTCGCGTCCAGCGTGTCGTGCGTGTTCCGGAACTGGGAGAGTGCTGGGAGTGGACGCGAGCACGCTCATCGCGCCGCTACGGGTCTCTGACCGTGACGGCGAACGGTCGACCATGGGCGCTGAAGGCGCACCGGGTCGCCTACGAGATCTTTGTCGGCAGCATCCCGTCCGGGATGCACGTCCTGCATCGGTGCGACAACCCGCCGTGCTGCAACCCAGCGCATCTCTTCGTGGGATCGCATCTCGACAACATGGAAGACATGGCGAGAAAAGGGCGCGTGGTGTGTGGCCGCAAGACAAAGCACCACAACGTGAAACTAACTGAAAAGGACGTTCGTGAGATTCGCTCAATCGCGAAATATCACGGCATCAACCGGGATCTGGCGCGGCGTTTTGGCGTGAGCGATCAGCAGATTTATACCATCAGGTCTGGAAAGCAGTGGCGCGACCTGCGCGCCGAATAGAGGAGTTACTAAGATGGCCGCGGGCGACGTTGTAGCTGTTGCACAGTTCAAATTGGATGTTGGCCTCGAAGGCCACCAGCTCGAAACCGACGTGATCAGGCTCGGCCTCGTCACGTCCGCCACGACGCCGACCGAGACGACCGCGAACCCGGCGTGGGGCGCGGGCGGATCGACGAACTGGAGCACGAACCAGGTCACGCCCGGAGGCAACTACTCCACGGGCGGCCCGACCATCGCGAACAACACCTACACGCTGTCGGGCGCGACCTGCACCTTCGACGGCGACAACATCACCATCACGCAGAACGGGGCGAACCCCACGAACGCGCGCTGGGGCATCGGCTGGAACGACACCAACGCGATCGACGCGGTGCTGTTCTACCTCGACCTCGGCACGACCATCGACCTGAGCGCGGGTGATCTCAGCATCACCTGGTCCGCGAGCGGAATCTTCACGCTGGCATAGCGCAGCGCAACAAACACGGAGACACACATGGGCGCAACCATCAACGGCGCGACGACTGTCGAGCGGCTCGTCGCGCGCAAGGCTCGCATCGAGGACGCGCTGACCCGCGCCGACGGCGAGCGCAAGGCAGGCCTCGAGGCCGAGCTCGCCGGCATCGTCGAGCAGCTCGCCACCTTCAAGGCGGCCCTCGAGGCGGCGGGCGTCTGATGCGCTACGTCGGCGAGCAGAAGGCCAGCATCAATCATCTGCTGCACGGCCGGACCATCGCCGAGGTGTACCGCAACGGCGCCTGTCTGCTCATCAAGTGCGCGGACGGCTTCCAGATCACGATCGGCTGGAAGGATCCCGAGACCGGCCAGCCGATCAAGGGCGAGCCGGTCATCGTGAGCGCCGGGACGCACATCGTGCAGTCGCGCCGGCCTGAGATCATCCACGGGTCGAGGATGTGACGTGACCGGCATCGTCGTCATGGATCCAGGCGATAGCGCGCACGTCGAGGTCGACTGGACCGACCAGCTCGGCGCGGCCACTATCACCGCCGCCTCGCACAGCCTGCCTGCCGGCCTGAGTCTGGTGAGTGAGTCCGTGGCGTCGCCGAAGACCTACTTCCGAGCTACTGGCTGGGTGCATGGCACGACCTACAGCATCGAGGCTCAGGCAACCCTTTCGACCGGCGAGGTGCTGAATAAGAACTTCCCGGTCATCGCTTTCAACGGCTGATGCCTTGTGCGGCGCCGCATCCCTGCGCTCGGCCAGGGTGCGCGGCAGTGGTGGCGCGTGGCGATCGGTACTGCCAGGAGCACAAGCAGCTCGTCCGCAGGATCGACGACAGCCGGCGGGGGTCAGCCTCCCGCCGCGGCTATGACGCCACTTGGCGTCGAGCTCGAGCTGCGTATCTCGCGGCGAATCCGCTGTGCGTCATGTGCCAAGAGGAAGGCAGGCTCACGCCTGCCACGGTGGTCGACCACATTGTCGCCATCGCGGATGCGCCTGAGCGCCGCCTCGACCCGAGCAACTTCAGGGCGCTGTGCAAGCGGCACCACGACCAGCGCACGGCGCGAGAGCAGGCGTGGGGGAGGGGCGGTCAGCGAAGCGCCCGGTAGCCTA
>CAYORU010000042.1:6097-17000 GCA_964406445.1 uncultured Steroidobacteraceae bacterium
TCGTGCGGCTGCGATACACCAGAGCATCTTCGTGGAACGCTGGCTGATGATGCGCCTGAACTGGACCATATTGTCCCGCTGTCCAGAGGTGGGAGCCATTCGCCAGAGAACACGCAGACGCTGTGCCGTGTCTGCAACCTACCGAAGGGCAGCAAGATGCCGGATGAGTGGGATGAGTGGCGCGGCGCAGCGTGGCGGGTAGGGGGAGAGAAAAACTCTCTGCCGCACTGCAAAAGACCGTCGCCCCCGTCAAATTTCCACATCCACAAAATGGAGGCCGTGAAGCGGTTTTGACTATGGCCCGTCCCCGCACCCCTGCGAAGATTCTCGAGCTGCGTGGCGCATTCAAGGCGAATCCGCAGCGTCGCCGCGAGCCTGTCGAGGCCTTGGAGTTCGACGGAAACCCGCCGGCCCACCTGCCGCCGGAGCTGACCCGCGCCTGGCGCTACATCGTCGAGCAGGTCCCGCCCGGGGTGCTGACGGCGAGCGATGCCTCGGCCGTCGAGATCATGGCGCGCCTGCAGGCGCAGGTCTGGATGTCCGGCGACCTCGACGCCATCAAGGAGCTGCGACTGTGGTTCGGCCAGTACGGGCTGACCGCAGCCGCCCGCGAGAAGATCGGGGCGAAGAAGCCGCCGAAGGCCGCGAACCCCTTCGCTGACGTGTGACCGCCAAGCATCCGCACGTCGCCGCCGCGGAGAAGTACGCGCGCGACGTGGCGGCCGGGCGCCTCCCGGCCGGCAAGTGGGCGGCGCTGGCCTGCCAGCGGCACCTCGAGGACCGCAAGCGGGAGCGGACGAAGGCGTTCCGCTACAAGTTCGATCCGGAGAAGGCGGAGCGAGTCTGCCGGTTCCTGGAGTACCTGCCGCACGTCAAGGGCCGCTGGGCCAGGCCGGACCCGAAGAAGGGCCTGCAGACCATCTGCCTTGAGCCGTGGCAGGCGTTCATCACCTGCACGCTGTTCGGGTGGACCCAGAAGGGCTCAGGCCTCAGGCGGTTCCGCAAGGGCTCGGTCTATCTGCCGAGGAAGAACGGCAAGAGCACCTGGGCGGCTGGCGTCGGCTGGTGGATGTTTGGGAAGGACGGCGAACCCGGCGCCGAGGTGTACTCCGGCGCGACGACCGAGAAGCAGGCCTGGGAGGTCTTCGGGCCGGCCAGGCGGATGGGGCTTGCCGCGCCGGCCCTGCCGGAGGGCCTGGGCGCCACGGTCAACGCCTCGAACATCATCCGGCTGTCCGACGGGTCCAAGTTCGAGCCGCTGATCGGCAAGCCAGGCGACGGCGCCTCGCCGCACTGCGCGATCGTCGACGAGTACCACGAGCACCAGACGTCGGACCTCTACGACACCATGCTAACCGGCATGGGCGCCCGGGAGCAGCCGCTGCAGCTCGTCATCTCGACGGCCGGGTATGACGTGGCGGGTCCCTGCTACGACGACTGGCTGACCGTGCAGAAGGTCCTGGAGGGCACGCTCGACGACCCGACGCACTTCGGGATCATCTACGCGGCCGATTCTGAGGACGACTGGACGAGCGAGGTCGCGCTCCTCAAGGCGAATCCGAACGCCGGGGTGAGCGTCTCGCTCGAGTTCCTGCAGTCGCAGCTGCGCGACGCGATCGGCAACCCGCGCAAGCAGGGCACGTTCAAGACCAAGCACCTGAACCTGTGGGTCAGCGCCCGGGACGCCTACATCAACATGCAGCGTTGGGCGGCCTGCGCGAACCCGGCGCTCAAGCTCGAAGAGCTGCGCGGCGCCCGATGCTTCGTCGGTATGGACCTCGCGAGCAAGGTGGACGTCGCGGCGATCGAGCTGCTGTTCCCGCTCGAGGACGGCCGCTATCGGCGCTTCGGGCGGTACTACCTGCCGGAGGAGACGGTCGAGGAGCCGTCGAACGAGCACTACCGCGGCTGGGCCCGGGCCGGCCTGCTGACCGTGACCGAGGGGAACATTATCGACTTCAGTCGAATCCTCGAGGACCTCGAGCAGCTCGCGAGTGAGGTGCAGATCGAGGCGCTGGCCTATGACCCTTTCCAGGCGACGATGCTCGTCACGGAGCTGATGAATGTCGGCCTTCCATGCGTTGAGGTCAAACCAACCGTGCTCAGTCTCAGCGAGCCCATGAAGCAGATCGACGCACTGATACGTGCCGGCAAGCTCGAGCACGACGGAGACCCAGTCATGACGTGGATGATGTCGAACGTGGTCGCGAAGGTCGACGCGAAGGACAACGTCTACCCGCGCAAGGAGCGCGAGGAGAAGAAGATCGACGGCTTCGTCGCGCTGTGCATGGCGATGAATCGGGCGATGGCGGAGGAATCGTCCTATGCCTCGGGCGGGCTGGTCCTGATATGAGCGTCCTTGATTGGTTTCGCCGGGAATCGAAGCATCAGCCGGCGCAGTTCGAGGATGTCCTCATGCGACTGATTTCGGCTCAGGAAGCCGCGCTCGGTCAGATGGTGACGCCTGAGACCTGCATGCGTTCGCCGACTGTCCACGCCATCGTCACGGCGGTTTCGAGGCGTGTCGCGGTCACCCCGATCCACGTCTACCGAAAGACGACGAGGCGCGGCCGAGACATCAAGGAGCAGTTGCCGAGCCACCCGGTAGCAAGGCTACTGGCAAGGCCGAACCACATCCAGTCCAGGTATGACTACTGGCAGGATGCCACGTCCATCCTGATCCGCTACGGGCGTTACCACGCTTACAAGGCGCAGGGCTCGACGGGCCCGATCCGCCGCCTGATTCCGCTGCATCCACGCTCGGTTCAGATCGAGACCGACAGCGACTGGGACTTGGCCTATCGGGTGACCATGGCGGGTGGCGAGCAGCGGGATGTCTCCCCGGCGGAGATGCACTCGGTCCGCGGGCCGGCCCGCGACTTCGTGGTGGGCAATTCGCCCATCATGGACGTGGCGCAGTCCATCGCGCTCGAGATTCTGGCGGAGAAATTCGGGGCGACCTTCTTCCAGAATGGCGCGATGCCGCTGCTGGTATTCAAGTACATGCAGGGCGTGGGCGGATTCAAGACGCCGCAGGACGAAAAGAAGTTCGTCGAGGACTTCCAGCGCGCACTCGGAGGTGAGAACCGCTTCCGCGCAATGATGCTCCCGAAGGGCGTGGAAACGGCGCCGCCGATCCCGGTCGAGAACGAGAAGGCCCAGTTCCTGCAGACGCGGCAACACCAGCGTTCCGTAATCGCCGGCGCGCTCGGGGTTCCGCCGCACCTGGTCGGCGACCTCGGTCGCGCCACGTGGTCGAACATCGAGCAGCAGGACTCGGACTTCACGATCAACGTCATCCTGCCGATCTGCCAGGCGTTCGAGTCGGCGATGGAGCGCGACCTACTGACAGACGAGGACCGGCGGTCCGGCGTCGTCATCCGGTTCAACCTCGACGGCGTGCTGCGGGCCGACTTCAAGAGCCGCCAGGAAGGTCTGCGGATTCAGCGCGACGCCGGCGTGATTTCCGCGAACGAGTGGCGCGAGATCGAGGGCAAGAACCCGATCTCCCCGGAGGACGGCGGCGACGACTACATGCGCCCCGCGAATTTCATGGTCGCTGGCGATGAGCCAGAGCCGGCCGTGCCGCCGCAGCTAGATCAGCCAGAGGACTCAGAAGATGACTCAGTTCCTGACCGTCCCGCTTGAGGTCAAGGCGCTCAACGACGGCGAGCTCGAGGGCCACGGCTCCGTATTCCGAAACGTGGACCGCGGCGGCGACGTCGTGGTGCCGGGCGCCTTCAAGCGCAGCCTCGCGCAGCACAAGAAGTCCGGCACGCTGCCGCAGATGTTCTGGATGCACGACCCGTCTCGGGTCCCGGGCAAGTGGACGGACATGGCAGAGGACGAGTACGGGCTGCACGTCCGCGGCGTCCTGGCCGAGACCGAGCTCGGCAGGGAGATGCGGACGCTGGCCCAGATGAAGGCGGTCCGCGGGCTGTCCATCGGCTACCAGGTGAAGGACGCCGACTATGACGCGGACGGAAACCGGCTTCTCAAGGAAATTGACCTGTGGGAGGTGTCGCTGGTGTCGCTGGCGATGAACCCGCTGGCAAGGATCGAGGCCGCGAAGGCGAGGCTTTCGCGGGACGGTGAGTACGTGCCAACGGCGCGTGAGTTCGAGCGGACCCTGCGGGATGCCGGGTACAGCCGCAAGATCGCCGCGACGCTGGTCGGCAAGGTGTTTGATGGCGCTGACCCCAGCGGGATGTTGGCCGGTCACCTGCGGGATGCAGGAGCCGATGACGAGGCAAGCATCCGGGAGGCCCTGTTGGGCGTCGCCGGCAAGTTCTACGGCGCGGCGTTGTCGCGCTAACCAATCACATCAAGGAGACAGTCATGTCTTGGTCGGAAATCAAGGGCGCCATCGAGGAGGTCGGAAAGTCCTTCGAGGCGTACAAGCAGACGAACGACGAGCGCCTCGCGGCGCTGGCGAAGGGCGACGAGTCGCGTGCCAAGGAGCTCGAGCAGAAGCTGGCGCGCATCGAGAAGGACGTCTCGGAAGCGTCGAAGCTGAAGAAGGAGCTCGAGACCGAGATGCAGTACCAGCGCGACCGGCTCGAGGAGCTCGAGTCGCGTGCGAAGTCGCCCGGGAAGACGGCGGTCGAGAAGGCCCAGGACGAGTACAAGGGTGCCTTCATCAACTGGGTGCGCGGTCGCGGCCAGTCGCAGGCGGACGAGCAGAAGATGCTCGACATCAGCCGCAAGATGGCCTCCGAGGGCAAGGCGATCACCATCGGCACGCCGGCCGCGGGCGGTTTCGCCGTTCCCGAGGAGATCAGCCGCCAGATCGAGAAGCTGGAGATGAAGTTCTCGCCGGTGCGCCGCCTCGTGAAGGTCGTGCAGGCCGGCACGAGCGACTACAAGGAGCTCGTCTCGATCAACGGCGCGACGTCCGGCTGGGTCGGTGAGTCCGGCAGCCGCACGGAGACGAACACGCCGACGCTGCGCGAGGTCACCCCGACGCACGGCGAGCTCTACGCCTACCCGCAGGCGTCGGAGTGGTCGCTCGACGACGCGTTCTTCAACGTCGAGGCGTGGCTGTCCGAGGCCGTGGCCGAGCAGTTCGCCATCCAGGAGGCCACTGCCGTCCTGACTGGCGACGGCACGAACAAGCCGACCGGCATGCTGAACAGCACGCCGACGGCTGTCACGGACGAGGCCGGTTCGCGGGCGGCGGCGGTGTACGAGTTCATCGCCAACGTGGACGCCGGCTTCGCGATCCTGCCGGATCGTCTGATCGACGTCGTGTACCGGACGAACTCCATGTATCGTTCCGGCGCGACGTTCGTGATGAACAGCGTGACGGCGGGCGCGATCCGCAAGCTGCGCGAGGGCGGCGCGACCGGCCAGTACCTCTGGCAGCCCGGCCTCCAGGCCGGCGCTCCGGACCGCCTGCTCGGCTACCCGGTGGAAATCTGGGAGCAGATGCAGTCGCCCGGCGCCAACAACTTCCCGATCGCCTTCGGCGATTTCCGGCGCGGCTACCTCCTGGCGGACCGCGTGGGTCTGCGGATGACCCGGGACAACGTGACCAACATCGGCCACGTCCGGTTCTACATCCGCCGGCGGGAGGGCGGCATCGTCCTCAACAACAACGCCATCAAGTGGATCAGGACGACCGCGGCCTGATCTGATGCGTGACTCGGGAGGGGCCTTCGGGCCCCTCCCTTCTTGAGGGCATCCCATGCTGATTCGATTCACGGCGCCGTGGCGTAATGCTGGCGCCTTCTGGAACGCTGGCGACTACCGTATTCCGCTGGACATGCCGGCGACGGTCGCCGAGACGGCACTGCTGAACGGCGTCGCCGTGCGCCTTGATACGGAGCCGAAGCGCAAGGGCCCGGCACCAGAGAACAAGGCGGCCACGCCGGCCGAAACCAAGTGAACCTCACCCCCATCACCCCGCCGACCTCCGAGCCCGTGACGCTCGTCGAGGCGCGGACGCAGTGCCGGGTCGATGATTCCGCCAGCGACGGCCAGCTCGCGGGCCTGATCCTGTCCGCCCGCGAATGGGCGCAGGACTTCACCGGCCGGACGATCGTCGCGCAGACGTGGGAGCTGGCGCTCGACGCCCTCCCGGCGGTGATCGAACTGCCGCTGGCGCCGGTGCAGTCCATCACGTCCATCACGTACACCGACACGGCCGGGGCGACGCAGACGCTCGACCCGACCGATTACGAGGCGGACCTGCTTTCGCAGCCGGCCCGCATCCGCGCCTCCGTGGCGTGGCCGTCAACGGCAGACGTCTACAACGCCGTCCGGGTGCGCTTCGTGGCCGGCTATGCCGCCACGCATCCCGACTGGCACCGCTTCCGGACAGCGATTCTGCTGCACGTCGAGGCGCACTATGACCGCGACCCGGCGGCAATGAAGGCGCTGACCGAGGCGGCCGAGAGCCTGTTGTTCCCGCTGCGCCGCTGGATGTCGTGATAATCAACCAAGGAGTGCCCCCATGCCCCTCTCCCTGACCCTCAAGGCCGGCGTCCGTGGCGCGCACACGAGCGCCCTCGATCTCGGCACCGCCTCCCTGCCGATCGACGTGCAGGCGGCGCTGACCTTGGCGAACGGCACCGGCGCAGACCAGGCCGACCTGATCTTCACCGACCAGCGGACGCTCGCTGCCTCTGGCACCGAGAACCTCGACGTCGCCGGCGCGCTGTCGGGGGCCTTCGGCTCTACCATCACGATGGCGCGCGTGAAGGCGATCTTCGTCAAGGCCGCCGCCGGCAACACGAACGACGTGCAGGTGACCCGACCGGGTTCGAACGGCGTGCCGCTGTTCCTCGCCGCCGGTGACGGCGTGGCGCTCAAGCCGGGCGGCTTCATGATGATCGCGACCGGCAACGCTACCGCGTACCCGGTGACGGCCGGCACGGGCGACCTGCTGACCTTCACCAACTCGGCCGGCGGCACCTCCGTCACCTACGACATCATCATCGTCGGCGCCTCGGCCTGATCCATGTCCTCGCTCCGCGCCCGCGCGTTCAGCCAGATCTTGACCTTCACGCGGGCGAGCACGGGCACCTACTACGGCGAAGATGGCGCGGTAGCGGTGGCGGCGGTCAACGAGCCGCGGTTCGAGTACGACCCGGTGACGCGCCAGCCCCGCGGGCTACTGGTCGAAGAGGCGCGGACGAATCTGCTGCTGCAATCCGCGGATTTTACGACGACGTGGGTCAATACGCGCACCACGGACGCAGCGAACAGTGCGGCGGCGCCGGATGGCACCACGAGCGCCGACAGCGTCATCGAGGACTCCAGCTCGAACACCCACTACATCGCGCAGACCGTCGTGGTCGCCTCGGCAGCCGCCGACTATGCGTTCTCGGTCAGCCTTAAGGCCGGCACCAGATCGCACGCGCTGATTGCCATGGCAGAATCCGTCGCCGGCCAAACGTGTTACGTGGCCGTCAACCTGACCACCGGCGCGCTCGGCACCGCGAGCGTCGGCGGCGCGAACTGGACCGACCCGCGCGCATTCGCCGAATCACAGGGGGACGGCTGGTACAGGGTGACCATCGTCGGCCGCAAGTTGAGTGCGGCGACTGCGCTCACCGCGGAGCTATACGTCTCCGATGCCATGGGGAGCATCAACTACACGGGCAACGGTTCCTCGCTGATCTACGCCTGGGGCGCACAGCTGGAGGCCGGCCCCTACGTGACCAGCTACATCCCCACCACAACCTCGGCTGCGACTCGGGCGGCAGACGTCTGCGGCGTCTCGTCGCTCTCGCCGTGGTTCGCGGAGGCGGAGGGGACAATTTTCGCCGAGTACATGGTGCCATGGACTTACGTCAACACCGACACGACGTCTCGCCGCATCGTTCAAGTTGACAATGCCTCAGACGTCGAGCGGCACATTGTCTTCATCTCCGGGACCAACCGGGTCGGCCTGACAACCAGCGCCTCAATCGCGCAGGCTCAGATCAGCGGCGCTGCCGCCGCCGCGGGCGTGGTGCAGCGCCACGCCTACGCCTGGCGCGAGAACGACATCGCGGGCGCATTCAGCGGCGGCCAGTTCGGCAGTGACGCATCCGCCGTCATGCCGTCCGGCCTGACGAACTTCCGCATCGGCTCGGGCCCGGAGAACACGCAGCAGCCGATCGCCTATATCCGCAAGGTCCGCTTCTACCCGCGGCGGCTGTCGGACAACGAGCTGCGCTCACTGGTGGCGTGATGCAGGCCGGCACCCTCAAGGATCGCGTCGAGCTGCAGCGGGTGGCGGTGACCGTCGACTCGCACGGCGACCAGACGAAGACCTGGTCGACGCTGGCGACCGTCTGGTCCCAGAAGATCGAGCTCACCGGCCGCGAGCGCCAGGTGGCGAGCCTGATCCTCGCCGACGTCACCCACGAGTTCCGCATCCGCAAGCGGGTCGACCTCGCGCTGACGCCGAAGGACCGAGTCAAGTTCGGCGCCAGGATCTTCGACATCCGCGCCGTCATCGAGCGTGCCGACCGCCGCGACGAGTGGCGGTTGCAGTGCACGGAGGTCATCACCTGATGGACGTCACGGTCGAGATCAAGGGCCTGCAGGAGCTCGAGGCGCGGCTGCAGGAGATCGGCGCCCTGGCCGGCCAGAAGCTGCTGCGCCGGGTCCTGCGTCGGGTGGCCAAGCCGATGGCGGCGCGGGCGAAGTCGAACGCCCAGGCGGTCGCCCGCTCTGGCGCCCTGGCCCGCTCGATCGCCATCCAGTCGCGGCGTGAGAAGCCCGGCCAGGCGGCGCGCGTGGTCGTCACCTCGAAGGCCCGGGACCGCACGGCGCTGTACCTGCACAACTCGGCCTATGGTCGACAGCGCAAGGGCATCTTCTACGGCTGGATGCTGGACCAGGGGCACCGGGTCGGCACACGCGGCACGGGCAGCCTGCGCCGCCTCGACCGGCGTTCGGACGGTGGGCGGGCGACCGGGCTCCAGTCGGTGGCGCCGCGCCCGTGGTGGACCCCGGCCGTCAACGCCAGCCAGGGCCCCGCGATCAGTGCTTTCATCGCCGAGCTGCGCCAGGCGATCGACCGGGTCGAGCGGCGACGCGCCAGGACCGCGAACCCTGACGCGGTGGTCCCGGTATGAGCAGCATCGAGGAGGCCTTTCGCGCCCGCCTCGTGGCGCTCGACACCGCGGCCGGCGCCAGGGTGTACCGCGAGATCATCGAGCAGGCGCCGCCCTCGATGCCGGTCATCAGCTTCCAGCGCACCGGCACGCCGGCCCTGCGGCGAGACGTCGAGACCGGCCGGCCCGTGCTGCAGCGCGCCAGCATCCGCGTCGAGGTGCTCGGCAATACCGTCTCGTCGGCGTCCGAAGTGGCCGACGATCTCCGCGAGGGTCTCGACGGCTGGCGCGGCACCGTGCTCGGCGTCGAGGTCCTGCGCTGCGCGATGGTCTTCCAGGGCGACGCCTCCTTCTCCGACGGGGACTTCGTCCTGAAGATCGTCCAACAGGACTACGAGCTGACGTTCCGCTGATCCCGGCCCTGACCGAATCCGCCACCCAGGCCGCCCTCGAGGCGGCCTTTTCATTCCAGAGGAAACACCGATGACCGTGTACATGACCGACGGGACGCTGATCCAGCGTGAAGTGACGCCGGGCGGCGGCACCTACGCGACCATCCCCCAGGCGATGAACATCACGCCGCCGGCCTACACCCGCAAGACCGCCGAGGTCGCGATCCACGACCAGGCGACGCCGGTGAAGAAGACCGGCGGACGCGAGGCGCAGGTCGTCAGCTTCGAGGTCGCGTGGGACCCGGGCAACAGCTACCACCAGGCGCTGTTCACGGACGAGGCGGCCAAGACGTCCAGGTCCTACCAGATCGTCTTCCCGGACAGCGGTGCGGCGCAGTTCCGCTTCGATGCGGTGATCGAGAACATCGAGCTCGGCGAGATGAACGCCGAGGGCACCGAGCCGATGTCGCTCACCGTGACGCTGGGGCTGGCAGCGGAGCCGACGATCACATGGTAACGGCCGCCGAGTTCCTGAAGGCGGCGAAGGTCGCCACGGTCCGCAAGATCGAGGTCCTGGGGATGCCGCTCCACGTCCGCGGCCTGACCGGCCCGGAGCGCCGCCTCCTCGTCCAGCGAGGCAAGGCCGGCGACCCGATGGAGGCGCACGAGATCGTGGCCATGGGCGCCTGCAATGAAGAAGGCGATCCGCTCTTCACGGTCGACCAGGTGATCGAGCTGGCGCGTGCCGACGGGCAGGTGGTGGAAAGCGTCGCGCGCGAGATCCTCGACGCCTCTGGCCTGCTCGAGGGCGCCCAGGAGGCGGCCGCAAAAAACTGAGGGGCGACCCGGAGCTCCTCATGTGGCACCGGGTCGCCGCCCTGCTCGGGATGTCCGTGGCGCGCGCGCAGGAGGAGATCACCTCCGCGGAGTTCGTCGACTGGTGCGCCTTCTACAGCCTCGAGCCGTGGGGCTGCGAGGTAGAGCACTGGCGAATGGGCGTGCTCGCCTCGACGGTCGCGAACTTCAGCGGCCACGCGAAGAAGCACGTCAAGCCGCGGGACTTCATCCCGCGGGACGCCAAGCCTCGCCGCCTGACGACCGAGGAATCGAAGGCCTACCTGAAGGCGATCGTCGAGAGGAACCAGAACAGTGGCTAACGTAGGCGTGACCTTCGACTTCGCCGCCGAGTCGGCGAAGCTGCGCGGCGAGATCGACAAGGTCCGCAAGGAAGTCTCCTCGCTCAACGCGACCGCGAAGGGTGTGGCCGAGGGCTTCAAGTTCCTGGGTGGCGCGATCGCCGGCGCTGTGTCGGTCACCGCGATCACCTCCTTCCTGAAGACCGCGACCCAGGCGGCCGACCAGCTCGACGGCCTGAGTCAGCGGCTGCAGGCCTCGGCGTCGGGACTTCAGACGCTGCAGATCGCGGCGAGCCAGGCGGGCGGCTCGACGGAGGCGATGAAC
>CAYORU010000042.1:17100-30451 GCA_964406445.1 uncultured Steroidobacteraceae bacterium
TCAGACGCTGCAGATCGCGGCGAGCCAGGCGGGCGGCTCGACGGAGGCGATGAACGACGCCCTCGCCAAGCTGTCGGTGACCATCGGACAGGGACTCGCCGGAAACAAGACCGCCCTGGGCGCCTTCGAGAAACTCGGTCTGGATGCCGCCAGGCTCGCCGAGCTCAAGACCGACGAGGCGATGCGGCGAGTCTCCGTCGCGCTCTCTGGCGTCGGTAACAGCTTCGAGCGCGCGGCGATCGCTCAAGACATCTTCGGTAGGGGCGCGAAGGATCTGGCGGAGTTTTTCGGGGTCGCCCCGGCCGCGCTCAAGGAGGTAGAGGCGGCCTTGGCCAAGGCAGGCGCCAAGCTGGACGACATCGACGTCGCCAAGATCGGCGCGATGAACGACGACCTCGCCCTCCAGGGGCAGATCGTCCAGAACCTCGGCATCAAGTTCAGCGCCAACTTCTCCCCGGCCGTGGGCGTGGCGGTCGATGCCTTCTCGGACTTGGTCTCGAACCTCGGCGGAGCCACCAAAGCAGGCCAGGGCTTCGGGACCATCATGGTGGGTGCGATCAAGCTGGTCGAGACGGCGGTTTACTCGCTGGCGTCGGTGTTCGAGACGGTCCGCGCGGTAGTCGGCGGCGTTCTCTATGTGATCGTTTCCGGCGTCCAGAACGTCGTGCAGTCGCTGGCGTTCGTATCGGAGAAGTTGGACCTGGGATTTGCAGCTTCTCTTCGTACCGCGTCTGACACCCTTGATAACGTCGCCGACTCTTTGGGCAATGTCGCGCTGAAGGCTCGTGAAAATGCGATCACTGCCGGTTCCTATGCGATCGAGGCTGCGGTCCAGATTGTCGACGCGGCGTCCATCTTCGACGAGAAGGCGGCCGACTTCGAGCGCCGGGCGGCCGAGGCCGCGGCGCGCGCGCAGGGCGGCCAGGGCGCGCCAGGCGCCGGCGGGGAGGGCGGGCTGCAGCTGCGCGGCCTGTCCGCGGACCCGTTGAAGTCCGAGCGGGTCACGAGCGAGATCGCCATCACCCGGGCGCTGCTCGACGTCCAGACCGACTACCAGGACAAGCGCCTGGCGCTGGTCGAGGCCGCCGAGAACTCCATCGTCGGCCTGCTGTTCAACTCGACCCAGTTGCAGCAGCAGCTCGAGCAGGCCAAGTACCAGAACTTCGGCGACCTGCTCCAGGGATTCCTCGGCTCGGCCCTGGCGGGCAACAGCAGGCTCGCCAAGGCCGCGAAGGGCATCGCCCTGGCGCAGGCCATCTGGAACACGGCGACGGGCGTCACGAAGGCCCTGTCGGTCTTCGACTACGTCGGCGCGGCCAAGATCGCCGCCGCCGGCGCGATCCAGATCGCCACCATCCGCCGGACCAACTACAGCGACAGCGGCAGCGTCGCCGGCAACGGCCAGGGCGCCGGGCTGCCCTCGCCGAGCCTCGGCAACAACGTCCCCGGCCTCGCGCAGGCGCCCGACCAGGGCCGAGGGGTGGCCCAGGTGGTGATCCAGGGGGACGTCTTCGCCGGCCGCGAGACCGTCGACTGGCTGATCGAGCAGCTCCAGGAGGCCGTCTCGAGCCGCGACGTGGTCTTCATCAACTCGAACTCGCGGCAGGCGCTGGAGCTCGCCGGCACATGATCCGCGTCACCTACACCGCCGCCAGGATGCTGGTCGCGGACCACGAGGCCGGCGACGTCATCACGCTCGAGTTCTCGGCGTCCGACTGCACGCCGGGCCGGGAGGTCTCGCGCAACGTCCAGACGGCCATCGGTGGCGCCAAGGAGACGCTCAGGCACTACGGTCTACGGACCTGGTCAGTCACGACCGGCCCGCTCGAAGGCGCGGCGCTCGACCAGGTGCAGGAGTTCCTCGCGAGCGTCGAGGGCGGCGAGACGTTCACTTTCGAACCTTGGCGCTACGAGACCGGCCCGTCGCTCGACCTCGACTTCGTCACGCCGCGGCTACGGATCGCCGAGGCTGTGCCGTGCCACCTCTCGAGCGAAGGCTTCTCGCTCCCTCGGCTGATCGGCAGCGGCACCGGCGGCGCTGATGACGTCTACCAGGTCAGTTTCACGGTGGTCGAGCAGCCGTGAGGTCGGACAGCGCAGCCTTCGCCGCCCTCAACGTCGCGCCATCCAAGGCGCCGAGGTTCGTGGTCCGGATCCAGTTCGCCGCCTCATCGCTGTACCTGTCGAGCCACGCCGGCATTTCAGGCGTGCCGTCGACCCACCTCGAGGCCTGCCTGGTCGAGCCGTCGATCGCCTCGCAGAAACTGAACCCCGACGCGGCCCGGGCCGAGATCGGTGCGGCGTCTTTCACGGTGGCGGACCGTGGTTCGGCATTCACTGCCGCCGTTCAGACCAGGCTCGCCGCCGGCGAAGGCCTGCGCGACAAGACGGTCGAGTTCTACCTCGGCTTCGAGAGTCTCGCCTGGTCGTCGTTCGTACTGGTGGGGACGCAGATCATCAAGTCCGCCGCCTTCGAGCGCGGCGCCTATCGAATCGCCTGTAACGACATTCAGCGCGCCACCCGGAAGGACGTCTTCGACCCCGCGACGACGACGATCGCGGCGACCGTCGAGCCGACAGATACGACGATCAACGTCGTATCGACGGCCGGCTTCTCGACGGTCTTCCACGGCACGAGCTACTCGGACGCACCATCCGCGACGGTCGGCTACCTGAAGATCAAGGAAGAGATCATCCGGTACACCGGCAAGACCTCGACCAGCTTCACCGGCTGCACCCGCGGCGCGATGGGTACGACGGCGGGTCGATACGTGGCGGACGGGGCGACGCCCGCGGCACGGCGCGAGAAGGTCTCGGAGTACATCTACCTCGAGCTGCCGGCGCCCAAGCTCGCCTATGCGCTGCTCACCGGCACGCTCTACGGCGACAGTGCCAGCCTGCCGTCGACGTGGCACCTCGGCATCGCCTCGGGCCTGATCCGGCAGGCCGATTTCACCGGCGTCGGCGCCGACCTCTGGGACACGACGTCCGACAGCCGGGGGATGATCCTGCGATTCGAGGGGCTGACCAAGACCGACGGGAAGCTCTTCATCGAGACCGAGATCCTGAGGGCGCTCGGCCTGTACATGCCCGTCTATGCCACCGGCCAACTCGGCCTGCGGCGGATGACCCGCGTCCTGGCCGACGCCTCGACCGTGCTCACGCTCGACGAGACGAACTGCGTCGCCGTCGGCGACCTCGAGCACGACATGGAGTCGATGCACAACGTCTTCTCGGTGCTGTGGAACTGGAACGGGAGGGACTACACCCGCACGACGACCTACGTCGACGCGACCAGTGCAGCGAAGCACGGCCGAGCGCCGGTGCTGGAACTCAAGTTCAAGGGTCTGTACGGCGGCCGGCACACCGACGGGGTGATCTTCAAGCTGCTCGACAGCATCCGCGACCGCTACTCCGCGCCGCCCGTGCGAATCGACGTCGAGGCCCTGCACCGGGTCAACCCGATCGAAGTCGGTGACGTGGTCCGCCTGCGACTACCGAGCGTCCGGGACTTCAACGTCGGCGACGCCTCGATCGACCGCGCCTTCGAGGTCCAGTCGGTCGCGGTCAACCATCGCACCGGCGCCGTGTCGCTCGAGCTGTTCGGCAGCACGTCGCGGGCGACGATCGACACGCCCACCCAGCCGACGACGGCGCTGCCGGACGCCTTCTACACGGCCGTCGGGACCAACCTGGCGTCGGTCTGGACGATCTCCGGCGGCGTCGTGTCGGGCGGCCCTTATACGCTCGCGGGCGGCGCCGACATCACCGCCTCCGGCTCCGTCTGGTACTACGACGGCGACCTGACTATTCCGTCGACCGTCACGATCAACGTGACCGGAAACGTGCAGCTCCGCGTTCGCGGCTATCTCACGATTGACGGCACCATAAACGGCGTCGGCGGCGGTCATGCCGGCGTGGCCGACAACTCAAGCGCGACGACGGTCATCGCCGGAAATCCTGGATACGTCGGCAGCAGTCACGGCACGGACGGGATCTCGGTCGCGAGCATCGGCTACCAGTCGGCGACGGTCCAGACCAAGGCGCCGCTCGGGACCTTCGCGGCGAATCCCTCGGTCCCGTACTTCGCGCTCGAGGTCGACGGGAACAACCTGCGCGGCCTGCCCACGGACCTGCGCGGCACTGGCGGCGGGCCGGGCGGCAAGGTCGTCTACGGCGGCACGCTGTGGGCCGGCGGCGGGCAGGGGGCGAATGGTGGCGCCGGCCTGTGCACGATCACCCGCGGCCTCGGCATCGGCGCCTCGGGCAGCATCAACCTGTCCGGCGCGAACTCTGCCGCGCCGAGCTCGTACCTGCACACCGCGCTCGGGCCCAAGGGCATCAGCCGCAGCGTTCGGTTCTTCCCTGGAGCGGGCGGGGCCGGCGGCCCGGGCAGCTACCTGCTGCTGATCGACGGCGGCCTGCTGTCGGTGCCCGACCTGGCCGGCAAGTTCACGGCCCGGACCGGGACCGTCGGCGTGCCGGCCGCGAACTACGCGCTCCAGGATGACACGCTGCAGCAGCTCCAGAACGTCGACCAGCCCTTCGCCGGGTGGCTGGGTCGCCCGGACGTGATCTCGGGCCTCGACCTGTCCTTCTCGGCGCAGCGGATCCAGTACATCCCGGCGGCCGAGACGGCAACGACCGACACGGAGACGATTCCGCCGCCAAAGGACGTGACAATCACGAGCGGCTCGTCGGGCTTCACCATAGCCTTTGCCGCCGGCGATGCGACCCCGGTCGGCACCGTGTTCGAGGTCTGGCAGCACTCAAGCGCGACGCCCTTCTCGTCCGCGACGAAGATCACCGAAGGCGCCGTCACCTCGTTCTTCATCCCGCGCAACAATACGACGACGGTCTACGTCTGGGTCCGGGCGCGCTACCGGAACGACGCCGGCGTCACCATCTGGAGCAGCACCGCTCCGGCGGCTGACGGCCTGCCGGCGGCCGCGGCGGCAACCGCGGGGACTTATGCGACCGCCTCGCCCACCTCGATCGCGGGCAGCGCGGCGAATTCGAGCATCACCACGGGGACGGTGACGGCCAGCCTGGTGGGTGGCAGCCCGAGCACGTTCTCGTGGGTCCGCCAGTCCGGATCGACCGCCATCAGCGCCAACTCGGCCAGCGCGGCCGCGACGACGTTCAGCGCGACCGGCGTCGCGGCAGGCGCCACGGTTAACGCCGTCTTCCGCTGCACGATCGACGGCACCTACACCGTCGACGTGGCGGTGAGCTGCACGAACACGACCTCGACCCTGTCCGCGTCTGTCTCGCCGTCCTCCGTGTCGAAGACCGAGGACGCGGCCACCATCACGACGGCCTCGGTGACGGTCACGCCGTCCGGCGGCGCCGGAGGCAATACCTTCTCGTGGGCGAAGATCAGCGGCGGAAGCATCTCGGCGGTCAGCCCCAGCGCGGCCACGACGACCTTCCAGGCCACAACCATGGCGGCGGCCGAGTCACGCTCGGCGACGTTCAGGTGCACGGTGACGGATAGCGCCAGCGCCACGGCGACGGTCGATGTCTCCGTCACCGTCACCCGCGCCGGCGTCACCGTGTCGATCTCGCCGACGAGCCTCTACAAGTACGGCGCGACGCCTGGCCTGACGACGAGCTCGTGCACCGCGTCGGCTTCTGGCGGCGTGCCGGGCTACACCTACGCCTGGACGCTCCCGGCTGGCGGAACGACCGGCATTAACTCCCCGTCGTCCGCGACGACGACATTCAGCGTGTCCGGAATGCTGCCTGGTGAGGTGCGGATCCTGAGTTTCCGCTGCACCGCCACGGACTCGACTAGCGGAACACCGCTGACCGGCTACCAGGACATCGTCGTTACTTTCGAGCGCGAACCCGCGCCCGAACCATAAGGAGACCCCCATGGAACTGACACCAACCAACATCCTCGGCCTGCTCGTCGTGCTGGCGATTGCCGGCGCGGCGTTCTACGCGATCAAGGGCCGCTCGAAGAAGGGCGCCGGCAACGCCAAGGGCGGCCGCGGCGGCAAGGGCGACGGGACCGAGCACTTCTGAGGAGGTGGTGGTGGCTCAGGACGAAGGAAACATGATGGTCCACGTCAAGCGCCTGTGGTTCGAGGGCGGCGTGGTCGTCGCCATGCTCGGTATGGCCTTCTACGTCGGGTCATGGAAGGCGAGCCAGGAGCAGGCCCAGGCGGAGATGCAGCAGCAGCTCGCCGACCTGAGCCAGCAGCTCGCCGCCGTTGCCGCCCGGCCGATCACCAGCGAAGCCGACCGGCGGCTATCGGTGGTCGAGTCGCAGATCAGCGCGCAGGTGCTGACGGTCTCCGAGCTGAAGGTGGACATCGGCAAGCGGCTGGACCGGCTCGAGCAGCAGAACGACACGATCCTGCGCGAGCTGAGGGCGCGGCGATGACTCCAGAGACCCGCGACCGTTGGCGCAACAGCATTGAACGCCACGAGGGCCTCGTCCTCGCCGTCTACGACGACGCCACGGGCCGAACCATCGGCAAGGGCGACACGCTGCGCGGCTGGCCGACCATCGGATACGGCCGCAACCTCACCGGCCGCGGCATCTCGCGCCAGGAGGCCGACGTGCTGCTCGACAACGACATGACCCTCGTCGAAGGCGAGCTCGACCAGCTGCTGCCATGGTGGCGCGGGCTCAACCAGGTGCGCCAGCTCGTGCTCGCCGAGATGGCCTTCAATCTCGGGGCCCACAACCTGGCGCGCGGCTGGCCGAACTTCCTGCGCCGCGTCGAGACGGGCCAGTACCTCGAGGCGGCCCAGACGATGCGCGTGAGCCGCTGGGCGCAGCAGGTCAAGGCGCGAGCGTGGCTTCTGTCGGATCTCATGCAGAGGGGTACGTGGTCATGATCGACCTGCACTTCACCGTCGCCACCGCCGTGATGGCGCTGCTTGGCTTCGTGCTGCACTTCCTTGGCCGCTGGGCCGAGTTCTGGCGGGTGACGCAGGGTGGCATCGGCCCGCTCGACTACCTTCGGCAGGATCCGCCGGGCTGGCTGTTCGCGACGGTCGCCACGGTGGCGGCCTATCTCATCCTGCCCGAAATCGGCGGGCTGGCCGGCATGAGCGAGCTCACGACGACGCCTTCGGGTGCGTTCCTCGTCGGGTATGCGGCCTCGAGCATCGGCGCGAAGCTGCCGGCCATCCTCGGTCGCGGGACGGGCGTGCGGTGAGGGCGTTGGCGCGCGTGCTGATCGGCGTGGTGGCCTTCATCGGGTTCACCGTGCTGCTGCTGCGCCCGCGGAGGCGGTCATGTTCCCGCTGGCGCTGACGCCGGCGACCGCCCGGCTTCTGGCCGGCGGCCTGGCGCTTGCCGTCATCGCCGGCGCCTTCGTCTCCGGCTGCGAGGTCGGCCAGGACCGCGTACAGGCCCGCTGGGACGCTGCGGCGCTGGCAGCTGAGCGCGAGTACCGGGAAGAGGTGGCGCGGCTTACCGCGGCCGCCTCAGCGCGCCAGGCGGCGGATACGGCCCGCCAGCAGGAACTCGCCCAGACCCTGGCCGCCGAGCGGGCCGAGACCGAGCGCCTACGGGCGGCGCTCTCGCGCGCCCAGCTCGTCACCCGACCGGAGCCCACCGATGCGGACCCCCATCCTGATCCTCGCCTGTCTGAGCCTTTCCGCCTGTGTTGGAACGCGCACTGGAGCGGAGATCCCGCCGACCGTGCCGCGTGCCAAGCCGCCGGACGAGCCGTGTCCGACGCTGGCGGTGGTTGAGGCCTGCCGGTTCCGGCCGAGCTTCAGCCAGCTCGAGCCCGCCGACCAGGCGGCGCTGCTGCTGAACTGCGCGTCGGTGGCTGGGCCGGCGCTCAGGGAGTGCGAGGGCCGCCGGCGGGTGCTGATGGAGTGGATTGGGGAGGAGTAGGGCTGCGAAGTGACTGCGAAGCGCCCGCTGCTAGGTCGTTGTTTCTGCTGTTGGCGCTAGTCGTCGTTTGCTGGCTCAAGTGCCTGATCTGTTAGGACCGCGCCGACTTTGACATGGAAGGGGTCCCGTGTTCGATCCACGGCGCGCCCACCAGTCCCTTCAAGCACTTGCACGGCCTCGGCCGGAACAGCTGCGAAGTGACTGCGAAGCCAGGGCGGGTCCACCGCCCGGATCAACCGTTCGAGCGATTCCGCCGCCGCGCGCATGTAGTCCGGCCGCCAGTGGGCGTACCTGTCCGTGACCCCGCCCGCTCCGCGGTGGCCGAGCATCCCCCGGACATCCCACTCGTTCACGCCCTCCTGCCGCATCCAGGTGGCGCAGGCCTTGCGGATCCCGTAGGCCCCGACCGTCACACCCGCCCGCTCCGCGATCCCCGCCCATAGCCGCTTGTGGTCCGCCAGCCGGCGCCCATGCCACCGGATCACCGGTCCGACCCCCCGCTCCGCCTCGAGGTAGCGCTGCACGGATTCCGGCATCGGCACCCTCGGCCGGCGCTTTTTCCCGTGATCCACTCCCGGCACCGCCAGCGCGATCGTCCCCGTCCCGAAGTCCACCCGGTCCCAGGTTAGGTCGAGCACCGCCCCCGGCCGGCCGGCCGTCGCCAGCGACAGCACCAGGAACCGCCGCTGGTGCTCATGCAGGCACTCTCCGGCGAGGGCATGGAGCTCGCCGACCGTGAGCGGCCGCTGGCCTTCGGTTTCCGGCACCCGGACCTTCACCATCGGCGGGATGTCCGTCACCTCCTGGCGCGCGTAGGCCCACCGCAGGGCCGCCCCGATGACGCCCCAGAGTCGCGCCACGCTGCTGGGCTTCAGGCCGTCGGCCTTGAGCGCCGCCAGCACGCCCTCCTGCCGGCGCAGGCCGAAGTCCGCCACCGTGACGTGCTCGGCGTAGGTGTTGACCGCCTTCAGCGCCGCCCGCGCCGCATCCCGGCTTCGCAGCGCCTTCGCATGGTGCTGGTAGTAGCGCAGGACCACCGCCTGCACCGTGACCGCCTCGGCCGGCTGGTGGCGCGGGGTCGAGTGCGCTAGAACGTGCCGCGCGAGGGCGACGTCCGCCTTCCCGCGATCTCGACTGCCAGTGCTGACAGAGCGCGGGCGTCCGCCTGGCTCGGTCCAGCAGATGTACCAGATGCCGTTTCGGTCTCTGAGGTAGTAGCGCATCGCTCGAGGTACTCCCGCACGTCGCCGGGCGTGAACCGAATCTGGCCGCCGATCCGCCGCCAGGGCAGCCGGCCGCGACGCCGCTCGCGGGCGACGGTCTCCGGGTGGACGCCGAGATACTCCGCCACCTCGACCTCGGTGTACAGCCTGGGCAGGTCAGCGGGGCTCATCAGCCGTGCCTCGTCATGTTGAGTGGCGGGGCATACCGCCAGACATAATATCGCGCTCACGCTCCACCTCCGCGAGGCGGGCGCGCAGGCGTTCGATTTCGTCGGCGGCGTCGTGTAGGTCTGTGCTTATACGGACCGATGCAGCCTGCCAACTGCGGAGCCGCTCCACTATGTCACCCACGGCTACCTCCCTCCCGATCAGTGCCTCGCGCTTTGATCGCGGCGGCTTTCTCGCTCAGCGCGTCTCCCGCCTTGAACATCCGCTCGGCGGCTTCCGCGCACCACGCCGCGTTTGCTTCAAGATCACGGGCCACGAGGTAGTAAGCCTCGGCGGCGCGGATCAGGTCAGCGTGCTTCTCGTCATTCATCGCGACTTCCTCCGTCTCCGTCAGCGAGTGCCGCGAGGACGGCATCCGTGTCCTCGTAGGCGGCTTCGACCGCCGCCACGGACGCGCCTAGAAGCTCTGCGGCCTGCCGGGCGGTGATAAATGCTTTCATAGCAACTCCACTCAGATCAGCGTCTAGGCCTAACATTGTTCGGCGTGCCGCAGCCGTAGCCGTAGCTGTAGCCGTAGCCGTAGCCGTAGCCGTAGGCGTCGCCGTAGCCGTCGCCGTCGCCGTAGCCGTTGCCGTAGCCGTAGCCGTAGCCGTAGCCGTCGCCGTAGCCGTAGCCGTCGCCGTAGCCGTCGCCGTAGCCGTAGCCGTAGCCGTCGCCGTAGCCGTCGCCGTAGCCGCCGACCGGGCGCATCACAGCCCCCACGTTTCGCTCACGGGGATGCTGAAAATCTCCGACTGCGCTGGCAGTTCCACGTCGTCAATCTTACGTATATCCGCCTTTGACGGATCGGCTACAACAGCCGCGAACCCACAGGACTCCCACCGGAACACCCACACGGCGCGGCTCAGATAGATGCGCCCATCCTGGCGGCGCACATCGCCCGCGAAAATCCAGCCGCGATCCACCACGACGACCGCTCGCCCCTCAGCGGGTTTTACGGGCGCGTACTCGACGCCATTGATCGTCACGTTTTCCATTGTCGTCTCCTATTTCCTAGTTACTGCTCGCGCACGATATGTAGGCCCACAGGTAGAGATTTCCGGCGACCTCTGGCGGGAACGGAAATTTTGCCGGTCGATTTTCGTTGGTCAGCGCCGCCAGCATGTCAGACACGCGGCTCATCGCAGGGCCTCCGGCGTCGTGCGCCGGTTCCACAGCTCGGCCGCCAGCGCCGCCAGTTCAGCGTCCTCGCTCGTGCGGGCGACGCCTGGTTGGTTGGCCATCGTCGTCGCCGTCGGTCCGCGACACCCGCAGCAGTCGCACTGGAGCCAACCGTGGCGCATCAGGTCGTCGGTCTCGTCGTCATACACGACGGACGACTCGCCGCAGAACGGGCAGGGGGCGTCTGGCTTCACGCTGCCTCGCCTTTCCGCTGCGCGAGCGCCTCCAGGCGGTCGTGGTAGGCGGCCTCGAGCTCGAGCGGCGGGTCGCGGTCCAGCTTCTTCAGCTCCGCCACGGCCGTCTTCCAGACGTGCTCGGCCTGCTCCTTCGTCTCGCAGCCGTCGAGTGCCGCGCGTGCCTCGCAGGTGATGTGGAACACGGACCGCTCGAGGCTCTCGTCGTCGGGCAGCGGCGCCTCGGCGAGCTTGTCGGCCGGGGCCGGCGCCAGCTCGCGCTCGAGGTCGGTGCGCACGCCGAGGTAGTTGTCGAGGTCGGCCGAGCTCGGCAGGAACTTGTACAGCCGGCGGATGACCGTCTTCCTGGCCATCTCCGGCCACCACTGGGCCCGCTTGGTGCCGGCCTTGCGATCGTTGAACACGACGAAAGCTCCGTGCCGTCCGTCGGGCAGCAGGCCATCCTGGGCCGCCCGCAGCGTCGCCAGGAGCAGCGACTTCCGGTCGCACTCGAGCAGCTCCGGCTGGATCTGCACCGCCGTCGAGACCGTCCGAATGAACCGGTCCGCCGGAATCTGCGCCGGCAGCGCCGCGGCCAGGTGCGGCCGCATCTCCGTCAACTGGGACCGCAGCGCCGTCAGCGCCCGGCCGTTCGTTTCGCTCATGCTTCCCCCTTCTCCTGTAACGTGGATTCCAGACCGTCTCGCCGCCCGGGATGCGCCAGGCGGGTGCCCATGCGTCGCGGCGGCGGGCGTGCTCGAAGGCCGCTTGCTCGGACTCGGCCAGCACGACCGCATAGGTCCAGCCTCGGCCGCGTCGGAACTCAATGAAGTAGCCTTTCATGCCTGCCTTACCTTACCGAGCCTTGCCTTACCGAGCCTTGCCTTACCGAGCCTTGCCTTGCCTGCCGCGCCAGGCCTCGCCCTGCCTCGCCCCGCCAGCCGCGCCATGCGGCGTCAGTGGAGCGACGAGATGGCGCTCGCCGCCGTCTCTAACGCCTTCACCGCAAGCGTGACCTTGGCCAGCCGATCCGCGTCGGTAGATCCCTTCGCAGCCCGCTCCAGTTCATGGACCGACTCCACCGCCGCCCGCACCTTCGCCTGCAACTCGGAGAGCGCCAGGGCGAACAGGTCGGGCGACTGCACCACGACCTCGACGGGCTCGTAGCGGCCCGCCCGAGAGTCCGCTGCCGCGCCCTCTGTCGGTTGCTGAACATGGACGTACACTGACGCGGGCTGCTGGTCCGGCATCACCACCTGGACGCACCGGATGACCTGCCGCGCCTGCTGGAGCCGGTGCTCGTGGGCGGCCTTGCGGTCGTTCCACTCAAACGCCGAATGGAGCGTCGCCTCCTTCGGCCTCGACTCCTCTACGACCGCCTCGGCCGTCAAACCCCGCGCCTCGCGAATGCGCTCCAGTTCGTGGAACGCATCCTCTGGGTCGACGCCCCGGATGTTCCTGCCGCGATAGACGTACTTCACTTCGTCGGTCATCTCGTCACCTCGTTTGCCTGCCTTGCCGTACCGTTCCATGCCATGCTCCGCGACGCCGCGCCTTGCCTGCCTTGCCTCGCCCCGCCCTGCGTTGCCAAGCCGTGCCCTGCGAAGCCGGGCCTCGCCACGCCTGCTACGCCACCTTGAACAACCCGAACCCCAGGCCATTGGACATCTTGCTGTAGGGGCGGCCCTCACCGATCCCGACCTGCATCCCGGCGCGGGCGATCAGGTTCGTGACATCGGTTAGCGTGAACTGGTCCGCGTCGAACCTGACCCGAACCTCGGCCGCCCACTCGCGCCACATCGGCCTCACCCGGATGTCCGTGACGCCCGTCGCATTGCGGACGGTCATCTCGGTTTTCTCTGGCGCTGCGCCGATGATGCGGATGAGTGGCGTCCCGTCGATTGCGTCCAGCCCGTCCGCCTCGATGAACAGCGACATCTTCGCGTGGACCATCTTGAACCCGGTCATCCGGCACACGTCGATGCAGGCGTTCCGCAGCGCCGAGGCCGGGATTCCGTTCCAGCCCTCTGTCGAACGGTGCTGGGCCTGCTGGAAGTCCCGGTCAAAGTCGCGCGCCTCGCGAGCCTTTCCCTTCTTGCCGGCCTGCCCGGCTTCCTGTTTCGCGCGCATCGCCTGAATCGCCTTTTCCGGGAACCTGCACTGCATGTAGGGCGCGGTCCCCTGAATGCGGAAGGTTGCCGTCTCGAACTTCGGCGGACTGATTGCCACCACTGTCTGCTTCGTCGCCATCATTGCTCTCCACTCGATGGACCCTCTTGCGCCAGCGGGGTCCGTACTGGTCGGGCGTGATGCCCTTTTGCCTGCCTTGCCACACCGAGCCTCGCCTCGCCACACCTAGCCATGCGGTGCGACACCTTGCCTGCCGCGCCGAGCCTAGCCTCGCCGTGCCGGGCCCTGCCATGCGCGGCCTGCTACGCCATCCCCCTCGACCGCGCCGCCGCCTTGCGCCGCCGCCAGTCCCGCATCGAGTGGTAGTTCCGGAGCCGCGGATCGTCCGGAGGCGGCAGCAGGTCGTGGTCCCGGCGCCGCTCGCAGTACCAGTCGGCCCAGAAGCCCGCCGCCGCGAGCGCCAGGCACAGCAGGACGAACACGCCGAGCAGGTCCATCAGGTCGCTCATGGCTTGGTCTCCAGGACGAGGAACATCCGGCCCGTGCGGGTCCGGCGATTGCCGAGCAGCAGC
>CAYORU010000043.1:0-27071 GCA_964406445.1 uncultured Steroidobacteraceae bacterium
GACAGCCGGGGTAGCGCGTGCGACTCCCAGGCGGCCTTCGGGCCGCCTTTTTTTCCGCGCCGCCCCGCCACCGGAGGCGCGATCGCGGCACGCACGATCGTTCGGTGCCGCACAGACCAGAGCAAGCGGGCAGCGCTAGTTTCGAGGCTCGTCTCGCCTCCCGCAGCGCGGAGCACCGAAAATGCCGGGACCGGAGGGAATCGGAGCTCACGGAATCGACCTGATCGACTCCCGTGAGCTGGTCGAGACGATCGAGCTGACGCTCGACCTGGACTGCGACGTCACCTGTGAACTGCCGCAACCGGCGGTCTCGTCTCCTCCGGGTGCTGTCGCGATTGCTCCGCGACCGGTGGCCAGCGGGATCGCCGCGATTTCCGGAACGCCGCTCGCTGGACGCTACGAGCTGGGCGAACCGCTTGCGCGCGGCGGTACCGCGATCATCTTTCGCGCCCGCGACCTGTCGAAGCAAGGCCCGACCCGCGTCGGCCAGCCGGTCGCCATCAAGCTGCTGAGGCCGGTGCTGCACGACCGGCCCCAGTCCATCGCCCGCCTGCAGCGCGAGTTCCGCCAGACGCGGTCGCTGCCGCATCCCAACATCGTGCGGCACTACGAGCTCGGGTGCGACCGTGGCGCGTGGTTCATCGCGATGGAACTGCTGACGGGAGAGGCGCTCGGGGATCGCCTGAGGCGCATGCCGAGCCTTGGGCTGCCCATGCATGAGGCGCTGCGGATCGCCGCTGCCTGCGGCGACGCGCTGGCCTACGCGCACGCTCATGGCGTGACGCACGGGGACGTGAAGCCGGACAACGTGTTCCTCACCGACCGCGGCGAGGTGCGGCTGCTGGACTTCGGCATCGCGGGGGACACGCTTCCGCCCCAGCCCGGTTTGCGGCTGGTCGGCACGGTCACGCCGGCGGCGACGCTGGCGTACGCGAGTCCCCAGGTGCTGGCGGGGGAGATGCCGCAGTCGCGCGACGACGTCTACAGCCTGGCATGTCTCGTCTGCGAGATGCTCGCCGGCCGGCATCCGCGTGCCTGTCCCGGAACGGACCAGGATCGCCAGCCCCGCCTTGCGCTCGAGCCATTGCCCGGCCTGACCGTCCGGCAGTGGAGCGTCCTGGCCGCAGGCATGGCGCCGCGCCGCGAGCAGCGTCCGGCAGGCATTCGCGAGCTGCTGCAAGCCCTCTTCGTCGACGCGGACATGGTCACGCGGCGCGATGCCCGCCCGCGTATCGGCGCCGGCCCGCCGACGCTGCGCACGCCGACGCTGCGCACGCCGACGGCCAGGGCGAGGCGGGACGCGAGGGTCGTCGCCGGCGCGGCGGTGCTCGGCATGCTCGTCGGCGCGTCCGGGTCCGACTCGGAAGGCCCCGGCCCGCCGACGGTGTCAGCGGTGGCGCCAGCGCAGGCGAGCGCGGCCGTCCCTCGCGGGCAGGTCACGCCCGAATTGCCCGTCAACGTCCGGCAGCCGCTCCTCATTTCCTCGGGCCAGGCTGCGCCCGATGCTGCCCGGCCGCCGGCACCGCTGCCGCGTGTTTCGTTCGAAGTCGACGCGATGGCCGTGAGCAGCAGCGCTTTCGCCGCGGCGATTCCCATTCTTCGCGATGGGCCGCTGACGCGGCGTGCGAGCGTCGACTGGCGGGTGCTCGACGGGTCCGCAATCGCGGGTCGCGATTACGGCGGTCCCCGCCGCGGCGTGGCGCGCTTTGCCGAAGGAGTGCGCGCCCGCACCCTATACGTGCCCATCCTCCATGACGGCGGGACGACAGCTGCCCGGTCGTTCACGGTCGAGCTGACCGAGGCGTCGCCGGGGGCGGGCCTCGGCCGGATACGTCGCGTCAGCGTCACGATCGAGGGCCACGGCTGAAGTGCGGATGAGACCGCAGCAGCCGGCATGAACCCACGCGCATCGCCGGGTCCCCGCCTGGCAACCCCGTGACAGCCGGGGTAGCGCGTGCGACTCCCAGGCGGCCTTCGGGCCGCCTTTTTTTTGCCGCGCTACACTTGCCGGCATGGTCCGACTCCGCGCCGCGCTGCTGTCCCTCGCCGGCCTCGCCCTGGCCGGCTGCGGCAGCCTGCGCGCCTACGAGGGCGCCGCGCTGCCGCGGGGCGAGACGGCCCGCGTCGCGGGCGACCCGGTGGTGAGCGCCGGCCTGCCGGTGCAGGTGCTGCTGCGCAAGGTGGACGCGTTCGAGCTGCCGCCGTCGCGCAGCGCGGTCGAGCTCGCACCCGGCCGGCATCGGTTCATCGTGGACTGCAGGATCGCCGAGACCGGCACGTCCTCGCGCTTTGCGGTGGACGCGGAGGTCGAAGCCGGCGCGGACTACCGCCTCGTGGCCGAAGCCGCGGCGACCGGCTGCGAGCGGGTCTTCCTGCAGCGTCGCTGAGCGGCGACGGCCGGGGGCGCGACCGCGGCGTGCGCTGCGTCTCGGTACGCCTGGCCGCCGCGCGTCCTATAATCCCGGGCCATGACCCGCCGCTTCCTCGCCGCGAGCGCGCTGCTGCTGGCCGTGGCCCTGGCCAGGCCGGCCGCCGCGGACATGTTCATCCCGGCGCCGGAGGGCCTCAAGCCCGCCGACCGGCTGGTGCTGCGCAAGTCGGAGCGGGCGCTGGTCCTCTACCGCGATGGCCGGCCGCTCAAGAGCTACCGGGTGTCGCTCGGGCTGAGCCCCGACGGCCACAAGGAGCGCGAGGGCGATTTCCGCACGCCCGAGGGCCGCTACCTGCTGACGCGGCGAAACCCGCAGAGCGAGTTCTTCCTGTCGATCCAGGTGTCCTACCCGAACGCCGAGGACGTGGCCCGCGCGCGCAGGAACGGCTGGCGCCCGGGCGGGGCGATCATGATCCACGGCCTGCCGAACGTGCCGCGCCACTCGCGCGAGCGCTACCTCTCCACCGACTGGACCGACGGCTGCATCGCCGTGTCGAACGAGGACATGCTGGAGATCTGGCTGCTCACGGAGCCGGACATCCCGATCGAGATCCTGCCGTGACCGGAGGCGCCGTCGTTCCGGCCGGCGAGGACCTCGCGCCGGAGGCCGGTTCGCTCGCCGCCGTCGTGCACGCCAAGGTTTCGCCGAAGGGCGTGCTCGAGAACCTCTCGCAGCAGGAGGTCGACAAGCTCCTCGACCGCGGCCAGGGCGGCCTTTACCCGCTGTTCAGGCAATGCGCGCTCGCGGTGCTCAATTGCGGCACGCAGCTCGACGACGCGCGGATGATCTTCGAGGCCTTCCGCGACTTCGATCTCAGGATCGTCCGCCAGCCCTGGGGCATCAAGCTCGAGATGCACCACGCGCCCGGCAGCGCCTTCGTCGACGGGCAGATGATCCGCGGCGTCAAGGAGCACCTGTTCGCGGTGCTGCGCGACATCGTCTACACCCACAACGAGCTGGTCGGCCGCTTCGACCTGGCCGACCCGCAGGGCGTGACGAACGCGATCTTCTGCATCCTCAGGAACGCGCGGGTGCTCGACCACAAGGGCGGGCCCGATCTCGTCGTCTGCTGGGGCGGGCACTCGATCCCGCGTCACGAGTACGACTACACCAAGAAGGTGGGCTACGAGCTCGGCCTGCGCGGCCTCGACATCTGCACCGGCTGCGGGCCGGGCGCGATGAAGGGGCCGATGAAGGGCGCGACGATCGGTCACTCCAAGCAGCGCATCAAGGATGGCCGCTACATCGGCCTCACCGAGCCCGGCATCATCGCGGCCGAGCCGCCGAACCCGATCGTCAACCAGCTGGTGATCCTCCCCGACATCGAGAAGCGGCTCGAGGCCTTCGTCCGCCTCGGGCACGGGATCATCGTGTTCCCGGGCGGGGTCGGCACGGCCGAGGAGATCCTCTACCTGCTCGGGCTGCTGCTCGACCCGGCCAACGCCGGGCAGCCGCTGCCGCTCATCTTCACCGGCCCGGAGCAGAGCGCCGGCTATTTCGAGCAGCTCGACCGGTTCATCGGCCGCATCCTCGGGCCGGACGCCCAGAGCCGCTACCGGATCATCGTCGGCGACCCGGCCGAGGCCGCGCGGGAGATGCACCGCGGGCTCGACGTGGTCCGCCGCCGCCGCCGCCGCACCGGCGACGCGTACAACTACAACTGGCTGCTCAGGGTGCCGCCAGCGCTGCAGCAGCCCTTCGAGGTGTCGCACGAGTCGATGGCGTCGCTGGTGCTGTCGCGCGACCTGCCGGTGCACGAGCTCGCCGCCAACCTGCGCCGCGCCTTCTCCGGCATCGTGGCCGGCAACGTGAAGGAACAGGGCATCCGCCAGATCGAGGCGCGGGGCCCCTTCGAGATCCACGGCGACGCCGAGATCGGCCGGCCGCTGGACGAGCTGCTGCGCGCCTTCGTCGCCCAGCGCCGGATGAAGCTGGTGGGCGAATACCGCCCCTGCTACCGCATCGTCGCGTAGGCGCGGAGTCGCGCGCCCCGCTCGCCGCCGACAAACGACCCCGTCCCGCTTTCCCGGGCTGCGCCGTTTCCCTGTGACCCAGTTCCTGTTTCGGGGCACGGGGCGGGCGTAACGTGGCTCGCAGCTGGAAAGGACTGGACAGATTCCGCGATGGCCGACCGGAAAATCCCCGTAGCGCCCCCGACCGTGCGCGCCGCCGGTTCGCCGCCGGCGCCGAAGCCGCCGGTCGCGGCCGATGCTCCGAGCCGGCACGGCGCCCTCGCACGCAAGCTCTCGACCTATTCGAACTACAAGTCCTGGGCCGAGAAGATGCGGGCCACCTGGGCCGACGAGCCCGCGACCACGGACGCGTCCGGCGACTGAACACGGGACCGGGCCGGCGTGGAGATCCTGCTGCAGTGGCTCGACGACGTGGACGACCTGTTCGCGTCCGTCCGCCATCGGCTGCGGCTCTGGCCGGGACTGCGCGGCGGAACCGGCCGCCCCTAGCGAGAGGCCGACGCGCCCGCGGTGGCGGGCAGGCCGCGCGACTCCACCCATGCGACGAGCGGCGCCCACTGCGCCACGTCCGGATGCGCGCGCTCGGGCTGCATCTCGTGCAGCCCGACCCCGAGCTCGGCCGCCCGGATGTAGTTCTGCGATTCCCGCAGCGTGGCGACGAGCGGGATGTCGAGCGTGCCCAGGAACCGCATCAGCGTCCCGAACACGAGCGTATTCGGCCGCACCCGGTTCGCCACGACCGCGATGCGGTTCTCCCGGCGCTTCACCTTGGCCGTCGTCAGCAGCGTCTCGATGCAGCGCGCGCAGGCACGGATGTCGATGGGCGAGGGCAGCACCGGCACCAGGATCGCGTCCGCGGTGCGGGTGAACTCGGCCACTTCCGCCGGATCGAGCGCCGCCGGCGTATCGACCACGACGCGCTGCGTGCCCGGCGGCAGCCGCAGGTGGAAGGAGCGGGTGACGCCCGCCGGCTTCTCGAACGCCGCGATCCCGTGGATCGGGCCGAGCGCGGCCGGGCGCGCCTTGATCCAGCGCCAGCCGGAGGCCTGGGGGTCGAAGTCCATGAGCACCGTGGACAGGCCGGTCGCCGCGTAGAAGGCGGCGAGATTGGTGGCCAGCGTGGTCTTGCCGGAGCCGCCCTTCGGGTTGACCAGCACGACCCGGCGGAGCGCGCTCGCGGATGTGGGATCCACGCGCCGAGCCTACGTGCGCGCCGTCCGGCAGGCAAGCGACCGGTGTTGCGGTCGCGGCCTTGAAAACGGCCCTCGCGACCCCACCGCGGGTCCTGGCGGCGGCCGCGGCGGCCGCGCCTGCCCAGAGGAGCGCCATGACCAGCCCGACCCCCGAGACCCTCGGCTTCCAGGCCGAGGTGAAGCAGCTGCTGCGGCTGATGATCCACTCGCTGTACAGCCACCGCGAGATCTTCCTGCGCGAGCTCATCTCCAACGCCTCCGACGCCTGCGACCGGCTGCGCTTCGCGGCCCTCGCCGACCCGGCACTGGCGGCGGACGGCGAGGAGCTCGCGATCCGCGTCGATTTCGACTCCGCGGCGCGGACGCTCACGATCGCCGACACCGGCATCGGCATGAGCCGCGAGGAGGCCGTCTCGCACCTCGGGACCATCGCCCGCTCGGGCACCGCGGAGTTCTTCTCGCGGCTGACCGGCGACGAGCGCAAGGACAGCCAGCTGATCGGCCAGTTCGGCGTGGGCTTCTACTCGGCCTTCATCGTCGCGGGCAAGGTCGAGGTGACCTCGCGCCGCGCCGGCGCGGCGCCGACCGAGGCGGTCCGCTGGACCTCGGACGGCAGCGGCGAGTTCACGGTGGAGACCGTCGAGGAGCCCGCGCGCGGCACGCGGGTGGTGCTGCACCTGCGCGAGGAGGCCGCCGAGTTCGCCGACGCGTTCCGGCTGCGGCAGCTGGTCCGCCGCTACTCCGACCACATCGCCTTCCCGGTGCTGCTGCGCCCCGACGGCGGCAAGGGCGACTACGACCGGGTGAACCAGGCGCAGGCCCTCTGGACCCGGGCGAAGCAGGAGCTGACCGACGACGACTATCGCGAGTTCTACCGGCACGTCTCCCACGACCCCGGCGATCCGCTGGCCTGGAGCCACCACCGGGTCGAGGGCCGGCGCGAGTACACGGCGCTCCTCTACGTGCCGTCGACGGCGCCCTTCGACCTGTTCAACCGCGACGCGCCGCGGGGGCTCAAGCTGTACGTGCGCCGGGTCTTCATCCTCGACGACGCCGAGCAGTTCCTGCCGCTCTACCTGCGCTTCGTGAAGGGCGTGGTGGACTGCGCCGATCTCGCGCTCAACGTCTCGCGCGAGATGCTGCAGGAGGACCGCGAGGTGGATGCGATCCGCGCCGCGCTCACGCGCCGCGTGCTCGACATGCTCGAGAGGCTGGCCGCGGAGGAGCCCGAGCGCTACCGGGCGTTCTGGCGCGAGTTCGGCCAGGTGCTGAAGGAGGGCGTCGCCGAGGATCCGGCCAACCGCGACCGGATCGCGAAGCTGCTCAGGTTCTCGACCACCCGTTCCGAGGGCGCCGATCAGGACCAGTCGCTCTCCGACTACGTCGCGCGGATGCCGGCGGGGCAGAAACACGTCTACTACGTGGCGGCCGACAGCCTCGCGGCGGCGCGCGGCAGCCCGCAGCTCGAGGCCCTGCGGGGCAAGGGCGTGGAGGCGCTGCTCCTGACCGACCGCGTCGACGAGTGGATGGCCGGCCACCTCGGCGAGTTCGAGGGCAAGACGCTGCGCGACGCGGCGCGCGGCTCGCTCGACCTCGGGGAGCTCGCGGACGCGGGCGCGGCGAAGGCGGCGCAGGTGGCCGGCTCGACGATCGAGTCGCTGTGCGGGCGCGTCGCCGCGCGGCTCGGCGACCGGCTGGCCGGCGTGCGGCCGAGCGAGCGGCTCGCCGAGTCGCCGGCCTGCCTGGTGCGCGAGGAGCACGACCTCGGGCCGCAGCTGCGGCGCCTGCTCGAGGCGGCGGGTCAGAAGCTGCCGGCGAGCCGGCCCTGGCTCGAGCTGAATCCGTCGCACCCGCTGGTGCGGCGGCTCGACGCGACCGCGGACGGCGAGGCCTTCGACGACCTTGCCGGGCTGCTGCACGACGAGGCGGTGCTCGCCGAGGGCGGCGCGCTCGAGGACCCGGCCGGCTTCGTGCGCCGCCTCAATCGCGTGCTCGAGGCGGCGCCGCAGGCCGGACCCACGATCGTGATGCCCGAGGCGCGCTGAACCCGCGCGCCCGGGCCCTATAATGGCGCGGTCCGCGCGTCCTGGAGGCACCATGGCCGGGAAGATTCCCTCGCGCGACGAGCTGCGCGCGAAGCTCACGTCCGAGCAGTTCCACGTCACCCAGGAGAAGGGCACCGAGCGCCCCTTCACCGGGCGCTACTACCTCCACCACGACCAGGGCACCTACACCTGCGTCTGCTGCGGGCAGGAGCTGTTCTCTTCCGACAACAAGTACGAGTCCGGCTGCGGCTGGCCGTCCTTCTGGCTGCCGCTCGCCGGCGACCGGGTGGCGACCCGCGCCGACACCAGCCACGGGATGGTCCGCACCGAGATCACCTGCGCGCGCTGCGGCGCGCACCTCGGCCACGTCTTCGAGGACGGTCCGGAGCCGACCGGCCTGCGCTACTGCGTGAACTCCGCCTCGCTCGACTTCAAGGGCGGCGGGGAATGATCGCGGCCCGCCCGGCGGCGTGGGTCGCGGCGCTGCTGCTCGCCGCGCCGGCCGTCGGCGAGGCGCCGCCGGCGGAGCCCGCCACGCCGCAGGAAGTGCCGCCGGTGCCGGTCAGCGTGGCGGGACCTCAGCTGCTCATCGAGGACCTGCGCGTCGGCGGCGGCGCCGAGGCCGCGCCGGGGATGGGCGTCGTCGTGCACTACACGGGCTGGCTCCACGCGCCACAGGCGCCCGGCTACCGCGGCCGCAGGTTCGACGGCTCGCGCGACCGCGGCGCGCCGTTCACGTTCGTGCTCGGCGCGGGCCGGGTCATCCGCGGCTGGGACATCGGACTCATCGGCCTCAAGGTCGGCGGCCTGCGCCGCCTGGTCATCCCGCCCGAGCTCGCCTACGGCAGCCGCGGCGCGGGCAATGGACTCATTCCGCCGGACTCGACGCTGGTGTTCGAGGTGGAACTGCTCGGGGTCGAATCCAACACCCTGGTGGAAGACGCGCGTTGAAGACGAGCGCGCCGGCGACGGAGCGGCTGTTCATCGAGGGCCCGGAAGGGCCGCTCGAGGCCCTCGTCGAGACTCCCGCGACGCCCGTGCCCGGCGCGGTCGCGGTCTGCTGCCATCCGCACCCGCTGTTTGGCGGGACGATGCAGAACAAGGTGGTGCACGCGCTGGCGCGGGCCGCGCTGGACCTGGGCGTGCCCGCCGTGCGGTTCAACTTCCGCGGCGTCGGCGGCAGCGGCGGCAGCTACGACCATGGCGCCGGGGAGGCCGAGGACGCGATCGCGGTGGCGGACTGGGCCGCGCGGCGCTTCGAGGCGAGCCGCCTGTGGGCGGCCGGCTTCTCCTTCGGCAGCTTCGTCGCCTACCGGCTCGCGCACGAGCGGCGCGCCGCGCGCCTCGTCGCGGTGGCTCCGCCGGTGCAGCGCTTCGACTTCTCGCTGCTGCCGCCGCCCGCCTGCCCCTGGCTGGTCGCGCAGGGCGACCAGGACGAACTCGTGAATCACGATGCCGTGCTGGAGTGGACCCGCGAGCTGTCGAACCCGCCCAGGGTCGAGCTGTTTCCAGGCGCGGATCACTTCTTCCACGGAAGGATCACGGAGCTGAGGGAGCGGGTGAGGGGGTGGCTGGGAAACGGTGACCAGTGATCGGTGACCGGCCGAACCAGGCGCTGCCTGGCTCCGGGGTTCTTGCCGATCACCGATCACCGATCACCGGTCACCCAAAAACAAAGGGCGGCTTCCGCCGCCCTCGTTTCTCGCGAAAAAGACGCGAAAAGGGCCGGTTCAGCCGACCATCTCGTTCAGGTTCTTGAGGGCGCGGATGCGCACCTTCTTCGAGGCCGGCTTGGCCTTGATCGTCATCTTCTCGCCGGTGAACGGGTTGACGCCCTCGCGCGCCTTGGTGGCGGGCTTCTTCACGACGCGCATCTTGCACATGCCCGGCAGGGTGAACGTGCCGGCGCCCTTCAGCGACTTCTTCATGACGCCGCCCAGCGCATCGAATACCGCCCCGACCTGCTTCTTGGTCAGCTCGGTCTGGTCGGCGATCGTCGCAACGATCTGCGACTTCGTCGGCGCCGCGTTCTTCTTCGCCATTGAGTGATCTCCTGTGGGTTGCTAGGCGGGCTCAGTTCCCGCCGCTATACGAAGACGGCGCGCACGATAGCACGGAAAAAACCGCTGCATAAGAGGGTTGAGCGCAAAATTTCCCGGGATTTTCCGGGGTGCGGGCCTAGCGCAGCGGCAATTCGCGCTTCAGGGTCGCCGCGAGTCGCGGCCCGCCGCCGGCGGGATCGGCTTCGATCGAGATGAGCAGGAGGCCGGCGGCGGCCGGCTCGATCACCGCGACCCAGGACGGCGCGCCGCCCGCGCCGAACTCGCGGAAGTCGAGCGGAGAGGGTTCGCCGATGAGCGTGCGTTGGGTGCCCCGCACCGACGCGGCGATCGGCACCGGGAGCCGGCCGTCCTCGCTGCGAAGCACCGAGACGCTCAGGACCAGCGCCTTCGACCGACGCTCGACGCCGTAGGCCTCCGCCACCGCCGGGGCGAGGTCGGCCGCAGGCACCACGCCGTAGCGAAGCTCGTGCTCGCCGACCGCGACGAAGCCCGGATCGACCTGCGGCCGGGCGGCCACCGGCCCGGGCGGCGGGCCGCCGCAAGCGGCGAGCGACAGGGCCGCCGCCAGCATCGCGACGCGCTGGACGGCCCTCACGTGATCAGCATCTTGAGGGCCTGCAGCGCCAGGATCAGCACCAGCGGCGAGAAGTCCAGGCCGCCCACCGGCGGCAGCACGCGACGCACCGGCGCGAGCAGCGGTTCGCAGAGGGCCGCGAGCAGCGCCGAGGCGGGGCTGTAGCTGCCCGGCGCGATCAGCGACAGCAGCGCGTAGATGATCAGCGCGACCGTATACACGCCGAGGGTGGCGAGCAACACGGAGATGACCGCGGCCTGCAGCAGCGGCAACGGCGACATGACCGCGCCGATGGCGAGCCAGGAGACGACGCTCGTCCTGGCCAGCTGGGCGATGAGCACCGCGACGACCGAAGCCGTGTCCAGGCGACCCAGCGGCGGCAGCACCCTTCGCAGCGGCAGGACGAGCCAGCTCGTGAGCTTGAGGATGGCCTGCGCGAGGGGGTTGCGGAAGTCGGCCCGCGACAGCTGCAGCAGCAGCCGCAGCAGGAAGGCGTAGACCGCGAGCGACAGGATCGCGTCGACGACGAAGATCAGCGCGTCCATCAGCGTCCTTCCCCGGCCAGTTCCGCGGAACGCATGCGCGCGGCGTGAACCGCGCGGGCGAAGGTATCACGGATCGCCGCGTCCTCGAGGACGGCGAGCGCGGCCGCGGTCGTGCCGCCCCGGGAGGTGACCTGCTCGCGAAGCACGGCCGGGTCCTCGTCGAGCTCGCGGGCCATGCGCGCGGCGCCGTAGACCGTTTCGACCGCGAGCCTGCGGGCGACGGCTGCGGGGAGTCCCTCGGCCCGGGCGGCGGCATCCAGCATCTCGACCAGCAGGAACAGGTAGGCGGGCCCGCTGCCGGAAACGGCGGTCACCGCGTCCATCAGCGCCTCGTCCTCGACCCACTCGACCGCGCCGACCGCGCCGAGCAGGCGCCCCGCGCGCTCACGTTCCGGAGTCCCGACCGAGGGGGCTGCCACCAGCGCGGTGATGCCGGCGCGCAACAGCGCCGGGCGGTTCGGCATGCAACGCACCACGGCGGCGCCCGGGCCGAGCCAGGCGGACAGCTCGGCGAGACGGATGCCGGCCGCGACCGACACCACCAGCGGCCGCTGGCCCGCGGCGAGCCTCGCCAGCGGCTCGCAGGCGGCGCGCATCTGCTGCGGCTTGACCGCGAGGATCCAGGTGCCTGCCCCGTCGGCCGCGTCGGCGTTCTCCGCCACCGCCAGGACGCCGGGAAACTCGCCGGCGAGCGACGCGCGCTGGCCGGCAAGCGGATCGGCGACCCGGATGGCACCGGCCGGGTGGCCACCGGCGATCAGGCCGCCGACGAGGGCGCGGGCCATCTGGCCGCCGCCGATGAAGGCGAGGGTGTCGGTGCTCATGAGGCCGGCAGTCTAAGCGAGGCGGCTCATGATCGCGCGCCGAAGATCGCCGTGCCGATGCGGACGTGCGTCGCCCCTTCGGCGATCGCCGCCGCGAAATCGGCGCTCATCCCCATCGACAGCACGTCGAGCCGGTGGCCCTCGGCGACCAGTGCGTCCCGCAGTTCGCGCAGCCTCGCGAACCAGTGCCGCTGGCGGGCCGGCTCGTCTTCCGGGGGCGGCACGCTCATCAGCCCACGCAACTGGAGCCGCGGCAGTCCGGCGACCTCGGCGGCGAGCGCAGGCAGCCCTGCGGGCTCGACGCCGGACTTGCCCGCCTCGTCGCCGAGACGAACCTGCAGGCAGACCGCGAGCGGCGGCGCGTAGTGCGGGCGCTGCTCCGACAGGCGACGGGCGATCTTGATGCGGTCGACGCTATGCACCCACTGGAAGCGTTCCGCGACCGGCCGGGTCTTGTTGCTCTGCAGCGGGCCGATGAAGTGCCAGGTGAGCGGCAGGCCGGCGAGCGCGTCCATCTTGCCGGCCGCCTCCTGCACGTAGTTCTCGCCCACGTCGCCGAGCCCGGCCTCGGCCGCGGCGCGGATCGCGCCGGCCGGCTGCGCCTTGCTCACCCCGATGAGCGTCACGGTTTCGGGGTCGCGGCCGGCGGCACGCGCCGCCGCGGCGACGCGTGCGCGGACTTCGGCGAGCCGCGAAGCCGGATTCTGCGGAACGGTTAACATATTGGTACGCAGTAGCGGGGGCTATACTCCATCCGAACCGAGCGGGCCGCATGTCGGCGTGCCGGGACGCGGACGCCGGCCGGAAAACGGCCGAGCCGCATCGAGCGGGGCGCGCGCGCCGTCAGGGAGTGTCAATGGCCGTCGACATCGCACAGCTGCTGGCCTTTGCCGTCAAGAACAAGGCCTCCGACCTGCACCTCTCCGCGGGCGTGCCGCCCATGATCCGCGTGGACGGCGACATGAAGCGGATCAACATGCCGCCGCTGACGCACAAGGAAGTGCACAGCATGGTCTACGACATCATGAACGACAAGCAAAGGAAGGCCTACGAGGAGTTCTTCGAGACCGACTTCTCCTTCGAGATCCCGAACCTGGCGCGCTTCCGCGTCAACGCCTTCAACCAGAATCGCGGCGCCGGCGCGGTGTTCCGCAACATCCCGTCGAACATCCTGACCCTCGACGACCTGAACGCCCCGAAGGTGTTCAAGGACCTTTGCATGCTGCCGCGCGGCCTGGTGCTGGTCACCGGGCCGACCGGCTCCGGCAAGTCCACGACGCTCGCGGGCATGGTCGACTACGTGAACGTGAACCGGCCCGACCACATCATCACCATCGAGGACCCGATCGAGTTCGTGCACGAATCGAAGCGCAGCCTCGTGAACCAGCGCGAGGTCCACCGCGACACGCTCGGATTCTCCGAGGCGTTGCGCTCGGCGCTGCGCGAGGACCCGGACGTGGTGCTCGTCGGCGAGATGCGCGACCTCGAGACGATCCGGCTGGCGCTCACGGCGGCCGAGACGGGCCACCTGGTCTTCGGCACCCTGCACACGAGCTCGGCGGCCAAGACGGTCGACCGCATCGTCGACGTGTTCCCGGCGGCCGAGAAGGACATGGTCCGGGCGATGCTGTCGGAGTCGCTGCGCGCCGTGATCTCGCAGACGCTGCTCAAGAAGGTCGGCGGCGGCCGGATCGCGGCGCACGAGATCATGATCGGCACGCCCGCCATCCGGAACCTGATCCGCGAGAACAAGATCGCGCAGATGTACTCGTCGATCCAGACCGGCCAGGCGCAGGGCATGCAGACGCTCGATCAGTGCCTGCAGGAGATGGTCACGAAGGGCATGGTGACCAAGGAAGAGGCGCGCTACAAGGCGCAGAACAAGGACTCTATCTGACGGCCCCCGGAGGCCGCGGAGGACCAGGATGGATCGCGAACAGGCAATCAAGCTGATACAGGACCTGCTGCGGCGCATGGTCGACCGCAAGGGTTCCGACCTGTTCATCACCGCGGGCTTCCCGCCGGCGATCAAGATCGACGGCGAGATCCGGCCGCAGGCCGACAAGCCGCTGTCGCCGGAGCAGGCGGCCGTGCTGGTGCGCGCGATCATGAACGATCGCCAGACGCGCGAGTTCGACGCCACCAAGGAGGCGAACTTCGCGATCGCCCCGCCGGGCATCGGCCGGTTCCGCGTCAGCGCGTTCATCCAGCAGGGCAACATGGGCTGCGTGATGCGCACCATCAACTCCAAGATCCCGACGATCGAGGAGCTGGAGCTGCCGCCCATCCTGAAGGACATCGTCCTGTCCAAGCGCGGCCTGGTGATCGTGGTCGGCGCGACGGGCTCGGGCAAGTCCACCACCCTCGCCTCGATGGTCGGCTACCGCAACGAGAAGACGCGCGGCCACATCATGACCATCGAGGACCCGGTGGAGTACGTCCACCCGCACCGCGGCTGCGTGGTCACGCATCGCGAGGTCGGGGTCGACACCGAGAGCTGGCACATCGCGCTGAAGAACACCCTCCGCCAGGCGCCCGACGTGATCATGATCGGCGAGATCCGCGATCGCGACACGATGGAGTACGGCATCCAGTTCGCCGAGACCGGCCACCTGGTGCTGGCGACGCTGCACGCCAACAGCTCGAACCAGGCGCTCGACCGCGTCATCAACTTCTTCCCCGAGGAGAAGCGCGAGCAGCTGCTGATGGACCTTTCGCTCAACATCCGGGCGCTGGTGTCGCAGCGCCTGATCCCGCGCGAGAAGACCGAGGGCCGCATCGCCGCGATGGAGATCATGATCGGCACGCCGCTGATCTCGGACCTGATCTTCCGCGGCGAGGTGGCCAAGATCAAGGAAGTCATGGCGCGCTCGAACCGCCTCGGCATGAAGACCTTCGACCAGGCGCTGTTCGACCTGTACGAGGGCGGCTACATCTCCTACGAGGAGGCGTTGCGAAACGCCGACTCGAAGAACGAGATCCGGCTGAAGATCAAGCTCGAGGGCAAGCGCGAGGACCGCCTGCAGGCGGAGGCGGCCAGCTCGCTGAGGATCGTCGATGAGTCAAACGAAGGCGCACTCTACTGAGGCGACCGGCGAGCAGGCCCTGCTAGACGCGGAGGCCGGCAGCCGGTTCAGCATCAAGCCGCTGCTGCGGCTGATGGCGGAGAAGTCCGCCTCGGACCTGTTCTTCACCTCCAATGCGCCGGTGAAGATCAAGATCGAGGGCGTCATCTATCCCGTCAACCGGCAGGTCCTCACGCCGGAGGCGGTCCGCCAGATCGCGCTCGGGCTCATGACCTCGGACCAGCTGGAGCACTTCAACGAGCAGCTGGAGGTCGACTTCGCGATCTCGGAGCCCGGCGTCGGGCGGTTCCGCGCGGCGGTCTTCTACCAGCGCGGCTACCCGGCGATCGTGCTGCGCTACATCAGCGTCAACATCCCGCGCTTCGAGCAGCTGGGGCTGCCGCCGTCGATCCCCGAGCTGGCCCTCATGAAGCGCGGCCTGGTGCTGATGGTCGGCGCCACCGGGTCGGGCAAGTCGACCACGCTCGCGGCGATGGTCAACCACCGCAACGAGACCGTCTCCGACCACATCCTCACCATCGAGGACCCGATCGAGTACCTGCACGCCAACAAGAAGTCGATCATCAACCAGCGCGAGGTGGGCCTCGACACGAAGACCTTCTCGAAGGCCTTGCGCGCGGCGATGCGCGCGGCGCCGGACGTCATCCTGATCGGCGAGATCCGCGACCGCGAGACCATGGAGTCGGCCCTGGCGCTCTCGGGCACCGGCCACCTGGTGCTGTCGACGCTGCATGCGAACAACTGCGCGGAGACGCTCGACCGCATCATCAACATGTTCCCGCGCGACCAGCACAACCAGGTCTTCCTCGACCTGTCGCAGTACCTGCGCGCGATCGTCTCGCAGCGCCTGGTGCGCGGCCGCAGCGGCAAGCGCTGCGCGGCGGTCGAAGTGATGATCAACACGCCGCACATGCAGGACCTGATCAAGAAGGGCGACGTGATCGGCGTGAAGGAGGGCATGCTGACGACCAGCGAGCGCGGCATCCAGACCTTCGACACGGCGCTGCTGAGCCTCTACAAGGACAACCGCATCGACCTCGAGGAGGCGCTCAACAACGCCGACTCGCGCACCAACCTCGAGGCGCGGATCAACTTCGGCTGAGCGCGGAACGGCACTCGCCAGGGTCCATCCCGCGGCGGCGCATGGGGCCTTTGCCCCGTCCCCTTGCTCCGGGACCGGAGTCGCCGGGGACGGGGCAAAGGCCTCGGGCGCGCCGCCGATATGCGTAACTGCCTTGAAGGGGTCGAAATCCGCCTCTCGGTCTGCGGTCGAGCGGCCGACTCGAGCGCAGCCGCTTCAGTCGGCGCTACGCTGCGAGCACTTGAGACCGGAGTGCCGCATGTCGCGAACGCCTTCCGCCGCGGAGAGTGTGGCCGTCGAGCGCATTGCCGGCGGGATCATGCTCTTGCGTGGACAGCGGGTGATGCTCGATTCCGATCTCGCAGCCCTCTACGGCGTGACTACGAAGAGGCTGAACGAGCAGGTCAAGCGCAACGCTGCCCGATTTCCCAGGGACTTCGTTTTCCGGCTGACAGCCGCGGAAACGGGAAGGCTGAACCGGTCGCAATCTGCGACCGGTTCCCAGAAGCACCGCGACCCCCGGTTCCCGCCTTGCGACTTCACGGAACACGGGGCCGTCATGGCGGCCACCGTACTGAACAGCCGCGAGGCCATAGAAACAAGTGTTCGTGGTTCGCGCCTTCGTCCGACTGCGCGAGCTGCTGAGCTCGAGCAAGGCCATGGCGAAGAAGCTCGTCGAGCTGGAGTCGCGTCTCGAGGGGCACGACCAGGCGATCGCCGAGATCGTTGCCGCCATTCGTGAGTTGACGAATCCACCTGGCCCGGCCGCCCGGTCAGCGTCGTCGTCGAATCGGCCGCCCGAGAGGACGAGGGCAGCTGCGCGTCAGGCCGCCGCCGGGAACACGCGCTCGGCGTCGAACACCGGCCCGTCCACGCACACGCGCTTCATGGCCGGGCCGTCCGGCCCGTGCACCATGACCGCGCAGCCCGCGCAGCCGCCGACCGCGCAGGCCATGAACTCCTCGAGCGACACCTGGCAGGGCAGGGCGTGCTTGCGCGCCAGCTCCGCGCAGGCGCGCAGCATCGGCGTCGGCCCGCAGGCGAAGATCTCGACTTCCGCCAGCGCCTTCGCGTCCAGCGCGCCGAGCCAGGCGTCGGCGAGCTGCGTGACGTAGCCGTGGAAGCAGCCCGGGAAGCCTGCGAGCGAGGCCAGCCGGCTCGGCACGCCCCAGCCGTCGAGCAGCGGCATGCAGGCGATGGTGCCGTCGGGCACGCCCGGCACGAGGATGGTGGACGGCCGGCTGCGGAACGGGAACGGGATCTCCGAGCCCATCAGCACCAGCGGCTTCCACGGACCCGCGGCGTCGGCGGCGAGCGCCTCGGCGAGGAAGACCATCGGCGGGATGCCGACCCCGCCGCCGATCAGCAGCGTGCGCGGCCGATCCGGGTGCAGGCTGAAGCCCTTGCCGATCGGGCCCATGCTCGAGAGCTTCTCGCCCGGCTTGCGCTCGGCGAGCGCCGCGAGCCCCGGGCCCACGATCTTGTAGAGGATGTCGATCCAGCCCTCGCGCGGGCTGGCCCGCATGATCGACAGCGGCCGGCGCATCGGGATGCCGGGCCCGCAGGTCAGGTGCACGAAGCTGCCCGGTGTCGCGGCCGCGGCGCACTTCGGCGACTGCAGGCGGATCACGTACTGGCCGCCCTCGAAGGCCTCCTGGGCGAGGACCTCCGCGTCCTCGACGAAGATGCTGCCGCGGTGCGTGCGGTCCGCCGCGCTCATCCGCGGCTCCGGCGCGCCGCCGCCAAGTGCGCGAGCACGGCCATGCGCACGGCGACGCCGTTCGCGACCTGCCGGCGGATCACCGACTGCGGGCCGTCGGCCACCTCGGAGGCGATCTCGACGCCGCGGTTCATGGGGCCCGGGTGCATGACGATCGCTTCCGAGCGCGCGCGCCGCAGGCGCTCCGGCGTCAGGCCGAAGCGCTCGAAGTAGCCGGCCGAGTCCGGGATCCGCGCCTGTTCCATCCGCTCGTTCTGGATGCGCAGGATCATCACCACGTCGGCGTGGTCGATGCCCTCGTCGATGGACCCGAAGCGCAGCGCGCCGGGGAACTCCGCCGCGTCGGGCATCAGCTCGTCGGGCGCGATCAGCCGCAACTCTCCCACGCCGAGCGTGCCGAGCACCTGCGCGGCCGAGCGCGCGACGCGCGAGTGGCGGATGTCGCCCACGATCGAGACGACCAGGTCGCGGAAGCCGCCTTTGAATTGCAGGATCGTGAGCGCGTCGAGCAGCCCCTGGGTCGGGTGAGAGAGGTGCGCCTCGCCCGCCGACACCACGCTGACGTGGGGCTCGACGTGCTCGGCCACGTACTGGGTGACGCCCGGCTGCGCGTCGCGGATGACGAACAGGTCCACGTCCATCGCCTGCAGCGTGTACATGGTGTCGAGCATCGACTCGCCCTTGAGGCGCGACGAGAGCATGACGTCGAGGTTGATCACGTCCGCCGAGAGCCGCTTGGCGGCGAGCTCGAAGGAAGCGCGCGTGCGCGTCGAGGGCTCGGAGAAGAGGTTCGCTACCGTGTAGCCGGCGAGGTCCTTGCCGTGGGCAGGCACCTGCCCCGGGCGCGTGACGAACTGCTGCGCGCGCGCGAGCAGCTCGCGGATCAGGTCGCCGTCGACGCCCTGCAGCGTCAGCAGGTGGCGCAGCTGGCCGGCGGAATCGAGCTGGGAAAAACCCGCGGAGTCCTCTGGAGTCATCGGCCTCACCGTACCGTGCCGCCGAGCCACTGCCTGAGCAAGACCCGCGCCGCCTCGCTGTCCACGTCCTCGCGCCGCACCCGCCGCCCGAGGGCCCCGCTGCGCCGGCGCCCGCGCAAGGCCGCCTCGGCTTCGCGCGAGGACAGCTGCTCGTCCACCAGCGCGACTTCGCAGCCGAACCGCGCGCCCAGCTCGACCGCGAAGGCCTCGGCGGCCGCGGCGAGCCGGCCACGCGTGCCGTCCATATTATAAGGAATGCCGACCACGGCCACCGCGGGACGCCACGATGCGAAACAGCGGCCGAGCGCGTCCCAGTCGGGTCCGGCGGCGCCCGCCGGCAGCGTCGTGAGCGGCTCCGCGGTCGCGGTGAGGGTGTTGCCGACGGCGACGCCGATCCGCCGCGCGCCGAAATCGAAGGCCAGTACGGTCCGCGGAACGGGCTCCACGCGGGGCGGGCGGCGTCAGGCCCGGCCCGCGACGTGGCTCAGGCGCGAGAGGTCCACGCCGAGCAGCCGCGCCGCCGCGCTCCAGCGCTGCTCGAACGGCAGGTCGAACACGACGCTCTCGTCGCAGGGCACCGTGAGCCATGCGTTCTGGCGCATCTCGTCCTCGAGCTGGCCGGCCTCCCAGCCCGCATAGCCGAGCGCCATGGCCGCGCGCCCGGGGCCGTCGCCCCGCGCGATCGCCTCGAGCACGTCGCGCGAGGTGGTGACGTGCAGGCGCTCGGAGACCTCGAGCGTCGAGTCCCAGGCCTGTTCGCCCGGGTGGTGCAGCACGAAGCCGCGGTCGGCCTGGACCGGCCCGCCGCGCAGCACGGTGCCCGCGCGCAGCGCCGGGGCCCCGCCGGCCAGCCCCAGCTGGTCGAGCACCTCGCCGAGGTTCATGTTCATCGGGCGGTTCAGCACGATGCCCAGCGCGCCGCGCTCCGAGTGCTCGCACACGAGCGTCACGGTCTGCGAGAAGTTCGGATCCGTGAGCGACGGCATGGCGATCAACAGCTGGTTGCTGAGGAAGCGATCGGCCTGCATGGGCATAGTATCCGGCCGGTGCCGGCGAGGGTCAAAAGGCAACCGACAGGCGGATCAGCGCGCCGCGGGAACCCGCACGGCCGAGCCGGTGAGCTGGCCGCCCTCGAAGTGCCACTCGTAGGCGAAGCGCAGCGCGTCGTGGCGCGCCGCGAGCTCGCGCGGGAAGGGATCGAACGGCGCGGCGAGGCGCAGCACCTCGAGGGCGGCCTGGTCGATCTCGGCGTAGCCGCTCGAGCGGCGCACGCGGGCTTCGGCCAGGCGGCCGTCGGCCGCGAGCGCGACCTCGATCAGCGGGCTGCCCGACAGCCGGCTGCGCCGGGCCGCGGTGGGGAAGTTCAGGGTGCCGACGCGCTCGACCTGGCGTTTCCAGGCGTCGAGGTAGACCGCGACGTCGGACTGCCGCGTGCTCGGCGTGACCATCAACTCGCGCCGGGCGGGGCCGCGCAACCGAAGCTGCGAGTCGTCGGCGCTCGACGGCAGCGCCGCGGCGGCGCCCGCCAGCCTCTGGCGAGGCACCGCCTCCGCCGCGGACTCGGGCTCCGTGGCGTCCGCCGTGTAGCGCAGGCGACCCGCCGCGGCGCTCTCGATGGCCGCGCTCTCGCCGCCGGTCGGCCCGCTGTACCCGAGGCCCGCGCTGCCCTCCGGCTCGCCCTGCTGGTCCACCGGCGCGTCGGCGGCGGTCGGCACCCGCGAGCGGCCGGCGTCGCGCATGTTGCCCGCGCCCTGCTGGGTCCGCTGCGCGAGGTAGCGCGCGTCCTCGTTGGTCAGCGACTCGGGCAGCGCCTGGCTCACCAGCAGCACCTCGAGCGAAGGCGCCTCGCCGCGCCGGTCGGCCTGCGGCAGCGAGAAGGACACGCCGAGGATCAGGATCAGGTGGAACAGGCCCGCCAGGAAGAGCGTGGTGAGCATCCTGTCGGACGGGCGGGTGGACTCCGCGTCGAAGCCCGTGCCGGCGTTGCCCGCGGCCTGCGACACGGGCTGCGCCTCAGGGCCGGCCGAGGCGGCGCAGCACCGCGTCGACGAGCAGTCCGCCGATGTCGATGCCGAACTGGCGGTCGAGCTCGCGGATCCCGGTCGGACTCGTGACGTTGATCTCCGTGACGAAGCCGCCGATGACGTCGAGGCCCACGAACATCATGCCGCGCTCGCGCAGCACGGGACCGATGCGCGAGCAAAGCCACCGGTCGCGATCGTCGAGCGGCCGGCCGCGGCCCTGCGCGCCGGCGGCGAGGTTGCCGCGGTTGTCCTCCGGGGAGGGGATGCGGGCCAGCGCCCAGGGCACGGGCTCGCCGTCGACGAGCAGGATCCGCGAGTCGCCCGTCTCCACGATCTCGGGGATGTAGCGCTGCACGATGGCGTAGCGCGTGCCGTACTCGGTCAGCGTCTCGAACACCACCCGCGCGTTCTTGTCGCCGGCCTCGAGCACGAAGATGGAGCGGCCGCCCATGCCGTGGAGCGGCTTGCACACGGCGCGGCCGTGCTCGGCGAGGAAGGCGCCCATGTCCGCCATGTCGCGGGTGATCAGCGTCGGCGCGCAGCACTCCGGGAACCAGGCCGTGTACACCTTCTCGTTCATGTCCCTGAGGCCCTGCGGGCGGTTCACGACCAGGGTCCCGGCCGTCTCGGCCCGCTCCAGCAGGTAGGTGGTGTAGATGTACTCGGTGTCGAAGGGCGGGTCCTTGCGCATCAGGACCGCATCGACCGCCGCGAGTGGCTCGACCGACGGCTCGCCCAGCGTGAACCAGTCGCTCGGGTCGTCGCGCACGGTCACCGGGGCGAGCCGCGCCATCGCCACGCCGTCGCGCACCCACAGGTGGCGCTGCTCGAAGTAGGCGAGTTCCACGCCGCGCTGCTGCGCGGCCAGCATCATCGCCAGGGTGGAATCCTTCTTCGGCGTGATGCTGCCGATCGGGTCCATCAGCACGGCGATGCGGGTCGGCTTGGGCATCCAGGCTCCGGGAAGGACTGTGTGGCCGCCGAGTGCAAGGACTGTGACGCAGGTCGACCGGCAGGCCGGCGGCAGGCGACATAGTACACGGCGTGCGCGTGCCCGCCGGCGGGCCTCCGCCACCCTCCGGGGGCGGTCGGGGCGGCTCGTCAGGGCGGCGCCGATATGTTAAAAGTCAGTCGCTGCGGCGACGTGTCCGGATGGCCCTTCCCGGCGTGGCTGGCGGGTGCCGCCGGGTCGCCCGCGCCGGAGGTCCCTCGATGGATAGTGCAGCCGCCAGCAGTCCCGCCGCTTCCCGCAGCGCCGCGTCGCGCCTGCAGGGGTTGAAGGTGCTGGTGATCGACGACAGCAAGACGATCCGCCGGACGGCGGAGACGCTGCTGGCCAAGGAGGGTTGCGAGGTCTACACGGCGGTCGACGGCTTCGACGCGCTGTCCAAGATCGCGGACCATCAGCCGGACATCGTTTTCGTGGACATCATGATGCCGCGCCTCGACGGCTACCAGACCTGTTCATTGATCAAGCACAACAAGGTCTTCCGTTCGATCCCGGTGATCATGCTTTCGAGCAAGGACGGGCTTTTCGACCGGGCGCGCGGGCGCATCGTCGGTTCGGAGCATTACCTGACCAAGCCCTTCACCCGCGACGAACTGCTGACCGCCATCGAGCAGCACGTCTCGCGTTGAAGGGCCAGCGGAGCACGCCATGGCGCTGATCCTGATCGTCGACGACTCGCCGACCGAGGTCTTCCAGATGCGCAGGGCGCTCGAGCAGGGCGGGTTCCGCATCGAGGCGGCCAACGACGGTGCCGAGGCGCTGCGCAAGGCCCGCGAGATGCGCCCCGACCTGATCCTGATGGACATCGTGATGCCTGGCATGGACGGCTTCCGCGCCACGCGGGCGCTGGCGAACGACCCGGACACCCGGGGCATTCCGGTGATCATGGTGTCCAGCAAGGCCCAGGAGAGCGATCGCGTCTGGGGCATGCGCCAGGGCGCCGTGGACTACCTGGTGAAGCCGGTGACGCCGGCGCAGCTGGTGGAGAAGGCGCAGGCGGCGTTGCTGGCGGGCTGACGCCATGGAGCCGGCGGTCAGCCTGAGGTCGCTGCGGGACCGTCCGTTCGAGCTGCTGCAGGAGCTCGAGAGGCGGGCCAAGGCCGCGGCCCTGGGCGCGCAATCGGGCGCGTCCCAGCAGTGGATCGGGGTGGCGTTCCGCATGGGAGGCGAGACGTTCCTGGTGGCGCGCGACGAGGCGCGGGAGATCATGGGCTTGCCGGCGAACATCACCCGCGTGCCCGGGGCGCGCGGCTGGATCCGCGGCCTCGCCAACGTCCGCGGGCAGCTGCTTCCGATCATCGACCTGAAGCGCTACCTGGGCAGCGGCGAGACCCAGGACGGGCGCAACGCCCGCGTCATCGTCGTCAATCACCGCGAGGTGCCGGCGGGGCTCGTGGTGGACGAGGTGCTGGGCTTCCGCCGCTTCAACGAGCAGGAGTTTCATCGAGAGCCACCGCCGACGCTGATCCGCTGCGAGAGCTACCTCGCCGGATCGTTCCGCCGGGGCTCGGAGGGCTGGCCGGTGTTCAGCCTGAGGAAGCTGGTCGAGAGTCCCGCGTTCCTGCAGGGCTCCAACTGATGGAAGGGCGCACCGAGTGATGGCGCAAATGCCGAAGGCGGAAATCGGGCGATGGGCGGTGTCCTTGCCGGCCCTGCTCGGGGGCGCCCTCGCGCTGCTCGTCGTGGCCGCCGGACTGCTGTTCGTCTCGGCGCGGCTGCAGGCCGGGCAGCAGGAGTACCTGCGCCACGTCGCGGAGCTGACCCGCATCAGCGCCTCGCTGCCGGGCGAGGCGATCCAGGTGGTGCGCGGCGACACCGCGGCGATCGCGCTGTTCGAGGAATCGCAGGCGGTCCTGCGCGGCGTCCTCGACGAGTCCGAGGACGGCCGCGGGCCGTTCGAGGCGCTCTCCAGCGAGAGCTCGCGGCGTTTCGCCGGCAATGCCGAGATCGGCCGGCTGCTCGAGGCCACCGAGGCCGTGCTGGCGGGCCGCGAGGCCGCGGGTGGCGTGGCCTCGGCGGCGGCCGAGGCGCGGACCGCGCTCGGGCGCGTGCTCGCCGCCACGGGCGACGCGGTCTCGGCGCCCGGCGGTGCCGACGCGCTGCGCGCACTGCCGCGCTTCGAGGCCGCGGCGCAGCGCCTCGGCGAGGACCTGCAGACGCTCGGGGCGGGCAGCGGCGACGCCGCCGCGCTCGCCGCGCGGATCAACGAGGGCGCCGCGACGCTCGACCAGTTCCTGGCGGGCCTCGCCGGGGAGGACTCGGGCGCCGGCGTGCCGGCACTGTCGGGCCAGGCGGCCGCGCAGCTCGCGGCCGCGCGGCTCGCCCAGCTCGACCTCGAGCAGCGGCTGCGCGCGGCGCTGGAGAAGGCCGAGCGCGCCGCGGCGGCCCAGGGCGCCGCGGCGGGCATCTCGGACCTGGCGCGGGCGGTGGCCGCGGGGCTCGGCCGGCCGGCCGCCGGCGGCGGCGTGAAGCGGGTGCTGTCCGGGCCCTATCCGGCGCTCGCCGCCGTCGTGCTGGCCATCCTCGTGCTCGCGCTCGCGCTGGCGGCGTGGCTGTCCGGCGCGAGCGGGCGCAAGGCCGCCGAGACGCAGGCCAGGCAGAGCCAGCGCAACCAGGAGGCGATCCTGAGGCTCCTCGACGAGATGTCCTCGCTCGCCGACGGCGACCTCACGGTGCAGGCCACGGTGACCGACGACATCACCGGCGCCATCGCCGACTCGATCAACTACGCGATCGAGGCCCTGCGCGAGCTGGTCGTGACGATCAACGACACGGCGATGCAGCTCGACACCGCCGCCCGCCAGACGCAGGCCGCGGCCGGGCACCTGGCCAAGGCGAGCGTCGCCGAGTCGCGGCAGGTGGCCGCCGCGACCGACGCAGTCAGCGCGATGGCGAGCTCCATCGAGGAAGTGTCCGGCAACGCCGAGCGCTGCTCGGACGTGGCGCGCCACGCGGTCGACGTCTCCCACAAGGGCGGCGACGCCGTGCGCCGCACGATCGACGGCATGAACGCGATCCGCGAGAACATCCAGGACACCAGCAAGCGCATCAAGCGGCTCGGCGAGAGCTCGCAGGAGATCGGCAACATCGTCGAGCTGATCAACGACATCGCCGAGCAGACCAACATCCTCGCGCTCAACGCCTCGATCCAGGCGTCCATGGCCGGCGAGTCCGGGCGCGGCTTCGCGGTCGTCGCCGACGAGGTGCAGCGCCTGGCCGAGCGCGCCGGCCACGCCACCCGCCAGATCGAGGTGCTGGTCCGCACCATCCAGAGCGACACCAACGAGGCGGTGGTCTCCATGGAGCGCACCACCACCGACGTGGTGGGCGGCGCGCTGCTCGCCGAGAACGCGGGCGCCGCGCTCGGCGAGATCGAGGACGTCTCCAACCAGATCGCCCAGCTGGTGCAGAACATCTCCGGCAGCGCGCGCCAGCAGGCGGCGACCTCGCAGCACATCTCGCGCACGATGCAGGTCCTGCGCGAGATCAGCCAGCAGTCCGCCGACAATACCCGGGCGACCTCGAACGCGATCGGCCGGCTCGCCGAGATGTCGACGCTTCTGCGCAAGTCGGTGAGCGGCTTCCGCCTGCCCCAGGAAACGCCACGCGCAGCCACGACCCGGGCGGCCGCGGCCGGCGCGCCCGCGCTGCCGCAGACGCCGCCGCGCCGGGTGGGTGGGGCGGGAGGCTGACCCGGCGTGGCGGAGCTCCACGAGGTCAACGCCCGCGCGCTGGACGCCGTCGCGCGCGAACTCGCCTCGGTGCTGGCAGAGGCGCGCGCCGCGCTCGAGCGGGCCGGCGAGACGCCCGACGACGATGCGCCGCTCGCCGCCTTCGCGGAGGCGATGCACTCGGCCCGCGGCGTGCTTCGCGTAATCGAGATCTACGGCGCCGCGCTGCTCGCCGAGGAGATGGAGCAGGCGGCGCGCGCGCTGGCGCGCACCGGCGACCCGCGCCAGCGGGCCGACGGGCTCGACGGGCTGATGCGCGCGGTCGTGCAGCTGCCTGCTTACGTCGAGCGCGTGCTCGGCGGTGGCCGCGACATGGCGCTGGTGCTGCTGCCCCTCCTGAACGACCTGCGGGCGGTGCGCGGCGCCGCGCTGCTGTCCGAAGGCACCCTGCTCTCGCTGAACCTGACTTCCGAGAAGACGCCGGACGGCCGGGACGCCGCGGGCGAGCCGTCGCTCACGGTCGCGCAGTGGGCGAGGCGGCTTCGGCCGCGCTTCCAGGTCGGCCTGCTCGGCCTCATCCGTGGAGGCCGCGACCCCGAGGCGCTCCCGGCCCTCAAGGAGGTGGCCAGCCGCCTCGAGGCGGCCGCGTCCACGCGGGCGCTGTACCAGCTGTGGTGGGTCGTCGGCGCGATCCTCGAGGCGATCACGGACGAGGGGCTCGAGGAGAGCGTCACGCTCAAGCGCCTGCTCGGGCATGCTGACCGCGAGCTGCGCCGGCTGTACGAGGTCGGCGAGGAACGATACGCCGCGCAGCCGCCGCTCGAGCTGCTGAACAACCTGCTCTATTACGTCGCCCGCGCGCGCAGCGGCGGGCCGCGCATCACCGCGGTGCGCGAGTCCTTCCGCCTCGACGAGCTGCTGCCGGTGGACGACAGCGTCGAGCAGGAGCGGGAGTCGCTCTCGGCGCCGTCGGTCAAGCTGATGCACACGGTCGCGGCGGCCATCAGGGAAGACCTCGGGCGGGTCAAGGACGCGCTCGACCTGTTCACCCGCAAGGGCGGTCAGCCCGAGGAACTCGGCCCGCAGGTCGAGATGCTGAAGAAGATCGGCGACACGCTCGCCGTGCTCGGCCTGGGCTCGCTGCGCGAGCAGGTCCAGTCGGAGCTCGTACGGCTCGGCGACATCGTCGGCCGGCGCGCGGCGCCCGACTCGGACTCGCTGATCGGCATCGCGACGGTGCTCATCAACGTCGAGGACAATCTCGACGAGTCGCTGGTGCGGCTGATCATGCCGCCGGGCGCGCCGGTGCCCGAGCTCTCGCAGGACCCGGAGTTCCGCCAGGTCGCGGAGGCGGTGCTGCGCGAGTGCAGCGTCAACCTCGCCCGGATCAAGGAGCTCGTCACCCAGGCGCTCGAGCCCGGCGCCGATGCGGTCGGTCTCGACTCCGTCCAGCCGCTGGCGCGAGGCGTCGCGGCCGGGCTGCTGATGCTCGGCAAGTCGCGCGCGACCGACCTGATGACCCGCATCGGCCGGGCCGTGTCGGCGACGCTGCCGGTGCGCGGCGCGCGGCCCGATCCGGCGACGGTGGACCGGCTCGCCGACGCGATCGTGAGCGTCGAGTACTACATGGAGACCCTGCAGGCCGGCCGGGCCGACCCGTGGTACATGCTCGACAACGCGGAGCGCTGCCTCGCCGCCGTCGACGCCGGCCAGGCCACGGGCGCAAGGGCCGCGCCCGCCGGCGCCGCGGCGGCGCCCGACTCGCCGCCGGCGCTGGCGTCCGGGGCGCCGGCCGGCCAGTCGACACGAACCGAGGCGCCGGAAGTCGTCGAGGCGCCCGAGGCGGTGCCGCCG
>CAYORU010000044.1:0-26684 GCA_964406445.1 uncultured Steroidobacteraceae bacterium
ATGATGCAGAAGCTGCAGCGGTGGTTGCAGCCCTCGGAGATCTTCAGATACGCGTAATGGCGCGGCGTGAGCCGGATGCCCTGCGGCGGCACGAGGTCGAGGAACGGATCGTGCTTCGGCGGCAGGTGCTCGTGCACGGCGCCGACCACCTCTTCGTAGGCGGCGGGGCCGGTCACCTTGAGCACCTGCGGGTGGCGCTCGGTGATCACCTCGGGCTTGGCGCCGAGGCAGCCGGTGACGATCACCCTGCCGTTCTCGGCGACGGCCTCGCCGATGGCCTCTAGCGACTCGTGCACGGCGTCGTCGATGAACCCGCAGGTGTTGACCACCACGAGGTCGGCGGCGTCGTAGGTGGGCACGACGTCATAACCCTCGGCACGCAGCTGCGTGAGGATGCGTTCGGAGTCGACGAGGGCTTTGGGGCAGCCGAGGCTGACGAAGCCGACCTTGGGGTGCGTGCGGGACATGGCGGGGCTGGCGGAACGAGGTCGATATGGTAGCGGATGCAGGCCTTGCAGGCCTGCCGGCGCCAAGCCGCGAGGGCGCCCGGACGCGCTCGGGCGGTCTTGCCGCCGCCGAGTTGCGCTAGAATCCGGGCGGTGAACTTCACCAAGATGCACGGGCTGGGCAACGACTTCATCGTCTTCGACGCCCCGCCCGCCGGCGCGCCGGATCCGGCCACCCTGCGCCGGCTCGCCGACCGCCACACGGGCATCGGCTTCGACCAGGCGCTGATGCTCGAGCCGCCGCGGCGCGAAGGCACGACCGTCTACTACCGCATCTTCAACGCCGACGGCGACGAGGTCGAGCAGTGCGGCAACGGCGCCCGCTGCATCGCGCGCTTCGTCAGCGCGCGCCTCGGCCACGGCCCGGGGACGCTCGTCATGGACAGCCCCGGCGGGCTCATCCGCGCCCGGGTGCGCGAGGACGGGCAGGTGTCGGTGGCCATGGGCGTGCCGAACTTCGAGCCGGCGTCGCTGCCATTCGAGGCGAGCGGCGAGGCGAGCGTCTACCCGCTCCAGGTCGGCGAGACGGTCGTGGACATCGGCGCGGTGTCCATCGGCAACCCGCATGCGGTGATCCGCGTGCCCGCGGTCGCGGATGCGCCGGTGGACCGGCTGGGGCCGGCGATCGAGCACCACCCGCGCTTCCCGAAGCGCACCAACGTCGGCTTCGTGGAGGTGGTCGCGCGCGACCACGTCCGCCTGCGGGTCTACGAGCGCGGCGCGGGCGAGACCCGCGCCTGCGGCACGGGCGCCTGCGGCGCGGTCGCGGTCGGCCGGCGACACGGGCTGCTGGACGAGACGGTCAGCGTGGACCTCCCGGGCGGCCGGCTCACGGTACAGTGGAAGGGTCCGGGCGAGCCGATCTGGCTGACCGGCCCGGCGGAAACGGCTTTTGAAGGAACGGTGAACCTATGAGCAAGTCCGCGACGCAGAGCGCCGGCATCGCCGCGCTCGACGACGCCACGGTGGCCGAGTACCTCGAGGCGGTGCCGGACTTCTTCGAGAAGCACCCGCAGCTGGTGCAGCGCCTGCGGCTCGCCGACGCGCGCGGCGGCGGCAGCACCGTCTCGCTGATCGAGCGGCAGGTCGAGCTGCTGCGGGACCGCAACCGCAAGCTGGAGCAGCGCCTGGTCGAGTTCGTCGAGAACGGCCGAGCCAACGACGAACTGGCCGAGAAGATCCACCGGCTGTGCCTGCGCCTGGTGCACGCGCGCGGCATCGGCAAGGTCGTGGACGCCGTCGAGGCCTCGCTGCGCGAGGACTTCGACGTGCAACGGGCCGTGCTGGTGCTGTTGCGCGATGAGGCGCCGGTCGACTCGGCCTTCGTGAGGGCCGCGCGCCGGGACGCCGCGCCCGTGCGCGGCTTCGAGTCGCTGCTCGCCTCCGGCAAGCCGCGTTGCGGCCAGGTGCGCGACACGCAGCGCGAGTGGCTGTTCGGCGACGGCGCGGTGGCGGTGGCCTCGGTCGCGCTGGTCCCGGTGGGCCCGGGCGGCAGCCTCGGGCTGCTCGCCCTCGGCGCAGGCGACCAGCATCGCTTCAACCCGACCATGAGCACGGACTTCCTCGCCCGCATCGGCGAGCTGCTGGCGGCCGCGCTCTCGGCGGGGTGATGGACGCGGGGGCCGCGGCCTGGGTCGAGCGCTACCTCGCCCACCTGCGCGCCGAGCGCCGGCTCTCGCCGCATACGGAGTCGAACTACCGCCGCGACCTCGCCGCGCTCGCCGCCTTTTGCGACGCGGCCGGGCTCGTCGACTGGAAAGTCCTCGACGCGCAGCACGTGCGAACCTTCGCCGCGCGCCAGCATCGCGGCGGGCTCGCGCCGAAGAGCATCCAGCGGCAGCTGTCGGCGCTGCGCGGGTTCTTCGCCTACCTGATCCGCGAGGGGGTCCTCGCGGCGAATCCGGCGGTCGAGATCCGCGCGCCGAAAGGCGCGAAGCGCCTGCCCTCGACCGTGGACGCGGACCAGATGGCGCGCCTGCTGGCGCCGCCGGCCGACGACCCGCTGGCGCGCCGCGACCACGCGATGATGGAGCTCCTGTACAGCTCGGGGCTGCGCCTCGCCGAGCTCGTCGGCCTCGACCTGATGGACCTCGACCTCGAGGACCGCACGGTGCGGGTGCTCGGCAAGGGCGCCAAGACCCGCATCGTGCCGGTCGGCCGTCAGGCGATCGTGGCGCTGCGCACATGGCTTTCGGACCGCAGCAGCCTCGCGAAGCCCGGCGAGACCGCGGTGTTCGTCGGGAGCACGGGCCGGCGGCTCGGCGCGCGCGCGGTGCAGCAGCGCCTGGCCCAGGCGGCGCGCCGGCAGGGGCTCAACCTCAAGGTCCACCCGCACCTGTTCCGGCACTCGTTCGCGACCCACCTGCTCGAGTCCTCGGGCGACCTGCGCGGCGTGCAGGAACTTCTCGGCCACGCCGACATCAGTACCACGCAGGTGTACACGCACCTTGATTTCCAGCACCTGGCCCGCATCTACGACCAGGCGCATCCCCGCGCCCGCCGGCGCAAGCAGGACTGAGATGGCCGACGCGAAGTTCGATCCGCACTCGACCACGATCCTCTCGGTGCGCCGCGGCGGCAGCGTCGCCATGGGCGGCGATGGCCAGGTGACGCTCGGCCAGACCATCATGAAGGGCAACGCCCGCAAGGTGCGCCGCCTCTACAACGGCCGGGTGCTCGCGGGCTTCGCCGGCGGCACGGCGGATGCGTTCACACTGTTCGAGCGCTTCGAGGGCAAGCTCGAGAAATACGGCAACCTGAGCCGCGCCGCGGTCGAGCTCGCCAAGGACTGGCGCACCGACCGCGCGCTGCGCCGCCTCGAGGCCCTGCTGTGCGTCGCCGACGCGCAGGCCTCGCTGGTGATCTCCGGCAATGGCGATGTGATCGAACCGGAGCACGACATCATGGCGATCGGCTCCGGCGGGCCGTTCGCGCAGGCCGCCGCAAGGGCGCTGCTCGAAAACACCGAACTCTCTGCGCGCGAGATCGTCGAGCGCGCCATGGCGATCGCCGCCGAGACCTGCATCTACACCAACGGCAACATCGTCGTCGACGAGCTGCCGGCGGCCTGAGCCGCCGCGCGCCCGACGCTGGAATTCCGCATGTCCACCATGACGCCCCGCGAGATCGTCGAGGAGCTCGACAAGCACATCGTCGGCCAGGGAGCCGCCAAGCGCGCCGTGGCCGTGGCGCTCAGGAACCGCTGGCGCCGCATGCAGGTCGCCGAGCCGCTGAGGCAGGAGATCACGCCGAAGAACATCCTGATGATCGGGCCCACCGGCGTCGGCAAGACCGAGATCGCGCGCCGTCTCGCGCGGCTCGCGCGCGCGCCCTTCGTCAAGGTCGAGGCGACCAAGTTCACCGAGGTCGGCTACGTCGGCCGGGAGGTGGACTCGATCATCAAGGACCTCGTGGACGTCGCGGTGAAGCTCACGCGCGAGGAAGAGACCGCCAAGGTCCGCCACCGCGCCGAGGACGCCGCCGAGGAGCGCATCCTCGATGCGCTGCTGCCGCGGCCGCAGCAGGTCGGCTTCCAGCCCGCCGAGGCGCCGCGCGACACCGAAACCCGGCAGAAATTCCGCAAGATGCTGCGCGAGGGCGCGCTGGATGATCGCGACATCGAGGTCGAGGTAAGCGCGCTGCCGGCCTCCATGGAGATCATGGGCCCGCCCGGCATGGAGGAGATGACCCAGCAGCTGCAGCAGATGTTCCAGAACCTCGGCGGCGGCCGCACGCGCTCACGCAAGCTGAAGATCCGCGAGGCGCGCAAGGCGCTCGCCGACGAAGAGGCTGCCCGCATGGTCAACGAGGAGGAGCTGCGTGCGCGGGCGCTCTCGAACGCCGAGCAGAACGGCATCGTCTTCCTCGACGAGGTCGACAAGATCTGCCGCCGCGGCGAGACCACCGGCGCGGATGTCTCGAGAGAGGGCGTGCAGCGCGACCTGCTGCCGCTCGTGGAGGGCTGCACCGTCAACACCAAGTACGGCATGGTCAAGACCGACCACGTGCTGTTCATCGCCTCGGGCGCCTTCCACATGTCGAAGCCCTCGGACCTGATTCCGGAGCTGCAGGGCCGCTTCCCGATCCGGGTCGAGCTCGACTCGCTGGGCGTCGGGGACTTCGAACGCATCCTCGCCGAGCCAGACGCCTCGCTGACCGCCCAGTACGCCGCGCTGCTCGCGACCGAAGGCGTCAAGGTCGAGTACACGCCGGGCGGCATCCGCCGCCTCGCCGAGATCGCCTTCGCGGTGAACGAGCGCACCGAGAACATCGGCGCGCGGCGCCTGCACACCGTGATGGAGCGCCTCCTCGAGCCCGTGTCCTTCGAGGCGGCCGACAAGGGAGGCGCCACGATCACCGTGGACGAGGCCTTCGTCGAGAAGAACCTCGGTGCCCTGGTCAAGGACGAGGACCTCTCCCGCTACATCCTCTGAACTCCAGGGGACATTCGCTTGTGAACTCCAGGGGACATTCGCTTGCAGTTTGCCGCGAAACTACAGGGGACATTCCCTTGCAGTTTGCGACGGGGCGGGTGCGCGCGAACTGGAAGGGAATGTCCCCTAGAGTTTCGCTAGAACAAACTAGAAGCGAATGTCCCCTTTTGTTTCAGGCGACGACCTTGGCGGCGCGGAGGTTGGCGATGTCCTCCGGCGCGTGGCCGAGGCTTTCGAGCACCTCGTCGGTGTGCTCGCCGATCTTCGCGAGATGGCCGCCCTGGGTCGGCCGGCGGCCGTCCATCTCGACCGGCAGGATGGGCAGGCGGGTCTCCTTGCCGTTCGGCAGCGTCACCGCGCCGAGGCCGCCGCTCGCCGCGAGGTGCGGGTCGTCGAACATTTCCTCGGGCTTGCCGATCGGCGCGAACGGCAGGCCGGTCTTCTCGAGTTTCGCGACCAGCTCGGCCTTGCCGAAGCCCTTGAACAGCTCGCGGACCTGCGGCAGCAGCGTCTCGCGCGCCAGCACGCGCTGCGAGTTGGTCTTGTACTGCGGATCGGCGCCGAGCTCAGCCAGGCCGAAAGCGGTGCAGAATCGCTCCCATAGCCCATCCGAGACCACGCCGACGAACACCTGCTCGCCGTCTTTGGTCTCGAACACGTCGTAGATGGCCCAGGCGGAGATCCGCACCGGCATCGGCTGCGCGGCCTTGCCGGTCACCGCCATCTGCGCCATGTGCTGGCCGACGAGGTAGACGACCGTCTCGAACAGCGAGCTCGAGACCTTCTGGCCCTTGCCCGTCCGGTGGCGCTCCTCGAGCGCGGCGAGGATGCCGATCACGCCGAACATGCCGCCGGTGACGTCCACCACCGAGGTGCCCGCGCGCAGCGGGCGACCCGGCGGGCCGGTCATGTAGGCGAGCCCGCCCATCATCTGCACCACCTCGTCGAGCGCGGTGCGATGCTCGTAGGGCCCGGAGAGGAACCCCTTCTCCGAGCAGTAGATGAGCCGCGGGTTCAAGGGCGCAAGGTCCTCGTAGCCGAGACCCAGCTTCTCCATCGCGCCCGTGCGGAAGTTCTCGACCAGCACGTCGGCGCTGGCCGCGAGCCGCCGCGCGATCTCGAGCCCGCGCGGCTGCTTGAGGTCCACGCACAGGCTCTTCTTGTTGCGGTTGTACATGGGGAAGTAGCCCGCACCCGAGCCGAGCAGCTCGCGCGTGGCGTCGCCGCCCACCGGCTCGACCTTGATCACCTCGGCGCCGAGCTCGACCAGGATGGCGCCGACCGCCGGCCCCATCACCATGTGCGTGAACTCGACGACGCGGATGCCGGCGAGCGGCAGCTTCTGGTTCCCTTCCGTCATGCGACCTGCGCCTCCTGCGTCGCCGGCACGAAGCCGAGCGGCAGCCCGGCATCGGGCGTGAAGCCGTAGAGTTCCTCGCCGGGGAGCGCCTCGCGCAGGATCTTGCGCACCTCGATCAGCCGCGGCAGGTCGATGCCGGTGCGAAGCCCCATCGCCTCGAGCATGAACGCGAGGTCCTCGGTGACGATGTTGCCCGAGGCGCCCGGCGCGTGCGGGCAGCCGCCGAGCCCGCCGAGCGAGCTGTCGAAGGTGGTGATGCCGACCTCGAGCCCGGCGATGACGTTGGCGAGCCCGAGCCCGCGGGTGTTGTGCAGGTGCAGGCCCGAGAGCGCATGCTCGCCCACCGCCGCGCGCACCCGGCGCACGAGGTCCTTGACCTGCGCGGGGTTCGCGTAGCCGGTGGTGTCCGAGAGCCCCACTTCGTCGCAGCCCGCCTCCATGAGTTGCTCCGCGAGCCGCACCACCTGGTCGGCCGGCACCTCGCCCTCGATCGTGCAGCCGAAGGCCGTGGACAGCCCGCCCTCGAACTTCGGGCGCCGCTCGGCCGGCAGGCCGCGGATCAGCGCGACGATGCCGCGGACCTCCTCGAGCACCTGCGCGTGGGTGCGCCTGAGGTTCCTGAGGCTGTGGGTCTCCGAGGCGGAGAGCGGCAAGGTGATCTTGTGCGCGCCGGCGGCGATCGCCGCCTCAGCGCCCTTCAGGTTCGGCACCAGCGCCGCCACCGTCAGACCCGGGATCGTGCGCGCATGCGCGACGACCTCGGCGGTGTCGGCGAGCTGCGGCATCAGCTTTGCCGGGACGAAGCTGCCGACCTCGATCTCGGTGACGCCCGCGGCCGCCTCCGCAGTGATCCAGGCCTTCTTGGCCGCAAGCGGCATGATGCTCTTGATGCTCTGCAGGCCGTCGCGCGGACCCACCTCGCTGATGAGGATGTCGATGCTCATGTCACTGCCCCTTCAGAGATAGATCCACGGCCGCGCCGCGCGGTCGCGCGCGAGGAAATCCTCGATCGCGTCGCGCTGCTTGAACGTGAGGTCGATGCCGTCGAGCCCCTCGAGCAGCATCTCGCGCGCCTCGGCCTCGATCGGGAAATCGAAGGCCAGCCCGCCGGGCGCGCTGACCTGCTGGCGCAGCAGGTCGACGGTCAGCGGAGTCCTGCCGGGATCGCGCTCGACCGTTTCGGCGAGCGCGGAGATGGCCTCCGCCGGCAACTTCACCGGCACGATGCCGTTCCGCACGCAGTTGCCGTAGAAGATCGGCGAGAAGGACGGCGCGATCACTGCGCGAAAGCCGTACTCGGCGAGCGCCCAGACCGCGTGCTCGCGGCTCGAGCCACAGCCGAAGTTCTCGCCGCCGAGCAGGATCCGCGCGCCGGCGTAGCCGGGCCGGTTCAGCACGAAGTCAGGGTTCGGCTGGCGCCCGCCGATCTCCGTGTAGCGCCAGCCCGCGAACAGCCCTTCGGCGAGGCCGGTCTTCGATACCGCCTTCATCTCGCGCGAGGGGATGATCGCGTCCGTGTCCACGTTGGCGCGCAGCAGCGGCGCGGCGACGGCGGTCAGCGTCTCGAACTTCTCCATGGCTCAGCCCGCCAGCCGCCGGACGTCGGCGATGCGCCCGGCGACGGCGCTCGCCGCCACGGTCTCGGGACTTGCGAGGTGGGTGCGCGTCTCGGGCCCCTGCCGGCTCTCGAAGTTGCGGTTGGTCGAGGAGATCACCCGCTCGCGGCGGCCGAAGCTCTCGCCGCCGGCGAAGAAGCACATCGAGCAGCCAGGCTCGCGCCACTCGAAGCCGGCGCGCCGGAACACCTCGTCGAGGCCCTCTGCCTCGGCCTGGCGCTTGACGCTCATCGAGCCCGGCACGCAGATCGCCTTGACGCCCGTGGCGACCTTGCGGCCCTCGAGGATCGCCGCAGCGCGGCGCAGGTCGGAGAGGCGGCTGTTGGTGCAGGAGCCGATGAAGGCTGCGTCGATCGCAAGCTCCGCGAGCGGCCGGCCCGGCTCGAGACCCATGTAGCCGAGCGCGCGGTCGTAGGCCTCCCGCGTGGTGCCGCTGTCCTCGAGCGCGGGGACCGCGCCGGTCACCGGCACGGCGTGCTGCGGGCTCGTGCCCCAGGTCACCATGGGCGCGAACTCGTCCACCTCGAGCGCGATCTCCCGGTCGAAGCTCGCGCCCTCCTCGCTCGCGAGCGCGCGCCAGCTCTCGAGCGCGCGCGCCCACTCCGCGCCCTGCGGCGCGAAGCGCCGGCCTTCGAGGTAGGCGAAGGTCTTCTCGTCCGGCGCGATCAGGCCCGTGACCGCGGAGAACTCCGTCGCCATGTTGCACAGCGTGAGCCGCGCCTCGACCTCGAGCGCGCGAACCGCGCTGCCTGCGAACTCCACCGCATAGCCGTTGCCGCCGGCCGAGCCGTGGCGGCCGATCAGCGCGAGCGCGAGGTCCTTGGCGGTGACGCCCGGCCCGAGCCGGCCCTCGAAACGCACGCGCAGGGTCTTCGGCCGGTGGACGCGCAGGGTGCCCGTGGCGAGCGCGTGCTCGGCCTCGGTCGAGCCGATGCCCCAGGCGAAGGCCCCCATCGCGCCCTGCGTGCAGGTGTGGCTGTCCGGACAGACCACGGTGGCGCCAGGCAGCACGATGCCGAGCTCGGGGGAAATCACGTGCACGATGCCCTGGTCGGCATCGCGCACATCGAAGAGGTGGATGCCCGCGGCCCTGGCCGCCTCGCGGGTCTCGGTGATGAACGCCCGCCCGCCGGGCATGCGGGTGTCGTCGCCGCGGCCCGGGAAGGTGTCCACGATGTGGTCCATGGTGCAGAAGACGCGGCGCGGGTCCGCGACGCGGCGCCCCGACTCGGCCAGGCTCTTGAGCGCGATCGAGCCAGTGCGCTCGTGCAGGAAGATCCGGTCGATGGCGATCAGCGCCGCGCCGCCGGGCAGCTCGCGCACGAGGTGCTGCGCCCAGATCTTGTCGAACAGGCCGACCGGCGTGGCGCACGAGCCGCCGCCGGCGCGGCCCTCCTCGGCCCTCGCCATCTGCGTCCTCAGGATCGTGGGCAACCGCTGATATCCTAACGGTTCTCGACCGTCCCGAGGGACCCCGACCATGCCGCAGGCGCCCGGCGCCCCGACCGAGATCCGGCTCCGGCGCAAGGCGCGCCTGCTCGAGGTCAGCTTTGCCGATGGCAGCCGCTTCGAGCTGCCCTTCGAGTACCTGCGCGTCTATTCGCCCTCCGCCGAGGTGCGCGGCCACGGCGGCGGCGAGGGCAAGCTCGAGCTCGCCAAGGAGAACGTGCAGGTCACGGCCGTGGAGCCGGTCGGCAACTACGCGGTGCGACTCGTCTTCGACGATGGCCACGACTCCGGCCTGTACAGCTGGGCCTTCCTGCACGAACTCGGCACACAGCAAGACGCGAAGTGGGCGCGCTACCTCGAACGCTGCGAGCGGCTCGGCTACGAGCGGCGCCCGTCCGCAGTCGATCCTCCCGCGTGACGCCCGGCGAGCCGCCGCGCGATCCCGACGCCGACGTCCGCAAGCCGGACTCGCCGCTCCTGCGCGGCCTGTTCGCCGCGCTTGGCGGCCTGTTCACGGGCCTCGCGGTGCTCGGCATGTTCCTGCCCGTGCTGCCCACCGTGCCGCTGCTCCTGGTCGCCGCAGCCTGTTTCGCGCGGTCCTCACGGCGCCTGTACCGCTGGCTGATGGAGCACCAGCGCTACGGGCCCCACCTCCGGGAATGGCGCCACCACCGCAGCATTCCCTACCGTGCCAAGCGGCCCGCGCTGCTCTTGATGGCCGCGAGCTTCGCGTTCTCGATCTGGCTGCTGCCCAACTGGCCGGCCAGGGGCTTCATGGCGCTGCTCGGCCTCTCGCTCGGCCTGTGGCTGTGGCGGCTGCCGTCGCGGGATGCGCCCAAGGCGCCCGCAGGGAGTCCCGCCGGGGAGTGAGGCGTCACGCGGCCTTGGCGAGCCGCGCCTCTGCCACGTACCCGCCGACACGCGGAACGCCGGGGAGGTAGTACTCGGCGTGTTCCTCGGGATCGAAGCCGCTGGCAGCCGTCAGCGCGAGCGGCGCGCGTAGGAGTTCACAGCCCTCGCCGAGCCAGCGGTTCAGCGGGTTGAGCCGCCGCTGCCAGCGTGCGATCCGAGCGTCGGGGCTGAGGCCGTGCTCGAGCAGCAGCAGCCGGCCGTCGCCCTTCAGCACGCGCCGCGTCTCGGCGAGCACGCGATCGGGATCCTGCACGGAGCACAGCGTCAGCGTGAGAACCACGACGTCGAAGGTTTCGTCGGCGAAGGCGAGGCTCTCGCCGACACCGTCGTGGACGTTGATCGGAACGCTTGCCTCTGCCAGCCGCCTGCGGGCGAGACGTGCCAGCCGCGCGCTCGGCTCGACGGCATCAACGGACTCGACGGGCGCGCGGTACAGCGGGAAGTTCGTTCCTGTTCCCGAGCCGAGCTCGAGGACCCGGCCGCGCGCTGCGCCGAGCAATCGCCGCCGCGCCTGCATGAGCGCAGGGGCACGCATGTTCGCGTCGAGGAGGTAGGGGAATACGCAGCTCCAGCACATGGCAATCTCCTGGTTTGGAATAGTGATACTGAAAGGTATCCAGTGGGCGAAACGACGTCAGGGTCCGAACAGCGCGACCAGCTCCCTGGCGAGGCTGTCGGGGTCGGCAGGCAGGCCGCCGACGAGCCCGCCGACGATCAGCCCGTCGAAGCTGACGCCGATGAGGCGCGCCAGCGCGGCTGCCGGCAGGCGTCCGGAGAGAAGGCCGGCCTGCTGCAGCCGGCCCACGATCCGCGCGAGCTGGGCCATCCCGTCGAGGTAGTGCTTGCGTAGCCGCTTCTGCACCGCCGGCTCGCGCGTCTGGCTGACGAACTCCAGGTACAGCCGCGGCAGGTGCGGCTCGGTGCGCGAGAAGTCGAGCGCGGCCGCGAACAGGCGTTCGGCCGTGGCCCGCGGATCGCGCGCCCCGGCGGCGATGACGGCGTCGAGGGAGGCCTCGAGCTCGGCGAAGCGCGACCGGGACTTGAGGTCGAGCAGTGCGAGGAACAGCGCGCTCTTCCCGGCGAAGTTCGAGTAGACCGCCCCCTTGGTCATTCCAGCCGCGGCGGCGACGGCGTCGAGGCTCGCGCCGTGGTAGCCGAGCCGGGCGAAGCTCACCTCGGCCGCGGCGAGGATCCGCGCGCGCGTGTCGAGCGGCTCGCCTGCGGCGACGCCGAGCTCCGCGGCCAGCGACGCGCGATCGGGGAAGTAGCGGCCGACGGTCTGGGGGCTCACGCCCGCACGCGCCGCGATCTCGACGTTGCTGACCTCGGCCAGGGGGCGGCGCTCCGCCAGGGCGCGGGCGGCGTCGACCAGGGCGGAACGGGTTTCCAATGGACGTCGCTTCTTCATACTGGTTGGTATGGTAGTTCCATACCATTTGGTATGTCAACCCCTCCCCGGTGTTCCGCGAAGGGCCCAATGCCTTCCCGCACCCGGGCGCTTAGAATCCCGGGGCTCGCCAGGACGTTGTCATGACCCAGCCCCGCGAAGACGGAAGATCCACGGTCGATTTCGGCTACGAGCAGGTCGCCGCCGAGGAAAAGGCCGGCCGCGTACGCGGCGTGTTCGACTCGGTCGCCGGCAAGTACGACCTGATGAACGACCTGATGTCGGGGGGAATGCACCGGCTGTGGAAGCGCTTCACGCTCGGCCAGACCGGCCTGCGGCCCGGCCAGCGGGCGCTCGACGTCGCCGGCGGCACGGGCGACCTCGCGCTCGGCATGGCGCGCCAGGTGGGGCCGAAGGGGCGCGTGGTCCTCTCCGACATCAACTGGGAGATGCTCTCCCGCGGCCGCGACCGGCTGCTCGACCAGGGCCTGGCCACCGGCGTCTCGGCGCTGCAGGCGAACGCGGAGAGGCTGCCCTTCGCCGACGCGAGCTTCGACTGCGTGACCATCGGCTTCGGGCTTCGCAACGTCACCGACAAGCCGAAGGCGCTCGCCTCGATGCGCCGCGTGCTGAAGCCCGGCGGCCGGCTGCTGGTGCTCGAGTTCTCCCGGCCCGCCGAAGGCATCAAGCCCTTCTACGACCTCTACTCCTTCGGCGTGCTGCCTGCGCTCGGCCGGCTGGTGGCGGGTGATGCAGACAGCTACCGCTACCTCGCCGAGTCGATCCGCATGTTCCCCGACCAGCCGGCGCTCGCGGGCCTGATCCGCGAGGCCGGCTTCGACGACTGCCGCTGGCACAACCTGACCGGCGGCGTGGTCGCGCTGCACGTCGGCACCGTGTACTGAACATGGCCCGCGATCCGCTGCTCGAGCCGCTCGCCGCGCTGCTCAATCGCAACCTCGCCGCCTCCGGACGGGCCCGCGAGCTCGCGGCCGGGCTCGAAGGCCGCTCCTTCGAGGTGCGCATCGCGGCCACGCCGCTGCGCATCCGCTTCTCTGCGAACGGCGGACGCATCGAGGTCACTGCCGGCGGCGAGGGCGAGCCGACCGCCTCGATCGAGGGCTCGCCGCTGACCCTCGCGACGCTGGCCGGGCCGGACGCGGGCGAGCGGATCCGTGCCGGCGGCCTGCGCGTGACGGGCGATGCGGAGACGGCGCAGGCCTTCCAGAAGCTCTTCGCCGCGGCGCGGCCCGATTTCGAGGAGGAGCTGTCGCGCATCGTGGGCGACGCGCCGGCCCATCACCTCGCGCGCGCCGCGAAGGAAGCGCTGGCCTTCGGCCAGCGCGCCTTCGACACCTTCGCGCAGAACGTCGCAGAGTACCTGACCGAGGAGAGCCGCGACCTGCCGGCCAAGCCGGAGGTCGAGATGCTCCTCGAGGACATCGACCGGCTGCGCGAGGACGTGGACCGCTTCGAGGCTCGCCTCGCCGCCCTCGAGCGCGGGGCGCGCGCTTGATCTCGCTGTCGGTCGCGCGGCGGCTGATCGGCATCCAGCGGGTGCTGGTGCGCCACGGGCTCGACGAGTACGTGCGCGCCACGCACCTGTACCGGCCGATCCGGTTCCTGTTCTACCTCTCGCCCTGGACCTGGTTCGCGCGGAGCAAAGGCCAGACCCGCGCCGAGAAGCTGCGCCTCGCGCTCGAGGAGCTGGGGCCCATCTTCGTCAAGTTCGGCCAGGCGCTCTCGACGCGGCGGGACCTGCTGCCGCGCGACATCGCCGACGAGCTCGCCAAGCTGCAGGACCGCGTGCCGCCGTTCCCGGGCGCCGCGGCGCGCGCGCAGGTCGAGCGCGCGCTCGGCTGCCCGGTGGGCGAGCTGTTCGCGGCCTTCGACGAGACGCCGCTCGCCGCCGCCTCGATCGCCCAGGTGCACGCCGCCACGCTGCACGACGGCCGGGAGGTCGTCGTGAAGGTCCTGCGGCCTGGCATGCGCGAGGCCATCGGCCGCGACCTCGAGGTGCTGCACGCGCTGGCCGGCCTGGCCCGGCGCTACTGGGCGGAATCGAAGCGGCTGCGGCCGACCGAGGTGGTCGACGAGTACCAGAAGACCATCCTCGACGAGCTCGACCTGCTGCGCGAGGCCGGCAACGCCTCGCAGCTTAGGCGCAACTTCCTCGGCAGCCCGCTGCTGCACGTGCCCGAGGTTCACTGGGACCTGTGCCGGCGCGACGTCATGGTGATGGAGCGCATCCGCGGCGTGCCGATCTCCGACGTCGAGCGGCTGCGCGAGCTCGGCACGGACATCCGCCTGCTCGCCGAGAACGGCGTGACGATCTTCTTCACCCAGGTGTTCCGCCACAATTTCTTCCACGCCGACATGCACCCCGGCAACATCTTCGTGGACGTGGCCGACCCGGCCGCCCCGAAATACGCTGCCGTGGACTTCGGCATCGTCGCCTCGCTCGAGGAGCGCGACCAGTACTACCTGGCCGCCAACTTCCTCGCCTTCTTCGACCGCGACTGGCGGCGCATCGCCGAGCTGCACCTCGAGAGCGGCTGGATCCCGCCGCACGCACGCGTCGGCGAGCTGACCAGCGCCGTGCGCACCGTCTGCGAGCCGATCTTCAACAAGCCGCTGGGCGAGATCTCCTTTGGCCTGGTGCTGTTGAGGCTCTTTGAGGTGGCGCGGCGCTTCGAGATGCCGGTCCAGCCGCAGCTGATCCTGCTGCAGAAGACGCTGCTCAACATCGAGGGGCTCGGCCGCCAGCTCTACCCGGAGCTCGACCTGATGAAGACGGCGCGGCCGATCCTGCGCGACTGGATGGCCGAGCGCATCGGCCCGGAGGCCTTCGCCAAGGGGCTGCGCGAGCACTGGCCCGACCTGGCCGAGGCCCTCAAGATGGCGCCCGTGGTGCTGCAGCGCGCGGTGCGGCGCGCCTACGAGGACGACTTCCGCCTGCGCACGGAGTCGGCATCCGTCGAGGCCCTGCGCGACGAGCTTCGAGTCTCCAACGCGCGGCGGAACACGCTGCTCGCGGGGGTCGCCGCCTTCCTCGGCGGGGTGTTGTGGCTGACCTTCGCCACGCCGCCGGAGTGGCTCGGCTGGGGCCTGCTCTTCGGCGGTGGCGCCGCGATGCTGGCGCGCCGCTGAGGCGGCGGCCGGCTGCACCCGCAGCCCGTCTTCACGACTGGCGCAGGACCACCCAGGTCGCCTCGGCGACGGCGATCGGCTCGCCGCCGGGCCCGAACACCGCCGTCCCGGTGCGATGCCGGCGGCCGGCCGAGTCGATCGGCCAGCCGATCACGACGCACGGCGTGCCGGCCTCGAGCGGCCGCGAGATCTTGGCGGCGAGCTCACCGAGCAGCGCGAGCGCCCCGCCGTGCGGCGCGGCGAAGAAGCCCGGGCAGTCGAGTGCCGCCCAGAGGAACTCCGGACGCACGCGGCCCGACCCGTCCGCCAGCGACTCGTCGGGCGTCCACGGCGCCGCGACGATGGGCCGGCCCGTCACTTCGCCGGCGAAGATGCGAAGTCCGTCGCCGGGCGCACGCTGCGGCCCGCACACGAAGCAGCCGGGCAGCGGGTGGTGCACGAGGCCGGTGCAGCGGCGCGAGGCCTCGACGGCCTCTTCGTAGGAGGGCGGCACGGGCGGCGTCACGATGATTTCCTGATGACGAGCCTCGGCCACCACGCGATCGCCGTGGAGCAGCTGCCAGCGATTGCGCTGGGGATCCTCGCTTAGCGCCAGGCTCGTCGCGAGCGGTGGGGGCGCGAGCAGGCGCACTGCGACCGGCAGGTCGAGAGAAACAGCGACACGGCCACAGACGTAGCCGCCGTTGCCCGACTCGGGCGGGCCGCGGAAGCGCGTCTCGATGACGAGGCTGTCGCTCACGCGCCGACGGCGGGCTTGTCCTGCCCGCACTTCCAGCACTCGGTGAACTGTCCCTCGACCCGCTCGCCGCAGCCTGGGCAGGTCCACTCCGGCTCGGCGAGCCCGCGGCTGTGCAGCTCGAGCTCGACCAGCGCCTGGGCGCGCTCGAAGTCGAGCTCCGCGACCCACAGCTCCGGCCAGGTCTCGAGGAACGGGATCTCGCCGACCACGCCGCCGAGGCGCTCGTTGCGTAGCTCGGTGCGGATACCCTCGGCCTGCAGGACGTTGCGCAGGTGGAAGACCTGCACCAGCGACTCGGCGGTGTAGATGCGCTTCACCGCCGCGGTTCCTCGCAAAGCTGCACCAGCGCGCCGTGCATGCCGGCCGGCGCGAGGTCGATCACCCGCCAGCCGTCGAGCCCGGTCCGCGGCGTCGCGGCGGTGGTCGGGGCGCCCGCCGCCCGCGCCTGCGTGGCCGCGGCCTCGACGTCGTCCACCTCGTAGGAGACGAGGAAGAAGCCCTCGCCGTCGCGCTCGAGGGTCCGCATCGGCTCTCCGTCCGCCACCGGCTGGACCAGCACGATCCAGGTCTCGCCGGCGCGGAAGCGCGCGAGCCGGGCGCCGCGGCCGGGCAGCTCGTCGATGCGGTCGAGCTCCAGGCCGAGCACGGCCTGGTAGCGCTCGATGGCGGCCTCGAGGTCGCGGACGAGGAAGTTCAGGTGGTGCACGCGGCGAATGTTCACAGGAGTCCCTCGAGCCCGGGCACCCGCTTGAGGATGTTGACCGCCGCCCGCTGCAGGCAGGTCGCGTCGGGCTCCGAGGTCAGCCTGAGCTCGACGCCGTCGCGCTCACCATACCAGACGAGCCCGAGCCCACCTGAGGCACGAGGCTCGAGCGCGAGGCGCCAGGCCCGGTCGGGCAGAAGGTCGCGCTGGATCATCGCGGCGACCCGCTGCGCGATGGCCTCGTCGTGGATCACGATCGCAAGCTCGGTGTTGAGCGCGGCCGAGCGCGGATCGAGGTTGAAGCTGCCGACCCAGGTGATCTTGCCGTCGAACACCATCACTTTGGCGTGCAGCGAGGCGTCGCTCGAGGCGCTCGACAGGCGCAGGTCGCTCTCGCCGCGCGCCGCCGAACGCTGGTACTCGTAGATGCCGACCCCGGCCTTCAGCAGCCGGCGGCGATACTTGGCGTAGCCGGCGTGCACCGGCAGCACGTCGTTCGCGGCGAGCGAGTTGGTCAGGAGCTGCGTGCTGACGCCGTCGCGGGCCCGCTGGACGATGAAGCGCGCCCCGGCGCGCGTGGGCACGAAGTAGGCGGTCTCGATCAGCACCTCCTCGCTGGCGTCGGACCAGAGCCCGATCAGGCGGTCCAGCACCGGGGAGCCCGCCCCCGAGTCCGGCACCAGCTTTTCCGGCGGGTCCACCACGAATTCGGCCCGGGCCCAGGCGAGCGTCTTCTCGGGCTCGACGACGAACTCCTGCAGCTGTTCGCGCGCCGCGGCGTAGCGCTCGGAGAACTCCGGAAGCGAGGCGAGTCGCTGGCGCAGGTAGCGCCGCGCCGCCGCGATGTCTTCCTCCGAGATCTTCCGCGGGCTGAGCTCCTCGGCCGGCAGCGCGAGACGGTGGGTCCAGTACTGCTCGAAGCTCGCGGTCGCCTCGACGATCAGCGGCCCGGCGACGAATACGTCGAAGTCGGCGAAGTTGGCACGGTCGTCCGCGTCGAAGTAGTTGTCGCCGATGTTGCGGCCGCCGAAGATGCCGGTGAGGCCGTCCACGGCGAAGATCTTGTTGTGCATGCGCCGGTGCAGCCGGCGGAAGTCGGTGAGCAGCTCGAGCGGCCGGAGCCAGCCGACGCGCGCCCGGTACGGGTTGAAGATCCGGATGTCGATGTTCGGGTGCGCGGAGAGCAGCTTCAGCCCGAACTCGCGGTCGCCCTGGTTGTTGTCGTCGAGCAGGACGCGCACGCGCACCCCGCGGTCCGCCGCATCGAGCAGCTTCTGGGTGAGCAGCAGCCCGGTGAGGTCGTCCTCGTAGATGTAGTACTGCACGTCAATGGAGCGCCGCGCGAGGTCGGCGAGCACGGCGCGCGCCAGCAGCGCCGCGGGGCCGTACTGCAGGAGCGCGATCCCGGACTGTCCGGGGTGGGCCTCGAGGTAGGGGGCGAGATCCGCGCCGAGCCCGTCGCCCATCACCGGCGCGAGCGTCTCCGCGGGCGGGTGCGGGCCCTGCGGCAGGCTGATGCAGCCGGTTGTCGACGCGAGGGCCAGCAGCAGCAGGGCGCTGCGCAGCCGGCGCGCCCGCGCCCTCCAGCCGCCGCCGTTCTCCTTGCTGTCCGTAATCAGCCTCCCTTGAGGCTCCTCAGGAACGCCGCCGGGTCCTCGCCGCGCTCGAGCACCTCGACCAGCGCCGAGCCCACGACCACGCCGTCGACATGGCCGGACATCCGCGCCACCTGCGCAGGCGTGCGGATGCCGAAGCCGGCGCAGACCGGCACCGGCGAGACCTTGCGGACCTGGTCCATGTACGCGAGGACGTCGGCGGGAACGTCGACCTGCTTGCCCGTGGTGCCGGTCATGGTCACAGCATAGACGAAGCCGCGCGCCGCCCTGCACAGCGTCGCGAGCCGCTCCGGCGGCGTCACAGGGGTCACCATCTGCACCAGCGCGAGGCCCTGCGACTCGAGCGCCTCGCGCAGCTCGGCGCTCTCCTCGAACGGCAGGTCCGGGACGATGAAGCCCGACACGCCGGCGGCGCGGGCGTCGGCGGGCAGCCGGTCGAGCCCGTAGGCGAGCAGCGGGTTCAGGTAGCTCATCAGCAGGAGCGGCGCCTTCGGCCGCGCGGCCATCGCGCCGAGCTCGCCGAGGATCCAGCCGACCGACACGCCCTGCGCGAGCGCCGCGCGGCTCGATCTCTGGATGGTCATGCCGTCGGCCATCGGGTCCGAAAAAGGCACGCCGATCTCGACCACCTCGGCCTCCGCCGCGATCGCGGCGAGCTGGCCGGCGAAGTCCTCCTTGCGCGGGAAACCGGCCGTGAGGAAGGCGACCAGCGCGGGTCGCGACTGCGCCTTCGCGCCGGCGATCGCCGCGACGATCGAGTCGCTCGGTGACATCAGGTCTTCCCCTTGAGCAGCGTCTTCTGCAGCGTGGGCATGTCCTTGTCGCCGCGGCCCGAGCAGCAGATCAGGATGCGCGCGCCGGGGTGGCGCTCTGCGTAGCGGCGCGCGCCCGCGAAGGCGTGCGCCGTCTCGATGGCGGCGAGGATGCCCTCGGCGTGGCAACACTCTGCCAGCGCGTCGAGCGCCTCGTCGTCGGTCGCCTGCTCGTAGCGCACCCGGCCCGCGGCCATCAGCAGCGAGTGCTCGGGGCCGACGCCCGAGTAGTCGAGCCCGGCCGACACGGAGTGGGTCTCGCGCACCTGCCCATTCGCGTCCTGCAGCAGCATCGTGTAGCTGCCCTGCAGCACGCCCGGCGTGCCAAAGCTCAGCGTCGCCGAGTTGTCGCCGAGGCCCGGACCGCGGCCGCCGGCCTCGATGCCGAGCAGCGCGACCGAAGGATCCCGGATGAACGGATGGAACATCCCGATCGCGTTCGAGCCGCCGCCGACGCAGGCGACCGCGACGTCCGGCAGCCCGCCCGCGCTCGCGATCATCTGCTCGCGCGCCTCGCGCCCGATCACCGACTGCAGCTCGCGGACGAGGTACGGATACGGATGCGGCCCGACCGCCGAGCCGAGCAGGTAGTAGGTGCCCGTCGGGTCCGACACCCAGTCGCGCAGCGCCTCATCGATGGCCGCGCGCAGCGTCTGGTCGCCGCTCGTCACCGGCACGACCTCGGCGCCGAGCAGCCGCATGCGCCCGACGTTCGGCGCCTGCCGCTCGGTGTCGATCGCGCCCATGTAGACGGTGCAGGGCAGGCCGAGCCGCGCGCAGGCCGCCGCACTCGCGACACCATGCTGGCCCGCGCCGGTCTCGGCGACCACCCGCTTCGCGCCGAGACGCTTGGCGAGCAGCGCCTGCCCGACCGCGTTGTTGATCTTGTGCGCGCCGGTGTGGGCGAGGTCCTCACGCTTGAGCCAGACGTCGGCGCCCCACCGCCGCGACAGCGCCTGCGCGTGGGTCAGCGCCGTCGGCCGCCCGGCCCAGGTGGCCAGCTCGTGCCGGAACTCGGCCTGGAAATCCGGTGCGTGCAGGTAGCGGCGCACGCCGTCCTCGAGACGGTCGAGCGCCGGGACCAGCGTCTCGGGCACGTAGCGCCCGCCGAAGGGCCCGAAGCGTCCGCGCGGGTCGGGGAAGACGCCCTTCAGCTCCTGATCGAGCCACTTCTGCGCCTGCTCCGGCGCGACTGCGTAGGTCATGCGATTGCTCCCGCGGCGGCCTTGCGTGCCGCCGCCACGAATTCACGGATGCGCACCGGATCCTTGCGGCCTGGCGCCGACTCGACGCCGCTCGACACGTCGACGCCGAAGGGGCGGACGCGCCGGATCGCCTCGGCGACGTTGCCGGGATCCAGCCCGCCGCCGAGGATGAGTTCGCCCCTGCGCGCGAGCGACGTGGCCTGGCCCCAGTCGGTCACCACTCCCGCGCCGCTCTTTGCGCCCTCGAACAGGAAGCGCCGCGGCAGCGGCGCCGGCAGCGCGATGCCTGCGCGCAGCACCGGCCAGGGCTCGATCCCCGCAGGCAACGCCATGGCCGGCAGGTCCGCCGCGTCGGACTGCCAGACGTCCGGCGCGAACTCCTCGAGGACCTTCGCCACCAGCACCGGCGCCGGATGCAGCGTCACCGCCACGCGGCGCACGCCGGGCGGCAGCGCTGCAGCCAGCGCCTGCGCGCGGCGCGGCTCGAGGTTGCGTGGTGAAGCGGCGTGGAAGACGAAGCCTACGGCGTCGGCGCCGGCGGCGACCGCGGCGGCGACGGCCGTCTCGTCGGTCAGCCCGCAGATCTTCACGAAGATCGTCACGGCGCCACGCTCCGCCCTGCCGCGAGCATCGCGCGCACGGCCTCTGCTGGATCGCCGGCGCGCATCAAGGCCCCGCCGATCAACGCCATGTCGTAGCCGGCGCGTACGGCGCGTTCGACGTCGGCCGTGGACTCGAGGCCGCTTTCCGCCACGCGCGGCGCGCCTGATGGAAGATGCGCCGCCAGGGAGGCGAAGCGCTCCGGCACGACCTCGAGAGTCTGCAGGTCGCGGCAGTTTACGCCGACCAGCAATGGAGCTGGTCTCGTGTGGGATCGCCGATCCCTGGTGCCTGGCGCGCGGGCGGGATCCGGCCGGGCCACCACTGCGCTCGCGCAGTCGGAACTTACGCGCTCGCTCCGGGTGGCCCTGGCCACCTCGCCCGCGCACCCGACATCCGGTGCTGACTCCACGCGCTTGGGCGTGAAGCGGCTGGAGACGAGTTCGCCCGCGGTCTGGAGGTCTGCCTCGTCAAACGCCTCGAGCAACACGAACAGGCCGAGCGCCTGCGCGCAGTCGAGCATCTCGACGAGCGTGTCGCGCGACAGCATGCGCACGATCAGGAGCGCCCCGCCGGCGCCCGCGGCGCGCGCCTCGAACAGCTGGTACGGGTCGACCAGGAAGTCCTTGCGCATCGCCGGCACGAAAAGCGGCGCGAGCGCCGCCGCGGCCGATTCCAGGTGCGCGAGCGATCCGTCGAAGCGCTCCGGTTCGGTCAGCACCGACACGGCGGCGGCGCCACCCTCTGCATAGGCGCGCACGCGCGCGACGAGCCCGTCCTCCTCGCGGCCCAGCGCGCCGAGCGCCGGCGAGCGCAGCTTGAGCTCCGCGATCAGGTCGAAGCGGCCGCCGAGGCGAAGCGGCGGCGGTGGCGGCAGGTCGGCACAGCGCTCCTGCAGCGCCGCGAGCGGTTCACGCGCGCGCGCCTGCTCGGCCCTCGACCGGCTGCCCGCCGCCATCTGGTCGAGGAAGCCGGCCATCTCAGCGCGTGCGCCCGAAGTCCGCGAGGCGCTTAAGCACCGCGGCGCCACGCCCGTCGTCGATCGCCGAGGCCGCGGCCAGTGCCGCGGCTTCCGGCCCGTCGGCGGCGCCCGTCACCTCGAGCACCAGCGCCGCGCCCATCACCAGGGCGTCGCGGTGCGCGCCACGCTCCTCGCCGCGCAGCACCGCCGCGAGGCTCGCAGCGTTGTGCGCCGCGTCGGCGCCACGCAGGTCCTCGGCGCGGCAGCGCGGCAGGCCGAAGTCCTCCGGCTCGCGCCGCGACTGCGTGACCGCGCCGGGCCGCACGTCGAAGAGCGTGAACGGCGCCGCCGGCGTCGGCTCGTCCCAGCCGGTCTCGCCGTGCACCACGAACATGCGCGTGATCGGCATCCCCGCGAGCGTCTCGGCCATGAGCCTGGCGGTGTCCAGGTTCCAGGCGCCGATCACCGCGTAGGGCGCCTCGGCCGGATGGGTGAGCGGGCCGAGCAGGTTGAAGACCGTGCGCACGCCGAGCGCCGCGCGAACCGGTGCGATCGCCTTCATCGCCGGGTGGTAGTGCGGCGCGAACAGGAAGGTGAAGCCGGTCGCGTCGAGGCAGCGGCCGGCATCCGTCTCGTCGAGCGGCAGCTTGAGGCCGAGCGCCTCGAGCACGTCGGCGCTGCCGGAGCGCGAGGACACGGAGCGGTTGCCGTGCTTGACGATGCGCACCCCGCAGGCGGCGGCGAGCAGCGCGGCGCCGGTCGAGAGGTTGTAGGAGTGCGAGCCGTCGCCGCCGGTGCCGACGACGTCGGCAACCGGCGCGCCCGGCGCGATCTGCGGCTTTCGGGCGAGCGAGCGCATGCCGCGCGCGAAGCCGCGCACCTCGTCGGCGCTCACGCCCTTCGAGCGCAGCGCCGCGAGCAGCGCGCCGGCCATCGCAGGCGCGGTCTCGGGATCGGTGAGCGCGAGCATCAGGTCGCGGGCCTGCGCCTCCGTGAGGTCGCGGCGGTCGAGCAGCTGCTCCAGTATTTCCTTGAGGACGATGGCCATCAGAGCCCCCTGCCCAGCTCGACACCCTCACCGTGCGCGCGTGCCGCGACGCGGAGAGTGCCTGCGCCGCGGCCGGGATCCGGCGTTGACGTGGCATGTGGCTGAGCCTTGCGCGCGGGCAGAATCCGGCGAGAGGTGCCTGCGCCGCGGCCGGGATCCGGCTGGGGGGCACTCCTCGCCTCGCTGCTCCGCTCGCCCTGGCTCGCTCCGCTGATCCGCTCGGCTGCGGGGCCCCCCGCCACCTCGGCCGCGGCGCGAAACGCTACCGCCGACTCGGGCAGTGCCAAATCGGGCGTAGCCTCTCTGCGCGCGGGCGAGGTGGCCAGGGCCACCCGGAGCGAGCGCGTAAGTTCCGACTGCGCGAGCGAAGTGGTGGCCCAGGCCGGATCCCGCCCGCGCGCAAGGCTCAGCCAAGACAACCGTAACGCCCAGTTTCCGGCTGCGGCGCAGGCACCTGCCGACACGGGCACTACCGACAGATCCTGTCGGCTCGCAAAGCACAGGTCCTGCCGATTCTCGCGCCGTGCCGCCATCATCCGCGCGGCTCCGCGCCGAAGCGCAGGAAGTTGCCCATCAACTGCGGGCCGTCCGGCGTGAGGATGCTCTCCGGGTGGAACTGCACGCCCTCGATTGGCAGCGAGCGGTGGCGCACGCCCATGATCTCGCCCTCCGGCGTCCAGGCCGTCACCTCGAGCGAGGCCGGGATGCGGTCGCGCTCCGCGATCAGCGAGTGGTAGCGGCCAGCCTCGAACGGGTTCGGCAGTCCCGCGAACACGCCCCGCCCGTCGTGGTGCACCAGCGAGGTCTTTCCGTGCATCAGCCGCCCCGCGCGGACCACCTTGCCGCCGAACACCTCGACCAGCGACTGGTGGCCCAGGCACACGCCGAAGACCGGCAGCTTGCCCGCGAAGGCCTCGATCATCTTCATCGACACGCCCGCGTCGTAGGGCGTGCCCGGGCCCGGCGAGATGCACAGGTGCGTCGCGCCGAGCGCCAGCGCCGCCTCGACGCCGATCTCGTCGTTGCGCCGCACGTCCACGTCCGCGCCGAGCACCAGGAAAGCCTGCACCAGGTTGTAGGTGAAGGAATCGTAGTTGTCGATCAGCAGCAGCCGCGGCTTCATAGCCCCGCCTCCGCGAGTTCCAGCGCGCGGCGCAGCACCGCGCTCTTGGCGAGCACCTCGTCGTGCTCGCGTTCCGGCACGCTGTCCGCGACGACGCCGGCGCCCGCCTGGTAGGCGTAGCGGCCGTTGGCGAAAGTGAGCGTGCGGATGGTGATCGCCTGGTCCATGTCGCCGCCGCGGCCGAAGTAGCCCACCGTGCCGCCGTAGAGGCCGCGGCGCACCGGCTCGAGCTCGTCGATGATCTCCATCGCGCGCACCTTCGGCGCGCCCACCAGCGTGCCCGCCGGGAAGGCCGCCGCGAACAGGTCGAAGGCGTCCCGGCCCTGCGCCAGCTGGCCGGTGACGCCGCTGACGATGTGCATCACGTGGCTGTAGCGCTCGATGATCCGGTACGGGTCCACGCCTACGCTGCCCGCCCTCGCCACGCGGCCGAGGTCGTTGCGGGCGAGGTCGACCAGCATGACGTGCTCGGCGATCTCCTTCGGGTCGGCGAGCAGCTCCTCCTCGTGGCGCAGGTCCTCCGCCGGGCTCTCGCCGCGCGGCCGGGTCCCGGCGATCGGCCGCAGCTGGGCGCGGCCGCCGTTCAGCTTGACGAGCGCCTCGGGCGACGAGCCGACGACCGTCACCCCGCCCATCTCCAGGTAGAACATGTAGGGCGAGGGATTGAGCAGCCGGAGCGCCCGGTAGGCCTCGAAGGGCTCGAGCTCGCACTCCCCCGAGAAGCGCGCCGACAGCACCAGCTGGTAGACGTCGCCGGCGGCGATGTATTCCTGCGTGCGGCGCACGCCCGCCAGGTATTCGTCCCGCGACATGCTGGCCGTCGCCGGGGAGTAGCGGAACGGCCTGCGCTGCGCCGGCACCGGGCCGCGCAGCGCCGCCACGATCTCGCGCTTGAGGGACTGCCGCTCCTGCTCGGACCCGTCGTGCAGCAGCGTCAGGCCGCGCGAGACGTGGTCGAAGACGAGCAGCGAGCGCGGCGCGTAGTAATGGGCATCCGGCACCGGCTGGTCGGCGACGGCGCGCGCGGGCAGCCGCTCGAAGAAGCGCACGATGTCGTAGGCCGCGTAGCCCACCAGGCCGCCGGTGAGCGGCAGCCGGGGCATGGCCGGCGCGCGCGGCTCGGGCGCCGCTGCGAGCGCGGCACGCAGCGCCTCGAGCAACGCGTCGCGGCCCGCCGGCACCGGTTGGCTGCGGGCGCCCACCCGCAGGCCGTCGCCGCCGAGGCCCACCTCGAGCCCGTCGCCGAAGCCGATGAAGGAATACCTCGCCAGCCGCTCGCCGCCCTCGACGCTCTCGAGCAGGAAGCGCGGACCGAAGCTCGCGAGCTTCAGGTAGGCCGACACGGGCGTATCGAGGTCGGCGGCGATGTCGAAAGGCAGCTTCATGGTCCAGGTCCGGCGATCGTCGGGCAACAAAAAACCCACCTCCGCGGTGCGCTCGGAGGTGGGTCGGGTGTTCGCGAAGGAACGGCGACTAGGCGCCCGGGGCCCACTCCGGCGAGTGACGCCACCACCAGCGGAGGTTGCAACGGGCGCGGCTCGTGTTCATCGCGTGGCAGTATCCCGTCCCGCCGGCAGCCGGTCAAGCCGGCCGGAAGGGCAGCGTCAGGAAGCGGCGGCCCTGCGCGTTCGCCGGCGGCGGCTGGCCGGCCCGGACGTTCACCTGCACCGAAGGGTAAAGCAGCTTCGGCACCGCGAGCGTCGCGTCCCGACCGCGGCGCAGCGCCACGAAGTCGGCCTCGGCCACGCCGGCCCGGACGTGGATGTTGCCGCCGCGCTGGGCCTCGACGGTGGTCTCGCAGAGCACCTCCCGACCGCCGGGGGCGTAGTCGTGGCAGACGAAGATGCGCGTGGCGGGCGGCAACGCAAAGAGCTTCTGGATGGACGCGTACAGCACGGCGGCGTCGCCGCCCGGGAAGTCGCAGCGCGCCGTGCCGCCGTCGGGCATGAAGACCGTGTCGCCGACGAAGGCCGCGTCGCCGACGAGATAGCTGACGCTGTCGCTGGTGTGGCCTGGCGTGGCCATCACTCGCGCCTCGAGACTGCCGATCGGCAAGGTCTCGCCGTCGCCCAGCAGCCGGTCGAACTGGCGGCCGTCGGTGGCGAACTCCGGCTCGAGCGCCAGCAGGTCCTTGAAGGTCGCCTGGACCTTGCGGATGCCCTCGCCGATCGCGATCTGCCCGCCGAGGCGCGCCTTGAGCCAGGGGGCGGCAGTCAGGTGGTCGGCGTGGGCGTGGGTCTCGAGGATCCAGTCGAGCCGCAGGCCGCGGGCCTCGACAAACTTCGCGACCCGCTCGGCCGGCGCCGCGCTTGCCTTTCCAGAGGGAACGTCGAAGTCCGCGGCGGGATCCACGATCGCGGCGTGCGCGCCGTCGTGGACCACGTATGTCCAGGTGGACGACTGCTCGTGGAAGAACGGTTCGACCTGCGGGCTGTGCATGCCTGCCTCCTTTCTGCTGCCGGGCCGCGCGCCGTCGGGCCGGGCGCCGAAGCGAGCCGCGCTCAGGGCCTCGCGGCGACCTCCGCGACCCAGCGCTCGATCTTCGCCTCCAGCACGTCGAGCGGCAGCGCGCCGTCGCGCAACACCTCGGAGTGGAACTCGCGCACGTCGAAACGATCGCCGAGCGCCGATTCGGCCGTGCGCCGCATGGCCTGGATCCTCAGGTCGCCGACCTTGTAGCCGAGCGCCTGGGCGGGGTTGACGATGTAGCGGTCCACCTCGGCGACGATGTCGGTGTCGGCCAGCGACGAGTTCTCGTGCATGTAGCGGATGGCCTGCTCGCGGCTCCAGCCCTTGGCGTGCAGCCCGGTGTCCACCACCAGGCGCATCGCCCGCAGCATCTCGTCGGACAGCCGGCCGTACCACTGCATCGGGTCCGTGAACATGCCGAGTTCGCGACCGAGCGACTCGGCGTAGAGCGCCCAGCCCTCGATGTAGGCGACGTGGCCACTGAAGCGGCGGAACCGCGGCAGCCCGGTGAGCTCCTGGGCGATCGAGAGCTGGAAGTGATGGCCGGGCGAGGCCTCGTGCAACGAGAGCGTCTCCATGCCGAACTTCGGCTGCG
>CAYORU010000045.1:0-26628 GCA_964406445.1 uncultured Steroidobacteraceae bacterium
CCGGCGGGGCGAAGTCGGTGCTGTTGCCGTACTTGTCGCTGATGTACTTGATGAACAGCATGAACAGGACGTAGTCCTTGTACTGGCTGGCATCCATGCCGCCACGCAGTTCATCGCAGGAGGCCCAGATCGAGGAGTAGAGGTCGGATTTCTTGAGGGGCATGGGTCAGCGGAATCCACAGTCCCTGTGCAAGTGCATGAATTTGCTATCTATACCCGACTCGACCGGGCGCTTCCAGCCGGCTGGCGGCCCCAGAACACGGCGGCGCCGCGCCGGTCTGGCCAAGCAATCGAGTGATTTCCGCCTGAACCCGGCAGATTCCTGAGAGTCCATTCGTTGCGATAGGCTCTAGCCGGGCCTATCGTAGCCGCCACCAGGGTCTCCCGCGGCCAGCATGCTGATCTCCCGCAATCGCAACAAGCTGATCAATGCCATCGTGTTCTTTGCCCAGAACACGAGGCACTGCGGCAAGGTCAAGCTGTTCAAGCTGTTGTATCTGCTCGACTTCGCCCACTTCCGGGAAGCGGGCCGCGGTGTCACGGGGCTGGACTATCGAGCCTGGAAGCTAGGCCCAGTGCCGCTCGAACTCATGCAGGAGTGGGACCAGCTCGAGCCGGACCTCGCCGCGGCCGTGGATATCTACCCCGAACGGGTCATCGATTACACCCGCGAGTTAGTGGTGCCAAAGGCGGAGTTCGACGGCAGTCACTTCACCCGGCGCGAGCTGCGCTTGATGGAGCAGCTCGCCGCCCGCCATCGCGACGAGATGACCCAGCCACTCATTGGCTTCACCCACGCCGAGCGAGGACCGTGGGACAAGATCTGGGACGGCGGACGGGGGTTCAACGAGCGAATTCCGTATTCGCTGGCCATCCCGGACGACGATCCCAACCGGGAAGCGGTGCTCGCGGCTGCCAATGAGTACGACGGCATCCTCGCCGCATCGGCGAGCGAGTACTGAACTGGCAACGTTGACCGTGGCGTCGCATGCAGCCCGGGGACATCTGCCGCCACGAGCGCTTCTACCGTAACGCCGAAACCGGCCGATTCAAAACCAAGTACTTGCTCTGCCTCGCTCGAACGCCGGCGGGCGACTTCGTAGCCAGGCTGTTGACCAGCCGCGTCCATGGTCGGCCTGAGCAGCCGCGCTGTTATCACGGTTACCCGTATCCCAGTTTCTACCTTGGCGTGCCAGGCAACCCGCTGACGGCTAGGACCTGGCTCGACCTGCGCCATCTCGAAGACTTGGACGAGTTCGAAGTCGCACGGAAGGAGCGTGAGCGGGTCTTGACCCGAATGATGACGCTCGACCGGGAGGCGCTCGCGGCAGCCATCGCGTGCGTTGCGGGCGCAGATGACACGACCCGATACCAGGAGCAGGCGCTGCGCGACGAGTTGGACCGCCTGCACACTTAGCGAGATCGCGCCTGCCCAATCATCGGGGCTCGTACACCCGCCCATCCACGTCCACGAAGCGCTGCGTGCTCTGCCGGTCCGGCGGCGGCCGGCGCAGCGTACCCGCGTCCCGCGCGTAGTCCGCGAGCGACTGCGCGTAATCGAGGAAGGTGTCGAGGCGGCGCGCGCCGCCGATGCCGGCGAGGCTCGCATAGCCGTCGCGGCCGGCGGCGATGTAGTCGTTGGCGATGACCCGGTAGCTGCGCGCCGCATCGAGCGGCACCCACGCGGCGCCGTCCCAGAACTCGATGTTCCGCAGGCGGCCCTCGGCGCGGCTGCGCGTCAGGTCCGCGTCCCAGCGCAGCGCCGCCGCGTAGGGCCAGGCGCCCGAGTTGGCGCTCGTGTCGGAGAGGAAGTAGTCGATCGCGTCCTCGAGCGTCGCGCGCAGCTCGGCGCCGCTCATCTGGAGCTTCACCAGCGTGTTCTTGTAGGGCAGCGCGAGGTAGGCGTCGCCGACCGTGAAGGCGCCCGCGGCGATGCCGTTCCTGACGCCGCCGCCGTTCTGGATCGCGACGTCCGCGCCGCCAAAGCGCTGCCCCTGCGTGAGGAAAGCCTCCGCCGCGAGCGCCTGCGCCTGCCCGCCCTGCGCGTCGGTCGCCTCGGCGCAGCCCGGCGCGCCGTCGCGGCTGCGGTCGTGGCCGCCGGGCACGCGCCGCAGGCACAGCCGCTCGGGCACGGTCGCGACCCGCTCGCCGGCGAAGCGCCCGATCTGCTCGCGATAGACGTCGAGCACGCGCTGCGCCGCCGGATCCGGCGCGAAGCGTCCGACCACCGGGCTCGCCGCGAGCGCGGCCTCGGCTGACTCGCGGGCCCCGCCCTCGAGCGGCGCGCCATCGCGTCGCAGGTCCTCGCCGACGAGCAGCACCGGCCGGCCGCCACAGTCCGTGACCCGCCCCGACCCGTCGAAGCTGGCATCGAGGACGCCGACCAGCCAGGTGTACTGCCAGGCGTGCGCCACGCAGACCATCTCTCCCTCGGGATTGCGAACGCGCGTCGGGTACGGCCCCTCGGGCGCCAGACCGAGGGCGCGGAAATCCTCGCCGAGCAGCGTGTGCGAGTCGCCGCCGACGATGAGGTCCACGCCGGTGAGCGTGCGCGCGAGATCCAGGTCGCTGCGATAGCCGACGTGGGTGAGCAGCACGATGATGTCGACCCCCTGCGCGGTCAGCAGGTCCACCTGCGCCTGCGCAATGGCCGCCTCGTCGAGGAAGCGGGTGCCGGCGTCGGGGTTCGAGGAGCGCATGGTCTTCTGCGCCACGTCGATGCCGACGATGCCGATCCGCCGGCCGCCGCGCTCGAGCACGACGTGCGGCAGCAGGTAGTCCCTCGCGGAGAACCGCGCGAGCGGCGAGGCGCCGACTTCGGGCGCGACGTTGGCGCCAAGCGCCGGCGTGCGGCAGTCCCAGGTGCGCTTGCTGAGATAGTCGAGGAAGCGCTTGAGGCCCGCGTCGCCGGCGTCGAACTCGTGGTTGCCGACCGCGAAGGCGTCGAAGCAGACCTGGTTCATGAGGTCCGCGTCCGCCTCGCCGCCGAACAGCGTGAAGTAGAGGTCGCCGGTGATCGCGTCGCCTGCGTGCAGGCGCAGCACGTTCGACGCGCCGGCGGCGAGCTCGCGCATGGCGGTCGCGAGCCGCGGGAACCCGCCGAAGCTCGCCTGCGTCTTCTCTCCGCCGAGTACCAGCTCCCGGCCCGTGTCCGGCGCGACGCGGGAGTGATGATCGTTGACGTGCAGGATCCGCAGCTCGAAAGGCGCCGGCTCCGCCGGCCGCAGCGGCGGCGCCTGGCAGCCGCCGAGCAGGAGGGCCGACGCTACGAGCGCGGCGGCGCGGCTTGCGCCGCGCCATCGCTCAGAAGCAGACGACACGCGCGCCGTCCCTCGCCGCCGCCGCGTGGAACTCGTTCATGCCGGCGAGGCGGATGCGCGGGTCGAGGCTCGACTCGCCGAGCGCCCGCACCTCGACGCAGGGCTTGCAGGCGTAGACCGTGGCGCCGTCGTGGGAGACGACTTCGTCGAAGCGCTGCGGCGGCCCGAAAGGCACGATCTTGGCGGCCGTGCCCCGGGTTGCGAGGTGAACGGCGTCGTGGAACAGCATCAGGGTGACGGTGTCGCCCGCCTGCAGGGCCGAGGCCGCGAAGATGAAGGGCAGCATGGCGCGCGTCGGGTCGGTGGGACCCCAGGTGGCGGAGATGGCGAAGTGCATGGCCGGCGTTCCTCCTCGAGGGCGTTGCGGGGTGCCGATGATCCCGCGGCGGACCTATCGCTCGGCGGGACGGGCCGCGTCGACCCTGAAGCGGATCGAGGCGAGCTGTTCGGGCGTCATCACGCCGAGGCCGGCATCGACGGCCTGCTGCTCGCCGGGCGCGAGGCTGCCGCCGAGGCGGAGCGTTCCGCCCTCGCGCAGGACGCGACCGGCGGCGTCGACCTGCACCGGCGTGACGACGAGGCCCTCGAGCGCCACCGGGGCGCGATTCTGCAGGCGCAACAGCACGCGGCCCCGGGCATCGAGCGCCGATGCCGTCGCAACGTAGTTAGCGGGATTGCGCGCGACGTCGATGGCCGCGTACTCGGCCGCCGCGCGCTGGCCGACCTCGCTCCTCGAGCCGGCCGCCGCCTTGTAGTACTGCAGCGCGCCATCCGCGTCGCCGCCGTCGCGGGCGATGTTGCCGAGGAAGTACATGGCGGGTGCCGTCGGCAGGCGCTCGACACTCTGCTCGAGCCAGGCCTTCGCCTTCGCCCGGTCGCCGGTCTGGTAGTGCGCCACGCCCCCGGCGAGGTAGGCGCCGAAGTAGCCCGGATCGAGGCTCACCGCCCGCTCGTAGCGCAGCAGCGCGCGGGCCGGCTGCTTCTCCGTCATCGCCACGTCGCCCAGGAGCTGCTGGAAGCGCGCCTCGCGCGGCACCGCCGCGGCGGCCGCCGCCGCGAGCCGCTTGGCCGTCGCGAAGTCCTTCTTCCGTGCCGCGGCGACGGCCTGGTCGTACTGGTCGTAGGCGGGCTGCAGGGCGCGCAGCGGCGCCAGCGCCTTTGCATAGCGCTCAGCGCCGAGCTCGCCGCCCGCGCCGAGCTCGGCCGCGGTCGCGCGGTTCCGCTCGACGCGTTCCTCGGAGGGCGGGTGCGAGGCGAACAGGCCGTCGAGCCAGCCGCGCGGGTCGCCGCGCTGCTGCGACAGGCGCACGAACTTCTCCTGCAGCGTGACCGCCGCCGCGGGGTCGTAGCCGACCCGCTTCAGGTAGCGCATGCCGTACAGGTCGCTCTCGAGCTCGGCCTCGCGTCCGTAGCGCACCGACACGAGCTGCGCGCCGACCCCGGCGCCCTGTACGACGAGGTTGCCGAGATTGGGGTCGACGCCCGCCGCCGAGACGCCGACGGCCGTCACCATCATCCCGGCCTGCAGCAGCGTGCCGCGCTCCTGCGCCTTCGCGCCGTGCCGCGCCGCGGCGTGCACGATCTCGTGGCCGAGCACCGCGGCGAGCTCGGCCTCGTTCTCGAGCGTGGTCAGCAGGCCGCGGTTCACCGCGATCTTGCCGCCGGGCAATGCCCAGGCGTTCGGTGTCGAGCTGTTGAGCACCACGAACTCGTAGGGAAGCGGCCGCTCGGCGACCGCGGCGAGCTTCCGGCCGACCTCGCTCACGTAGGCGGTGAGCTCCGGCAGCAGCACGTAGTCGCCGCCCTCGCCCTGGCGCGTCGGCGCGTAGTGCCTCTGGCCGATCGCGATCTCCTGCGTCTCGGAGATGAACTGGACCTCCTTCTTGCCGGTCACCGGGTTGACGCCGCAGCCGGCGAGCGCGAGCGCCGCGGCGAGGGCGACCAGCGGGCGCGCGGGCGTCACGGCGCGGCCTCGCGCTGGAGCACGAAGACCTCGTCGGCGATCGGCGTGCCGATCTCCGCGGAGGTCCAGCGGATGTCCACGCCCTTCACGCCGTCGTAGTAGTGGCGCACGCGGCCCGGCTGCAGGAAGCCCGCCTCGCCGACGCGGTAGAAGTCGGAGTAGACCCGCTCGTGCCAGCCGCGCGGGGACTGCCAGGCCGCCGAGCGGATGCTGTAGTCCTGCTGGTCGATGCCGAACAGCGTCGTCTGGCCCGACGGATCCGTGACCCGCACGAAGAAGCACGGGTGGCCCTCGACCTGATCGTCCACGAGCCGCTCGACGGAGAAGCCCTCCTCGAGCGCGAAGCGGACGGCGCTGAAGCCGAAGCCCGAGCCCTCGTCGGTCTGCGCACGCGGGCCCGGCACGAGCCCGTTCTGGTCCCAGGAGCGCTCGCCGTCGAAGGCGATCTGGAACAGCAGGCGATCCCCGGCGTGGGCGTCGAGGCGGAACTTGCCGCTGCCGGCGTGCGCCGCGGCGAGCTCGGTCGGGTAGACGCGATACATCACGTACCGGTCCGCAGTGACGCAGGCGCCGGGCCGGCCGTCCCGGCACAGCGTGGCGTGGCCGCGCATGACGTTGGTCCCGGCGTGCAGCCAGGCCTCGCCGCCGGCGGCCGCATGCGCGCGCGACACGATCTCCCGGGCGTCCTGTGCGACGGGACTCTCCGCCGCGATCAGCGCAGGCGCCGCGATAAGGCCTGCAACGAGCTGCACGGCGATACAGGACTTGCGCATCGTCCGGCTCCCTCCTGCCTGCGTCGGCGACAGTGTAGCCTGCGCCGGGCCGCCCTCCGCGGCGTGATATAAGAGCGTCGGCGCGAGGCAGCCGCGGGGCACGGGTGACCGCCGAAGATTCGACCCTGACAGCACAAGCCATCGAGCGGCGGCTCGCGGCCCGGCGTCCGGACCCGGTCCTCGACGCCGTGTTCGGCGTCGAGGCGCACCGCGAGTTGCGGCTGCTCTCCGCCGAAGCCCGCCGGCGGCGCGCACGCGGCGCGCGGGTGCTGATCCTGCCCGGCATCATGGGATCCACGCTCGGCCAGCCGAGCGGCACGCGGGCGAACGTGCTGTGGTTCGACCCGGTCGAGATCGCGCTCGGCCGCCTGACGCGCCTTGCCCTGCCGTCGCGGCGGCGCATCGAGCCGCTCGGCGTGTTGCTGTTCACCTACCTGCGGCTCAAGCTCGCGCTGCGGGCGGGCGGCTTCGACGCCGACTTCCACGCCTACGACTGGCGCAAGAGCGTCGCGGAGGCTGGCAGGCTCCTCGCCGCGCGGATCGCGGCCGAAGGACGCACGCCGGTGCACCTCGTCGCGCACAGCATGGGCGGCCTCGTGGCGCGCGCGCTGCTCCCGCACCGCGAGGCCGCCTCGCTCGGTCGCGTGATCCAGCTCGGCACGCCGAACCGCGGCGCGTTCGCCGCGATGCAGGCGCTGCGCGGCACCTACCCGCTGGTCCGCCGTCTCGCCCGCCTCGACCTCGCGCACGGCCCCGAGGAGCTCGCGCGCAAGGTGTTCGTGACGCTGCCGGGCATCGCCGAGCTGCTCCCCCTCGCCGCCGACTGCGTTGACTTCGACCCGCACGCCGCACGCCGCTGGCCGGCCGGGCCGCGGCCGGCCGCGGCGCTGCTCGCGGCAGCGCTCGACGCGCGCCGCGCGCTGCCGGATCCCGACGAGCGCTTCGTGCTGGTCGCAGGCGTGGGGCGCGAGACGATCACCGGCCTGCGGCTGCACGAGGGCCGTCTCGAGCTCAGGCGCGGGCCCGAAGGCGACGGCACCGTGCCGCTGGCGCTCGCCCGGGTGCCCGGGCTGCCGACCTGGTACAGCGGCGCCGAGCACGGCCGCCTGCCGGGCGACGCGCAGGCCACGCGCGCCGTGCTCGAGCTGCTCGCCCGCGGCAGCACGACCGAGCTGCCCGCGGAATGGGCAGCCCCGCGCCGGCGCGTGCGCTGGGAGCCCGATCTCGCGCCCGCCGTCGCGGAGCCGAAGATCTTCTGGGACGATCTCAGCTTCGACGAGCGGCGCGAGTTCCTGCACGAGTTCGACGCGGCCGACGAAGCGCCGCCCCTCGTGAGCGAGGGACCGCGACCGGCGCCCCGGCCGGTCGCGGCGCCACGCCCGGCGACGACCGCGAAGCCCGCCGCGGCGCGCCCTGCCGGCGGCCCGCGGACCCGGGTCGCCTTCGCGGCCTCCGACATCGTCTCGACCCGCGCCGCCGCGATCGTCCTCGGCCTGTTCGAGAACGTGGATCCAGCGGGCGCCGCGCTCTCGGTCGACGCGCGACTCGGCGGCGCCATCCGCGACCTCGCGCGCCGCAGGGCGCTCTCGGCCCAGGCCGGCGGCGTCTTCGTGCTGCCGGCGGCCCGGAACACGCTGCCGGCGGGTCACGTGGTGTTCGCCGGACTCGGCGACTTCTCCCGCTACGGCGCCGAAGTGCAGCGGCTCGCGGCCGCGAACGTCGCGCGCACGCTCGCCCTCGCCGGCCTGCGCGACTGGGCGACCGTGCTGTGGGGCACCGCGTCGGGCCTGCCGCCGGGCGCCGCCGCGGCCGCCCAGCTCGAAGGGCTGCTGGCGGGACTCGCCGACCTGCCGGCGGCGCAGCGGCCGAGCCGCATCACGATCGTCTCGCGCAGCGCCGCACGTCTCGCCGAGGCGCGGGCCGCCATGGCCCGGGTGCTCGATGGGCATCCGCAGGCGCGGAGCGTCGCGCTCGGGCCGCTGCCTGCGCGCCGGCCGTCCCGGCCCGGCGTGGAAGCTGCCGCGGCGACGCCGCAGTCGTACCTGATCGTGCGCGAGGACGGTGGCGAGCTGCGCGCCGCGCTGCTCGGGACGAGCCCGAAGGGCACCGCGCTCGCCGCGACCCAGCGGCTCGACGCGCGCGCGCTCGAGCGCCATCTGGCGGCGCTCGGCGAGGGCATCGCGCCGGCGGCCCTCGCGCGTTTCGGGGAACGGCTCGGCGAGCTGCTGCTGCCCGCGGCGACGCGCGAGGCGCTGCCGGCGGTGCGCGGCTCGCCGCTCGTGGTCGTGCACGACGCCCCCTCCTCGCGCTGGCCCTGGGAGACGCTGCACCTCGACGGCTGGGCGCCTGCCGCGGAGCGGGGCCTGAGCCGTCGCTATGCGGCGGAAGACCTGTCGGTCGCCAAGTGGCGCGAGGAGCGGCGCCTCGAGCGCGTGCTGCGGGTGCTGCTCGTGGTGAATCCGACCGGCGACCTGCCGGGCGCCGACGACGAGGCTGCGCGGATCGAGAAGCTCTTCGACGACCTCGGCGACGCGGACCTGACCGTCATCAGCGGCGCCGAGGCGACCCGCGCGCGGCTGCTCGAGGCCTTCCGCAGCGGCGCCTTCGACGCGATCCACTACGCCGGCCACGCCTACTTCGATTCGGTGGCGCCCGCCTCGAGCGGCATCCTCTGCGCCGGCGGGCGGGTCCTGTCGGGGGCGGACCTCGCCGCGCTGGAGTCGGTCCCGGCGCTCGTGTGCTTCAACGCCTGCGAGTCGGGCCGGGTGCGCGGCGGCGCCGAGGTCGGCCGGTCGCTCGGGCGCAGCACGGGACTCGCCGAGGCCTTCCTGCGCGGCGGCGTCGCGAGCTTCATCGGCACCTGGTGGCCCGTGTCGGATGCCGCCGCCGCGCGTTTCGCCGAGCGGCTCTACGGGTGCCTGCTGGATGGCGCCCCGGTCGGCGAGGCGCTGCAGACGGCGCGGCGCGCCGTGAAGGCGACGCGCTCGGGCGATTGGGCCAACTACCTGCATTACGGCAGCCACGACTTCGTGATCAAGCAGGGCGCCGGCGCGCGGCGGCGGACCGTCAGGCGCTCGGGATGAACTCCTCGTCGCCCTGCTGCTCGCGCTCGAACCTCAGGAATTCCCAGTAGCCGCAGCGCGTGCCGTGCGGATACTGCCGGCACACCGCCGGCCGCGCCGCGTAGATCGTGCAGCGGCGCGTCTTGCGATCCAGGAAACGGCAGACCGAGGCGAACACGTCGTCCTTGCGATGGCGCAGGATCCGCTCCTCGCGGCCGTCGGTCATGTGGCGATAGGTGAACTTCTCGCGCGCGCCCTCCACGGGCAGACCGAAGTGCCGCGCGAGGCGCGCGACGTCGCTCGCGCTGACCGCGATGCGGGGATAGGAGCAGCAGTAGCCCGGGCACCGGGTGCAGTCGTAGCGCGCTGGCATGGGCGCGCATGATACCGGGACCCGCGCGGGCGGCCGCCAGGATTTGGAGCGCAAGCAGGAGAGCGGGCACTGTCCAGGATCATCCACCGGCGCGACGTGCGCCTCGGGCTGCCGCCCGCCGCCTCGGCGCCACGGTCCGCGCGATCCGGCTCGACGACGGGATGAACCACGACCGCGCCGGAACGTCAGCCGCCCTCGGCATGCCGGCGCTGATCGAGCGGCTCGAGCGATTCCGTGTCTCGATGGGCAAGGTCGCCGGCCTGCGGGGTCGTGCCGCGCGAGCCCTGCGGCTGGCGTTCCTCGGTGTCGCCTCGGCCCCGCGCGGTCAGAGGAAATACGCTGCGGCGAACACGCCGAGCATCGCGAAGATCAGCGCGAGCTTGGCGAGGGTGCCGAACACGAGGCCGATCCAGGTCGCCACGCCGGCCCGCGCCGCCTGCTCCATCCTGCCGTGCGAGACCAGCTCGCCGATCACCGCGCCGATGAAGGGGCCGAGGAGCAGGCCGGGCAGGCCGAGGAACATGCCGATCACGGCGCCGAGCGCCGCGCCGGCGACGGCGAGCGGCGTCGCGCCCACCCGCTTGGCGCCGAGGACGCTGGCGAGGAAGTCGATCGCGAAGGACAGCAGCACGAGCAGCCCGAGCACGACGAGCGGCACGGCGCCGACCCGCTCGAAGCCGTCCATCCAGGCCGCGAGCAGCAGGCCCGCGAAGACCAGCGGCACGCCCGGCAGAAGCGGCAGCACGCTTCCGGCGATGCCGGCGACGACCAGGAGCGCGGCGACGATCCAGCCGATCGCCTGCATCAGCTCGAGCTCCCGCGGCCCGCGCCGCGGCGCCGGCAGAGGATGCCGTCGGCGGCGAACCGGGTCTCGAAGCCCGCGCGCGAGAGACGCGACGCGACCTCCGCCGGCACGTCGCGCCCGCTCGTCAGCTTGTTCGGCGTGCCGACGTAGTGGAACATCCTGGCGCCCGGCCGGAGCACGCGGGCGAGCTCGCGATAGAAGTCGAGCGAATAGAGCTCGCCGGCGGTGCCGAAGCGTGGCGGGTCGTGCAGGGCCGCGTCGAAGCCCGCGGTCGGCAGCGCGGCGATCCGCTCGGCGATGTCGCCCTGCTCCAGCGCCAGCGCGCCGCCCGGCCGCGGCGACCAGGGATTGATGTCGCGCAGCCAGAGCACGTCCGGGTTCTTCTCGAACGACAGCACCGAGGCGGCGCCCCCGGCGACGCACCAGGCCGCGAAGTAGCCGAGTCCGCCGCAGGTGTCGAGCAACGCCTTGCCGCGCGGCTCGACCAGCGCGACCTTGGCGCGGGCGTCCTCCCAGGGCGACACGCGGGACGTGGGCAGCATCTTCACGCCGTCGATCTCGAAGGTCGGCGGGCCCCAGGCCGTCGCCACCAGCTTGGCGAGCCCCGCGCCGAAGCGCGCGACCGGCTCGAAACCGGCGCCGGTCCAGCGATAGACCGTGCGCTCCTTGCAGCGGTCGAGGAACGGGAACCGGCCTCCCCGCCACGCCCAGCCCGACCCGTCCACCTCGACGACGCCGCGCGTCCGCTCGAGGTCGAGCGAGCATTCGACCCGCGCCTCGCCGCGCCGCGCGGCCGCGAGCAGCGCCTCGTGCACGGGCTTCGTCAGCAGCGGGGTTGACGGAACTTCAGGGGACATTCGCCTGGAGTTTGCCGGGAAATCGAGGGGACATTCGCCTGGAGTTTGCCTCAGGCCGCTTCGAAGTCGCCCGGCCCGCAAACTCCAGGCGAATGTCCCCTGAAGTTCCGGCGGCTTCTACGTTGGCCTGGACGGTCGCGGGCCGTCTAGAATCGTGGCCCCGGACAGGCACCCCTACGAGGCAGGTCATGAGCAATTTCGAGCAGCAGAAGGCCAAGTTCAAGAGCCAGGCCGGCTTCATCGCCGCGCTCGACCAGAGCGGCGGCAGCACCCCGAAGGCCCTGCGACTCTATGGCATCGCGGAGGGCAGCTGGTCCGGCGACGCGGAGATGATGGACCTGATCCACGCGATGCGCACGCGGATCATCACCAGCAAGTCCTTCAACGGCGACCGGATCCTCGCGGCGATCCTGTTCGAGGACACCATGGACCGTTCGATCCTCGGCCGGCCGACGGCCGAGTACCTCTGGCAGGTCAAGAAGGTCGTCCCGATCCTGAAGGTGGACAAGGGCCTCGCCGAGGACAAGGACGGCGTGCAGCTGATGAAGCCCATGCCCGACCTCGACAAGCTCCTCGTGAAGGCCAAGGCGAAGGGCATCTTCGGCACCAAGATGCGCTCCGTGATCAAGCAGGCGAATGCGTCGGGCATCCAGGCGGTCGTCGACCAGCAGTTCGAGGTCGGCCGGCAGATCATCGCCGCGGGCCTGGTGCCGATCATCGAGCCCGAGGTCGACATCAAGTGCCCGGACAAGGCGAAGGCCGAGGACCTGCTCAAGGCCGCGATCATGAAGAAGCTCGACGCGCTGCCCGAGGGCCAGCTCGTGATGCTCAAGCTCACGCTGCCGGAGAAGGACGACCTGTACGCCGACTGCATCAGGCACCCGCGCGTGCTGAAGGTGGTCGCGCTGTCGGGCGGCTACTCGCGCGAGGAGGCCAACAAGCGCCTCGCGCGCCAGCACGGCATGGTCGCGAGCTTCTCGCGCGCGCTCACCGAGGGACTCAGCGCCCAGCAGGACGACGCGGAGTTCGACAAGGCGCTCGACGCCTCGATCCAGGGCATCTACGAGGCTTCCAGGACCTGAGTTCGCGCCCGGGCCCGGGCGGCCCGTCACCACGGCAGGGCCGCGCCGCCGCGAGGCGGCCGGCCATTTGCCATGGGTGGCATCGAGGCGTAAGGTGCCTCGACGCGTGCCGGTCCCACCGGCGCGTCATTCAAGAAGAACCGCGGGCGATCGTCCCGCGCCAACACTGCCCAAGGGGGTATCGATGTTTACGACGAAGTTGCTGGCCGCCACCGCGGCCCTGGGCCTCGCTTTCTCCGCGCAGGCCGAGATCTGGAAGGACTATGCGCCGAGCAAGGCCGTGTGGAACGTGACCATGGTCAAGGTGCAGCCCAACAGCATCGACGACTACCTGCTGGGCCTGAAGCAGAGCTGGGTCGCCGGCTGCGAGGTCAGCAAGAAGCAGGGCGTGCTCGAGGACTGCTCGATCTTCGTCTCGGAGAACGCCGCCGGCGGGCCCTTCAACGTCATGCTGGTGCAGAAGTTCGCGTCTGGCGCGATGCGGGAGCCCGATGAGGCGCGCTACAAGGCCTACATGGAGGAGTTCCGCAAGAAGATCGCCCAGGACGCCCAGGACAAGCTCGTCGAGGGCTACAACGAGTTCCGCACGTTCCACGGCGAACTCGACTTCCGCCGCGTCGAGTGGAAGTGACGATCGCCGCCTGAACCGGCGCGGAACCTGCCGCCGGGACGGGCTCGCGCCCGCCCCGGCGGCGCCGCGCCCCTCTTCAGCCCGACTGGGCGCTGTCGGGTCACTTTACAGCTCGCGCTTCCTGCGACCGGAGAATTTCCCCAGATATTTGTTTTTTAAAGATTAATTCTTGGGTGGCAAGCGGCTTGCATTACTCCTGGCGACACCGGCGAAACCCACTCGAGACATCGACGGGCCCTTCGCAGCGACCACAGGAGCACCGCCTTGATCCGTCACATCCATCGTTTCGCCACCGCCGGCCTGCTGCTCGTCGCGGCCAGCGCCGCCCACGCCAGCTACATCCCGGCGACGTGGTCCGACAGCATCACCAACTTCGGCACCTACGGGTGCCCGGGCGCCGGTGCCGCCTATCTCACCCAGGGCAGCTCCTGCAGCTACCAGCACGACGTCACCGACGGGGCAGGCGGCTTCCGGCTGTTCCCCACCGACATCATCACCGACTACACGCTGCGCCTCGACCTGCGGGATGACAAGGACAGTTACTGGTGGACGCCGGAGTGGGCCTTCGTCGACCTGCCCGGCATCACCGGCGACCGGATCTTCTTCGACGTCTCCGGGACCGAGTACGGCGGCGTGTCCCTGCTCGGCTTCCTCGAGCTCAACGTCTTCGGCACGCTGTCCGTGACCGTCAGTTCGCTCAAGGGCGATTTCTACCTCGCGGGGTCCGACCTCTACGCGAGGGGCGTGCGCTCCGTCCCGGAGCCCGCGACGCTCGGGCTGCTCGGGCTCGGACTGCTCGGCGTCGGCTTCGCCCGGCGCGCCCGCAAGGCCTGAAGCCCGTCAGGCTCGATCGACGAAACGCCCCGCATCGCGGGGCGTTTCTCTTTCCGGCGCCCGCCAGCGGCTACCAGGTGTAGCGCACCCGGTAGGTGACCACGGCCTCGCCGTCCTTCGCGACGCGCAGCGGGAACTCCACCAGCGCGGCGTCCTTCTTCTCGAAGGGCACGGAGCTCGACAGGATCTTCCAGTTGCTCCAGCGGTACAGGCTCTCGCGCACGAGCACCTCGACCGGCTCGGCCTTGTGGTTGCGGACCTTGATCTCGAAGGCCTCCTCCATCACCCGGCCGCGCGTGTCGACGGTGAACTCCGTCTGCCGCCGCTCGCCGACCACGTCGAAGGCGGTGCCGAGCCTCACGCGGACGTCCTCGTCCTTCGGCGTGTGGCCGATGGCATCCTCGCCGACGAATTCCAGGCTGCCGTCCGCCGTGTCGAGCTGCGACACGCGCACGCGGCCCGCGGGCAGCGGCACGCCGAGGCCGGACGACTTGTCGTTGCGGAACTCGAGCCACACGTCGACCTTGCCGTTCGAGGCCGGCAGGAACTCGCGGTCCACGACCGGGCCGCCGCCGAAGCCGAAGCCCTGCGCGCCGTAGTAGACGAGCTTCTTGCGCGCCGGCACGCGCTTCGCCGCGTCGAACAGCTCCAGCTGCTTGGTCGAGTTGTTCGGCAGGGTGGTCGGCCGGCCGAGCGTGTAGAGGTGGTACTCGAAGAACGCCTTCTCCTCGAAGCCCGCGTCGGCCTCCATGGCCATCGCGACCATGCCGCCCTTGGCGCGCGACATCGGCGCGGGCTGCGCGCGGTTGACCTCTCCGGCGACGAGCTTCAGCTTCGCGTCCTCGTACGAGGCGCCGGACTGGTTGATGATGCTGACCCAGGCGCCGACGTCGACGAAGCCCGAGTTCGCGTCGGCCCCGGGCGTGAACAGCAGGTTGTAGTCCGCCCACCAGGTGATTCCGCCGGTCTGGTAGGCGACCCGCGCGCGGTGCGTGCCGCCCTTCGCGGCCGCGACGTCCCACTCGAGGGTCGGCCGGGTGATCAGGCCGCCGGGCAGCTCGCCGACGCGGATGCCGCTCCACTGCCGAAGCGCGTGGATGCCACCGTCCGCACCTCGCAGCACGAGGCCGTCCCAGGACGAGAGCAGGGTGCCGTCGATGACGGCCACGCCGTCGCCGCGCGGCGTCTCGACGGTGACCGGCCGGTCGACGTAGCGCGACAGCAGCTTCTCCGTGCTCACCAGGTCGAACTGGAAGTTCTGCTCGAGCACGCGCGTCCCGGCCGGATCGGTGAGCGAGGCGAAGGCGACGGTCGTCGGGTCGATCAGCGCCGCGACGTCCGTGAACTTGAGCTTCGAACGCCCCTTGGGCAGCTCGAGGTCGCGGTCGGTCCGCACCACGGCGTAGCCCGGCAGCTGGCTCGCCGGCGGCGTGCCCTGGCCCGGCAGCGGCCGGTACCAGTCGGCAGGGATCGCGCCCGGTTGCGCGGAGCTGTAGACCGTCAGGCTGGTCTGCGGGGCCGCAGCCAGCGCCGGGACGGTGAGGGCCAGGCCGGCCACGAGGGCGGCCGGGCGGCGGGCAGGGGGCATGGCGACTCTCCTTGTGGCGAAGGCCACGCAGGATAGACGACCCGGGACCGCGTGGGGTTCCGCTCGCAGCGCCAGCCGCCCGGATCAAAGCCGTTTCCAAGGTAGCGTGGGTCGCCAGGAGGCCCGGCGCAGGTGCAGTCACCCGACCCGCCCGGGGAAACCGGCGCCCGCGAGGGGGGCGGCTACTGGCGAAGCGTGGCGATCGGCGGGCTGTTGACCACGCCGCGGGCCGCGAAGGTGCCGGCCCCGCCGACCAGCAGGACGCCGAGCGCGAGGCCGATGCCCCACACCGCGGGATCGACCTGGTAGTTCAGGTTGAACAGCTCGGTCGCGATCGACCACCCGCCGATGGTCGCGCCGGTCGCGGCGAGCAGCCCCGCCAGCACGCCGATCGTGGTGAACTCCGCTGCCACGCCCTTGAGCACGACCATCCGGCTGGCGCCCAGCGTGCGCAGCATGGCGCTCTCGTAGCGGCGCTCGTCGCGGGTCGACTGGATTGCCGCGAGCAGCACGACGACGCCGGCGGCGATCGTGAACAGGAAGACGTACTGCACCGCGAGCGAGGCGCGATCCATCACCTCGCGGACCTGCGACAGGATCGCCTCGACGTCAAACACCGAGACGCTCGGGAACTCCCGCACCAGCCCCGTCAGCAGCCGCCGCTCGTCGGCGTCGAGCTTCACCGCCGTGAGCCAGGTGCCGACCATGCCGTCGAGCGCGCCCGGCGAGAACACCAGGAAGAAGTTCGGCTGGAACGAATCCCACTGCACCTCGCGGAAGCTCGCGACCTCGGCCTCGAGCGGCTCGCCGGCCACGTCGAAGGCGAGCCGGTCGCCGAGTTCGAGCCCGAGTTCGTCGCGATAGTCGGTCGCGACGGACACTCGCGGGCGGCCTGCGTCCCCCGGATCCCACCAGCGGCCGCCGACCAGCTTGTTGCCCGGGCTCAGGGTCTCCGACCAGCTGAGGTTCTGCTCACGCTCGGCGAAGCCGCGCGCGCGATCCGAGGCGAGCGCCATCTCCCCGACCGGGCGGTCGTTGATGGCGGTGAGCCGCGCCCGGATCATCGGGTAGAGCCGGGGCTCGGCCATGCCGCGGTCGGTGAAGTACCGCGAGAACTCGTCCGTGCCGTCCGCCGGGATGTTGATCAGGAAGTGATTGGGCGTGTCCTCGGGCAGGCTCCGCTGCCAGTCCTCGAGCAGGTCGTTGCGCACCACCGCGAGCAGCAGCAGCACCATCAGTCCCAATCCGAAGGCCACCACCTGCGCGATGCTCTCGGTGCCGCGGCGCGAGACGTTGGCGAGCCCGTAGCGCCAGGACACGCCCACGCCGCCGCGCAGGCGCCCGGCGGCGCGCACCAGCAGCCAGCCCGCCCCGTAGAGCAGCGCCACCGTCGCGAGCGTCCCGGCCGCGACGTAGCCGACCAGGCGCGCATCCCGGACCAGCGCGAACAGCAGCGCGCACAGCGCGCCGAGCGCGAACAGGTAGGCGGCCGCATAGCGCAGCGGCGGCGGCTCGAGGTTGCGGCGCAGCACCCGCGCCGGCGGCACGCGCTTCAGCTGCAGCAGCGGCGGCAGCGCGAAGCCGACCAGGATGATCACGGCGGTGGCGAGGCCGAGCAGCGCCGGCGCCATGGTCGGGGGCGGCAGCTCGCCCTGGATCAGCTCGCCGAGCAGCGCCGCGAGCCCGGCCTGGGCCACGTAGCCGAGCGCGGCGCCGAGCAGCGCCGCGGCCAGGCCGAGCAGCACCAGCTCGAGCACGACCACGCGCAGCACGAAGTCCTGCGAAGCGCCCATGCACTTCATCAGCGCCACGTTGTCGAGGTGCCGGCGCACGTAGCGGCGCGCCGCCATCGCGACGGCGACGGCCCCGAGCAGCACGGTGATCAGCGCGGAGAGGTTCAGGAAGCGGCCGGCGCGCTCGGTCGCCGACTGGATCTGCGGGCTCTCCTCCGCGGCGTCCACCAGCCGCTCGCCGCGCTGCTTGCGCGACTCGATCCAGGCCTTGAACTCGCGCACCTCGGCCGGCTCGCCGGCGAACAGGATCGCGTGCGTGGCCCGGCTGCCGGGCTGCAGCAGCTGCGTGGCGGGGATGTCGGAGATGTTCATGAGCAGCGACGCCGCGAGGTCGACGAAGGCCGAGCCCTGGTCGGGCCGGTAGTCGAGCACCTGCGTCACGCGAAACGCGGCCGCGCCGATGCTGACCGTGTCGCCCACGGCGACGCCGAGCCGGGCCATCAGCCGCGAATCCAGCCAGGCCTCGCCCTCGCCCGGGATCGCGGCGGTCACCCGGCCCGGGCCGAAGGGCTCGTCGGCGATGCGCACGGCGCCGCGCAGCGGGTAGCCCGCGCTCACCGCGCGGATCGCCGCGAGCGAGGAGTCCTCGCCGCGGAACACCACGCTCGGGAACGAGAGCGTGCGCGCAGTCGCAAGGCCGCGGACCCGCGCCGCCTCGACGTAGTCGTCCGACAGCTCCTGCGCCGAGCGCAGCCTGAGGTCCGCGGCGATGACCTCGCCGGCCTGCCGGGCCACCGCCTGGCCGATCCGGTCGGTGAAGAAGCCGACGGCGGTGAGGGCCGTCACGGCGACCAGCAGGGCCGCGAGCAGCACCGCCAGCTCGCCCGACTTCCAGTCGCGCGCTACCGCCAGCAGCGCGAAGCGCAGCGCGCGCACGCTCAGGCCACCAGCCGGCCGGCGTCGATCTCGACGACCCGGCCGCAGCGCGCGGCGAGCCCGCGGTCATGGGTCACGAGCACCAGCGTGGCGCCGGTGGCGGCGTTGAGGTCGAAGAGCAACTTGCTGATGCGCTCGCCGGTCGCCGTGTCGAGGTTGCCGGTCGGCTCGTCGGCGAAGAGCACCGTGGGCTGGGTGACGAAGGCGCGCGCGATCGCGACCCGCTGCTGCTCGCCGCCGGACAGCTGCCGCGGGTAGTGGCCGAGGCGCCCGCCGAGGCCGACCTTCTCGAGGACCTCGCGCGCGGCGGCGCGCGCGTCGCGCCGCCCGGCCAGCTCGAGGGGCAGCATCACGTTCTCGAGGGCGGTGAGGGAAGGCACGAGGTGGAAGGACTGGAACACGAACCCGACGTGGCTGGCGCGCAGCGCCGCGCGGCCGTCCTCGTCGAGCGCGGAGAGCTCCTGCCCGTCCAGGAACACCTGCCCCGAGCTCGGCGCGTCGAGGCCCGCGAGCAGCGCGAGCAGCGTGGACTTGCCGGCGCCCGAGGCGCCGACGATCGCGACGGTCTCGCCGCCGGCCACGGCGAAATCCACGCCGTCGAGGATGGTCAGCGTTCCCTCGGGACTGCTAACCTCCTTGCGCAACTTTCTCGCCTCGAGAACTGTCTTCGTTTCCATGCGACCCGCCCGCTGGCTCTTCCTGTTCCTGCTGTTCACGGCCTCCGCCGCGCCCGCCGCCGGGACCGCGCCCGCGGGCCCGTCCATCCTCGTGCTCGGCGACTCGCTGTCGGCCGGCTACGGGCTGCGCGTCGAGCAGGGCTGGGTGGCGCTCCTGCAGCGCCGGCTGGACGCCGAAGGGTACGGATACCGCACCGTCAACGCCAGCGTGTCGGGCGAGACCACCGGCGGCGGTCTCGCGCGCCTGCCGCGCGCCCTCGAGCGCCACCGCCCTGACATCGTCATCATCGCGCTCGGCGGCAACGACGGCCTGCGCGGACTGCCCGTGGGCGAACTGCGCGGCAACCTCGAGTCCATGATCCGGGCGAGCCGCGCTGCCGGCGCCCGGGTCCTGCTCGCGGGCATGCGCATCCCGACCAACTATGGCCCGCAGTACACGGAGAAGTTCTTCTCCACCTACGCCGAGCTCGCCAGGAGCCAGAAGGTCGCCCTCGTGCCCTTCTTCCTCGAGGGCGTCGCGCTGCGCGACGACCTGTTCCAGGACGACGGCATCCACCCGAACGCCGCGGCGCAGCCGCTCCTGCTCGGCAACGTCTGGCCCGTCCTGGAGCCGCTCCTCGCCCGCTGAGAGGGTTTTCGCGGGGTTCGCCGCGACGGATGCGCGGGGCGCGCGGATTGTGGCGCCGCGAAGCGCGATGCTATAACCCGTCTGCTGTTTCCGAACACTATTTTGCGGCGCAACAAGGACTTGAATCGCGCCCCGGAGCTGTCGCCGTGGACAAGATCTGGCTGAAGAACTATCCCCCGGGCGTGCCCGCGGAGATCAACCCCGAGGAGTACCCGTCCCTCAAGGCCCTGTTCGAGGAGTCCTGCCGCAAGCACGCCGCGCGGCCGGCCTTCACCAACATGGGCCGGACCCTCACCTACGCGGAGATGGACGAGCTGTCGCGGCGCTTCGGCGCCTGGCTGCAGAAGGAAGCCGGCCTGGGCAAGGGCGACCGCGTCGCCATCATGATGCCGAACCTGCTGCAGTACCCGATCGCGATCTTCGGGGCGCTGCGCGCCGGGCTCACGGTCGTCAACACCAACCCGATGTACACGCCGCGCGAGGTGGAGCACCAGCTCAAGGACTCCGGCGCGACGGCGATGGTCATCTTCGAGAACGCCTGCTCCACCCTGCAGCAGGTGCTCGCCAACACGCCCGTCAGGAAGGTGATCGTCACCGGCGTCGGCGACCTGCTCGGCTTCCCGAAGGGGCCGATCGTCAACTTCATGCTGCGGCACGTGAAGAAGATGGTGCCGGCGTGGGACCTTCCAGGCGCCGTGCGCTTCAACGACGTGCTGTCGCGTGGCGCTTCGCTGACCCTGGACCCGGTCGAGCCCGGTCCCGAGGACGTCGCCTTCCTGCAGTACACCGGCGGCACGACCGGCGTCGCGAAGGGCGCGGTGCTCACCCACCGCAACCTCGTCGCCAACACGGTCCAGATCGTCACCTGGGGCAATCTCGGCGAGATCCCGGGCGCGGTCGTGATCACCGCGCTGCCGCTCTACCACATCTTCGCGCTGACCTCGAACTGCCTGACCTTCGTCTACGTCGGCGGCCAGAACGTCCTGATCACCAACCCGCGCGACATGAAGGCCTTCGTCGAGGAGCTCGGCAAGGTCAAGGCGACGTTCATCACCGGCGTGAACACGCTGTTCAACGGCCTGCTCAACACGCCCGGCTTCGAGAAGCTCGACTTCAGCTCCATGAAGGTGGCGCTCGGCGGCGGCATGGCGGTGCAGGCCGCGGTGTCGGAGCGCTGGCGCAAGGCCACCGGCCGCGACATCTGCCAGGGCTGGGGCCTGACCGAGACCTCGCCGGTCGCGACCTGCAACCGCGTGGACGAGCTGTCGTTCACCGGGTCGATCGGCTACCCGATGCCCTCGACCGAGATCGCGATCCTCGACGACGACGGCAACGAGCTGCCGGTCGGCGCCTCCGGCGAGATCTGCGTGCGCGGCCCGCAGGTGATGCGCGGCTACTGGAACCGGCCGGAGGAGACCGCCAAGGTCCTCATGCCGAACGGGTACCTGCGCACCGGCGACATCGGCCGGATGGACGAGAAGGGCCTGAGCTACATCGAGGACCGCAAGAAGGACATGATCCTCGTCTCAGGCTTCAACGTGTACCCGAACGAGGTCGAGGGCGTGGTCGCGAAGATGCCCGAGATCCTCGAGGTCGCCGCGGTGGCGCAGGACGACGAGAAGTCCGGCGAAGTCGTGGCGCTGTTCGTGGTGAAGAAGGACCCGTCGCTCACCGCCGAGCAGGTGATCGCCTTCTGCAAGAAGGAGCTCACCGGCTACAAGGTGCCGCGCACGGTCCACTTCCGCGACGAGCTGCCCAAGACCAACGTCGGCAAGATCCTGCGCCGCGAGCTGCGCGACGAGCTGCGCAAGAAGGCCAAGGCCGCCGCCTGAGCGGCCGCTCAGGCCAGCAGCCTGAGCGCGGTGAACACGGCCATGCCGGCCGCGATGGTGGCGACGAAGCTGCGCGTCGCGAGATAGGCCGCCGCGCCGGCCAGCGCGCCCAGGAGCCTGAAGTTGCCCGGATCGAGGCGGACCTCGCCGCCCGCCACGGCGAGGTCGGGCACGACGATGGCGGCGAGCGCGCAGGCTGGCGCGTAGGCGAGCGCCTGGTCCACCACGGCCGGCAGCCGCACCCGTGCGCCGGCGAGCAGCAGGCCGGCGCGGGTGACGACCGTCGACAGGGCCACGCCGGCGATGGCGACCCAGGTCCAGGCCTCGCTCACGCCGCGCGCTCCCCGATCCGGCGGCCCTGCAAGCGCTCCGCGGCGAGCGCGGCGGCCACCCCGCAGGCGATCGCGGCGAGCAGCCCCGTGCGCAGCGGCCAGGCGTGGGCGGCGACCGCGACCAGCGCCGACACCGCCACGCCCACCGCCGCGGCGCGCCGCAGGCAGAACGGGATGAGCAACGCCACCAGGGCGAGTGTCCCTGCGAGGCCGAGGCCCCACTCGAGCGGGATGCGCGCCGCCAGCAGGATGCCGAGCACCGAGGCCAGGTGCCAGGCCGCCCAGTTGGCGATGGCCAGCCCGTGGAAATAGCTGTCGCGCTGCGGCCAGTCGGGCGAGGCCTGCATGCGGCGCATGAAGATCACGAAGGTGATGTCGCCGGTGACGTAGCCGAGCCACAGGCGGCGCCGCCAAGACAGGTGGCCCAGCGGCTTTCTGAGCGCAGCCGCGTAGATGACGAAGCGCAGGTTGACCATCAGCGCGGTGAGGAAGACGACCCAGACCGGCGAGCCGCCGACCAGCAAGGGCAGCGTGGCCAGCTGCGCCGACCCGGCGTAGGCAGAGGCCGAGAGTCCGAGCGCCTGCCACAGCGTGAGCCCGGACTGCACCATCGCGACACCCGTCACGAGGCCCCAGGCGAACACGCCCGGCACCGCGGGCATCATGTCGCGCAGGCCCTCGCGGAACGCGGCGGCGCGGGCTTCGGCGGCGGACGGCGGCAGGGCGGCGCCCAGGGCGTCGGACACGGTCGATCTCGGCTGGCGCGGGAGGGGCCCAGATTATGCTCGGGGCGAATCCCGCAGGCGAGGATCGACGCGACCGTTCGGGCGCGCAGCGGAAGTTTCTTTGACGGGGCCGGGGTAGCGGCGTAGCGTCTCCGGAAACGCCCGGACGGCCGGCAACGATAACAAGGGGCCTGTCATGGACCCGCAAATCCTGACCACCCGCTACCGCGGCGACGCGGAGCTTCGCGACGCGCTGCGCGCCGACCCGGTGATCCAGCGGGAGGTCGCGCAGGTCGACGTCTCGGCCCACCAGTCGATGCTCCGCTCCCGGCTTCTCGGCCACGCGGTCAGGGTCGCGCCCGGCCTGATCCCCTCGGTCCACGAGGCCTTCGAGGCCCTCGGCAAGCGCACCGGCGTGGCTGCGGACCTCGAGGCCTACGTCGTGCCCACGCCGGGCATCAACGCCTACGTGACGCGCGGACGGACGCGGACCTTCGTGGTCCTGAACGGCGATACCGTCAACGCGCTCGACGCCCGCGAGCTGCAGTTCGTCATCGGCCACGAGCTCGGGCACGCGGCCTTCGGCCACCACGACGTCAACGAATTCTTGGTCATCGACCGCGTCGACCCGCGGCGGCGCATGCAGCTGATGGCGCTGAGCCGGGCGCAGGAGATCTCGGCCGACCGCATGGGGCTGCTCTGCTGCGGCGACTTCGACGTCGCCACCAAGGCCCTGTTCCGCACCGCCTCGGGCATCACCACGCCCGACCTGGCGATGGATCCGGCCCTGTTCGACCAGCAGTGGGACCAGTACGTCAACGAGCTTCTGGAGGTGGGCACCGACGATTCGCTCGGGATGCTGACCCACCCGGTCGCGCACCTGCGCATCAAGGCGTTGCGCCTGTTCTGGGAGGCGGATCTCTGGATGGCGCCGGATCCCGCGGCGCAGGCGGCCGTCGACGAGGAAGTCGGCGCACTGCTGGCGGTGCTGGATCCGCTCGCGCGCGAGCGGCCCGACGCGGCAGATCCGATCCTCGCGGACTTCTTCCTGTGGGGCGGGCTGTACATGGCCCTGTCCCACGGCGACCTCGGCGAGAAGGAGCGGGAGCGGCTCGCCTCCGTGGCCTCGCCCGCCCGTCTGCAGCAGGCGCTCGCGGCCGGCGTGCCGGGCTCCGACCAGTGCCTCGAGCGCTTCGCCGAGTGCCTCGCGCGCCGCCAGCAGAAGCTGACGGCGAGCGAGATCAACCGGATCCTGGAGGGCCTGGTCCAGATCGCCCGCGCCGACGAGCAGGTGGCTGCCGACGAGCAGGCGGCGCTGCGCCAGCTCGCCGCGAAGCTGCGCGTCAGCGCCGACCTGTTCCTGAACTGAACTCTACGAGGGAGCTGCACCCATGAACGCGCCGGATCGCGAGACCATCCTCAAGAAGATCGCAGACATCGCGAAGCTCGCGGGCATCCGCGGTCAGGTCGACGAGAAGGGTCGTTTTGCCGCCGGCTTCACGCTGGCCGACAAGCGCACTCAGCTCGTCTACGTCCTGCCCTCGGTCCAGACGCCCGCGGGCACCGTCATCAACATCTATTCGCCCTGCCGCTGGGTCGAGGGCGGGCTCCTGTCGAAGATGTCGCGGGACCAGGCGCTGGAGCTGCTCAAGGCCAACGAGAATATCGTGTTCGCCCGCTACAGCGTGCTGGAGGGCGAGGACGGCCAGATGCTGGTCATGGCCGGCATGGACGCGCTGCTCGACACGCTCGACGCGGCCGAGTTCAACACCTACCTCTGGGCCGTGGCGACCCATGCCGACGCCTACGAGGCGAAGCACGAAGGCAAGAAGGCCAAAGACAAGTACTGAGGGGCCGACCGACGGGCCCGGCCGCTCACTCCGCCGCGGGCAACTTGCGCCGGCGCCGGCCGGCGCGGCCGCTCATCGCGCGGCCGGCGACGAGGTGGGCCGCCACGTCGTCGCCCGACTCCGCGGCCCGGCGGATGCCGTCCTCGATCATGCGCGCGGCGTGCTGCGGGCCGACCCAGTTCGCGATCGTGACCCACTTGCCCTTCTCCAGGTCCTTGTAGTGCTGGAAGAAGTGCGCGATCTGGTCGGTCAGGATCCGCGGCAGGTCCTTCCAGGTCTTCACGCCGGTGTAGAAGGGGTGCAGCTTGTCCACCGGCACCGCCACGACCTTCTCGTCCGGGCCGGCTTCGTCCTTCATCAGCAGCGCGCCGACCGGCCGGCAGCGGATGATCACGCCCGGCACGACGGGCACGACGCCCACCACGATGATGTCCACCGGATCGCCGTCCTCGGACAGCGTGTGCGGCACGAAGCCGTAGTTGCCCGGGTAGAACATGGCCGTGTGCAGGAAGCGGTCCACGCGCAGCACGCCCGACTCCTTGTCGAGCTCGTACTTCACCGGCACCCCGCCCTGCGGGATCTCGATCAGCGCGTTGATGTCGTGGGGCGGGTCCTCGCCGATCGGGATCTTGTCGATGTCCATGGTGCTACCGGTGGTATTGCGGGGAGAGATCGTGCACCGCGGCGAGCATCGCCGCGACGCGCTCCGGGTCGATGTCCGGGTGGATACCGTGGCCGAGGTTGAACACGTGGCCGTGGCCGTGGCCGTAGCTCGCCAGCACCCGGCCGACCTCGTCCCGGATCACCTCGGGCGAGGCGTACAGCACGCAGGGGTCGAGGTTGCCCTGCAGCGCCACGCGCCCGCCGGTGAGTTCGCGAGCGTCGGCGAGGTCCATGGTCCAGTCGACGCCGAGCGCGTCGCAGCCGGTCTCGGCCATGTGGTCGAGCCACTCGCCGCCGCCCTTGGTGAACAGGATCACCGGCACGCGGCGGCCCTCGCGCTCGCGCAGGAGCCCGTCGACGATGCGGGCCATGTAGTCGAGCGAGAACTCGAGGTAGCGGCGCGGCGAGAGCGCCCCGCCCCAGGTGTCGAAGACCATCACCGCCTGCGCTCCCGCCTCGATCTGGGCGTTGAGGTAGCCGATGGTCGCGCGGGTCACCACGTCGAGCATGCGGTGCAGCGCGTCCGGCGCGTCGTACAGCATGCCCTTGATGTGCGCGAAATTCTTGCTGCCGCCGCCCTCGACCATGTACGTGCCCACGGTCCACGGCGAGCCGGCGAAGCCGATCAGCGGCACGCGGCCGGCGAGCTCGCGACGGATCAGCGCCACCGCGTCGATCACGTACTTCAGCTCGCGCGCAGGATCGGGCACGAACAGCCGGTCCACGTCGGCCGCGCTGCGCACCGGCTTGCCGATCCTCGGGCCCTCGCCCGCCTCGAAGGCGAGGTCGAGGTCCATCGCGTGCGGGATGGTGAGGATGTCCGAGAACAGGATCGCGGCGTCGAGCGGATAGCGGTCGAGCGGCTGGATCGTCACCTCGCAGGCGTATTCGGGGTTCATGCACATCGCGAGGAAGCTGCCGGCCTTCGCCCGCGTGGCGCGGTACTCCGGCAGGTAGCGGCCGGCCTGGCGCATCATCCACACGGGCGTGCGCTCGGTCGGCTGGCGCATGAGCGCGCGCAGCAGCAGGTCGTTCTTCATGGCGCTCATGCAGCCCCCCGGAAGCATCCGGCGATCGTCTCCTGGATCTGCTCGGCGGCCGCGCGCGGCGAGGCGGCGTCGCGGATCGGCCGGCCGACCACGATGTAGTCGGCGCCGTTGGCGAAGGCCTGCTCGACGTTCACCACCCGCTTCTGGTCGTCCACCGGCCGGTTCTCGACCGGCCGGATGCCGGGCGTCACGACGATCAGCCGGTCGTCGACGCCGGCGCGCAGCAGCTTCGCCTCGAGGCCGGAGGACACCACGCCGTCGCAGCCGGCCTGGAGCGCGCGCCGCGCCCGCGACAGCACCAGCTGCTCGACGTCGCACTGGAAACCGAGGTCGTCGAGGTCGCCGCGGTCGAGGCTCGTCAGCACCGTGACCGCGAGCACCTTGACGTCGCCCTTCGCGGCGGCGGCGGCCTCCATGATGCCCTGGTTGCCATGCACGGTGGCGAAGGTCACGCCGCGGCCGTGCAGGTTCCTGACGGCGGCAGCGACGGTCGCGGGGACGTCGAAGAACTTGAGGTCGACGAAGATCCGCTTGCCGCGGCCGGCCATCCAGTCGAGCAGCTCGAAGTAGCCGCCGGACATGAAGAGCTCGAGGCCGAGCTTGTAGAAGGCGACGGAATCGCCGAGTTCCTCCGCAAGCATGCGCGCCGCGGCGGCGTCGGGGACGTCCATGGCGAAGATCAGGCGCTCGCGCGCGGGAACGGTCACTCGGGTCACGGGGGTCTCCGGGCCTGGGCCCCGCGAATGTTACTGGACCGCGCGCCCGGACGGGGACTGTCGCCATGGGCGCCCCCACGTACAGGATCTTGGGCACCGTGCCTGCGCCGCGGCCGGGATCCGGGCGTTACGGTTGTCTTGGCCGAGCCTTGCGCGCGGGCGGGATCCGGCCTGGGCCACCACTTCGCTCGCGCAGTCG
>CAYORU010000046.1:0-25818 GCA_964406445.1 uncultured Steroidobacteraceae bacterium
TTCATCAAGTACATCAGCGACAAGTACGGCAACAGCACCGACTTCGCCCCGCCGGTCGTCATCCCCAAGGGCGCGAGCTTCGCCGACATGGTCGCGCTCAAGGGCAAGCCCGACATCGGCGACAAGATAAACACCCAGGTCATCCAGCCGCTGATCGACGCCAACGCGCGCCTCGCCCGTAGCGACTTCCCGGACTTCAACGACCCAAACAGGCTCGGCGACGGCAAGGAGATGGTCGATCGCCTGAGCAACCTGATCGGCATCTTCCAGAAGCCCGAGCTCGACTTCTCGGGCAACCGCGCCGAGCACGACGACATCCTCGGCGACGCCTACGAATACCTGATGCGGCACTTCGCCACCGAGAGTGGCAAGAGCAAGGGGCAGTTCTATACACCCGCGGAGGTGAGCCGCGTCATCGCGCAGGTGATCGGCATCTCGCCTGACAACACCAAGGCGTCGACCACCGCCTACGATCCGACCTGCGGCTCGGGCTCGCTGCTCCTCAAGGTGGCCGCGCAGGCGGGCAGGCACATCACGCTCGAGGGGCAGGAGAAGGATGTGACCACGGCGGGCCTCGCCCGCATGAACATGATCCTGCACGACTTCCCGACGGCCAGCATCCTCTCGGGCAACACGCTGGCCGCGCCCAAGTTCAAGGACGGCGAGCAGCTTCGCACCTACGATTACGTGGTCGCCAATCCGCCGTTCTCCGACAAGACCTGGAGCACCGGCCTCTCGCCCGCCGACGACCCGTTCCAGCGTTTCGCCTGGGGAGTGCCGCCGGCCAAGCAGGGCGACTACGCCTACCTGCTGCACATCGTCCGGTCGATGAAGAGCACCGGCAAGGCAGCCTGCATCCTGCCGCATGGCGTGCTGTTTCGCGGCAACGCCGAGGCGGTGATCCGCCGGCAGCTCGTGCGCTCGGGCATCTTGAAGGGCATCATCGGCCTGCCGGCCAACCTGTTCTACGGCACCGGTATTCCGGCCTGCATCGTGGTGCTGGACAAGGACAACGCCGCCGCCCGCAAGGGCGTGTTCCTGATCGACGCCAGCAAGGGCTTCATCAAGGACGGCAACAAGAACCGCCTGCGCGAGCAGGACATCCACCGCATCGTGGATACCTTCACGCGCCAGGTCGACGTGCCGCGCTACGCGCGAATGGTGCCGCTCGACGAGATCGCGGATCCGAGGAACGACTACAACCTCAACCTGCCGCGCTACATCGACAGCACCGAGCCCGAGGACCTGCACGACATCGAAGGCCACCTGCGCGGCGGCATCCCCGAGCGCGACCTCGATGCGCTCGCGGACTACTGGCGCGTCCTTCCCGGCGTGCGCGCCGCGCTGTTCGAGCCGCTGCGGCCCGGCTATGCGCGCCTGCGCCTCCCGCTCCCCGAGGTGCGGCCGGCGATTCTCGGTCACCCCGAGTTCAGCGCTCTCAACCAGACGGTGACGCGGCGCTTCGAGGGCTGGCGCGCCGCCGCTACCCAGCAGCTCACAGCGTTCGGCAAGGACGGCCACCCCAAGGCGCTGATCGAGCGCATCGCCGAAGACCTGCTCGCCGCCTTCCGCGACGCGCCGCTGCTCGACGCCTACGACGTCTACCAGCACCTGATGGACTACTGGGCCGGGACGATGCAGGACGACGCCTACCTCGTCGCCGCCGACGGCTGGGTCGCAAAGACTTCGCGCATCCTCGAGACCGACAAGAAGGGCAGGAGCCGGGACAGGGGCTGGACCTGCGAGCTCATTCCCAAGCCCTACATCGTCGCGCGCTACTTCGCGAAGGAGCAGGCGGCCCTCGAAGCTGCGCAGGCGGACTGCGAGGCCGTCGCCGGGAGCCTGGCGGAGCTGGAGGAGGAGCACGGCGGCGAGGAGGGTTTCCTAGGTGCGCTCGACAAGGTCGCCAAGGCCGAGGTCAACGCCCGCCTGCGGGAGATCAGGGACGACGACGAGTCGAGGGAAGAAGCACAAGTCCTCGCGCGCTGGCTGGAGCTGACCGAGCGCGAGGCGGCGGGGAAGCGCGCGGTGAGGGGGCAGGAATCAGCGCTCGACAAGCTCGCCTACGAGAAGTACCCCACGCTCACCGAGGCCGAGATCAAGGCGCTGGTCATCGACGACAAGTGGATGACGCACCTCGCGGCCAGCGTGCAGGGCGAGCTGGAACGCGTGTCGCAGACCCTGACCGGCCGCATCCGCGAGCTGGCCGAACGCTACGCCACGCCGCTGCCGCAGCTCACCGAAGAGGTGGCGACGCTCGCCGCTCGCGTAGAGGAACACCTCGCGAAGATGGGGGTATTGTGGAGGTAAGGCCGGGGTACAAACAGACGGAGGTGGGGGTCATTCCGGAGGAGTGGGCTCTAAGCACGGTCGGCGCAGAGTTCTCAATACAGCTCGGGAAGATGTTGGATGCTGAGCGCAACACTGGGGTCCTGAAGCTGTATCTCGGCAACAAGGCGGTCCAGTGGGATCGCATTGATACGAGCGACCTCCCACGCGTGCCAATGACACCAGCGGATATCGAGAAGTATCGACTCCAGCGCGGCGATCTCTTGGTGTGCGAGGGAGGTGAGGTGGGAAGAGCCGCCATCTGGGAGGCACCACTGGACGAGTGTTACTTCCAGAAGGCGCTGCATCGCCTACGGCCACTGCGTGCTTTCGACCAACGCCTTATGGTGGCGATTCTTCGCCGATGGTCGGCCACGGGCGTTCTCTCGAACTACGTAACGCAGACCAGCATTGCGCATCTGCCACGCGACAAGTTTCTGCAGGTCCCGATTCCACGACCACCCCTCACCGAACAACGCGCCATCGCCACGGCGTTGAGCGATGTGGATGCGCTGCTGGGCGGGCTGGACCGGCTCATCGCCAAGAAGCGCGACCTCAAGCAGGCCGCCATGCAGCAACTCCTCACCGGCCAGACCCGCCTCCCCGGCTTTCACGGGGAGTGGGATGTGAAGCGGTTGGGGGACCACGTGACGTTTCTCCGCAATGGTGTGAACTCCCGAGCTGAGCTTCTGCCGGAGGGACGGGTGAAATACCTCCACTACGGCGACATTCACGCAAGCACGGACTCGTTCCTTTCACCGCAGACCCTTCCCAGCCTGCCCGATGCCAAGGCTGCACGGCTCGACCGGCTGCGTGATGGCGATGTGATCTTCGCCGATGCATCGGAGGACATCGCCGGAGTCTGCAGATCGGTCGAACTACGCGGCGCTCGCGAGACCGAGGTCGTCTCCGGGCTGCACACGATTGCGGCGAGATTCGACAAGACCGTGCTTGCCGATGGCTTCAAGGGCTTTCTCCAGCACTGTCCTTCGTTTGCAACACATCTTCGGCGCCTGGCGGCAGGGACCAAGGTCTACGCCACAAACAGAGCGCACATCGCAAGCGTCGAGATGCGATTGCCCTCGGTCACCGAGCAAACCGCTATCGCCGCTGTCCTCTCGGACATGGACACCGAAATCTCCGCTCTCGGAGCCCGTCGCGAAAAGACTCGCGCGCTGAAGCAGGGCATGATGCAGGAGCTGCTCACAGGAAGGACCCGTCTGATATGAGCACGATTCTCATCACGCGAGGAATCTGGCCGCACCTGACCGCCGCGGTGCGTAGCGCGCAACAGCCCTGCGCGGTTGCAGTGGCCTATGTCGGCGCTGGCGCAAGCAGGCGCTTGCCGCTTCCCCGGAACAGCCGCCTCGTTGTGAACGCCGGCGAGCGAGCGGTGGAGCTGGGACAGACGTGCCCGGATGACCTCATCCGGCTAGTCAACCGCGGGGTGAAGGTCTACAGCGTCACCAACCTGCACGCCAAGGTATTTGTCGTTGGCCGGGCCGCCTACATCGGTTCGGCGAACGTCTCACGAAACTCCGCGACAGACCTGGTCGAGGCCGTTGTCCGCACCACCGATCCGAAGGTCGTGCAAGCTGCCCGGCAATTTGTACGCGAGCATTGCCTGCACGAATTAACCCCAACGGTCCTGAGGCGATTGTCCAGGCTATACCGCCCTCCGAAGTTCCCAGGCGGCAAGCGCGTGCCACGGCGATTGAAGGATTCGTCGCGGCGGCCGACGCTGCCCAGGCTGCAATTGGCGCAGCTGGAGCTGGAGAGCTGGTCAGAACGGGATCAGAGACTGCACGACACGGCTATGACGGTCGCCAGGAAGCGCCATGAGCATCCACGAACCTTCGAACTGAACAGTTTCCGGCAGACCGGCCGGTGCCCGTACAAACGTGGCGACGTGGTCGTCCAGGTCCTGGACGAAGGGAGGGGCAGGGTTCTCGTGGCCCCGCCCGGCAACGTGTTGCATGTCCGCACGGTTCGCCGTACCAACCGACAGGTCTCCTTCGTCTACCTGGAGCGCCCGGCAAGAAGAAGACGGCAAGTAAAGGTCATGGCGCGCGCCCTCGGCCGGGGAGCGCTCAAGAAGCTGCGCCGCAACGGTGTAGTCCGTGATGCCGCATTCGCTCAGGCCGTGCTGGGCGCTTGGACGTAGAAAAATGAAGATCTCGACGATTCTCGACCATATCCAGAACAGACACATGGCACTGCCTGAGTTCCAGCGAGGCTACGTGTGGAACCGTGACCAGGTGCGTGGGCTCTTCGATTCCCTCTACCGCCGGCATCCGGTCGGCGGCCTGCTGGTATGGGCCACGGAGTCGAAGACGGCAACGCATCGCGGCGACGGCGCGCTGGCGACGGGCGTGGTGAAGCTGCTGCTCGACGGCCAGCAGCGCATGACGTCCATTTATGGTGTTGTGCGCGGCGAACCCCCGGAATTCTTCGACGGCAATGCGCAGGCGTTCACGGGTCTGCGCTTCCACCTGGAGGGCCAGAGCTTCGAGTTCTACCAGCCGGTAAAGATGAAGGATGACCCGCTCTGGATCGACGTGACCGAGCTGATGAAGAACGGGCAAGTGGGCCACGAGAATCTGGTCGAGGCCCTTGCCGCGCATCCCAGCATCGGTACGAAGGCAATCAAGTATTCAGGACGCATCTCTCGAATCCTCGGCATCCTTGAAATTGACCTCCACATCGAAGAGGTCACTGGGGCTGACAAATCCCTCGACGTGGTGGTGGATATCTTCAACCGCGTCAACAGCGGTGGCACCAAGCTTTCCAAGGGCGACCTCGCGCTGGCCAAGATCTGCGCCGAATGGCCGCAAGGTCGCGAGGCGATGAAGGCCAAGCTCAAGGAGTGGGCTAAGTCGGATTTCCACTTCAACCTCGACTGGCTGCTGCGCTCCGTGAACACGGTGCTGACGGGCGAGGCCAAGTTCCAGCATCTCCATGAAAAGAGCGCTGCCGAAGTGCAGGACGCGCTCGCGCGCGCCACCAAGCACATCGACACCAGCCTGAACCTGATTGGCGGCAGGCTCGGGCTGGACCACGACCGCGTGTTTTTCGGCCGCTTCGGCGTGCCGGTGATGGCGCGCTACCTCGACCAGCGGCAGCAAGCGGGGCTCGGACCGATGGGCGAGAAGGAGCGCGACAAGCTGCTCTTCTGGTTCGTGCAGGCGGCGATGTGGGGGCGGTTCTCCGGCTCCACGGAGTCGTTCATCGACCAGGACCTCGCGGCGCTCGAGGGCGAGGGCGATCGTCTGGACAGGCTGCTAGAGCAGCTGCGGCTCTGGCACGGCGGCTTGCGCGCTGAACCGGGACACTTCACCGGCTGGAGCTTGGGCGCGCGGTTTTATCCTGTCCTTTACTTGCTGACGCGCATGGGCGAGGCGCGGGACTGGGGCACAGGGCTGCCGCTCAAGGCGAGCCTGCTCGGCAAGATGAGCCGCCTGGAAGTGCATCACATCTTCCCGAAGGCGCAGCTCTACAAGCGCAAGCACCCGCGCCCGGAGGTGAACGCGCTCGCCAACTTCTGCTTTCTGACCAAGGACACGAACCTCGACATCACCGATCGGCTGCCGGAGGAGTATTTTCCGCAGGTGGAGGCGGCGCACCCCGGGGCGCTCGCGTCGCAGTGGATCCCGGTGGACCCGACGCTGTGGAAGATCGAGCGCTTCCGCGATTTCCTCGAAGCGCGCAAGGTTCTGCTGTCCGCCGAGCTCAACCGCCGCATGGAGGATCTCCTGCATGGCGACACCCGCTGGCTCGCCGGTCCGGCATCGGCAGCGCCGACGGCGGCCGCGATCGGCGGCGGCATCACCAGCGAAGAGGAGGAGGCCGAAGTCGAGGCGCTGAACGACTGGGTGGAAGCGCAGGGGCTCCCTCGCGGCGTCGTTTCCTACGACTTCGCCGATCCGCAGACAGGCGAGCAGCGAGCCATCTTCGATCTGGCCTGGCCGAGCGGACTGCAAGAGGAGTTGAGCCAGCCGGTCGCGGTTCTGCTCAACGAGGATGCCGGAACCATCAAGATCACGGGCGAGGCGGGATTCCGGTGCTTCACGGAAACGAGGTCCTTCAAGCGCTACGTCGAGGCGGAGGTGCTAGGGAAAGCCGCACATGCTTGAGCGGCCCCGCTCCGAGCGCCGGACGCAGAACCGTGTCGTAGCGCTGTTCACTGACACAGCGCGGACGGGCTGCCTAGGTTATCGCAATCTCGGTGAATGGAGCACACGAGAGGGCAACCGCCCAATTGAGACTGAGCTGCTGCGCCAAAATCTGGCGGCCCGAGGGTACTCGACCGCCCAGGTTGCGGCCGCGCTGCAGAAGCTCGAGGCGGCCGCCGATGCCACAGGCATTACGCTCTACCAGGCCAACCTGCGTACCTACCAGCTGCTGCGCTACGGCGTTCAGGTCCAGGTCGCCGCCGGTCAGACGCACGACACGGTGCACCTGGTCGACTGGGAGCATCCGGAGCGAAATGACCTCGCGCTGGCCGAGGAGGTGACGCTAAAGGGCGGCCACCAGCGACGGCCCGACATCGTGCTCTACCTGAACGGCCTCGCCATTGCCGTCATCGAGCTCAAGCGTAGCTCAGTGGAGGTGGCCGACGGCGTGCGCCAGCTCATCACCAACCAGGAAGAGATCTTCAACAAGGGCTTCTTCAGCACCGTACAGTTGTTGCTCGCGGGCAGCGATTCACAGGGGCTGCGCTACGGCACGACCGGCACGCCGGAGCAGTTCTTCGTCGAATGGAAGGACGAAGCCCCACCCGCCGCGGGAACGGCGCTGGCCGCCGGGGCGCTGCTCGACCGGCCGCTCGCGCAACTGTGCAACAAGGCGCGCCTGCTGGATCTCATCCGCCATTTCATCCTCTTTGACGCCGGGCAGAAGAAGGTGCCGCGCCCGCACCAGTTCTTCGGCGTGAAAGCCGCCCAGGAACGCATCGCGCGGCGCGAGGGCGGCGTCATCTGGCATACCCAGGGCAGCGGTAAGAGCATCCTCATGGTGCTGATCGCCAAGTGGCTGCTGGAGCACGACCCCGACGCCCGGATCCTCGTCGTCACCGATCGCGACGAGCTGGACAAGCAGATCGAGGGGGTGATGCAGAACGCAGGGGTCATCGGCGCAGACTCGCCGTCACCCCGAGTTACGTCACGACGCGAGTTCGTCGCGAAGCTCGGCGATGCTACGCCGCGCCTGCTGTGTGCGCTGGTCCACAAGTTCGATCCGGCCGACCTGGAGGGCCCGCCACCGCCAGTGCGCGGCAGGTTCTACGTGTTCGTCGACGAATGCCATCGCACGCAGGGCGGCGACATGAACCGGCAGATGAAGCGCTGGCTCGAGAGTGCCATCTTCGTCGGCTTCACCGGCACGCCGCTGCTGCGCAAGGACAAGCCGATGACCCGCGAGGTTTTCGGCACCTACATCCACACCTACAAGTTCCACCAGGGGGTCGCCGACGGCGTGATCCTCGACCTCAAGTACGAGGCCCGCGACGTGCCGCAGCGGCTGACCTCGCAGGCGGCCATCGACAGCTGGTTCGAGCACAAGACCCGCAACCTGAACAACTTCCAGAAGGCGGTGCTGCGCCGGCGCTGGGCGACGATGGAGGAGCTGATGAGCGCCGGCGAGCGCAAGCAGCGCATCATCGCCAGCATCATCGAGGACTTCGCACTGAGGCCGCGCCTCTGCAGCGATCGTGGCACCGCGATCCTGGTGGCGGCCTCGATCTACGACGCCTGCCACTACTACCGCCTGTTCCAGAACACCTCGTTCGGCCCGTACTGCGGCATCGTCACCTCCTACGAGCCGACCCACACCGCGATCTCCCGCGAGCCGCCGCACAGCGACGAGCGCTACAAGTTCGATACCTACACGCAGCATGTGCTCCGGAACGGCCAGACCACGAAGCAGTACGAAGACGAGGTCAAGCGCAGATTCATCCGCGAACCGGCGAACCTCAAGCTGCTCGTGGTGGTGAGCAAGCTGCTCACCGGGTTCGATGCCCCGAGCTGCACCTACATCTACCTCGACAACGAGCTGCGCGACCACAACCTGTTCCAGGCGATCTGCCGCACCAACCGGCTCGACGGGGCCGACAAGGACTATGGGCACATCGTCGACTTCAAGGAGCTGTTCGGCCAGGTCCAGGCGGCCATCGCCGTCTACAGCTCGGACGAGCTCGACATCGACGAGGCCGGCGGCGGGGACAACAACGTCCGCCTCAAGGACTGGCTCGTCGAAGGCAGGAGGAAGCTCAACGAGGCTCGCGAGGCCCTGCGCTACCTGTGCGAGCCGGTGCCGCCGCCGCGCGAGGTGGAACAGTACCTGCGCTACTTCTGCGGCGATGCCGCCGATGCCGGCGCGCTGAACGAGACCGAGCCGCTGCGGGTGTCCTACTACAAGGCCGTGGCCTTGCTGGCGCGTGCCTACTCGGAGCTGTCCCGGGATCTTGCGGAGGCCGGGTACGCCGAGGCGGAAGCCGCCGCGCTGCGGCGCGAGGTGGAGTTCCACACCGAGATCCGCGCCGCCATCAAGCGGCACTCGGGGGAGGAGCTGGATATCAAGCCCTACGAGGCGGACATGCGCCACCTCATCAACACCTACATACAGGCCGATGCGGCGGCGGGGCTCGGCCAGCTCGGCGACCTGTCGCTGGTCGAGCTGATCGTCGAGACCGGCATCCACGACGCCATCGCGCGCAAGCTCAACGAGAAGGGCCGGCTGTCTCGCAACGCCATTGCCGAGGGCATCATCAACAACGTCCGCAAGACGATCATCCGCGAGCAGCTCACCGACCCGCGCTTCTACGAGCAGATGTCGCTATTGCTGGACGACTTGATCCAGCAGAACCGGGCCGACGCCGCGGCCTACGAGGAGTTCCTGCGCAAGGCCGAGGCCCTGGTCAAGCGGCTCGCGGCGCGGCATCCGGAGTCGGGCATCCCGGCGGCCCTGCACGGCAAGCCCGAAGCCACCGTCATCTACAACAACCTGCCGCGAATCCTGGCGGCCGGCGCTGCGGCCGCCGTGGCCGAACCCGGTCTCATGGACGAGGACAACAGGGTGGAGCTGGCGCTCGCCGTCGACCGGACGATGCGCGAGCAGGCACCCGCGGGGTGGAAGGGCGACCAGGCACGCGAGGCGCAGGTGCTCAACGCGCTCTTCCCGCTGCTCGACCGCAACCGCGCGGCGACGCTGGCCCTGTTCGAACTCATCAAGCACCAGCCAGGGTACGGATGACAGAGACCATCCGCCTCGGCGAGATCGCGATCGCGGTCACGCGCAAGGACATAAAGCATGTCCATCTCTCCGTGCATCCGCCCGGCGGGCGCGTGACGCTGGTGGCGCCGGCCGGCACTCGGCTCGAAGTCGCCCGCGCCTACGCCGCCTCCCGGCTCGGCTGGATCCGGAGCCAGCAGGCGAGGCTGCGGGCGCAGGCGCGCGAGACGCCCCGACGGTTCGTGACGCGCGAGAGTCACTACGTCTGGGGCAAGCGTTACCTGCTGACCGTGATCGCGCGCGAGCAGAAACCGTCGGTGACCATGGATCACCGGCGCATCACGCTCGCCGTGCGGCCCGGCAGCGATCGCGCGAAACGCGAGGCGGTGATGCACGGCTGGCACAAGGCCCTGCTGCACGAAGCCGTGCCGAAGCTCATCCGCAAGTGGGAGCCGAGGCTCGGCGTCGAGGTGGCCGCCTACTACCTGCAGCGGATGAAGACCCGCTGGGGCGGCTGCAATCACGAGGCGAGGCACATCCGGCTGAATACCGAGCTAGTGAAGAAGCCAAAGGACCTGCTGGAGTACGTGGTGGTGCACGAGATGGCGCACCTGATCGCGCCGACCCACAGCGAGCGCTACGTGGCGCTATTGGACCAACACTATCCTACGTGGCGTGAGGCTCGGGCAGAGCTCAACGAGCTGCCGCTGGGGCCGGTCGACTGGACGTAGCAGGCGACGGCATTGATTTAGGATATACGACTAACCTAAAATAAGCACCGCGCTTGTTTTAGGTTCGTTCCATGCGCCGCCCAGCGCCCGGAAGGTACGTCGAGGTCGCCGCTGCCGGCGAGCGGATCAAGGCCTTCGTGCCGGCGCCACTGCCGCCGGACCCGCCGATCGTCTGGTCGCCCTCGCTGAGGCGGCGATTCGACGAGGCTCTGCTTGCGCTGGGGCGCCTCGATGCGCTGACCTCGCACCTGCCCAACGCGGCGCTGCTGCTCTACAGCTTCGTGCGCAATGAAGCGGTCCTGTCCTCGCAGATCGAGGGGACGCAGTCGTCGCTCGCCGACCTGATGCTCTATGAGATCGACGAGCAGCCCGGCGTGCCGATCGAGGACGCGCGGGAAGTGAGCCATTGCGTCGCCGCCCTGCAGCACGGGCTGGCGAGGCTGCGCGAGGGCATGCCGCTGTCGATGCGCCTGTTGCGCGGCATGCACGCGGTGCTCATGTCCCACCCGGGCGGCGGCGGCAAGATGCCCGGCGAGTTGCGCCGCTCGCAAGTGTGGATCGGCGGCACGCGGCCGCGCGATGCCGCCTTCGTGCCGCCGCCCGCCTCCGCCCTGGCGGCATGCCTCACGCCGTTCGAGCGCTTCCTCAATGACCAGCCCGAACCGACGCCCCCGCTGGTCAAGGCTGCGCTGGCGCACGCGCAGTTCGAGACCATCCATCCCTTCCTGGACGGCAATGGCCGCCTCGGGCGGCTGCTGATCGTCCTGCAGCTCGTCGCGGACGGCGTGTTGCGCGAGCCGATGCTGTACCCGAGCCTGTACTTCAAGACGCATCGCTCGCTGTACTACGAGATCCTCAACGACGTGCGGCTGCGTGGCGACTGGGAGCGCTGGCTGGACTTCTTTGCGGAAGGCGTCCAGGCGAGCGCAGCGCAGGCGATAGCTACCGGCAATGCGCTGCTGGCGCTGGTCAACGCGGATCGCGGGAGGATCTCAAGGCTCGGGCGCGCATCGGGCTCGGCGCTCGCGGTCCATCAGGCCCTGCAACGCCAGCCGATCGCCACCTCGGCGGCGTTGGTCAATGCCACCGGACTCACCGCGGCGACCGTCAACAAGTCGCTTGCGCACCTGGAGCGCATCGGCATGATCACGGAGCTGACCAATCGCCGGCGCGGTCGCGTGTTCAGCTATTGGCGCTATGTCGATGAGCTGGCCGCGGAACTGCCGGCCGGGCGCTGACCCAAACGATCGACTGCCGTCAGCTACGGTGCCCCTCTCGCCCTCGCCCTGAGGTAATGGCGCAGTCGCTCGAGCTCGGCGTCGCTAAGCTCGTCGTAGCGGGGCATGCCGCGAAGCTCGAGCGCGCCGTCGCGCACCACCTTCGAGAACGCCTGCCGATCCAGCGCCACCGGCGAGGCCCGAAGGTCGGGCGCGTAGCCGGCCGCCACGGCGCCGAGGCCGTGGCAGACGATGCAGCGCTCGGCGAACAGGAGCCCGCCGTCCTTCGCCTTGGCCTCGTCCACGACGAAGTCGGGGTCGTCGACCGGCGTCACCTGCACGGGCGGCGGCGTGTCGGGCAGCGTCGCCTTGCCGTCGAGCGCGAAGGTCAGCAGCCGGTGGGGATGCAGCCGCGCCTGCCAGCCGTGCTGCGCGGCGAGCGAGCCGAAGAAGGCGGGCGCCGAGCCGCCCCAGCCGGCGACGACGCTGATGTACTGCTTGCCGCCCGCGGTGAAGGTGATCGGCGCGCCGGTGATGCCCATCTTCGCGTCGAAGGACCACAGGCGCTCGCCGCTCGTCGCATCGTAGGCGTTGAAGCGTCCGTCGGACTGGCCCTGGAACACGAGCCCGCCGGCGGTGGTCATGGTGCCGCCGTTCCACAGACCCGGCGTGGGCACCTCCCAGGCGGCCTGCTGCTTCAACGGATCCCAGGCGAGCAGCGCGCTCTTGCCGGCCTCCGGCGGCGCATCGCCCACCGGCATCACGAGACCGACGTTGAGCTTCGTGCTCTTCATCTCGAAGGTCTTCGGGTCGACGCCGCGATCGTCGAACAGGCTCGCCATCTCGAGCGTCGGGATGTACACGAGCCCGGTCTGCTCGCTGTAGGACATGGGCTGCCAGTTGTGCACGCCCATGGTGGAGGGCCAGATGAGCGCCGGCGCGTCCTCGTAGCGTGCGCCCGGCGCCTCGACGGGGCGGCCGGTTTCGAGGTCCACGCGCTCGGCCCAGGTGACCTTGCCGAACTTCTCGGCGGAGAGGACCTTGCCGGTCTTCCGGTCGATGACGTAGAAGAAGCCGTTCTTCGGCGCGTGCAGGATCACGGGCCGCGGCTCGCCGTCCACCTCGAGGGTGGCGAGGGTGATGTCCATCGCCGAGTTGTAGTCCCAGGTCTCGCCCGGGGTCGTCTGGTAGTGCCAGGCGTATTCGCCGGTGTCGGCGTCGAGCGCGACGATCGAGCAGAGGAACAGGTTGTCGCCGCCGCCGGGGCTCCGGACCTTGCGGTTCCAGGGCGCGCCGTTGCCGGTGCCGATGTAGACGCGGTTGAACTCGGGGTCGTAGGTCATGGCGTTCCAGGCCTGCCCGCCGCCGCCGAACTTCCACCACTCGCCGGTCCAGGTCTTCGCCGCCATCTCCATGGCTGCGCTCTCGAATCCGTCGGCCGGGTTGCCGGGCACGATCCAGAAGCGCCAGGCCTGCTCGCCGGTCACGGCGTCATAGGCGGTCACGTAGCCACGGTTCGCGCCGAACTCGCTGCCGGCGTTGCCGATGATCACCTTGCCGTTGAAGACACGCGGCGGGCCGGTGATCGTGAGCTCGTTGTCCGGGTCGACCGTCTGCGCCGCCCAGAGCTGCCGCCCGTCGCGCGCGTCGAGGGCGATCAGGCGGCCATCCGTGGTGCCGACGTAGACTTTCCCTTCCCACCAGCCGATGCCGCGCGGGCCCCAGGTGATGCGCAGCTTGCGCCCCGCGTGCTTCGCCACCTCGGGGTCGTGGCGCCACAACAGCCGCCCGGTCGTCGCCTCGACCGCGTGCACGATGCTCTGGCCGACCGTGAAGTAGATGATCCCGTCGACGGCGAGCGGGACCGTCGCGCCGTTGGTGATACCCGGCAGGTCGAGCGACCAGGCGAGGCCGAGCCTCGCGACGGTGGCGGTGTCGACCTGGTCCAGGGGGCTCGCGTGCCGCTCGCTGTAGGTGCGGCCGAAGGCCGGCCAGTTCGCGCCGTCCCGTTCGTCGGCGATGAGGCTGGCCGAGCGCGGGCCGGGCGATCCCGCGGCGGTGGTGAACGTGGCGAGGAGCGCGGCAACGAAGCCGGCGCCGCAGGCCGTGGCAGCGCTCCGCACGCGTGCTGCAGGAAAGCGGGCTGCTGTCTGGGTCTCGCCGGCCATGATTCCCCCTCGCTGTGTCGCTGACGGCGGCGCTGTCTGCGCAACGCCAGCGACCGGAGTCTAGCGCAGCGGACCGTCGCGGCTCACCCGCGCAAGGGCGGGCCGCCGCGGCCGATGAGTTGCGGCAGCATCGTCTCGAGCGCGGCGGTCAGTTCGGCCCGCGTGAGCTCCGGGTGCTTCACCGCGCGCATCGCCAGTCCGTCGAACAGGCACTGCAGCGCGAGGCCGCGGGCGCGCAGGTCCGCCGCGCCGAGGTCGAGCCCGCGCGAGCGGGTGATTTCCGCGAGCCAGCGGCCGAGCGCCTCGGCGGCGGCCCGGTCCGAGGCGGCAAGCGCCGCCGCGATCTGCGGGTCGCGTGTCGCCTGCGCGCCGATCTCGAGCAGCAGGGCGGGGTTGACCACGTCAGGGTCGCCACGGCGCAGGCGCAGGAAGAAGTCGGCGAACTTCCGGCCGATGTCCGGGTCCTCGGCGAGCTTCGCGATGTTGGCGAGCTTGTCCTGCAGCTGGCGCTCGATGATGGCCAGGATGATCGCGCTCTTGCTGTCGAAGTAGCGGTAGATCAGGCCGGCGCTCACGCCCGCCGCCGCGGCGATCGAGGCCATGCTCGCGGCGTGGAATCCGTCGCGCACGAAGCAGGCCTGCGCGGCGTCGAGGATCTCTGCCCGCTTGCGGCCGCTGCGGTCAGCCATGCGCGCGCACTCCCGGCGGGGCCGGACCACGGCCGCCGGCCAGCCGGCGCACGAGGACGAAGAACAGCGGAATGAAGAAGAGGCCGAGCGCGGTGCCGACGACCATGCCGCCGAGCACACCCGTGCCGATCGCGCGCTGCGCGCCCGAGCCGGCGCCGTCCGCGATCGCGAGCGGCAGCACGCCGAAGCCGAAGGCCAGCGAGGTCATGAGGATCGGCCGCAGCCGGTCGCGCACCGCGGCCATGGTGGCCTCGACGAGCTCCATGCCGCGCTCGACGTTCTCCTTGGCGAACTCGACGATCAGGATCGCGTTCTTGCTGGTCAGGCCCACGGAGGTCAGCATCGCGACCTGGAAGTACACGTCGCGCTCCATGCCGCGCGCCCAGCTCGCGGCGAGCGCCCCGAGGATGCCGAGGGGCGCGATCAGGAGGATCGCTGTCGGCACCGACCAGCTCTCGTAGAGCGCCGCGAGACACAGGAACACGACCAGCAGCGACAGCGCGTAGAGGACTGGCGTCTGCGCGCCGGCCCGCTGCTCCTGGAAGGACAGGCCGGTCCACTCCAGCCCGAAGCCGGCCGGGAGTCCGGCGACCAGCCGCTCCATCTCGGCCATCGCCTCGCCCGAGCTGACCCCGGGCGCCGCCTCGCCGACGATCTCCACGGCCGGCACGCCGTTGTAGCGCTCGAGCCGCGGCGAGCCCCAGTCCCAGCGCGAGCTCCCGAAGGCGTCGAAGGGCACCATCTCGCCGCCGGCGTTGCGCACGGACCAGCGCGAGAGGTCCTCCGGCACCATCCGGTAGGGCGCCTCGGCCTGCAGGTACACGCGCTTGACGCGCCCGCGATCGATGAAGTCGTCCACGTACTGCCCGCCCCAGGCGGTCGCGAGCGTCGCGTTGACGTCGGCGGTCGCCAGGCCGTGCGCGGCGGCCCGGGCGGTGTCTATCTCGACCCGCAGCTGCGGCGCGTCCGGCAGGCCGTTGTGGCGGACGTTCACCAGCCGCGCGTTGCCGGCCGCCGCGGCCAGCAGCTGGTCGCGCGCCGCGACCAGCGCCTCGCGGCCCTGCCCCGCGTTGTCCTTGAGGAAGAAGGCGAAGCCCGCGGCGCGGCCGAGTTCGGGCATCGGCGGGGGCACGAAGGCGAACGCGAAGGCATCCTGGATCTGCGACAGCGCACCCATCGCCCGGCCGGCGACCGCTTGCGCGGACAGCGCCTCGGATTCGCGCTCGGCCCAGTCCCGCAGCCGGACGAACACCATGGCGGTGTTCTGCCCCGAGCCGCCGAAGCCGAAGCCCTGCACGGCGAACACCGAGTCGACGGCCTCGGGCTCCTGCTCCAGGAAATGGCGCTCCACCCGCTCGGTCGACTCCCGCGTGCGCTGCTGCGTGGCGCCGGCCGGGGCCGTCACCTGCGCGAACAGCGTGCCCTGGTCTTCCTGCGGCAGGAATGCGCCGGGCAGCCGCAGGTACAGCCAGCCGGCGACGGCGAGCAGCGCGAGGAAGATCGCGACGAAGCGGCCGCCGCGCGCGAGCACCCCCCTCACGCCGCGGCGGTAGCGATCCCGGCCTGCCTCGAAGCCGCGGTTGAAGGCGCCGAAGAACCCGCGCCGCTGCGCCGCCTCGCCCTTCGGCACGGGCTTCAGCAGCGTCGCGCAAAGCGCCGGGGTGAGCACCAGCGCGACAAGCACCGAGAGCGCCATCGCCGAGACGATGGTCGCGGAGAACTGCCGGTAGATCACGCCGGTCGCGCCGCCGAGGAAGGCCATCGGCACGAACACGGCCGACAGCACCAGGCCGATGCCGACCAGCGCGCCGGTGATCTGCTCCATGGACCTGCGGGTGGCCTCGCGCGGCGGCAGGCCTTCCTCGCTCATCACGCGCTCGACGTTCTCGACCACCACGATCGCGTCGTCGACCAGCAGCCCGATCGCCAGCACCATGGCGAACATCGTGAGCATGTTGACCGAGAAGCCGAGCGCGCCGAGCACCGCGAAGGTGCCGAGCAGCACGACCGGGATCGCGATGGTCGGGATCAGCGTCGCGCGCAGGTTCTGCAGGAACAGGTAGATGACCAGGAAGACCAGCACGATCGCCTCCGCGAGCGTCTGCAGCACGCCGCGGATCGAGGCGCGCACGAAGGGCGTCGTGTCGAACGGCCGGACCGCCTCGAGGCCCGCCGGGAAGAACGGGCTCAGCCCGTCGAGCGCCGCCTCCACGCCCTCCGCGGTCGCGAGCGCGTTCGCGCCGGTGGCGAGCGAGACGGCCACGCCCACCGCCGGCGAGCGGTTGTAGCGGGTCAGGAAGTCGTAGTTCTCCGAGCCGATCTCGACCCGCGCGACGTCGCCTAGGCGCAGCGTGGCGCCGCCGACGCTGCTGCGTAGCACGATGTCCTGGAACTGCCCGGGGGTCTCGAGGCGCTCCTGCGAGGCGATGGTGGCGTTCAGCTGCTGGTCCGGCACCGAGGGCGTGCCGCCGAGCTGGCCCACCGCGACCTGCGCGTTCTGCGCGCGGATGGCCGCCGCCACGTCCGATACCGACAGGCGGTAGGCGTCGAGCTTGCCCGGGTCGAGCCAGATTCGCATCGCGTACTTCGAGCCGAAGACCTGCAGGCTGCCGACGCCCTGCACGCGCGACAGCGGGTCGACCAGGTGGGTCGCGACGTAGTCGGCGATGTCCTCGCGGGTCATCGAGCCGTCGGTGGAGACGAAGCCGATCATCAGGAGGAAGCCGCCGGCGGTCGACTTCGAGACGACCACGCCCTGGCGCTGCACTTCCTGCGGCAGCAGCGGCATGGCCAGCTGCAGCTTGTTCTGCACCTGCACCTGCGCGATGTCCGGGTCCACGCCGTTCTCGAAGGTGAGCGTGACGCCGGTGCGGCCGTTGCCCTCGCTGGTCGAGGACATGTAGAGCAGGCCGTCGAGCCCCTTCATGTTCTGCTCGATGATCTGCGTCACCGAGTTCTCGACCACCCTTGCGGAGGCGCCCGGATAGGTGGCGCTGATGGTCACGGTCGGCGGCGCGACCGCCGGGTAGCGCTCGATCGGCAGCCGGGTGAGCGCCGCGGCGCCGGCGACCATCACGATGATCGCGATGACCCAGGCGAAGACCGGGCGGTCGATGAAGAAGCGCGGCACCGAAGCTCAGCCCGCGGCGGCCGGCGCCGCGCCGCGCTCGGTAGCGTTGACGGGGGCGCCGGGGCGGACCTTCTGCAGGCCCTCCACGATCACCCGCTCTCCGGCGGCCAGGCCGGACTCCACCAGCCAGGCGTCGCCGACCGTGCGGCTCACGGTGACCGCGCGCGATTCAGCCTTGCCGCCCGCGCCCACGACCATCACGGAAGTGCCGCCGCGCGGATCGCGCTGCACGGCCGGCTGCGGCACGAGGATCGCGTCCTGCCGGACGCCGCTGCCGATGCGCGCGCGGACGTACATTCCTGGCAGCAGGCGGCGCTCGGGATTCGGCACGACGACGCGCAGCACGTAGCGGCCGGTCGCCGGGTCGACGTTGACCTCGGAGAAGGCCAGCTCGCCGGCTTGCGGATGCTCGTTGCCGTCCTCCAGCAGCAAGGTGACGGGGAGGCTCCTCGCGCTCTCGAGCCGCCCGGCGTCGATCTCACTCCGCAGCTCGAGCAGCTCGGCGCTCGACTGCGCGAGGTCGACGAACAGCGGGTCGAGCTGCTGCACGGTCGCGAGCGGCGTGGCCTGGTTGGCGGTGACGAGCGCGCCGCGCGTCACGGTCGAGCGGCCGACCTGGCCCGCGATAGGCGAGGTGATGCGCGTGTGCGCGAGCAGGACGCCAGCCTCGTCCAGCGCCGCCTGCGCCACGCCGACCTCGGCCTCCGCCTGCCGCCACGCGGCGATGGCGTTGTCGTGGTCCTGCCGGCCGACGAGCCCGCGCTCGACGAGTTCGGTGCTACGGGCGGCGCGCCTCTCGGCGGCCTCGAGGGTCGCGCGCGCCCGGGCCAAAGCGGCCCGTGCACTGGCCACCGCCGCGCGCGGTGCCGCGTCCTCGAGCTGGTAGAGCGGCTGGCCCGCCGAGACCGCGCTGCCTTCCTCGAACCGCAGCTCGCGGACGAGGCCGGTGACCTGCGGGCGGATCTCGGCGATGACTGCGGCTCGCGTCCGGCCGGGCAACTCCCGGGTAAGGGTGAGGGGCTTGGCGGCCAGCGTGACCACCGTCACCTGCACGGGCTCGCCGGGCGGGCCCTCGGGGCCCTGTCCGGTGCAGGCCGTCGATCCAAGGAAGGCCGCAAAGACGAAAAAAAACAGTCGGTTGCGATCCATGCTCAGCTCGGCCACGACGATCGGATCCAGAGAATGAACGCTCATTCACAGCACGTCAACCGTGGGAACCAGACCTCGGGTCCGGGACCGCAGCGCAGGCGACGGCCCGGCCCGGGCCTGCCCGTACGGGCTCGCCGCAGGGTCGGCGGCGCTGGCGCGGTGTGCCATCATCTTTGGCCGGTCCAGGGTCTCTCCATGTTTTTCAGCACGTTAGGAGCACTGCGGGTGATGCTTGCGGTGGCCGCGCCCGCCCTTTGCGCAGCGGCGGCCGGCGCCGAGCCGCTGCCGCCCGCCCAGCGGGAGGTGCTCGGCTGGGTCGAGTACGTCGAGTTCCGCGAGCCGCGGGTGCGCCTGAAGGCCAAGCTCGACACCGGCGCCACGACCTCATCGCTCAACGCCATGAACCTCAGGCGCTTCAAGCGGGGCGGCCGATCGTGGGTGCGCTTCGACGTGCTCGACCCCGACCGCCGCGGCGAGCACGTCAGCTTCGCCGCGCCGATCGTGCGCATGGCGCGGATCCGCCGCCACGACGGCCAGTTCCAGGAGCGTCCGGTCGTCTACCTCGACATGTGCCTCGGCCACGTGCAGCGGCGCAGGCAGTTCACGCTGATCGACCGCTCGGACTTCAACTACCAGGTGCTGGTGGGGCGCAACTTCCTGCGCGGCTACATCGTGGTCGACTCCGCCGAGCGCCTGCAGACGCGTCCGGACTGCGACTGGGAGGAGCCCGGCGCGCCAGTGGCGGGCCAGAAGGCGGCACCGGGATGAGCCGCTGGCACGTGCCGGTGCTGTCGGTGGTGCTGGCGGGCTCGGGCGCGGGCATCGCCTGGCACAAGGCCACCGTGCTCGGCTACCCGCTGCACCCGGCCGAGACCGTCGACACCTGGGTGGTCGAGGCACGGCTGACCTTCGAGCCCGCGGGCGGCGCGGCACGCGCCACCCTGCTGATTCCACACGATCCCCCCGGCTTCACGGTCCTCAACGAGAGCTTCGTATCCCGCGGCTACGGACTGGTCACCGAGGACCTCGGGCTCAACCGGCAGACGGTCTGGACCATGCGCCGGCCGGCCGGCCCCCAGGCGCTCTACTACCGCGCGACCATCGCCCGGTCGGCGACGCCGCCACCGCGCGACGGCGTCCCGGCGCTGCCCGCGGCGCCGGCCTACGAGGAGCCGGACGCGTCCGCCGTGGCCGCCGTGCTGGAGGACGTGCGCGCGCGCAGCGCCGACATCGAGTCCTTCGCGGTGACGCTGGTGCGCGAGCTCAACCACGCCCAGCCGCAGGGCAACGTCGCCGCCCTGTTGCCGCGCAACCCCGGCGAGCGCGACAAGGCGCGCCTCGCCGTGCACATGCTGGCGGGCGCGCACATCCCGGCGCGGCTGGTCTCCGGCGTGCCGCTGATCGATGGCGCCCGCGACCTGCAGCTGCGGTCCTGGCTGGAGGTCAACAACGGCGAGGAGTGGATCGCCATCGACCCGACGACCGCGGCCGTCGGGCTGCCCGGGGACGTGCTGGTGTGGTCGCGAGGCGACGTCGCCCCGTTCGCGGTCAGCCGCGGCCGCTCGGCGAGCCTGCAGCTGGCGGTCGTGCGCAGCATCGAGCCGGCGCTCGAGGCAGCCGCGTTGCGGGCCAGCGTCGAGGCGTCGCCGCTGGCCTCGGTGTCGCTGCTCGACCTGCCGCTGTTCAGCCAGAATCTCTATCGCGTGCTGCTCCTGGTGCCGCTCGGCGCGCTCGTGATCGTCTTCCTGCGCAACGTCGTCGGCGTGCAGACCTTCGGCACCTTCATGCCCGTGCTGATCGCGCTCTCGTTCCGCGAGACACAGCTCGCGGGCGGGCTGCTCCTGTTCACGCTGGTGGTCGCGCTCGGCCTGCTCGTCCGCTTTTACCTGGAGCGGCTCAAGCTGCTGCTGGTGCCGCGCCTCGCGGCGGTCGTGATCACGGTGATCATGCTGATGGCGGCGGTCTCGGTCGTCTCGCACCGCCTCGGCCTGGAGGTCGGGCTTTCCGTGGCGCTCTTTCCCATGGTGATCCTCGCCATGACCATCGAGCGCATGTCCATCGTCTGGGAGGAGGTGGGGCCTGGCGCTGCCATCAGCCAGGGCGCGGGCAGCCTGCTGGTCGCGGCGCTGTGCTTCCTGCTCATGTTCCACCCGAGCGTCGAGCACCTGGTGTTCGTGTTCCCCGAGCTGCTCCTCGTGGTGCTCGGCGTGACCCTGCTGCTCGGGCGGTACACCGGCTACAGGCTCAGCGAGCTGGTCCGCTTCAGGGACCTCGCCAGGTAGCCATGTTCGGCCCCGTGTCCCCCTGGAGGCTGCGCCGGCTCGGCGTCATCGGCATCAACGCCCGGAACGGCCGCTTCGTCGCGCCCTGCAACCCGCGGTCGCTCTACCCGCGCGTCGACGACAAGCTGCTGACCAAGCGACTCGCCCTCGAGGCCGGCCTCGCGGTCCCCGAGCTCTACGGCGTGGTGGAGACCAACCACGGCATCCGGCGGCTGCCGCAGCTGCTCGAGGGACGCGACGACTTCGTCATCAAGCCGGCCCACGGTCACGGCGGCGAGGGGATCATCGTCATCGAGGGGCGCGCCGGCGACCTCTATCGCAAGGCGAGCGGCGCCCTCGCGTCGCTCGAGGACCTCGGGCACCACGTCGCCGGAATCCTGAGCGGCATGTACAGCCTCGGCGGGCAGCCGGACCACGCGATGATCGAGTACCGGGTGCGCTTCGATCCGCTGTTCGAGGCGATCACCTACCACGGTGTCCCCGACATCCGGATCATCGTCTACAAGGGCTATCCCGTGATGGCGATGGTGCGCCTGCCGACGCGCGGCTCCGGCGGCAAGGCGAACCTGCACCAGGGCGCGGTCGGTGCCGGCATCGATCTTGCGACCGGCCGCACGCTGGGCGGCACCTGGCGCGACCGCCGCATCGACGTGCATCCCGACACCGGCAACTCGATCGCCGGGCGCACGATCCCCGGGTGGGACGGGATCCTCGGCCTCGCCGCGTCCTGTTTCGAGCTCGCGGGGCTCGGCTACCTCGGCGTCGACATCGTCCTCGACGCCACGCGCGGGCCGCTCATCCTGGAGCTCAACGCGCGCCCCGGCCTCGGCATCCAGATCGCGAACGGCATCGGCCTGCGCCGCGGCCTCGACGCGGTGGACCATGAGCTCGCCGGGCGCGCGCCGCCGGCCGTCACCGAGCGCGTCGCCTTCGCACGACAGCGGTTCGGCAGGCCGGGCGACGCTGCCCGCGGCGGCTGACGCGCAGCTACGGCTGGTTCTGCGGCCGGGCGCGAGGGTTCGGGTCGCTGCGGCCGCGACGCTCGCCGTCATATCGGAGGAGCCCGGCCGCAGCCACCTTGCCGTGCTCGGCCAGCTGCACCTCGAGCACGTGCCGCTGCCCGGGCGAGAGACCCGGCGCGCGCAGTCGGCCTTCGAGCGCGGCCCGCGCTTCCGGCCGCCCGGAGAGCGCGAGGCCCACCACCGCGCGCTCGACCAGCAGCTCGGCGGGTCCTTCGGACTCCTCGCCCGCCTCGGGTTGCCGCGGGCCCGGCACGCCACGCAGGCCGCGACGCGCCCAGCTGCCTGGGTCGAGCCCTTCGGTCAGGTACTGCAGGGCGCCGGGGTGCCCGCGGTGGGCGGCGTAGCCGAGCGCCGCGACGGCGTTGCCGCGCGCCCAGGCCCGCGAGGCCGACGGCTCGCCCGCGCCCGGCTCGCGGATGAACGCCACGACCGCGTCGACGCCGGCCGGCTCACCGAGCATGCCGAGCATCACGGCGGCGTTGTTCCAGTGGGCCTCCCGGCGCGGGTCGCGCAGGATGGCGATCAGCTCCGGCACCGCCGCCGGGCCGTAGGCGAGCACTTCGTCGAGCGGCAGGCCGTGCACGTAGGTATGCGAGACGAACTCCTGCAGCGGCACCGGGCGGGCGGGCGCCTCGGCTTCGGCCGACATGAAGGTGTTCACGACCGCCTGCACCGGACTCTGGAACGCGTCCCGCTCTCCCGAGTTGATGTTGGAGCCGCCGGCCAGCGAGGGATGCATCAGCAGGGTGGTGCCGGTTCGGTGCGGCAGCGCCCGCGTGTGGCCGAACTCGTGGGCCCACAGGATGCCGCGTTCGGCGGTGTCGTGCGGCACGACGACCATGCAGCCGCTGCGCGCGCAGCCGATGATCGACGTGCCGGCGCCGCTGCAGAAGTTGATGGCCTGGGTGACCACCGCGAAGCCGGACAGGCTGCAGGCCGCGTCCATCTCGGCGAGGCTGCTGATCTGGAACAGGCCGTTGCTCGGCGTGACCAGCACCCGGCCGTCGCGGACGAGCCGCACGTCGGCGGCCACGTCGCCTGCGCCGGAATCGGTCCTGAGCAGGTCCGTCGCGCTCGCCAGCGCAGCGTCGATCTGCGAGGCGTTCAGCAGCGGCGTGTCGTCCTCACAGGCGAACTCGATCGAGTCGATGAAGGCGCCGGACTTGCCCACGATGGCGCGGGCCGGCGTGCTGCAGCTGGTCATCGAGAAGGCCGTGCCGCCGGTGCCGCCGATGGCGCCGAGGGTCGTGCGGGCCGTCGTGGCGCTCAACGTGCCGCCGGGCGCGAGGCGCGCGCATTCGAGCACGAGGCGCTCGATGTACCAGCCGGCCCGGCCCGAGAAGCCGCTGAGCGCGAAATTGGTGGAGCAGCGGCGGGTGTAGGGAAAGCCGGATGGACCGCCCGCCGTGCCGGTGAGCGTCTCGGTCGCCGTCCAGTTGCCGCTCGCGTCGATGTCGCGGCAGATCCCCTGTACGCGGTCGACGTAGCCCGCCGCGCCGCCGGTGATGCCGATCAGCACCTGGCCGGAGGGGCAGCTGAGGTTGTAGGCGCCGCCGCCCGAGCCGCCGCGGCGCGATGTCGAGTCGGACGTCAGGCGCGCCACCTTGATGCTGTGGTCGAGCGCGAGCGCCTCGGGTGCAATCTGCAGGAGGCTCGCTGCGAGCAGCGAGCCGAGCAGCAGGTCTCTGGTCATGGCATGCACTCCCCTTCGTCGTTGCGGCGTGCCCGCACGGGGACGCCTGGGTATCAGCGGTGGCGGAAGACGATGGTGACTTCCCGGGCCTCGAAACGTCCTGAGGCCTGTTCCTGGGCCGAGACTGGATCGAGCGCGAAGCCGGTCGTGCCCTCGACGGCAACCTTGCGGATGTCGCGCGTGCGCGGCGCGCGCGCGGAGCGGGTGACCGGCCCGCAGGCGGCGAGCCCGAGGCCCGTACCGGCGCCCTGCGGCGCGACGTTGACGATGTCGCGCGTCGCGGAGGTCAGCGCCGGGGTAGTGCAGGGCTCCAGCACGAGCTTCAGCTGCTCGTCGCCGGTCAGCGCGGTGAACTCGTAGGGCCCGAGCTGGGCGAGCTGCCCCGCGGCGATCTGCACGCTGTCGATCAGCGACTGCTGGCCGGCGGGGTTGACGTTGTAGACCTGCATGCGCCCCGGCAGCGTCGGGCGGTAGTAGACGATGAAACGTTCGCCGGTGCGGAAGACGTGAGAGGCGGGATCGACGGCGAGCGTGGCGCCACCGGGCTGCTGCGCGTGCACCTCGAAGGCGAGGCCCGCGTAGAGGCCTTCGGCGCCAGCCGCCGCGGCGACCGCTGCGGCGAGCGCCGGATCCGGCGCGGTCGCGGCACCGGAATGAGTGTCGTAGTACTGAACGGCGGCCGCACCCGGAGCGTAGGTCGGCGCGGACCCGTCCGCCGGGTAGGGTTGCGGCGACGGATACACCGGCTGCGGCGGATAGGCCTGCTGCTCGGGGTAGGCCTGCGGCGTCGGATAAGCCTGCTGTCCCGGGTAGGTTTGCGGCGCAGGGTAGGCCGGCGCCTGCGTCACTCCGGGATACGCCTGCTGGGCGACGGACGGGTAGGCGCCCGCCGCGGGGTCGACCTTGAGCTTGCGATTGAACCAGCTCGTCAGTCCGCCGGTGATCGCCTGGGTCAGCCCGACGGTCAGCGCCGAGCCGCCGGCGGTCGCGACCGCGGCCAGCGTTGCGGCGAACAGCTGGCGGATGGAAGGCGCCGGCGCAGCCGGCGTAGCCGGCGCGTAGGCTGGCTGCGCGTAGGGGTCCTGTGCGGGAGGCTGCGCAGAGGGATCGGATGCGGGCGGCTGCCCGTAGGGATAGGCCGCGGGTTCCTGGGCGAGCGCGGGCCCACCGGCCGCGAGCAGCGCGCTGACGACCAGGGCGATGGCGGCCCCGGCCCTGTGCCGGTCGGGGTGGGATGCGTGCACGGGCCCATGGCAGGTCATCGTTCTCTCCGTCACGCGGGGCGGCACAGCCGCCGCTCCGTGCGCAAGTGAACGAATGCCGGCCCCGGACTGGCTTGCCCGCACGTCTCCAAGCCACTTTGACCCGGCCGTTCGTCTCTGCAGGCGATGCACGGGACTCCCGCACGCTCGTCGCCCATCCATTGCTCTGCGCGGCTCGCGCTGCGCCGCGCTGTGCTTGCCGTGCTCGCCGCGCTGGTCCCCGTGGCGGCCGGCTCGGCGCCGCCGCCTGCCGCCGCGCGCGCCGAGGACCTGCTGGTCGTCGACTGCCTGCTCCCAGGCCAGGTGCGCACGCTCGGCACACGCAGCACCTACGTCAGCGCGCGACGCCCGGCCCGACTGCCGGCCCGCGACTGCCGCATCCGCGGCGGCGAGTACGTCGCCTATGACCGCGCCGACTGGCGCAGCGCCCTCGCTGCGTGGCTGCCGGCGGCCGAGCAGGGCGACCTTGAGGCGCAGGTCATCGCCGGCGAGATCTACGAGCGCGGCCTCGGCGTGGCGCCGGACTATGCGCAGGCGGCCGGCTGGTACCGGCGTGCCGCGGCGGCCGGCGACCGCAAGGCCCAGGTCAACCTCGGCTTCCTGCTGGAACGCGGGCTCGGCGCGCCGGCCGATGCCGCCGCGGCGGCAGCCTGGTACCGGCGAGCGGCGGGCGCGGCCGCGGACATCGAAATCGTCACGCAGCCGTCCGCGCTGGCAGGCGAGCTCGCCGCCACGCGCAAGCGGGCTGCAGACCTCGAGGCGAGCCTCGCGCAACTCGCCTCCGAGCTGACTGCCTCACGGCAGGCGCTGGCCGCCGCGACGGCCGCCGCCGATGCGGCGCGCGGCGCGGCGGCGGGCGCCCGCGAGCAGGCCGTCGCCGCCCGCGAGGCCGAAGCTGCAGCTCGCGCGCAGGCGGAGGA
>CAYORU010000047.1:0-25227 GCA_964406445.1 uncultured Steroidobacteraceae bacterium
GCCATCCAGCGCGCGGCGCCGTCGCGCCGGACGCCGCGGCGCTCGCGCGGGCGAGCACGTGGCCGAAGGCGGGCGTGCGGAAAGGCTCGGCGGATCGCAGCGCGGCCTGGAGCGCTTCGCGCAGGCGCGCGTCGTCTTCCCGGCCGCTCATCGCGCGAACTCCGCGAGCCGGGCGGCCAGCGCCTGCTTGCCCCGGTGGTAGTGCGTGCGCGCCGAGCCGGCCGAGACACCCATCACGGCGGCGGCCTCCTCCACCGTGAAGTCCCGGTAGAAGACCAGCTCGATCACCTCGCGCTGGCGCGCCGGCAGGCCGTCGAGCGCCGCGAGCACGCGACGCTCACGCTGCCCCGCCATGGCAGCGCCCGCGGGCCCCGGCCGGTCGTCGGGATCGTCAGCGTCGGCGCGCGGCAGGATCCGCGCGAGCCAGCGCCGCGCAGCGCGCCGGCGCTCGCGCGCGACCCTCGCGACCACCCCGAACAGCCAGGTTCGCAGCGTCGACCGCCCCTCGAAGCGGGCCGAGCCGTCGATGATCCGTGCATAGGCCGTCTGCAGCACGTCCTCCGCCTCCGCCGTCCGGCCGCCGCTCTGTCGCAGCGACCACGAGAAAGCCTCCCGGTGCAGCGCCTCCAGCGCCGCTGGCGTCACCCTGGGGTTGCGCGGCAGGGGCTGCTCCGGGTCCATTCGGGAACTGAGTGACCTCAGCCGCGATCGCGTATGACAGCGCCCGTGTCTGGCCGGCCCCGCGCCCGCACCGCCTCGAGGAAGCGCGCGACCGCCTGCACGGTGTGACCGCAGCGCGGCGACCAGAACAGGTCGAAGGCGTGCTGCGCCGCGGGCAACTCGGCATAGGCGACCGGCGCGCGGGAGGTCGCGCGCAGCGCCGCGACGAACTCTCGCGCGCCCTCGGGCCAGGCCAGCGAGTCGTGCGCACCGTGGATGACGAAGAACGGTGGCGCGTCGGGCGCGATCCAGCGGATGGGCGAGGCGCGCTCCCATTCGCCGCGGTTCTCGCGTGGGCTCGACTTCATGACCTGGGTCTCGACGAAACCGCCGCCGCGCGCCTGCGTCACGTCGACGCCGTTGTGGCGCAGGAAGTCGTAGGCGCCGTACAGCGGCACGCAGGCCGCGACGCGCGTGTCCGCCGCCTCGAAGCCGGGCTGGAAGGACGCTTCGTTCGGCGTCAGCGCCATCAGCGAGGCGAGGTGACCACCTGCGGAGCCGCCGGTCACCGCGACCCAGCCCGGATCGCCGCCGTAGTCGGCGACGTGCTCGCGGATCCAGGCGAGCGCCCGCTTGCAGTCCACGAGATGGTCGGGAAAGGTCGCCTGCGGGCTCAGCCGGTAGTTGATCGCCACGCAGACGAAGCCGCGCCTGGCGAGGGCGTTCATGAGCGGCAGGCCCTGGTGTTCCTTCCGGCCGAACATCCACGCCCCGCCGTGGATCTGCAGCAGGACTGGCGCGCCCTGCGCGCCGCCGCGGGGCCGGTACAGGTCGAGCTGGTTCCGCACGCCCGCCGGCCCGTAGCTCAGGTCGCGGATCCTCTCCACCGCCTCGCGGTCGTGGACGGCAAACGGCCGGATGCGATGGCGCGGCGGCAGCACCCGCTCGGAAGCGCGATCGCCGACGCCGCCGGCGCTGCCGGGAATGGCCGCCTCCAGCGCCGCGCGCAGCGTGACCTGCGATCGCCGGCCCTGCCGGTCGAGACGCAGCAGCAGCGGCCAGCTGGCGAGGACGAGGCCGGCGCCGGCGAGCCCCTGCCAGGAAGCGAGCGCGCCCGCGGCGGCGGCGAGCATCGTCGCCGCCAGCGAGGCCGCGAGGTGCTGCAGCGGCAGCTCGGCGACCGGCCAGGCGAGCAGCCAGTAGAGCGCGCCCAACCGGGGCGGGCGCCGGCCGGGAACCGAGGCGATCCACGTGCTCGCCGCGCCCCAGGCCGCGACCAGGAAAAAGAGGGTGCCGGCCACTCGCGGCTCCGTGAAGTGCTGGGGCTAGCCTGAGCGAGCCTGGGCCGGGCACGCAAGGCGGACTGCCGCAACCGGGCTTGCGATCGTCACGAAACAGTCCGTAGCATCCCGCTTCCCCCGCGACCCGGACCGCCATGGACTCATTGACGCAGCTGGCCCTCGGCGCGGCAGTCGGCACTGCCGTCATGGGCCGTCGCGCGGGCGCCCGCGCGGCGCTGTGGGGCGCGGTGTGCGGCACGCTGCCGGACCTCGACACGCTGATCGCCTACGGCGACCCGGTGCGCGACTTCACCTTCCACCGCGCCGAGAGCCACGCGCTGTTCTGGCTGACGCTCGCCGCCCTGCCGCTCGCGGCGCTCGCGCACCGGCTGAACGGCGCCGTGGCGGGGCACTTCCGCGGCTGGCTGCTCGCCACCTGGCTCGCGCTCCTCACCCATCCGCTGCTCGACGCCTTCACCGTCTACGGCACGCAGCTGCTGCTGCCGTTCTCCGACATGCCGGTGGGCCTCGGCAGCGTCTTCATCATCGACCCGCTATATACGCTGCCGCTCGTCGCCGGCGTGGTCACGGCGCTGGCCGCGGCGCGATGGCGACCCGCGCTCGCGCTCGGCGCGAACGCGGCCGGACTCGCGGCAAGCACGCTGTACCTGGCCTGGTCGGTGACGGCGCAGGCCCACGTCACCGGCGTCGTGCATCGCAGCCTCGCCGCCACGCCGCTCTCGCCGGGCAAGGTGCTCGTCACGCCCACGCCCTTCAACACCCTCCTGTGGCGGGTCGTGGTGATGGACGACGGCGGCTACCACGAGGGCTTCTACTCGCTGCTCGACGGCGGCCGCAAGCTGGACTTCACCGCCCACCCGAGCCAGCCGTCGCTGCTCGAACCGATGCAGCAGGACTGGACGGTGCGTCGGCTCGCGTGGTTCTCCAAGGGCTTCTACGCAGTGGGCACCGCCCCGGCCGAAGTCGCGGCCGCCACCGAGCCGATGAGCACCGTCCGCCAGCTGCTCGGCCAGGTGCAGACCGCCGCCGCCGCGGGCGATGCCGGCGACGACCGGCCGCGGATCGTCATGTCCGACCTGCGCATGGGGCAGACGCCCTGGTTCGTCTTCAGCTTCGTGGTGGGCGCGAGCGAAGGCGCGGGCGCCGTCCCCGTGCCGCCGCTGCAGCTGCCTGCCGCTCGTCCGCCGCTCGCCGAGGCGCTCGGCTGGGTGTTTCAGCGTATCCTTGACCCCGAGGCCGGCCCGCCGCCCGGCCTGTCCCCACCCGCCACTCCAGGGAGGAATGCCGAATGATCTCCTTCACCGTCAACGGCCGCGCGACCGAGGTGGACGCCCCCGCAGACACGCCGCTGCTCTGGGTCCTGCGCGACACCCTCGGTCTCACCGGCACGAAGTACGGCTGCGGCATCGCGCAATGCGGCGCCTGCACCGTGCACCTCGACGGTCGGGCGGTGCGCGCCTGCATCACGCCGCTGCGCCGCGCCGCGGGACGCAAGGTGACGACAGTCGAGGCGGTCGCGGAGGACCGTGTCGGCAAGGCCGTGCAGCAGGCCTGGCTCAAGGTGGACGTGCCGCAGTGCGGCTACTGCCAGAGCGGGCAGATCATGAGCGCCGCCGCGCTGCTCGCCCGCAACCCCGCGCCGAGCGACGCGGACATCAACGCGGCGATGGACGGCAACATCTGCCGCTGCGGCACCTATAACCAGATCCGCGACGCGATCCACGACGCGGCCGCGTCGCTGAAGGGCTGAGGAGATCGCCATGAGTGCCGTCATCAATGTGTCGCGCCGCGACTTCCTCAAGGCCTCCGCGCTCGCCGGCGGCGGGCTCGTCATCGGCTTCGCGCTGCCCGCCGGCGGCCGCTTCGCGCGCGCCGCCGGCGACTTCGCGCCGGGCGCCTTCCTCAGGATCGCCGCCGACGGCAGCGTCACCGTGGTCTGCGGCCAGTCGGAGATGGGCCAGGGCGTGCTGACCGCGCTGCCGATGCTGGTCGCGGAGGAGCTGGACGCCGACTGGACGCGCGTTCGCGTCGAGCAGGCGCCGGTGGACCCCGCCTTCGCCAACCCGGTCTTCGGCTTCCAGGGCACGGGCGGCTCGACCTCCGTGCGCGGCTTCTGGTCGCCGCTGCGCAAGGCCGGCGCCGCCGCCCGCGAGATGCTGGTCGCAGCCGCCGCCGCCGAGTGGGGCGTGGCGGCGTCGGAGTGCCGGACGGAGAACGGCCGCGTGCTCGGCCCCGGCGATCGCGCCGCCGGTTACGGCGAGCTCGTGGAGCGCGCCGCGTCGCTGCCGGTGCCCGCCGAGCCGAAGCTCAAGGATCCCAAGGACTTCCGCATCCTCGGCCGGCCGCTCGCCCGCCTCGACTCCCCGCCGAAGGTGGACGGCAGCGGCGTCTTCGGACTCGACGTCAAGCTGCCCGGCCTGCTCACCGCGGTCGTGGCCCGGCCACCGGTGCCTGGCGCGAAGCTCGTCAAGGTGGACGACGCGGCGGCGCGCGCAGTGCCTGGCGTGCACTCGGTCGTGCAGATCCCGCAGGGCGTCGCGGTCCTGGCGGACGGGTTCTACGCGGCGGAGAGCGGGCGCGACGCGCTCGGGATCGAGTGGGACCGTGGCGCATTCGGCGATGTCAGCAGCGCGGCGATCTCGGAGCAGCTGCACGCCGCGCTCGATCGCGAAGGCGCCATCGCACGCGCCGAGGGCGACCCCGGCGCGAAGGCCGCGCGGGTGATCGAGGCGACCTACGAGGTGCCCTACCTCGCCCACGCCTGCATGGAGCCGATGAACGGCACGGCCTGGTTCCGCGACGGCGGCGTCGAGATCTGGGCAGGCACCCAGGGCCAGGGCCCGCACGCCGGGCTGCTCGCCGCGACGCTCGGCATCCCGGCCGGGAAGGTGAGGATCAACACCACTTACCTCGGCGGCGGCTTCGGGCGGCGTTTCGCCGGCGACTACATGGTCGAGGCCGCGCTGCTCTCGAAGGCCTCCGGCAAGCCGGTGAAGGTCGTGTTCACGCGCGAGGACGACACGCGGGCGATGTTCTGGCGTCCGGTGTCGGTGACGAAGTTCACCGCGGGACTCGACGCATCCGGCAAGCCCGTGTCCTTCCACGCGAAGATCGCCTCGCCGTCGGTGTTTCTCGGCTCCGGCTTCGTGAAGGAGCTCGAGAAGGGCATCGATCCGCCGGCCGTCGAGGGCGTGGCGGACATGCTCTACGGCATTCCGAACATCAAGGTCGAGTACCTGCGCGAGGAGCCGGGATACCAGGCCTGGTTCTGGCGGTCGGTCGGCTACTCGCAGAACTGCTTCTTCCTCGAGAGCTTCGTGGACGAACTGGCCGCCGCGGCCGGCCAGGATCCGTTCGAGTTCCGTCGCGGCCTGCTCTCCGCGGCGCCGCGCGCGCGAGGGGTCCTCGAGCTCGCGGCCGACAAGGCCGGCTGGGGCAAGCCGCTGCCGGACGGCGTCCACCGCGGCATCGCGATGACCAACTCCTTCGGCAGCTACGTCGCCGAGGTGGCCGAGGTGTCGGTCGCCGATGACGGCGCGGTGAAGGTCCACCGCGTCGTCGCGGCCGTCGACTGCGGCATGATCGTCAACCCGCAGATCATCGCGAGGCAGATCGAAGGCTCGATGGCCTTCGGGCTGTCGGCGGCGCTCGCCGGAAGGATCACGCTCGAGAAGGGCGAGCCGCAGGAGCTCAACTTCGACGCCTACCCGGTCCTGCGGATGTCGCAGATGCCCAGGGTGGAAGTGCACATCGTGCCGAGCACCGAGGCGAGCGGCGGCATCGGCGAGCCGGGGCTGCCGGCGCTCACGCCGGCGGTCACCAACGCGATCTTCGCCGCGACCGGCAAGCGCGTCCGCAGCCTGCCCATCGACGGGGCGCAGCTTCGCAAGGCCTGAGAGAGCGCGCTGCTGCTCAGGTGATCCAGAGCAGCAGCGCGCCGGCCGCGACCAGCACGAGCGCGGCGGCGCCGACCAGGCGCCTGAGCGGCGGCGCGCCGAGGAAGACCGCCATGCCGGTCTTCACCAGGGTGTTCGAGCCGACCGCGATGACGACGGTGGTCGCCGCGATCGCCGTACGGTCGCCGTCGGCCACGACGAGGTTCGCCATGGACAGCGTGATCGCGTCCACGTCGGTCAGCCCCGCGACCGCGCCCGCCAGATACAGCCCGGCGCTGCCGAAGTAGAGTTCCGCCGCGCGCGCCGCGACGATCACCACTGCGAAGGCGAGGCCGAAGCGCAGGGCCTGCCCGAGCTCGAACGGGTTCTCTCCCGCGGCGACGTTGGCCTCGCCGCCGCCGGTGTCGCGCCTTCGCCATAGCCAGGCGCAGAGCGCCATGCTCACCGCGACCAAACCGCCCATCACCGGCAGCAGCTCGAGCGCCAGCGCCGCGTTCACCACGGCGACGATCGCGACCACCCTGACGAACATGACGGTCCATGCGAGCAGCATGCCGAGCGCGAGCGAAGACGCGCGCTCGGGCTGCTGGCGGCTGCGCTGCGCGAAGCCGAGGCTCACCGCCGTGCTCGACACGAGGCCCCCGAGCAGCCCGGTCAGGCCGATGCCGTGCTTCGGACCGACCACCTTGACCAGGATGTAGCTGAGGAAGTTGACCCCCGAGATCAGCACCACCATCAGCCAGACCTTGTAGGGATTCAGGACGTCGATCGGCGGCGGGCCGAAGGTCTCGTTCGGCACGAGCGGCAGGATGACGAGGGTCAGGATCGCGAACTTGAGGGTCGCCTCGACGTCGGCCGGCTCGATCCGCCCGGCGAGGCGGTGCAGCCATTCCTTCAGGGCCAGCACCAGCGCGCTCGCGACGGCGAGGCCGGCCGCGAGACCGATCTGGTCGCGCATGCACAGCCAGCCGAGCATGAACGCCACCAGGGCCGTGACCTCGGTCGTGATGCCGAGGTTGCCGCGCAGCGCCGTCACCCCGTAGGACACGACCACCAGCAGCGCCACCGAAGCGAAGGCGAGCAGCGCGAGCCACGGCAGCCCGAGGGTCGCGTCGAAGTAGGCCGCGAGCGCGCCGGCGAGCGCGATCAGGCTGATGGTGCGCACGCCGGCGAAGCTCTGCTCCCTCAGCTTCGAGCGCTCCCGCTCGAGCCCGAGCAGCACACCGAGCGCGAGCGCCGAGCCGAAGCGCAGGGCGAGGTCGAGCGGATCCATGGCCCATTCTAGACCCGACCGGCCGCTCAGGGCCCCGGGCCCGGGCGCGCGGAGCGGGACGGCCGGCAGTCGGATTTCCACGCTTGCGCGGCGCCGCGGCCGGCCTAGGCTCGGGAGACCGGAGGCCCCATGACCTGCCACTTCGACGCCGAGGGACTGCGGATCGCCTACGACGACGTCGGCGAGGGCGAGCCGATCCTGCTGCTGCACGGATTCGCCGCCGACCGTCGCCTGAACTGGAAGGCGACCGGCTGGTACGCGCTGCTGGCCGCCGCGGGCTACCGGGTCATCGCCGCCGACGCGCGCGGCCACGGCCAGAGCGACAAGCCGAGCGACCCGGCGGCCTATCGTCCCGAGGGCATCGCGCGCGACACGATCCGGCTGATGGATCACCTGAAGATCCGCCGCGCGCAGCTGCTCGGCTACTCGATGGGCGGGCGCAACGCGGCCTGGCTGCTCGCGCGCCACCCCGCGCGCTTCACGAGCGGCATCATCGGGGGTGCGGGACTCAACGTCCTGAAGGTCGCGGACCCGGCGCGCCTGGAGAAGCGCGGCTTCAAGCTCACCGCCGACAACCGCAAGACGAAGTCGCTCGCCGTGCCGAGCCTCGTGCCGCTCTACGAGCGCGCCAGCGGCCGCGGCGGCAAGCTCGGCGCGCTCGCCGCCTGCCTGCTCGGCTCCTTCCCGGGCCTCGAGCCGTCGTTCTTCGCCAGGGTCCGCGCGCCGGTGCTGGTGATCTGCGGCGAGAGGGACACGACCTCGGGCAGCCCCATTCCCCTCGCCGAGGCGATCCCTGGCGCGAAGGCCGTCGTGATCCCCGGCCGCAACCACCTCTCGGCGGTCGCGGATCCGTTCTTCAAGGGCGCGGTGCTCGGCTTCCTGGGCCAGCGCTGGACGCGGCCGCGGCGGCGCGCGCCGGCAGCGGCCGGGTCAGACGACCGCGAAGTCCCCGTCCGCAAGCGCCTCGAGGCTGGAAACGCCTAGGTCTTCGAGCCCGACGCGCGAAAGGATGGCCAGCCCGCGCTCGCGCTCCTCGCGCGACAGCGGCACGTAGGGCAGCCGGAAGGCCGGCTGCACGAGCCCCATCATGGCGAGCGCGGTGTTGACCGGGATCGGGTTCGGCTGGCAGAACAGCCAGGCGGTGAGCTCGCGATGCTCCGGCGGCGCCTCGCGGACCTTCGAGTCGAGCAGCCGGCGCAGCATGCGCGGCGCGACATTCGACAACACCGAGATGACGCCGAGCGCATGGCCGTCGGCCGCCGCGGCCAGGCAGTCGTCGTCATTGCCCGACCACGAGCGGATGCCGCGGCGCTTCAGTTCCTCCATGCGCGCCGGCCCGCAGCATTCCTTGACGCCGACGAAGTTCGGGTGCCTCGCGATCCCATCGATCACGTCGGGCACGAGGTCCTGGCCGGTGCGGCCCGGCACGTTGTAGACGATGGCCGGCCCGAATTCGAGCACGCGCTCGAAATGCGCCTCGAGGCCCGCGGCCGAGGTCTTGCCGTAGTAGGGATTGATCTGCAGCGCGACGTCCATGCCCACCTGGAAGCCGAGGCCGGTGGCGCGGACCGCCTCGGCCGTGGAATTGCTGCCGGTGTTGCCGATGATCAGCATCCTGCCGCCGAAGCGCCGGGCGGCATGGGCGATCAGCGCGAGCTGCTCGTCCCAGTGCATCAGGTGCCCCTCGCCCGTCGTGCCCGTGATCACCAGCCCGTCCACGCCGGCCTCGGCCTGCCGCTCGGCGAGCCGGTCGAAGGCCGCGAAATCGATGCTGCCGTCCCGCTGGTAGGGCGTCTTGATGGCGGTGATGAGCGAGGCGCGGTGGAATCGGTCGTGCATTGCGCGGCCCGTGGCGTGGCGTGGGCCCGCGATGATAGCGCAGGCGGCGCGCCGTGATCGCCGGGGTGCCGGGACGCGTGGGTGGCAGGAGCCCGGCGCCCGGCTTGCCGCTAGGCCCCGACGGCGGCGGTGGCCAGGAACCGGGGCGCGAGCCGGCGTCGCGTGGCCTGCTCGAAGGCGTAGGCGAGCGCGATCAGCCTCGGCTCGCTCCACGCGCGCCCGAACATCGAGAGTCCGATCGGCAGGCCGAAGGCGTCGCCGGCCGGCACGGTCACGTGCGGATAGCCCGCCACCGCCGCGAAGGTCGAGCTGCCGACGCCGGTCCAGTAGTCGCCGTTGACCAGATCGGTCAGGTGGGCCGTGCCGCCGCTCGGCGCGATGCAGGCGTCGAGGCGGTGCGCGTCCATCACGGCGTCGATGCCCTCCCCCCGCGAGAGCCGCCGGCACTTCTCGAGGGCCGCGAGGTACGCCGGCGTCGTCAGCGGGCCCTTCTCCTGCGCAGCGAGGAAGATGTCCTGCCCGAAGAAGGGCATCTCGCGGGCGCGATGCCGCTCGTTGAAGGCGATCAGCCCGGCGAGATCGCGGACCTCGACCTCCGGCCCGCGCGTCGCCAGGTAATCGGCGAGCCCCGCCTTGAACTCGTACAGCAGGACCTCGTACTCCGCGTCGTCGAACTGGCCCTGGGTCGGGAAGTCGACGGGGTCGACGAGCGTCGCGCCGAGCCCGCGCAGCACGCCGAGCGATTCCTCCATCACGCGCGCGACCTGCGGATGGTCGCCGAACATGCCGCGCACGACGCCGAGGCGCGCGCCGCGCAGCGCTTCGCGGTCGAGGAAGGCCGTGTAGTCGGCGGCCGCGCGGCCGGCCGAGGCGGCGGTCGCCGGATCGCCGGGATCGACGCCGGCCAGCGCGGACAGGAGCGCGGCCGCGTCGGCCACGCTGCGCGCCATCGGTCCCGCCGTGTCCTGCGAGCGCGAGATCGGGATGATCCCGGCACGGCTGACCAGGCCGACGGTCGGCTTGATGCCGACGATGCCGCAGGCCCGCGAGGGGCAGATGATCGAGCCGTCGGTCTCGGTCCCGACCGCCACCACGCACAGCTCCGCCGCGACCGCCGCGCCCGAGCCGGAGCTCGAGCCGCAGGGATTGCGGTCGAGCGCGTGCGGATTGCGGGTCTGTCCGCCGCGCGCGCTCCAGCCGCTCGACGAGGCGCTGGAGCGGATGTTCGCCCACTCGCTGAGGTTGGTCTTGCCGAGGATCACGGCGCCGGCCGCCCTCAGGCGCGCCACGAGGAAGGCGTCGCGCGCCGCCGGCGCGCCGGCGAGCGCGAGAGAGCCGGCGGATGTCCGCATGCGGTCGCCGGTGTCGATGTTGTCCTTGAGCAGCACCGGGATGCCGTGCAGCGGGCCGCGCACCCGGCCGGCTTCGCGCTCGGCATCGAGTGCCGCGGCGATGGCGATCGCGTCGGGGTTGCGCTCGATCACCGAGCGCAGCATCGGGCCGCTCGAATCGACGGCGTCCATCCGGCTCAGATACGCCTCGGCGAGCGCCACCGCGGTGGTCCTGCCCGAGGCCTGCGCGGCGGCGAGCCCGGCCACGGTGCTGCCGGCGTACTCGAACGCCGGCACGCTCCACGGCGGGCAGGCCGGGGCCGCGTCCGCGCCGTCGGGACGTGCGACAGACCCCGCAGCCGCGCCGGCCGCAACGCCCGCGATGCCGCCGAGGGCGCCTGCCTTGAGGAATTCGCGCCTGTGCATCGTCACCTCTCCTGACTCCGGCCGGCTTTTGTTGGGTCATACTGCACGCATGCCGGCCCCGCTGGAACTGGCGCTCGTCGCGCTCGGCGTGTTCGTGATCAACCTGCCCTTCGGCTGGTGGCGCGCGCGCCTGCGCAAGCTCTCGCCGGCCTGGTTCGTCGCCATTCACGCGCCGGTCCCGCTGGTCGTGGCGTTGCGCTGGGCGGCGGGAATCCCGTTCGACTGGGCGCTGCTGCCGCTGTTCGTCGCGGCCTACTTCGCCGGGCAGTTCGCCGGCGCACGGCTCAGGCTGGCAGCCGGATGAACCCGCAGGTCCGCATCCTCGGCGCGGCCCGCGAGGTCACCGGCTCCTGCTACCTCGTCACGGCCGGCCGCCGGCAGATCCTCGTGGAGTGCGGCCTTTTCCAGGGCGGCCGCGACCGCGAGCGGCGCAACGAGGACGCATTCGGCTTCGATCCGCGCCAGCTGGACGCGGTGGTGCTGACCCACGCGCACCTGGACCACTCCGGCCGCCTGCCGCTCCTGGTGCGCGAGGGCTTCGCCGGCAAGGTGTACACCCACCGCGCCAGCTCCGACCTGTGCTCGATCCTGCTCGAGGACGCCGCGTACCTCATGGAGAAGGAAGCGGAGCGCGACAACCGGCGCCGCAGGACGGGCAAGCCCGCCGCGCCACTGTACGGGCGCGAGGATGCGCGCGAAGCGCAGCGCAGCTTCCGCGGGCTCGACTACGGCGAGCGCACGCGCCTCTGCGAGGGCGCCTGGCTCACGCTGCGCGACGCCGGGCACATCCTGGGCTCGGCGATCGCCGAGCTCGAGCTCGAGGCCGGAGGCGCGCGCCGGCGGCTGGTGGTGAGCGGCGACCTCGGCCACCCCGGCGCGCCGATCCTGCGCGACCCCGAGACGGTCGCGGGCGCGGATCTCGTGCTGCTGGAGAGCACCTACGGCGACCGCAGCCACCGCGCCTGGGAAGACACCTGGCGGGAGATCGGCGGGATACTGCGCGACGCGCGCGACGGCGGCGGCAACGTGCTGGTGCCGTCCTTCGCCGTCGGCCGCACCCAGGAACTGCTGTACGCCTTCAGCCGGAACTTCGACGACTGGGGGCTCGGCGACTGGCAGGTCTTCCTCGACAGCCCGATGGCGATCGAGGCGACCGAGGTCTACGCGCGCCACGCCCGAGTCTACGACGAGCAGGCGCGGCGCTGGTTCGAGCGCAACGAGGACCCCTACCGCCTGCCGAACCTGCGCTTCACGCGCACGACCGAGGAGTCGATGGCGATCAACGAGGTGCGGCAGCGCGCGATCATCATCGCCGGCAGCGGCATGTGCTCCGGCGGGCGCATCACGCACCACCTGCGCCACAACCTGGCCAATCCTCACTGCCACGTGATGATCGTGGGCTTCCAGGCGGCGGGCACGCCCGGGCGGGCGCTCGTCGACGGCGCCGGGACGCTGCGCCTGTTCGGCGAGGAGATCCCCGTCCGGGCCAAGGTCCACACGGTCGGCGGGCTGTCGGCCCACGCCGACCAGCCGGCGCTCCTCGGCTGGTACGGCGCGATCCCGGGCCGGCCGCGGGTCGCGCTGGTTCACGGAGAGGAACAGGCGATGTCCGCCCTGGCGGCGAAGCTGCGCGACGACCTCGGCGCCGAGGTCGCGATGCCCGCGCCGGGTGAGCTGCTCGAGATCTGACCCGGGCCCGGCGACGCCTCACAGGTAAGGCGACAGCAGTCGCGCGAGGCCGTCGCGAAGCCTGACCGGGAACGGCCGCCCTTCGAGCGCCTCGAGGGTCAGCTCGGTCGCGCCGCGGGCCTTGTCGTCGACCAGCGCCTCGAGGCGTGCGGCGAGCGTCTCGTCGTAGCACTCGACGTTGTACTCGAAGTTGAGCCTGAGGCTGCGCGCGTCCCAGTTCGTGGAGCCGATCAGCGACCACGCGCCGTCCACGACCATGAGCTTCGAGTGGTCGAAGGGCGCGCCGCCGAGCAGGATCCGGCAGCCGCTTTGCAGCAGGAACGGCAGCTGCGGGTTTCTCGCCCAGTCCACGAACGGCAGGTTGCTGCGCTTCGGGACCAGCAGCTCCACGTGCACGCCGCGCAGCGCGGCCACGCGCAGGGCGCGCAGCAGCTCGCCGTCCGGCACGAAATACGGGGTGACGATCCGCACCCGGCGGCGCGCGACGGCGAGCGCCCCGATCAGCATGTGCAGGATGTTGTCGATGTCGGCGTCGGGCCCGTCCGGCACGCCGCGCGCGAGCACGCCGCCGGCGGACGGCAGCGGCACGAACCAGGGCTCGCCCACGAGGTGCTCGCCGGTGGCGAAGGCCCAGTCCGCCGCGAAGGCCCGCTGCATCTCTCCCACGACCGGCCCGCGCAGGGCGAAATGCAGGCAGCGCGTCGGCCCGGGCGGATCCATCGCGACGCGGTGGCCGTGACGGATGTTCATCCCGCCGCAGAAGCCGGCGCTGCCGTCCACCACCATCAGCTTGCGGTGGTTGCGCAGGTTGGCGTAGCGGAAGAGCCGCGGCACGCGCGTCGGCATGAAGCCCGCGGCCGGGACGCCGGCACGCCGCAGCAGGGCCAGCATCGTGGGCCGTGAGTAGCGCGAGCCGACGTCGTCGACCAGCACGCGCACCGCCGCCCCGCGGGCCTGCGCCGCGGCCAGCGCGTCCAGGAACTGGCGGCCGGTCTCGTCGCTGTCGAAGATGTAGGTGGTGAGGGTCACCGAGCGGCGCGCGCGGTCGATCGCGGCGAGCATCGCCGGGTAGGCCTCGTCGCCGTCGCGCAGGGGCTCGACGGCGTTGCCGGCGAGCAGCGGGGCGCGCGTGACGCGCGCGCCGAGCCGCTCCAGGCCCTCCAGTTCCGGGCGCCGCAGGGCGAAGTCCGACGAGGACACCTCGTGCGCCGGGTCGCGCGGCGGGTCGCCGTGCTCCTGCCAGGCCGCCCGCAGCGCCTGCGCCGAGGCAGAGCGCTGGATGCGGTTGATGCCGAGCGCGAAGTAGGAAAGCGAGCCCACGATCGGGGCGAGCCAGGCGAGCCCGACCCAGCCGATCACGGAAGGGACGTGGCGCTTGCGCAGCACGGCATCCACCGTCACCCAGGCCGCGCCGCCGATGTGCAGCGTGGACACCAGGACCGGCCAGGCTTCCGCGACCCATTCCCATCCGGTGGGCATGGGGCGAGCCTAACCCGCCGCGCGCCCGGCTAACATCCACGGCTTCGCCATCGAAGGGGAGCCCGCATGACGACGCTGACGCCCGAGCTCGCCGAGCTCGTCGACCGACAGAAGATCTACCACGTGCTGACGAGCTATTGCCGCGCGCTCGACCGCTGCGACGTGGAACTGATGAAGTCCGTGTACTGGGAGGACGGCTACGACGACCACGGCGTCTTCGCCGGCAATGCGCAGGAGTTCGCGGCGTTCATCATCCGCGGCATCCAGGAGTGGTTCGAGGTCACGCAGCACGCGATCTGCAACGTGCACATGGAGATCGACGGCGACGTCGCGCACACCGAGGCCTACCTGATCGCCTACCACAAGGTCGCGGGCAACCGACATAAGGTCGGTGACTGGTTCGGCGAGACCTACCTCGGCAGGTTCGCCGGACTGGTCGACGCCGGCCGGCCGCAGGACTTCCTCTACGGCGGACGCTACGTCGACCGGCTCGAGAAGCGCGGCGGCGTCTGGCGCATCGCGAAACGCGTGGTCGTCATGGACTGGAACCTCAACCAGCCCTCTTCCGAGATCCTGTCGGAGGGCATGTTCCGGACCCTGCAGATCCACGGCCGCCGGGACCGGAGAGATCCCATCTACCAGCGCTGACAAGGACTTAGGTCGTCTGCCTGGGGCTCAAGCTGGCTCATGTTTTTAATGCGAATAATTCTTATTTACAACCGAACGCCGAGGCCGCTAGAGTTCCCCCGAGTCCTGAACGAGCCGGGTTCGCCCGGCAAGGAGTCGACGATGGATGGGGGCATGGAGACCTGCGGTGGGCCCGGACTCCGCTGCCTGCGCGATTGCCGGCAGGTGTCGGTGTGCGAGCTGTCGGGCGTCGAGCGCTTCGTCGTCTGGGCGATCCGCTGGCGCGCCTCGGCGCATGACGACGAGGCCTTCGCCGCCGCCTGCCTGCAGGACTCCTTCGACCGGGCCGGCCTGGCCGAGGCGCAGCCGGCCTTCGAGCGCTTCGTCGCCGCGGCCGGCGACGCGCCGGTCGCGGTCCCGGCCGTAGCGCGACTGGGCTGCTGGCGACTGAGTCCGCTCGAGGCCCACGCGCTGCATGCCATCGCCTGCCTGCAGTCCGGGATCATCGGCGAGGCGTGGAGCACGCTGGCGAAGGTCTGCACCCGGCACCAGGCGAGCCGCGCCCTCCAGCCGCTGAGCGAGCTCGCCGGCGCGCTCGAGCGCATCGGCGGTCGCATCGCGCGCTGGCGGCCGGACGGCCTGGCCTCAGCGGCGCCGCACGCGACCTGAGGCCGGCAGCGCGGTCCGCGCAGCCCGCGCGGACTTCGCGCGCGCGGCCAGCGCGAGGCGCCGGACACGACGGATGTCGGCCTCGGTGAACGGGCCGTTCACGCCCGAGATCGCCGCGAGCCGCATGCCGTGCCTGAGCCCGAGCCGGTAGATCTCCCGGACCTTCTCCCACTCGATGGCGCGCCCGACCGTGAAGTTCTCGAAGCGGCCCTCGAGCGCGAGCACGATCGTCTCGGCGAGGCAGGCGTAGGCGACGTTCCTCGGCAGGCCGATGTTGCGCATCCCGACCTTGCCCGGCAGCTGGATCTCCCCCGACTCGACCACCAGCACGTCGGGCCGCTTCGCGACCTCCTCGGCGGGCAGGTCGAGCGGCCGCGCCACGTCGGTGATCACGCAGCCGGGCTTGACCTTCAGGATGTCGAGCACCCGCTTGCCCGCGCCCGAGGTCGCGGTGACGATCATGTCGACGTCGCCGATGCCCGCGTCGCAGCGCGCGGCGAGGTGCAGCCGCGCATCCGGCGTCTCGGCGAGGATCGACTCCTTGAGCGCGAGCAGCTTCGCCGTCTCGGGCGAGACCATGTGGAGCTCCTCGGCCACCATCGCGAGCATCCGCGCGCAGACCGACCCGATCGAGCCGGTCGCGCCGACCACCATCGCCTTGAACCTGGCCTTGCCGCCGCGCGGCGGCCGCTTGACAAGGCCGAGGCGCAACAGCGCGTCGTGCGCGGCCCACAGCGCCCCGGAGGCGCTGTAGCTGTTGCCGGTGGTGATCGGCAGCGGGGCGCGCCGCGCGACCGTGGCGCCGGCGTCGCCCACGACCTTGGTGAAGGCGCCCAGACCCATGATCTGCGCGCCGAGGCTCCTGGCCATGCGAGCGGCCTCGAGCAGCCGGCGGTAGGTGAACTCGGGCCCGTGGCTCATGATCTCCCTCGGCGTGCCGCCGACCGAGATCAGCCAGCCCTCGGCCTCGACACCCGTCGGCGACCGGATGCCGGTCACCTTCGAGTAGACGAAGGGCGGCGCGTAGGCCATCACCTTCTCGATCGCGTCCATGAACACCGGCGGCGAGACCTGCGAGAGCAGGTCGATGGGCTTGACCTTCTTGAAGTACTCCTGCGAGAGCGGGTGGATGACGAAGGCGAAGCGGTTGACCCGGCGGAAGCCGCGCGGGTAGACGATGCGCGGCTCTAGCCCGAGGCTGCCGATGATCCCGAGGTAGTCGTCCTCGAGGATCTCGGCGGGCGGCCTGCCGGCCGCCGCGACGATCAGCGCGTCGAGCAGGGCCGGGCCGACGACCCTCCTGAACAGGAGCGGCGCGCCGTCCACCACCATGTTCACGCGCTTGTGGCGGAACGCGGCGATGCGCTGGCTGCTGACCGTCGAGGTGATGAGCGTCTTGCCCTCGAGCTCCTCGCGGCCGAAGCGATCGAGTTCGTGCACCGGCGCGACCACCACGGTCGCATTGCGCAACGCACGGCGCAGCGTCGCGTTCGTGAGCCTCTGCGCGAGCCGGCCCGGGCGGACGGCCGCCGGCGTCCAGTCGAGGACGTGGTGCGCGCCGGAGGCGTACAGCGAAAGGCTCTCCAGAGAGCCTAGCGTCGCCGGCACGCCCAGTTCGAGGATCGGGTCGGCGAACTCCAGGTTCGGCGTGAACTCCGCGAGCGCCGCCGCCAGCTTCTGGTCGGTGCGACCCGAGAAGAACAGCACGCGGGCATTGTTGAAGTAGCCGCCGAGGCGCTGCTGGACGTCGCGCAGCGCCCACTCCTGCAGGATCTCGGCGAGCCGCCGGCCGGAAGTGACCGGCGCGCCCGGCCCCCTGGGCGCCCGCGGCAGCTGCTCGAGCGGGAAGCCGAGGCCGACGGCGTCGGCCTCGCCACGCCACTGCTCGACCAGGCGCGCCGCGCGCGCCCTGCGGCCACCGGCGCCGATCCGCCGGACCTCGAAGGACTGGCCCAGGAGCCGGGTGCGCAGGGTGAAATCACCCTCCTTCCCGCCCAGGCTGATGCCGACGACTCTCTTCATGGCGCCCCCGCGTGCAGATAGCGCCAGCGGCGGCCGCCTGTCATCGGCGATTCTACGGAGACCGCAGCGATCTTCCGCGCTGTTCGAGCCGCTGCGGCTGGGGCAAGCTAGCGGCAGCCAGGACTGCCACGGGAACCGGAATGACGGAACTGCACGCGCGCGGCGAGGACACCCTGCGTTCGCTCGGGCTCAAGCCCCTGCTCTGGGTCGCGGGCCGCCTGACGGCGCTGCTGCCGGTTTCCCAGCCGGTGCTGCTGGCCGGCCCCGGCGCGAGCCGCCGCCTCGGCGAGACGCTCGCGGGCTTCGGCCACCGCCGGATCATGATCGTCACCGACAGGGTCGTGGCCGGGCTCGGGCTGCACGACGGCCTCGTGGCGGCGCTCGGGGCCGGCGGCATCGAGCACGTGCTCTACGACGGCATCAGCGCGGACGCGCCGATCCCGGAGGTCGAGCACGGCATCGCGCTCTACCGGGAGCGGGCCTGCGACGCGCTGATCGCCGTCGGCGGCGGGTCGCCGATGGACGCCGCGAAGGTCATCGCCTCGGCGGTGGCGAACCGCAAGCCACCGCGCAAGCTGGTCGGCTACTTCAAGGGACTGCGGGCCCCCGCGCCGGTCTACGCCGTGCCGACGACCGCCGGCACCGGCTCGGAGGTGACGGTCGCGGCGATCATCTCGGACCGTGCCGAGGGCCGGAAGTACCTGGTCGCCGACTCGCGGCTCGTGCCGCGCATGGCCGCGCTCGATCCCGAGCTGATGGTGGGGCTGCCGCCGCAGGTAACCGCGGCGACCGGCATGGACGCCCTGACGCACGCGATAGAGTCCTACCTCAGCCGCTGGGCCAACGCGCACACGGACCGGATGGCGCTCGCCGCGGTCGGCCTCGTCTACGGCAACCTCAGGCGTGCCTGCCGGCAGGGCGACGACCTCGCCGCCCGCGAGCAGATGTCCCTCGCCGCCACCTACGGCGGCCTCGCCTTCACGCGCGCGAGCGTCGGCTACGTCCACGCCATCGCGCACCAGCTCGGCGGCCGCTACCACGTGCCGCACGGGCTCGCGAACGCCATCATGCTGCCGCACGTCCTGCGCTTCTCGAGCCCGGCGGTCACGAGGCGCCTGGCGGAGCTCGCAGTGCGCGCCGGCGTGGGCGACGAGGGCGAGAAGGCGCCGCTGCTCGCGCAGCGCTTCATCGAGTCGGTCGAGAGGCTCAACGACGACATCGGCATCCCCCGGACCGTCAAGGCGCTGCGCGAGGAGGACATCCCGTCGCTGGCCAAGGACGCCTGCCGGGAGGCCGACACGAACTATCCCGTCCCGCGCTACATGTCCCGGGAGACCTGCGGCGAGATCCTGCGGCAGGTGCTCGCGCCGCACCCCGCCGCCGGCGCGGACGCCGTCGCCGCCGCGCCGCGCGCCTGACGGCCGTGGCGGGCGCCGGCACGCGGCGCTATAGTCGGGAGCCTCAAGAACGTCCGCCGGCGCGCGCGGCACTTCGCGGCGACCGCCGGGGGCGCACGAGAGGGGGACAAGAACATGAAAGACGACACGCGCAGCGCGCGCCGGATCGCACTCGTGGCCGCGCTGGTCCTCGCCTTGCCTGCCGCCGGGCAAGGCGTCACCGACATGAAGAAGGGCGAAGGCGGCAGCGCGGTGCAGGGCAGCGCCGGCACGCAGGGCTCGGGTGACGCCGCGGACGACCTCGAGCGCTGCCCGAAGCCGATGGGCGCGATGGCGGTGGTCGAGCCGCAGGACTACATCATGACCGCGCTGTCCCGCTACAACCTCGGCTCGCCAGTGGGCCTGATCCGCATGATGATCCAGCAGTCCAACTGCTTCATCGTCGTCGAGCGCGGCATGGCGATGCAGAACATGATGCAGGAGCGGGCGCTGGCCGAGGGCGGACAGATGCGCCAGGGCTCGAACATGGGCGGCGGGCAGATGGTCGCGGCCGACTTCATCCTCACCCCCTCGGTGGTCTTTTCCGAAGGCAACTCGGGCGGCGTCGGCGGCGCGCTCGGCGGGCTGCTCGGCGGCCGCGGTGGCGCCGTGCTCGGCGCGGTGGCGGGCGGGCTCAAGTTCAAGGAGGCCCAGACCAGCATGCTGGTCGCCGACGCGCGCTCCGGCGTGCAGGTCGCCGCCGCGGAAGGCAGCGCCAAGAAGGCGGACTTCCGGCTCGGCGGCCTGCTCGTGGGCGGCGGCGCGGGCGGCGCGCTCGGCGGCTACACGAACACCAACGAGGGCAAGGTCATCGCCGCGAGCTTCGCCGACAACTACAACGGCATCGTCCGCGCGGTGCGCAACGATCCGAGCCTGCAGCGCGACGTGGGCACGCTCGCGCAGGAGGCTGCCGCCGGCGGCAAGACGAAGGCCGGCGACGTCTTCAACGAGGGCGACGTGCTGTACCCGAAGATCGCCAACGTGAAGATCCTGTCGGGCCCGGCCGATTCAGCGAAGGCGGTCGGCACGCTCGCGAAGGGCAGCGAGATGATCTACATGGGCGAAGAGCAGGACGGCTTCCTGAAGGTCGAGACTGGCAGCGGCGGCGGCTGGGTCAAGAAGATCCTCGTCACGCGCTGACGCTAGCCTCGGGCCGGCCGCCGGTCAGGCCCGGCGGCCGAGCCAGGCCATCGCGACCACGCCGAGCGCCAGCACGGCGACGCCGGCCATGGCGCCGAGTCGCACGTACTGGATGCTCGAGAAGCACACGAACAGGCAGCTGGCGCAGAACAGCAGCGGCAGCACGGGGAACAGCGGCACGCGAAACGGCCGCGGCAGGTCCGGCAGCCGCAGCCGCAGCAGGATCACCGCGAAGCCGGACAGCGACAGGAACAGCCAGAACACCGGCGACGTGTAGTCGATCATGGTGGCGAAGCCGTTCCTCGTGTAGGTGCCGAGCCCCACGAGCAGCAGGGCGAAGGCGCTCTGCGCCAGCATCGCCCGCACCGGGATGCCGAGCCGATCGTCCCAGCGGCCGATCCGGGCGAGCCTCGGCCAGTCGGAGGCGCAGGCATAGGTCGTTCGCGCGCCGACGATGATGGTCGCGTGAATGGAGGTCAGCGTCGCCATGGCGACCGCTAGCGCCGTCACGAGGCCTGCGTGGTCGCCGAAGGCGCGCGCAATGAGATCCGAGGCGGGCGTGCGGCTGGCGGCGAGCCCCTCGATGCCGAGGCCGCGCCACAACGCCCAGTTGACCATCAGGTACAGCACCGTGATGGTCGCGATCGCGGCGACCATCGCCCAGACCATGCCGCGGCGCGGGTCGCGCACCTCGGCCGACAGCGTCGAGATCTCGCTCCAGCCGCTGAACGCGAACAGCACGAACAGCAGCGCGAGGCCGAAGGTGGCCGGGAAGCCGGCGGGCGGGCCGGAGTCGGGTACGAGCGGCGGCGTGCCGGCGGCCGCGAGCGCGACGCCGGCGGCGAAGATGATCAGGAGCCCGGCGACGAGGATCGCCGTCATCCCGTAGTCGGCGCCGAGGCCGCGGTAGGTGCCCTTCAGGTTGAACGCGGTGAGCGCGACGATCGCGGCCACTGCGTACCAGGAGGGACCGTAGGGACCGAGGGGAAGGACCGCGTTCGCATAGTCGCCGAGCACGAAGCCCAGGAGCGCCAGCGAGCCGGTATTGATGATCGCGAAGCGCGCCCAGGCGAACAGGAACGCGACCCGCCGGCCGTAGGCGGTCTTCAGGAAGTGGTAGTCGCCACCCGCGCTCGGCAGCGCGGTCGCGAGCTCGGCGAAGCACAGCGCGCCGGCCAGGGTGATCGCGCCGCCGGCCAGCCACGCGGCGAAGAACCACGTGGCCGAGCCGGCGTTGGCGGCGATCTCGGCCGGCGACCGGAAGATGCCGGCGCCGACCACCATCGCGACCGCGACCATGACCACGTACAGGACACTGACGTGGCGTCGCGGCGCGGCGGCGGAGGCGTCAGAAGCTGGCGCGGATCCCTCCGTAGACGAAGCGGCCGTTGAAGCCGATGGGCGAGAGGACGTCATACGGGAGGTTGCCGAAGTAGAAGATCAGGTCGTTCGACTCGTCAGGATACTCGTCGAGCAGGTTGCTCGCGCCGAGGAACAGCTCGACCCCGGGCAGCACCCGGAAGCCGAACTCCGCGTCGAGCTGGGTCGTCGAGCCATAGGTCTGGCTCGGCTCGAAGCCGCCGCCGAAATTGAACACGCGGGTCGCCTCGCCGTAGTAACTCAGGCGCCCCAGCACCGAGAACCGGTCGTCGGCCCAGCGTGCGCTCAGGATGCCCTTGTCGTCCGGCGCGGCGGTCTCGATGGTGTTGCTCTCCTCGACGCCGACCAGGATCACGCCGGCCACCACCGGATCGTTGATGCTCCGGATCTCGGTATCGGCGTTCGACCACGCCGCCGTCAGGTCGAGCGTGCCGCGGCCGAGCGGCGCCGCGTAGCTCAGGACGGCCTCGAAACCCTCGGTGCGCGTGTTGACGGCGTTGGTGAAGAAGTTAGCTGCCGTGATGTTGCGCGCGGCACAGGCGTTGGCGGCGGCCGCCGGGACGTTGCCGGGCACGCAGTCGATGCGCTCGCTGAGCGTGATCCGGTCGTCCACGTCGATCTGGAACGCGTCGACGGTCAGCTGCAGCCGCTCGGTGATGCGCGCCGCGAAGCCGAGGCTCAGGTTGGTCGAGGACTCCTCGTCCAGCGGGCGCGCGCCGAGCGCCTGCGCCACGGCGTCGTCCACCGGCAGGGTGTTGACCGTGGTCAGCTGGCCGCCCGCGCCGAAGCTCGTGGACGAGGTGCCGTAGCCGAGCTGGACCAGCGAGGGTGCGCGGACGCTGTTCGACGCGGCGCCGCGCAGCGCGTAGCCGGGCGCGAACTCCCAGCGCGCCGCCAGCTTGCCACTCGCGACGTTGCCCACGTCGTCGTAGTCCTCGAAGCGGCCGGCGACGTCCACGACGAAGCTGTCGGTGAGGTCGACCGACAGCTCGACGTAGGCCGACAGCACGTCGCGGTCGAAGTCGCGCTCCTCCCCGGGCCGCAGGCCGCCGCCCGCCTGCGCGCCGATGGCGAGGTCGGTGAACGGGCCGGCCTGGTAGGAGGCGAGTTCGCCGGCCTTGCTCTGGAAGGCCTCACGGCGCCACTCCGCGCCGAGCGCGAGCTGCGCCGGGCGGCCGAGGTTGACCGCGCGGCCAAAATCGACATTCAGGCTGGTGAGCTCGTTCTCGGTCTCGCCCGAGAAGAACGAGGTCGGGCTCGAGGGCCCGAGCGAAGGGTTGAGCGAGTTCTTCACGCCCTGCTCGAAGGTGTTGCGGCCGAAAGAGAGGCTCGCGTCCCAGCTCCAGGCGCCGGCGTCCCCGCGCAGGCCGAGCGCGAGCGAGACGTCCTCGTTGTCGCCGGTCGTGACCGGCCGGTAGCCGAGCGGATAGACGGACTGGATGTTCTGCGAGCTGACCGGATAGCGGAAGAAGCCGGTGCCCTCCGCGTCGCGCTGGCTGTAGAGCGCGAACCCGTAGCCGGTGGCGGCGCCGAGCGCGGTCTCGGCGTTGACCCACAGGCTCAGGTCCTCGGTCGCCGCGTCGCCCGGCTTGAAGTTGCGCTGGCCGCCGACGAGGGGGATGTTGTCCGAGTCCTCGAAGAAGGGCACCTCGTCGAAGCCGGAGCGGTTCGTGCCGTTGCGGTCGCGCCACTCGAGGCCGGCGCGCAGGAACCCGTCCCCGCCCAGCGGCATGCCGAAGGAGGCCTGCAGCGTGGTCGTGCCGCCGTCGTCGAGCGTGTCGTCGATCGGATCGAAATCCGTGTAGTGCGAGCCGTAGGTGAGGCTGACCTCGGCGCCCGACGGACGGTCGTCGAGGATGATGTTGATCACGCCCGCGATCGCATCCGAGCCGTAGAGGGCGCCGGCGCCGTCGCGCAGGACCTCGATGCGCTTGATGGCATTCGAGGGAATGGAGTTGAAGTCGACGGGCGCCGTGCCGCGGCCGATCTTGAGGTCGATGCCGGTGGCCGAGGTGGTGTGGCGGCGCTTGCCGTTCACCAGCACCAGCACCTGGTCGGGGCTCATGCCGCGCAGCTGCGCCGGGCGCACGAGGTCGCCGGTGCCGGAGTTCGACTGGCGCGGCAGGTTGAACGACGGCACCAGCACCTGCAGCGTCTGCGCGAGCTCGCCACCGAGGGCGCCGGCGCTCGCGATCTGCTCGGCGCTCACCACGTCGACGGGCACGGCCGTCTCGAGGTTCGAGGCGGCCCGGGTGCGGGTGCCGGTGACGACGACGGTCTCGAGCTCGCCTGCGGACGGCTCGTCCGCGGCCATCGCCGGGACCACGGCGACGAGTGAACAGGCTCCGAGCGCCGCGACGGCCGGCGCTGAATGAACGACGCGCATGGATCTAGCCCCTGGAGTTGGTGTTTTCGCGAAGAGGACCGGCGGCTGCCGATCCTGCACTGCACACAAAGATAGGGCACGGTCGGTGCGCGCGGCAAGCCACCTTCGGTTATGCCGCCATGCCCGGCGGATCGCAGGCGCGGCCCCCGGGGGTCAGGATCCGGCCGTGGGCCGACCGTGATCGGCGGCGGCCGCCGTGCCCGTTGCACTGGACAAGGCGTCCCGGGCCTCTTCATTGAGCGGCTGGGACGCCTGCTGGGGCTTGACCAGCGGCGCCGGTTCGGGCGTCGTCATGTTCCCTCGCATCAACGAGCGGCCCGCGGTGGGGCCCTCGGCCAGCTGGATCTCGAACCGCTCGCCGTCCCTGCGGCGCACGTCGGCGATCGTCTCCTCGATCACCGCCTCCGCGAAGCCGAGACCGCGCAGCACCTGCCCGCCGAAGACGAACCCGGACTCCAGCGTCTCCCGCAGCTGGTAGTCGACGCCCGCCTTGACCAGGCGCAGCGCGTGGCCGCGGTCGAACGCACGCACGAAGAGCTTCGCGTGCGGGAACTCGTGCCGCGCGATCTCGACGATGCGGTCCGCGGCCGCACGGTCGTCGACGCACACCAGGATCGCGTCGGCGCGTCCGGCGCCCGAGACGCGCAGGACGTCGAGGCGCGTGCCGTCGCCGTAGTACACCTTGAAGCCGAAGTTGCCGGCGGAGCGGATCATGTCCACGTCCGAGTCGATGATCGACACGTCCACGCCGCGGGCGAGCAGCGGCTGGCTGACGATCTGCCCGAACCGGCCGAAGCCGATGATCAGCACCCGCCCCGACAGGCAGGGCGGCTCCTCCACGCCGTCCATCGACGCGGCCGGCCGCGGCAGGAAACGGTCGAGCAACAGCACCAGGATGGGCGTGAGCGCCATGGACAGGATCACGATCGCCGACATCACCGCGCCGGCCCGGACGTCGAACACGCCGGCCGTGAGGGCGGCGGCGTAGAGCACGAAGGCGAATTCGCCGCCCTGCGCGAACAGCGCCGCGCGCTGCAGCGACTCGAGGTGACCGGCGCCGAACAGGCGCGCGACGCCGTAGATGGCCGCCGCCTTCACGACCATGAACGCCGCCACGCCGGCCGCCACCAGCCGCCACTCCGCGGCGACCACCGCCAGGTCGAGCGACATTCCCACCGACAGGAAGAACAGGCCGAGCAGCAGGCCGCGGAACGGCTCGACGTCGGCCTCGAGCTGGTGGCGGAAGGTCGACTCGGAGAGCAGCACGCCCGCGACGAAGGCCCCCATCGCCATCGACAGCCCGCCCCACTGCAGGAACAGCGCGGAGCCCAGCACCACGAGCAGCGCCGCCGCGACCATGACCTCGCGGCCGCCGAGCGCGGCCACGATCCGGAACATCGGGTTCAGCGCGAAGCGGCCGGCCACGACCAGCGCCGCGAGCGCCGCCAGCGCAATCAGGGCGCTGGCCCAGGCGGGCTGCGACGGCGCCGCGCCGCCGCCCTGCGCGATCGCCAGGAACGCGACCAGCGCCAGCAGCGGGATGATCGCGAGATCCTCGAGCAGCAGGATCGAGACGGCGCGCTGACCGGCCGGCGTGGCGGTCTCGCCGCGCTCGTCGAGCATCTTCATGATCACGGCGGTCGACGACAGCACGAAGCCCATCGCGCCGATCA
>CAYORU010000048.1:0-23907 GCA_964406445.1 uncultured Steroidobacteraceae bacterium
GGCGGTGGTCGCCGTAGACGGTGCGCATCTGGCCGGGCCAGCTGTCGAGCAGCACCAGGTTGCCCTCGGTCGCGCCTTCCAGGACCTTGCCTTCGCCGTCCACGAGCGCCGGCCGGACGCCCGGCATGGGCCGCGTCGCCGAGCCGGGCTTGAGGGGCGTCGCGCCGGGCAGCGGCGAGATCAGGATCCCGCCGGTCTCGGTCTGCCACCAGGTGTCCACGATCGGGCAGCGATCGTCGCCGACGACGCGGTGATACCACTCCCAGGCCTCCGGGTTGATCGGCTCGCCGACCGAGCCGAGCAGACGGAGGCTCGCGCGCGAGCATTTCCTCACCGGCGCGTCGCCCTCGCGCATCAGCGCGCGGATCGCGGTCGGCGCGGTGTAGAAGATCGTGACCTGGTGCCTGTCCACGACCTCCCAGAACCGGCTCATCGTCGGATGGTTCGGCACGCCCTCGAACATCAGGCTCGTGGCGCCGTTCGACAGCGGGCCGTAGACCACGTAGCTGTGTCCGGTCACCCAGCCCACGTCGGCCGTGCACCAGAAGACGTCCTGCTCGCGGTAGTCGAAGACCGTCGCGAAGGTGAAGTTGACGTAGACGAGGTAGCCGCCGGAGGTGTGCAGGACGCCCTTCGGCTTGCCGGTGGAGCCCGACGTGTAGAGGATGAACAGGGGATCCTCGGCGTTCATCCGCTCCGGCTCGCAGCGCGCGGGCTCGGCGTCGACGACTTGGTGGTACCAGACGTCGCGACCCTCCTGCCAGCGGGTCGGGCCGCCCGTGTGGCGCACCACCACCACCTTCTCCACGCAGTCCAGCCCGTCGCCGGCGAGCGCCGCGTCCACGTTGGCCTTGAGCGGGATCTTCTTGCCGCCGCGGACGCCCTCGTCCGCCGTGATCACGACCTTCGACCCGCAGTCGTGGATACGGCCCTTGAGCGACTCCGGCGAGAACCCGCCGAAGACCACCGAGTGCACCGCGCCGATGCGAGCGCAGGCGAGCATCGCGACCGCCGCCTCCGGGATCATCGGCAGGTAGATGGTCACGCGGTCGCCTTTCTTCACGCCCAGGGAGCGCAGCGCGTTCGCGAAGCGGCAGGTCCGTTCGTACAGGTCGCGGTAGGTCACCCGGCAGGACATCGACGGGTCGTCGCCCTCGAAGAGCAGCGCCGTCTTGTCGCCGCGCTGCGCGAGCTGCCGGTCGAGGCAGCTGACCGAGACGTTCAGCTCGCCGTCCTCGAACCAGCGGATGCGGAAGTCGCCGGGGTCGAAGGAGACGTCCTTGATCTTCTTCGGGAAGCGCATCCAGTCGATGCGCCGGGCGGTCCTCGCCCAGAAGCCCTCGGGATCCTTCACCGACTCCGCGTACATCGCCTCGTAGTCCGCGGCCTTGACCGCGGCGCCCGCGGCAAAGGACGGCGGCACCGGATAGGTCTTGCTGGTCATGTTGGTTCCCCCCGTGACGCGGCCCTGGCCAGGCTGGTTGACCAAGGTCAAAGCATTTTACGGCCTGCCCGTGGGATGAATAGGACCATGGTCGTACGGGCAATCCACGCCGCGAACGGGCCGCGCTCTCGACCTTCCGCCAATGGTCCCCGCGGCCATCGCGCCCTAGCCTCGTTCGCGCACACCGAGGGGAGGGCCACCGCATGACATCCCGGATCCTGAAGACCGCGCTCGCGCTGGGCGCCGCCGCCGCGCTGGTGGCGCCGGCCGCGACGCTCGCGCAGACGGACAAGGAGCGCGAGCTCGAGGCGCGGGTGAGCGAGCTAGAGAAGATCGTCAGCCAGCTGCTGGCCGAGAGGCAGTCCGGCGGCGTTGCGCCGGCCGCCGCCGCGCCGGTGAAGGCGGCCCCGCCGCCCATCCAGGAGACGTCGGTGGTGCCGAACGCGCTCGCCGGGACGCGGTTCTTCGTGACGGGCTTCGCCAAGCTCGACGCACTGTACACGCAGTCGGACGACGGCCTGATGGCTTCCGGCCCGGCCCGCGACTTCTACGTGCCTTCCCTGACGCCCGTCGGCGGCGCGGATTCATTCGACCACTTCCAGGCGCACGTGAAGCAGACCCGCGTCATGCTCGGCACCGACTCCGCCGTCGGCGACCAGAAGCTCGGGCTGCGCCTGGAGTTCGACCTGTACGGTTCGGCGCTCGGCGACGAGCGCATGACCAACACCTATGGCCTGCAGGTCCGCCACGCCTACGCTACCTGGGGCGGCTGGCTGTTCGGCCAGACCTGGTCGAACTTCATGGACGTCGGCGCGCTGCCGGACACGGTGGACTTCATCGGCAACACCGACGGAACGGTTTTCATCCGCCAGGCGCAGCTGCGCTGGACCCGCGGCGGCCTGTCGCTGTCCGCCGAGAACCCGAACACCACCTACACGCCTGCGCTCGGCACGGCCGGCCTGACGGGCTCGACCCGCATCGTCTCGGACGAGAACAACGTGCCGGACCTGACGCTCGCGTACCAGTGGCCCGTGGGCAAGGGCCACTTGCGCGCCGCGCTGCTCGGCCGGCAGCTGCGCTACGAGACGGCCAGCGCCGCCGGCGCGAGCACGGCCGACGACTCGACCTTCACCGTGGCCGGCGCCTTCACCGGCAAGCTCGTCCTGGGTGATCGCGACGACCTGAGGTTCACGATCTACGGTGGCGAGGGCATCGGCCGCTACGTCGGCCTCAACTTCCAGAACGACGCGGTGCTCGACGCCGCCGGCGACCTGGAAGCCATCTCCGGCGTCGCCGGCTCGCTGTCCTGGCGGCACGCGTTCTCGCCGCGGTGGCGCAGCAACGTCATCTTCGCGATGCAGGACTACGACATCGACACCGCGCTGATGCTGGCCTCGGCCAGCAGGAAATCGACGTCCTGGGCGCTCAACGCGTTCTACACCCCGGTGCCGAAGCTCGACCTCGGCCTCGAGTTCCGCTTCGCGGAGCGCGAGCTCGAGAACGGGCTCGACGGCTCGCTGAGCCGGCTGCAGGCGACGGCCAAGTACTCGTTCTAGGCAACGGCGCCTAGAGGTCGGCCCGAAACGTGTCGCAGGCCTCGAGCGAACCCGTCTCGAGGCCTTGGCGGAACCAGCGCGTGCGCTGCGCCGAGCTGCCGTGCGTGAAGGAGTCGGGAACGACGCGGCCCTGGGAGCGGCGCTGCAGCCGGTCGTCGCCGACCGCGCTCGCGGCGCCGAGCGCCTCGTCGACGTCGCCGGCCTCTAGGATGCTCTTGCTGCGCTCGGCGTGGTGGGCCCAGACGCCGGCGTAGCAGTCCGCCTGCAGCTCGAGCCGCACGGACAGCTGGTTCGCCTCGACCTCGCTCACGCGCTGCCGCAGCTCGTGCACCCGCCCGGAGGTGCCGAGCAGGTTCTGCACGTGGTGCCCGACCTCGTGCGCGATGACATAGGCCTGCGCGAAGTCGCCTCCCGCGCCGAGTTGCCGTTCCAGGTCGTCGAAGAACGCGAGGTCGATGAAGACGCGCTGGTCGGGGGGGCAGTAGAACGGGCCGACCGCCGCGTCGGCGAAGCCGCAGCCGGATTCGACCGCGCCGCTGAACAGCACCAGCGTCGGCTCCCGGTACCGGGCCCCGCCGGCCGCGAACAGGGCCTGCCAGACGTCCTCGGTGTCCGCCAGGACCACCGAGACGAACTCCCGCTGGCGAGCTTCGACGGCGCTCTCAGGCGCGGGCGCCGCGCCCGGCTGCGTGGCGCCGTCCACGTCGACGGCCTGCAGGCCGGACATCAGCACCCGCGGATCGACGCCGAGGAACAAGCCGATCAGCAGCACGGCGACGAGGCCGAGCCCGCCGCCCACCGCGCCGCGTCGCGCCGGGCGGCTGCCGCGGCGGTCCTCCACGTTCGAGCTCTGCCTGCGGCCTTTCCAGCGCATGACCTAACCTCTCTTGTGGCCCGGAAATCTAGCACGCGCGGGCACTTGCGGCGTCGGCGCGGCGCAAAGCCGCTATTGCGCGCGCTCCTCACGAGGTTAGGATGGGGATACGGCCACGTCGACCAAGGAGGAGCCCACATGACCCAGACACCCGACACCGCGCAGCTGATGGAGGATCTCAGGGTCGTCGTGGAGGATGCCGAGGCCCTGCTCAAGGCGACCGCGGGCCAGGCGGGCGAGCGCGTCGAGCAGGCGCGCCAGCGCGCCGAGGAATCGCTGCGGGCCGCCCGTGCGCGGCTCTCGGACATCGAGGGCGAGGTCACCATGCGGGCCCGCGAGGCGGCCCGCCACACGGACCGCTACGTCCACGAGAATCCCTGGGGCGCGATCGGCATCGCCGCCGGCGTCGCCTTCATCCTCGGCCTGCTCGCGGGCCGGCGCTGATCCATGGTCGAGCCGGTCGCGCCGGAATCGCCGCGCGATCGCGCGGGGGGGTTGTTCGCGTCGGCGCGGCGCGCGGTCGCGACCGCGCTCGCGATCGTCCAGACCCGGCTCGAGCTGATCACCACCGAGATCGAGGAGGAGCTCTACCGCGTCGCGGAGATCCTCCTGTGGTCCTTCATCGCCGTGTTCTTCGCCGGCCTGACGGTGCTGATGGCGGCCTTCCTGGTGGTGTTGCTGTGGTGGGAAGAGCACCGGCTGCTCGCCGCCTCGCTGACGGTCCTGGCCTTCCTCGCCGTGACGCTGGTCGCCGCGGCGCTGACGCTGCGCAAGGCCCGCGCCCGGCCGAAGCTGCTCGAGTCGACGATCGGGGAGCTGAAGCGCGACCGCGACGCGCTGGAGAGCGGGACGTGACCTCGCGCGTCTCCGAGCTCGAGGCGCGCCGCCGCCTGCTCGTGGCCGAGAGCGCGCTGCAGCGCAACTCGATGCGCGTCGATGCCGCCCGCGTCGGGGGCACGCTGCAGCGCGTGGATCGCAGCGTCGCCGCCGTCCGCCGCCTCGCCCGCAACCCCTGGGTGCTCGGTGCCGGCGCCTTGGCGCTGTTCATGCTCAGGCGCTATCCGGTCGTGAGCCTCGCGCTGCGCGGCGTCGCGCTGGCCAGCACCGCGCGGCGGGCGCTCGGCACGCTCGAGAGGCTCGCCGCGGAGCCGGCTGCCTCCGATCGCGGACCCCGCTAGACTCCCGCCTCGCCGCGACCCGCGGCGATCCGCGACCCAGCCATGCCTCTGCGAGCGACCGTCATCCCCGTCACGCCCTTCGCCCAGAACTGCTCGGTGGTCTGGGACGACGCCACCGGCCGCGGCGCCGTGATCGACCCTGGCGGCGACCTCGACCGCGTGCTGGCCGCCGCGGACGAGGAGGGCGTGACGCTCGAGAAGATCCTGCTCACCCACGCGCACATCGACCACGCCGGCGCGACCGCGGAGCTCGCGCGGCTGCGCGGCCTGCCGATCGAGGGCCCGCACCCCGGCGACCGCTTCTGGATCGAGCAGCTGCCGCAGCAGGGCGCGATGTTCGGCCTCGGCAAGTCCGAGAGCTTCGAGCCGACGCGCTGGCTCGGCCAGGGCGACGTGGTGACGGTCGGCGACCTGCCGCTCGAGGTGCTGCACTGTCCCGGGCATACGCCCGGCCACGTGGTCTTCTTCGATCGCGGCGCGCGCGTCGCCTTCGTCGGCGACGTGCTGTTCGCAGGATCCATCGGCCGCACTGACTTCCCCGGCGGCGACCACGACACCCTGATCCGCGCGATCCGCAACAACCTCTTCCCGCTCGGCGACGACGTGCGCTTCGTGCCCGGCCACGGGCCGATGTCGACGTTCGGGGAGGAGCGGAAGACGAATCCGTTCGTGGGAGACAAGGCGGTGAGCCGTGAGCCGTGAATGGTGACCAGTGACCGGTGATCGGTGATCGGCCGAACCGGGCAGCGCCTCGATCCAGCCTTCTGGCCGATCACTGATCACCGGTCACTGGTCACCGATCACCGGTCACCGATCACCGATCACCGGTCACTCAGATCAGCCCATACTCCCGCGCCAGCAGCCACGTCAGCGTCACCCACATCAGCAGCAGCAGCGGCAGCCCGCCGCGCACGAAGTCGTTGAAGCGGTAGCCGGCCGCGGACATCACCAGCAGGTTCGTCTGGTAGCCCATGGGCGTGGCGAAGCAGAGGTTGCAGCCGAACAGAACGGCGAGCACGAACGGGCGCGGGTCCACGCCGAGCGCGGTCGCCATGGTCACCGCCACCGGCGTACCGATGATCGCGGCGGCGTTGTTCGACACGAAATTCGTGACGATCGACATCATCAGCATGATCGCCGCGAGCATGACCACCGGATCGACGTAGCCGCCGAGCCAGGCGAGGCCGAGGCCGGCCGCCTGCATGATGCCGGTGGCCGACAGCGCCTCGCCCAGCGCGAGGCTCGCGACCACGATCATGATCACGTTCGAGGACAGCGCGTCGGTCGCCTCCTGCCAGCGCAGGCAGCCGGACAGCATCATGAAGGCGACGCCGAGCGCCGCCGCGAGCACCATCGGCAGCAGCTTGGTCGCGGCGAGCGCGACGACGATCGCCATGATCAAGAGCGCGATGGGCGCCTTGCGCGTGTGGGGCAGCGCGAGCGTCGCGTCGAGCACCAGCACGCCGGCAGCGCCCTTGATGGCGTCGAGGCGCTCGCGCGTGCCCTGCACCAGCAGGACGTCGCCGGGCTTGAGCGCAGTGGTGGCCGGGTCCAGCCCGGATTCGCGCTGCGGCCGGTGCAGCCCGACGACGCCGAGCTGGCGCTCGTCCACGAAGCGCGCAAGGCCGGTCGGCGCGCCGGTGAATTCGGACTCCTGGGTCAGCAGCACCTGCGCGAGGATCTGGTTCGACGGATCGCCGGGGTCGCGCGGCTCGACGACCCGGAGCCGCGTGCCGAGCGTCGCCGCGACCTCGCGCAGCTCGCCCGGCAGGTCGGCGACGACCAGCTGGTCGCCGGCGCGAAGCTCGAGGGTCGGCAGCCGCATCCGGTCGCTGCCGTTGCGCAGCACGCGCAGCACCTTGGCCTTCGACGAGCGCGCCAGGAGTTCGCGCAGCTCGCGCCCTTCGGCCCAGCCGCCATGGGTCACTTCGAGCACCGCGTCGAAGGTGAGCGGGGACTGCTGCTGGGCCGTGCCCGCGAAGCGAGGCAGGAGGCGCGGAAGCACCAGCCACAGGTAGGGCAGCGCGACGGCCGCGGCCACGGCGACGATCGGCATGAAGTCGAACAGGCCGAAGGCGGGCACGCCGAGGTCGGCGGCGAGTCCCACCACGAGCAGGTTGGTCGAGGTGCCGATGGTGGTCGCCATCCCGCCGATGATCACGGCGTAGTTCATCGGCAACAGCGTCGCGGAGGCGTGCGTGCCCGTGCGGGCCGCGACCGACAGCAGCACCGGCATCATCAGCACGACGATCGGCGTGTCGTTCAGCACGCCGCTGACGCCGAGGCAGAAGAGCAGCATGCCGAGGAAGGCGAACTGCGGCGTGATCCGCCAGGCGCGGGCGAGGAAGCGCGCGGCCGGCTCGAGCGCGCCGGTCGCGACCAGGCCGCGGCCGAGCACCATCAGGCAGCAGATCGTGACGAGCGCCGGGTGGCCGAAGCCGGCGAGGAAGGTGTCTGGGCCGAGCGGCCCGCCGTCGCGCTCGTAGGGCAGAAGGCCGAAGACCAGCATCAGCGCCAGCAGGCACAGCAGCGCCGAGGTCTGGATGGGCAGGCGCTCGCTGGCGAACAGCCAGAAGGTCAGGCCGGCGACCAGGAGCACGGCGACCGCGTGCCAGTCGACCTGCTGAACGAGGCTCGTGACGACCGACAGGTCCATGGCCGGGGCAGCGTCCCAGGCGCGGCGCGGGTCAGGCGCCGAGCGGCAGGTAGTGGTCGACCAGCAGCACCGCGAACAGCAGCGCGAGGTAGTGGATGGAGTACCGGAAGGTGCGCATCGGCAGGTCGGCGCGGTCGGTCCGCAGCAGCGCCCAGGCGTAGCGCAGGAACACGGCGTTCAGCGCGGCGGCGCCCGCCAGGTAGAAGAGGCCCGACATGCCGGTCAGGAACGGCAGGATGGTGACCAGCACCATCAGCACCGTGTAGTACCAGATGAACTGCTTCGTGTAGGCGACGCCGTGGGTCACCGGCAGCATCGGGATGCCGACCCGGGCGTATTCCTCGCGGCGAGCGATCGCGAGCGCCCAGAAGTGCGGCGGCGTCCAGGCGAAGATGATCAGGAACAGCAGCAGTGCGTCCGGGTGCAGCTCGCCCGTCACCGCGGTCCAGCCGAGGACCGGCGGCGCGGCGCCGGCGGCGCCGCCGATGACGATGTTCTGCGGCGTGGCGCGCTTCAGCCACACCGTGTAGAGCACGGCGTAGCCGATCAGCGAGAAGAAGGTGAGCACGGCGGTCAGGCCGTTCACCAGCAGCGCCAGGATCAGCATCGACGCCGCGCCGAGCACGAACGCGAAGGCGAGGGCGTGCGCCTCGGAGACCGCGCCCTGCGGCAGCGGCCGGTGGCGGGTGCGGGCCATTTCAGCGTCGATTCGCGCGTCGAGCACGTGGTTGATGGCCGCCGCTGAGGCGGCGGCGAGGCCGATGCCGAGGGTGCCGAAGGCGAGCGCCCCGAGCGCGGGCAGGCCCGGCACCGAGAGGAACATGCCGACGACCGCCGTGAACACGATGAGCGAGACCACCTTCGGCTTGGTCAGCGCGAAGTAGTCGCGGGCGCGGGCCTCGGTCAGGCCGGCCTGGCGTACGGTCTGCTCGGTGGCGCTCACGGCGGGCGGTTCCTCATCGGCGGGGGACCCCAGCGGGCCGGCAATGCTAGCACAGCCAGGCTTCAGGCCAGCCCGGCAAGGCTGGTCGCCGCGTCGACGCGACGCTGCCACTGCTGCAGCAGCTCGATGGTGAAGTCGGCAAAGGCCCGCACCTTGGCGAGGCGCTGGCCGGCCGGCGGATAGACCACCGAGAGCGGCGGGCCTCGCACCGAGGTCCCCGGCAGGAGCGGCACCAGTTGGCCGTCCTCGAGCGCCCGGGCGGCGAGCAGGTCGAGGGTCTGCAGCACGCCGCCGCCGTGGATGGCGGCGTAGAGGTTCATCTCGGCGCTGTCGGAGGTCACCCGGAAGGGCAGCTCGAGGGAGCGCGTCTGGCCGCCTTCGTTGAACACCCACGGCCGGCCCGCAGCCGCTGGCGGGGTGCGGGCGCCGATGAGCGTGTGCCCGCGCAGGTCGTCGGGCGAGCGAGGCCAGCCGTGGCGCTCGAGATAGGACGGCGCCGCGCAGGTGATCCAGCGGCTGCCCACGGCGTGGCGCGCGATCAGGTTCGGGTCGGCGATGGTGCCGCCGCGCAGCGCGAGATCCACCTGCCCCGCCACCAGGTCGACGACCCGGTCGTTGACCTGGATGTCCACCTCGAGCTCAGGATAGCGGGCGAGGAAACCGGGCAGCGCCTCGACCAGCAGGCGGTGCGCGAACGCGCCAGGCACTTCGACCCGCAGGCGCCCCCGCGGACGCTCGCGAGCGCCGCGCAGGTCGTCCTCAGCGGCCTTGAGGTCGGCGAAGACGCGGCGGCAGTGCTCCAGGTAGCCCGCGCCCACGCCCGTCAGGGCGACCTTCCTGGTGGTCCTGTTGAGGAGCCGGACCCCGAAATGCTTCTCGAGGGCCGCGACCTGGGTGCTGACCATGGCGCGGGACAGGCCGAGCGCCTCGGCGGCCCGGGTGAAGGAGCCGGTTTCCGCGACGCTGAGGAAGGTCCGCATGGCTGACAGCTGGTCCATGCCGCCTATTATTCATCAAAACTGATCAATAAATTCAATGAATGCCCATTTTTCTTAACAGTAGAGGAGCGCACGCTGGCCGCGACTTCCATCGATCGTCCCGCGGCGCACGCAACGGCCGCGGCCATTCAAGAGGGGGCTGCCACCCGGCCCCCGCCACCGAGGAGCCAGGCCATGTTCATCTTCAATCGCTCGACCTGCGCCGTGCTGGCCGCCCTGTCGATCGCCGCCCTGCCGGTGCTAGCCGCGCTCTGAGGGCGGTGGCCCCGAGGGGCTGTGCGGCGTGAGGAAGCGCAGCATCGCGACCATCGCGAGCACCACGGCGGCGGCGCCGGCGTTGTGGGCCGTGCCGAGCCACAGTGGCCAGCCCTGCCAGATCAGGTTCATGCCGATCAGCAGCTGCGCCGCGAGCGCGGCCAGGACCCCCGCCGCCGCCAGCCTGAGCGGCCAGGTGCGGGCGCGGTACCAGGCGGCGAGGGCGAGCGCGACGAGCAGCGCCGCCACGACGTAGGCGCCGAGCCGGTGCGTGTAGTGGATCGCGACACGGGCCGGGGCGTCCAGCACGCCGCCCTCGTAGTCGATGCCGAGACCCCGCCACAGCACGAAGGCGTCGTCGAAGTCCATCTGCGGCCACCAGCTGTCCTGGCAGCGCGGAAAGTCGCTGCAGGCCGCCGCCGCGTAATTCGTGCTGGTCCAGCCGCCGAGCGCCACCTGCGCGGCCACCGCGGCCATCGCGAGGACCGCGAACCGGCGCACGCGTCGTTCGGCGGCCTTGATCTCGCGTCGCTCGGGCGACAGCGACAGCCACCACAGGAGCGACAGCGTGGTCAGGCCGCCCAGCAGGTGCAGCGTCACGATGAGCGGCTTGAGCAGCAGCGTGACGGTGAGCATGCCGAGCAGGCCCTGCCCGATCACGACGCCGAGCAGCACCCACGGCAGCACCCGCGGCTGCGCCGGATCACGCCGGTTCCACAGCGACACGAACGCCATCGCGATGATCAGCAGGCCGAGCCCGCTCGCGATATAGCGGTGCACCATCTCGTTCAGCGCCTTCTGGTAGTCGAAGGGCCGCTCCGGGAAGGCCGCGTTGATCTCGTCCACCTTGCCGGTCAGCTGCGCCGGGTGCACGTGGCCGTAGCAGCCCGGCCAGTCGGGGCAGCCGAGCCCGGCGTCGGTGAGGCGCACCCAGGCGCCGACCACGACGACGATCGCGCAGAGCACGGTCGCCGAGCGGGCGAGCCAGCGGAAGGCGGCGAGCTTGCGGTTCTCCTGCATGGGATTCCTCAGCCGATGTGCGAGAGCTTGAGCAGCCGCTCGAGGTCCTCGAGCAGGCCCTTGGACGTGAACCCGGCCGGGTAGGCCATCATCAGGTTGCCGAGCGGATCCACCAGGAACCAGCCGGTCGCCGGACGGCCGCCCGCGGCGGCCTCGAATTCCGCGGCGAGCCCCGCCCGCTCGAGGCTCGCGAGCCAGAGGTCCGGGTGCTCCTCGCCGAACCCGGGTACGGGGCTCGCCGCGCCGGGGTAGAGATACACGCGCCGCACCCGGGTCATGTCCTTGTCGAGCGCAAGCCGCACCTGCCGCGTCGCGAGCAGGGTCTCGCGGCAGGCGCCGTCGCAGTCGGCCGGCGCGAGGAACACGAGGTGCCATGCGCCGCGCAAACCGTCCTCGCGGGGCGGCCCGCCCGCGGCCGGCTCGAGCGCGACCTGCGGCAGCGGCCTGGGGGGTTCGACCAGCTCGCCGTGCTGCGTGCCGCCCGTGGGCCGCCAGGAGGTGCCGTAGTACAGGAAGAACGACAGCGCGAGCGGCACGAAGAACAGCGCGGCGAGGCCGATCAGGCCGAGGCGGGAGCGGCGCAGGCCGCCGGAAACGGTGGTCACGGGGATTCCTTGCTCCTGAAACTCAACACCACCCACAGGATGCAGACGACCGCGGCGAAGCAGAACCACTGCACCGCATAGCCGATGTGCCGCTGGGGCCCGAGGGTCGCCGGCGCCCACTCGCGGACGTAGCCGTCCGGCCGGTCCGGGTCCAGCAGGAGCACCTGCGGAAACACGGGCCGGCCGAGGTCTGCACCCAGTTGTTCGATGCGCGGGAAGCTCACGATTCGCGGCCAGCCGGAAGAGGCCGGCGCCTCGAGCTCGATGCCGGGCCGCGGCAGCGTGTCGGCGCGGCCGGTCACCTCGCGCGGCGTGTCCTGTACGCCGATCTCCGGCAGTCGGCGGCGGTCGCCGCTGCCCGGCACGAAGCCGCGGTCCACGACCAGGATCCGTCCGTCGGGAAGCTCGAGCGGCGTCAGAACGCGATAGCCGGCCCGCCCGTCGTAGGTCATGTTGTCGAGCAGGAACTGCCGCGCGGGATCGTAGCGCCCCTGGGCGCGCAGGCGCTGGTAGCGGGCGACCGGCGCGAGACCCGCGGGCAGGTCCTGGACGCGCTCCTCGCCGCGCGCGAAGGCCTCGAGCAGCGCGCCTTTCTCCTCGGCGCGATCGAGCTGCCAGCGCCCTAGCGACACGAACAGCACGAGCCCGGCGAGCGCGAGCAGGCTGAAGCCGGGCGTCGGAGCGAAGCGGCGAGGGGCGGGCACGGCCACGCTATACTTCGCGCCCCGGCGACCGCGAGGTCGCGCGAGACCGTGGCGCCATGGATCCCGTCAAGCTCATCGTCGTCGGCCTGCTGGCCGCCATCGTCGTCAGCATGGGCTCGGCCCTCTTCCACCTCGTCCACGATCGCAAGGGCGAGACGAAGAAGATGGTCCGCGCGCTCACGGTCCGCATCAGCCTGTCGGTCGCGCTGTTCGTGCTGCTGTTCATCGCCTATGCCATGGGGCTGATCGAGCCGCACGGGCTGCGGCCCTGAGCCGCTTCAGGCCGCCGGCCGCCCCGTCGCGTGCTCCGCGAGCACGCAGATCTCCGGCAGGTTGCGCCATCCGCCATCGGCGTCCATCCCGAAGCCGCAGACGAACTCGTCCGGCACCCGCACGCCGCTGAAGTCCGCCTCCAGGTCGCGCCGCCGCGGCGAGTCCTTCACGGCGAACGCCGCGATCAGAACCTCGCGTGCCCCGAGCGCCAGCAGCCGCGCGCGGATCGCAGCGAGCGTCCTGCCCTCGTCGAGGATGTCGTCCAGGAGCAGCACGCAACGCCCGCGCAGGTCGACGGTCGGACCCGCGATCCAGCGAAGCTCGCCGCCCTGCGTCGACTGGCCGTAGCGCCCGACGTGGACGTAGTCGCAATCGAGCGGGAACGGCAGCCTGACGAGCAGGTGACCCGCGAAGATCAGGCCCCCGTGCAACACCGTCACCAGCACGGGCCGGCGGTCCGCGAGTCGCGCGGTGATCTCGCGGGCGAGGCGGCCGAGGGCCGCCTCGATCTCGACTTCGGAGACCACGACCCGCGCGCCGGGCGGCAGGCGTCGGTGCCCCGCGGGGCCGTCGGTCACGGGGCGGTCCTGCATGCGGCCAGTTTACCCGGAGACGGGCCGGCGTGGCCCGGCGACGACGCGTCGGCCCGGCCGGGCCCTCGCGGGATCTGCGGTCGCCCGGGCTTAACGGCTACAGGTGTCGCTCGATCTGCTCGAAGAGGTCGACGCGGTCGACGAGGTCGGTGAGGTAGTCGAGCCGGTCGGTGTCGAGCGCGACCACCGGCGAAAGGTCGTAGCGCGCGTACCAGTCCTCGTAGAGCGCGTTCAGTCGCCGCAGGTACGCGGCCGGGATGTCCTGCTCGAAGGCGCGGCCGCGGGCCTGGATCCGCCGGCGCAGCGTGCGCACCGGGCAGCGCAGCTGGATCATCAGGTCCGGTGGCCGCAGCGTGCGGCGGATCGCCTCGTACAGCGCCCAGTAGGTGTCGAAGTCGCGCCGCTCGATGAGCTTCTGGCGGAACAGGTTGCGCGCGAAGATCTCGGCGTCCTCGTAGATCGTGCGGTCCTGCACCACCGCACCGGCCTGGGCGTGAAGGTCGAGGTGCAGGCGGAACTTGTGGGTGAGGAAGAAGAGCTGGGAGCGATACGCCCAGGTCTTCATGTCGGCGTAGAAGTCGGCGAGGTAGGGGTTGGCGTCGTTCGGCTCGTAGAAGGGCGCGAGTCCGTAGCGCCGGCACAGGAACTCGGTCAGCTCGGTCTTGCCGGCGCCGATGTTGCCGGCGACGGCGATGAAGCGCGCGACGGGCATGTGGCGAGGATAGCGGATCGTGAGCCGTGAGCCGCGGAAGGGCGCCGGGAGGCACCGAGCCTTGGGCGAGCGACGTCGGCGTTCGTGCCTGTCGGCCGGTCGGGGGGGGGGTCCCCGAGGCCGCCTGGGACGACGCGACTGTTTGCGCTCCGTTGCCGGCGGGGCGCAGAATGCCCGGACACAACAAGAAAGCGGGCGGCGAGGACTGTCGCCACTCCGGGGGGGACGTTGTTCTACCTGCCCAGGGATCGGAGCGCGGCCGCTTCGCGCGGCTGGCTGCGGCTGTCCGCCGCCGATTTCGCGTGGCCGATGCCGGGCGACGCGTTCTGGCGGATCCTCGGCACCCGCGATCCCGCGCAGGCGGCCGCGACGCCGGTCTACCGGCGCGAGCTGCGCTTCTACGAGGCGGATCCGCCCGTCTACCTGATCGCGGTCGACGACGGCCAGGCCGTGCGTGACGAGGGCGACCGCGTCGCCTACCTCGTCCAGGCCGGGACGCAGCTGGCGTCCCTCACCGGTGGCAGCGACGTGATCCACACGCTGAACGAGCGCTATGGCGGGCCGCGCGAAGGCTTCCTGCTCGACTACGTGGAGTTCTTCTGCAGCTTCGTTGCCGGCGACGAGGGACCGTTCCTGGTGCCTCGCGACGAGGCCGAACGCGACGAGGTCGCCCGCCAGGACGCCTTCGGGCTCGACGCGCAACGTGCCCGCGAGCGATTGGTCCTCGGCGACGAGGCGCCACGGCCGGAAACGGCGCCGGACGCCGCGGCGACGCCCGCGCCCGCGCTCGCGCGCCTGGCCGACGAGAAGCTGGCCGAGGCACGCGCGGCGGCCGGGAAATCAGGCTGGAGCGACGTCGAGTCCGCGCTCTTCGCCGAGGCCCACGTGATCTATGGCTCGGCGATCTTCTCCGCGACCTTCGCCATCGCGCGCGACGGCGTCATCGAGATGCTCGACGACGAGCCGCTCGCGCAGCTGCACACCGTCGCGCGGCATCGCTTCGTCGAGGAGGCCGGCACCAGCTGGCTCGTTCGCGAATGGGGCGGCCGCGCCCGCGAGCGGGTGAGCGCGCAGGAATTTATCGCGCGCGTCTACGCAGGCCAGCAGGACGGCGCGGTCGGCGACTGCCCGACTCTTCGCAACCTCGAGGTCGCCGGCGACGTGGTGTTTCCCGCCTGCCGGCCGCTGCCCTGGCTGCATTGCGAGGATATCGACTTCCGTGGATCGGTCGTCCTCGACGATTGCCATGCGCTGGATCGCGTGTCGCTCGAGGCCTGCCGCATCGCGGGTTCGTTCTCGGCACGGCGCGCGACCTTCGACAAGAGCCTGCTGCTGAAGCGCTGCCAGGTGTATGCGCTGATCGGCGACAGCGGCCGGCTCGCCGCCCGCGAGCAGGATCGCTTCGGCGGCCGCGACTTCGGCGAACCGGTCGCGGTGGCCCTGGACTCGGCGCAGGTCGAGGTGGACCTGGACCTCGAGCGGACCACCTGTCACGCGACGCTGCGCGGCCGCCGGCTGCGGGTCGGCGGCAGCGCCAGCCTAGCCGGCGTCCGCGTCCTGCCGGCCGTGGCCGCGCTGCCAGCGCAGACCGCAGAGCCGGCACCTGCAGCGCCACCGCTGCGATTTGCCGCGAGCACCTCGCCAGTGCAGCTCGACCTGAGCGATGCCGAGTTCGGCGGCTCGGTGAGCATGAACTGCGCGCTCGACCACGCGGCGATCGTCCAGCTGAATCGCTTCGCGCCCTACTGTCACCGGCTGGTCGTCGCGGGCAAGCTGATGCTCGAGGGAGTCCGCATCCGCGGCTCGCTGTGGATCCGCGGACTCGGGGTGCTCGGCCTGGCGGCGACCCGTGGCGGCGAGCGTCACCTCGCATCCTGCTCGCTCAGGCTGGCGCGCATCGACGGCGGACTGCAGAACTACGAGAACCTCGAGAGACCCTTTCCCCCGACCCGGATACTCGGCGAGCTGGACCTGACCTGCGCGAGTTTCGGCAACTACGCGCATTTCGACGGCTTCTTCATCGCCGGCGACCTCGAGCTCGGAGCACTCACGGCGCAGTCGGTGTCGCTGTCGGCCGAGTATCGATCGACCGAGCCGGTTGCTGACGAGGACTACGGCGGCGCCGAGTCCTGGTTCGACTACACGGCGGGTCGGCCGGACGCGGTCGTCGGCAGCTGGCGCACCTGCTATGTGGGCGGCAACGTCAACCTGAACAGCGCACGCGTTTCCGGGTCGGTGTTCGTCCGCGGGGGATGGATAGACGGCACGCTGCATGCGCGGCACGGCGCCTGCATGGGCAGCCTGCTGGTCGTTTCGCTGGGCAGCGTCGCGGAAGCTCGTCGGCCCGGCGACGCCCGACAGACGCTCGACCGGCACCGCAGCCGGTTCGGCTCCATCGAGATCGAGACCGCGAGCTTCACCGGCTCGGTTGCCGTGCTCGATTCGCAGGTCACAAGGCACCTGTCGATCGAAAACTCCAGGATTGCCGGCGACCTCGACTTCTACGGCAATGCCACGCTGTCGAGGGAGTGCGCGAGGTACCTGAGCGGTCCCGGCAGCACCGTCGCCGATTTCCTCGATCTTGAGTTCGGGCTCGCGCCCCCGCTGACGCGCGTGGGCTCGGAGGATGCAGGTGGTCGCGGCTCGCTAGAGGTCAAGGGCTCTGCGGTGGGCGGCAACGTGGACCTGCGCAACCTCAGGGTGCGCGACGACCTCCGTCTCGAGGACACGACGATCGCGGGCGACCTCGCCACCGCGCGGGGCCGCGTCCTCCGCGGAGCCGCTGAGGGAGAGTTCAAGGCGGCCGAGGGCGGCCAGCGTGCCGTGACTCCGGTCGTCCATCTGGAAGGCTGCCGTGCAGCCGTGCTCGACGTGCACGGGGAGTGCATCGACGAGGTGGTGGACCCGGATCCCGCGGAGAACAAGAGCGAGCTCGCCATCCGCACCGAGTGCCGGCGCTTCGTCTTCGACTCGCTGCACTGCCGCGGCGACGCGCGACTGTGGCGGCTGCGCGCGAGCCGCTCGGTGTCGGGTCGCCACGCCGAGGTCGGCGGCAGCCTGTCCTTCTACGTGCTGGGATCGGGCGTGGCGCCGCTGCCGGCCCGCAGCGACGGCAGTGGCGAGCGAAGCGTCAATCTCGAGCGCGCCGACTTCGGGCAGCTCACCATCGTCGAGCCCTTCCCGCCGAACGTTCAGCTGCGAGGGATCCGCGTCGCCCAGTGGAGCCCGAGGTCGCGCCGGGATGCCGAGCAGCAGAATCCCGACGACGCAGCGACCAACTGGCCCGAGCGCGCCGACCTGATGCTCAAGGTCCTCGAGCGCATGCCGGACAAGGACTTCGAGCCCGCGGTCTATCTCGACGTCGAACGCTACTTCAGGGCTTCCGGCCAGGACGACCTCGCCGACGGCATCTACTGCGCTTTGCGCGACCGCCAGGCGATGCTCGAAGAGGACGCGGCCGGCTGCGAGCGGGCGCTGTGGCTCTGGCTCGCGCTGCTCGCGCTGCCGCTGGGCGCTTTCGTCGCGGCTTTCGGCGGCCTTCCGGCAGCGGCGCGATGGTTCGACCTGACACCCGACGCGCCGACCGTGCTCGGCCTGCTGGCAGGCTTCATCGGCCCGTGGCTGCTGGCCTACCGGCTGCCGCCACGGCCGGGGCGCGGCGCGGCGACGAGGCAGCCGAAGGAGCCGGCTGCCGTGACCGGCAGCCTTCTCAGGCTCGCCGCGGTGGTGGTGGGCGTGGCGGCGCTGTTCCTGTCCGAGTTCCTGCAGGCGTTTCTCGTGATCGCCGCGCTGGCCTTCTGGGCGCACGCGGTCGCGCTGCTGCCCGCCGCAGCGATCTTCGAGCGGATGCGCGTACTGGTCGTGGGGCGCCTGATGCTCAGGCTGGGCACCGCCTGGGGCACCGCCGCCCACCGGCTGGTGCTCGCCTGGCTGCTGCTGCTGCTGTTCCCGCTGGCCATCGTGCTGCACGAGCCGCGCAACCTCGAGCCCACCATGATGGCGCGCGGCGCGCTGAAGCATCCGGAGACCGCGACGCCCGACCCGGCGACCTGGCGCTGGAGCCTCGGCGAGGCGCCGCCGACCTGGGTGTGGATGGCGATCGAGTCCACGGTGCCGATCATCACCATCAACGCCGAGGACAAGTGGGAGGCCTCCGACAGGCCGCCGGCCGTGCTCGCCTGCGAGTCCCGCGAGCGCACGCCCGGCCCTTGCCGCGAAGTCGTGGCGCCATTCGACACGAGCCCCAAGCAGATCGAGTCCTTCCTGCGGCTCATCGGCTGGGTGTTCTGGCCCCTTGCGGCGGCCGGCTTCGCGGCCTCGTTCATCCACCGGCGGCAGGCCTCGAAGTAACCTGCGCGCCCGCCACGTCGCCGGATCGCCGGCCTGAGCCGGAACAGGAGAAAGCGCATGAGCGTCGATGTGCTCGCCGTCAAGGACAAGGTCCAACGCTACATCGCCGAGGTCGCCGGCACGGTTCAGATCGACAGCGACGGTGACTTCACGTTCCGCACGGGGTCGTCCCAGATGTGGGTCAGCGTCAGCAAGGTCGAGAAGACAGGGAGTTACGCGGAATTCGTCGCCGTGAAGGTGTTCGCGAACACCAACAACCGGGTGCCAGCCTCGCCGGCCTTGTACGAGTACGTGGCCACCGAAGGCCGCTACCGGATCGGCGCGCTGCGTTGCTCCCGCAAGGACGACGGCGTGCGGGTCTGGCTGGAGCACACGCTGATGGGCAATTTTCTCGACCCCGCCGAGCTGTACATGACCATCAACTACATCGGCGCGACCGCCGACTGGGTCGACGACCAGATCAGGCAGCGTTTCGGCGGCGACAGGTACCACAGGGAGGACAACTGACATGGCAGCGGACGTACCGGCGGTGAAGGACAAGGTCCAGCGATACCTCGTGGACCTCTTCGGCGGAGCGCAGGTGGACCGTGACGGCGACTTCACGCTACGCCACGGCTCGACCCAGGTCTGGGTCAGCGTGAAGCCGTTCCACAAGGAGAACACGGCGGTCAGGATCTTCGCGTGGACCAACGTCGAGGTTCCCGCCAGCGCGGAGCTGTTCCAGTACGTCGCCACCCGCGGCAGCTATCCCTTCGGCCATCTCCGCTGCTTCGAGAAGGAGGGCAAGGTGAACGTCTATCTCGAGCATGCCCTGCTCGGCGAGTACCTCGACCCGGAGGAGCTGAAGGTCGCCCTGTACTTCGTCGCGGGTGTCGGCGACGGGCTCGACGAAGAGATCAAGTCGCAGTTCGGCGGCCGGCTCTTCCACGAAGAGAAGCCCGATGGGCCTGCCGGCTGACCTCGCGCTGCTGCTCGACTATGCCCGAGCCGAGGCGAAGCGCCTCGGCCACGGGCAGGTCGTGCTCGCGCACGTCGCCGCCGGGCTGTCGCGCCGCAACCCCGTCGAGTTCGGCGCGACCTTCGGCAGCGACGCGGGGGCGCGCCTCGAGGCGCTGCTGAAGGGTCTGCCGGCAGGGAAAGGCGCGCCGGAGGATGCGCCTGAGCTCGCGGAGCTGCTGCAGCGCATCGCCGGCGGCCCGGAGCCGGCGGACCGGCTGAACGGCGAGATCCAGCGGCTGCTGCGCGGCGGCGACGAGGCCGTGCGCCCGGCCCGGATCGACCGCGCAGCGCTCGTCGCGGAACTGAAGTCGAGGATCGTCGGCCAGGACGAGGCGCTCGAGACCATCGTTGCGCGCCTCGCCCTGACGCGGATGCAGTTCGACCTGCGACCGAAGCGGCCGGACGGCGTGTTCCTGCTCGCCGGGCCGAGCGGCTCCGGCAAGTCGGCGCTTGCGCGGGCGCTCGCCGACAGCCTCTACGGCAGCGACGCGCACTTCATCCGCCTCGACATGAGCGAGTACTCGCACGACTGGGCGGTGTCGCGGCTGATCGGGCCGCAGCCCGGCTACGTCGGCTCGGACAAGCCGGAGGGCTGGCTGACCACGCGGGTGCGACAGCAGCCGGAGTCGCTGATCCTGCTCGACGAGATCGAGAAGAGCCACCCGACCGTGTGGAACACCTTCCTGCAGATCTTCGACGAGGGCCGGCTCACCGACGGCCAGGGCAAGCAGGCGGATTTCTCGCGGTCGATCATCCTGATGACCTCGAATCTCGGCAGCGAGAACTTCCGGCGCAAGCGTCCGATCGGCTTTCGCAGCGACGCCGAGGCGGCCGAGACGCTGTCCGAGCGGACCTACGACGCGGTCAAGGAGGCGATGCCGCCCGAGCTCGTCAATCGCCTCGACGCGGTCATCGTGTTCGACGCGCTGACGCCGGCGGCCATCCACGAGATCGCCCGGCGCGAGATCGCCGCGGCGCTCGGGCGCCTGCGCGAGCGCGACTACGAGGCCGAGGTCCCGGACGAGGTCGTGTCCTTCGTCGCCGAGGAAGGCTATGACCCGGCCTACGGCGCGCGTCACCTGCATCGCAACATCGAGCGCCACGTGCTGCAGACGCTGGTGGACCATCACCCCGCGAAGCTTCGCGCCACGCTGACCGGACGCTCGGTCACGTGGGTGGCGGCCTGAAGTACCCGCCTGCCGCGGCGGCCGGAGGATCCCCGTCATGAAACCCGGGACGAAAGACCTGAAGAGCATCGCAACGCTGCTGATCGCTGCGCTGCTCGTGGGGCCGCTGGCGGCCTGTGGCGGGGGCGCGGACGGCGCCGCGTCCGCCGCGGGCCCGGCGACAAGGCCCGGCGAGGCGAAGCCGATAGGGGCGGCCTCGTCGGTTGCCTTGTCGTTGTCCGAAGTCGACCTCGCCGCTTGCCTCGCGGTGGGAGCAGCCGCGCCGGCCGGCGAGTGTCCGGGTTATCTCGCGAGCGAGGTCGCCGGCTTGGTCGAGACCTGCGCGGGCGTGGGCGGCCGGCTCGAGGCGGTGCCCGGGGCGCAGGCCTGGTCGCTCGACGTCGACGCAGACGGAGTGGCGGAGATCCTCATCGACGTCACCCAGGCTTTCGGCTGCGTGGGCGCCGCGTCCGTCTTCTCCTGCGGCAGTCTCGGCTGTCCGGTCTCGCTGTACGCGAAGGACGACGGCGACTGGAGGATCATCGGCGCCGTGAACGCTTCGGACGCGCCCGGGATCGAGGTGCTGCCTGCCCCGCCCGGCACCCGCTACCGGACGCTGCGCGGCGGCTGCGTCGGCGAACGGCCCTGCGACGAACTGACGCACTACACCTGGCAGGAGTCACGATACGAGTGGAGCACGATCGAGGCCCGCGGGCACTGGGTGGACGTTGCGCCCGGCGGCCTGTGGACGCTCACGGCGGACACGGCCGTGCTCGTGGCGCCGGCGAAGGGCGCGGCGGTGGTCGAACGCTACCCCGCCGGCACCGTGGTCGCCGTCATCGGCAACGCCCGCGACGCGGACTGGCGCTACGTGTCGCCATGCAATGCCTGCGCGAACGGATTCGTCGAGAGCGGGGCGCTGAGGAGAGAGTGACCGGTGATCAGTGACCAGTGACCGGCAAACCGGGCTGTGCCGCGATCGCGCCTTCTGGCCGATCACCGATCACCGATCACCGGTCACCGGTCACTTAAACGAAAACGCCGCAGTCACCCGCGGCGCTTTCGTCACGCGGCCGCAGCCCGCATTACAGCCAGTACACGAACACGAACAGGCCGAGCCAGACCACGTCCACGAAGTGCCAGTACCAGGCCACGCCCTCGAAGGCGAAGTGCCGCTCGGGCGTGAAGTGCCCCTTGAGGCAGCGCAGCCAGATGATCACGAGCATGATCGCGCCGACCGTCACGTGCAGGCCGTGGAAGCCGGTCAGCATGAAGAAGGTCGATCCGTAGATGCCGGTGCCGAGCTGCAGGCCGAGGTCCCGGTAGGCGTGCATGTACTCGTAGGCCTGCACGCCGAGGAAGATGAAGCCGAGGATGAAGGTCAGCGCGAGGAAGACGTTCAGGATCCCGCGCTTGCCCTCCTTCAGGGCGTGGTGCGCGATCGTGAGCGTGACGCCGGAAGTCAGCAGCAGCGCCGTGTTGATCGCCGGCAGGCCCCAGGCGTGCATCACCTCGAACGTGCCGTCCTCGCGCGGCGACAGGCGCTCCGGCCCGCTGCCGCCGAAGGGCCAGCTGCCCTCGAAGCCAGGGTAGAGGAAGTTCGTGATCGCCTTGCCGCCCTCGCCGCCGAGCCAGGGAAGCGCGAGCTGGCGGGCGTAGAACAGCGCCCCGAAGAACGCCGCGAAGAACATCACCTCGGAGATGATGAACCACATCATTCCCATGCGGAACGAGCGGTCGACCTGCATGTTGTAGATGCCGGCCTGGTTCTCCTCGACGACCTTGGAGAACCACAGGTAGAACAGCGCGAACAGCAGGCCGAGTCCCAGCAGCAGCACCCAGCTGCCGACGCCGACGCCGGTCAGCGTCATGGACGCGCCCGCCATCAGCACGAAGAGGGAGACGGACCCGAAGAACGGCAGGTTGCTGCCGTGCGGGATGTAGTACTTGCCCGGATCGTGGGCGTGAGCGGCGTGTGCCATCTGCGAGTGTTCCCCAGTCTGGGCGGCCCCTTGCCGCCGGTCGTTCATTCCCTGGACGCGCCGGTCGCGCCGGCAAGTCTCTCTGTGTCGAAGAAAGCGTAGGAGAGCGTCACGCGGTCCACGCCCGCGGGCAGGTCGCGGTCGACGATGAACCGGACCGGCATCTCCTTGGTCTCGTCCGCGGCGAAGTGCTGCGGCGTGAAGCAGAAGCATTCGGTCTTCTGGAAGTAGCGCGCGGCGCGCGTCGGCGAGACGCTCGGCACGGCCTGGCCGACCGTCTCGCGCCCGGACAGGTTGCGCGCGTGGTAGGTCGTCTCGTAGAGCTTGCCCGGGTGCACCTGCATGGAGGCGACGACCGGGCGGAACTCCCAGGCTGCGCCGGGGTTGGAGGCCACGAACTCCACGGTCACCGAGCGGCTCAGGTCCGGCCCGGCGGCCTCGACCGCCGCGGCGCGCGTGAGCTGGTCGCGGGTGCCGATGCCGACCACCTCGCAGAACACGTCGTACAGCGGCACCAGCGCGTAGCCGAAGGCGAAGCTGCCGGCGGCCATCAGCACCAGCCGGCCGGCCAGCCGGCGGTTCGCGCGGGGCCTGTTCTCCGGCGCGCCCAACTCAGCCCTCCGCGATCTTCATGGCGAAGAAGGTCACGTAGACCGCCACCGCCGCGGCCGCGAGCAGCAGCGCGAGTCGCAGGTTGCGCCTGCGATGCGCCGGCTCGTCCTGCGGGCGGCGGTCGTCGGTCACGGCGTCACTTCACCTGCGGCGCGGTCTCGAAGGTGTGGTAGGGCGCCGGCGAGGGCACCGTCCACTCGAGCCCCGGCGGGTTGTCCCACACCTCGGCGGTGGCCTTCTGGCCGCTGCCCGCCGCCTTGAAGACGATGTAGACGAACAGCAGCTGCGACAGGCCGAAGCCGAAGGCGCCGATCGACGACACCATGTTCCAGTCGGCGAACTGGGTCGCGTAGTCGGGGATGCGCCGCGGCATGCCGGCGAGGCCGAGGAAGTGCTGCGGGAAGAACAGAACGTTCACGAAGATCGTCGACATCCAGAAGTGGAACTTCGCGAGCTTCATGTCGTACATGTGGCCGGTCCACTTCGGCAGCCAGTAGTACACGGCCGCCATGATCGCGAACACCGCGCCCGGCACGAGCACGTAGTGGAAGTGCGCCACCACGAAGTAGGTGTCGTGGTACTGCAGGTCGGCCGGGGCGATGGCGAGCATCAGGCCCGAGAAGCCGCCGATCGTGAACAGGAACAGGAACGCGATGGCGAACAGCATCGGCGGCTCGAAGCTGATCGAGCCGCGCCACATGGTCGCCGTCCAGTTGAACACCTTCACGCCCGTCGGGACCGCGATCAGCATGGTCGAGAGCGTGAAGAACATCTGGCCGGTCAGCGGCATGCCGACCGTGAACATGTGGTGCGCCCAGACGATGAAGGACAGGAAGGCGATCGAGGCGATGGCGTAGACCATCGTGTCGTAGCCGAAGATGGCCTTGCGGGAGAAGGTCTGGATGATCTCCGACACGATCCCGAAGGCCGGCAGGATCATGATGTAGACCTCGGGGTGCCCGAAGAACCAGAAGATGTGCTGGAACA
>CAYORU010000049.1:0-22836 GCA_964406445.1 uncultured Steroidobacteraceae bacterium
GGCGATCCGCGGCGGCCGCGTCGGTGCCGTGCTCAACCAGGTTCACCAGGACACGGTCGACGAACTGCAACGCCTCGCGGTCGAGGAGAGCCGGCTCGGCATTCCCCTGCTGTTCGGGCGCGACGTGATCCACGGCTTCCGGACCGTGATGCCCATTCCGCTCGGCCAGGCGGCGACTTTCGATCCCGCGCTGGTCCGCGAGTGCGCGAGGCTCGCAGCGCTGGAGGCGGCGGCCGCAGGCGTCAACTGGACCTTCGCGCCGATGCTGGACATCGCCCGCGATCCGCGCTGGGGCCGGATCGCCGAGAGCCTGGGCGAGGATCCGCTGCTGGCGAGCCGGCTAGGCGTCGCGATGCTCGAGGGTTTCCAGGGCGACGACCTCGCCGCGCCCGGATCGATTGCCGCCTGCGCAAAACACTTCGCCGGCTACGGCGCCGTCGAGGCCGGACGCGACTACGCGACGACCAACATTCCCGAGAACGAGCTGCGCAACGTGTATCTGCCGCCGTTCGCCGCCGCGGTCGAGGCGGGGGTTGCGTCCGTCATGACCTCCTTCAGCGACCTCGACGGCGTGCCCGCGACGGCCAACGCATTCCTGTTGCGGCAGGTCCTGCGCGCCGAGTGGGGATTCAGCGGTTTCGTCGTCAGCGACTGGAACTCGATCCAGCAGCTCGCCGTTCACGGGCTGACCGACGACGACGCAGGTTCGGCCCTCGAGGCCGTCGCGGCCGGTGTCGACATGGACATGGCCGGTGGTGTCTACGCTGCGCACCTGCCGCGGCTGGTCGAGGCGGGCCGCGTGCCCATGGAAACAATCGATGCTGCCGTGGCCTCCATCCTCCGGCTCAAGCTGCGTCTGGGGCTGTTCGAGCGGCCGTATCGTCGGTCCGGCGCGCTTTCCGTGGTCAAGGCCGAGGACGCGCGGCACGCCGCCCGTCGGGCGGCGCTGCGCAGCGTCGTCCTCCTCAAGAACGACGCCGCGGCATTGCCGCTTTCGAGATCGGCGACCAACTCCCTCGCCGTCATCGGTCCGCTCGCCGACGAACCTTACGAGCAGCTCGGCACCTGGATCTTCGACGGAGACCCGGCGATCAGCGTCACGGGCCTGCGGGGCTTGCGCGAACTGGTCGGCGCCGGCGTCGCGATCCGGCATGTGCGGGCGCTCGAGACGAGCCGGAGCCGCGCGAGCGACGGTTTCGACGAAGCGCTGGAAGCGGCGCGCGCCTCGGACGCGGTGGTCCTGTTCCTCGGCGAGGAGTCCATCCTTTCCGGCGAGGCGCATTCGCGCGCAGACATCGGCCTGCCGGGCGCGCAGGCGGCGCTGGTCAGGCACCTGCGCAGCGCGGGCAAGCCGCTCATCGCGGTAATCATGGCCGGCCGGCCGCTGACGCTCGGCGACGTGATCGACGACCTCGACGCGGTGCTGTTCGCGTGGCACCCGGGCACCATGGCGGGCGCGGCGCTGGCCGATCTGCTGTTCGGCGTCGAGTCGCCGTCCGGCAAGCTGCCAGTGAGCTTTCCGAAAGTCGTCGGCCAGATCCCGATCCACTACAACCGCAAGATGGGCGGCAAGCCGCCGTCCCGCGACAGCATTGTGCTGATCGACGACATTCCCGTGGCTGCGGGGCAGACTTCCTTCGGCAACACTTCCTACCACCTCGACGCGGGCTACGAGCCGCTGTTTCCCTTCGGTTTCGGCCTGTCCTACGCAGAATTTCGCTACTCGCAGCTCGAACTGAGCGCGCCCGAGCTGCGCATGGGCGAAAGGCTGGGGGTCTCGGTCCGGGTAGAGAACGCGGGGCAGGTGGCGGCGGAAGAAGTCGTCCAGCTGTATGTGCGCGACAGGGTCGGGAGCGTCACGCGCCCGGTCCGCGAGCTCAAGGACTTCCGGCGCATCCGGCTCGAGCCAGGCGCGAGCACGATCGTCGACTTCGAGCTGGGGGGCGCCGACCTCGCGTTCTACGGGCGGAGCAACCGCCGCGTAGTGGAAGCAGGTGAATTCGACGTCTGGGTCGGCGGCAGCTCCGAGGCTTCCCTCGGCGCCGCTTTCCGGCTGGTCGCGTCGCCGCCGTAGCGGAGCTCGGATGACGCCGCAGTCCCGCTACATGACCGGCACCGCCCTGATCGTGGCGCTCGGCGGGTTCCTCATGGGCTTCGATGCCTCCGTGATTTCGGGCGTCGTGCGCTTCATCGAGGCCGAGTTCGCGCTCAGTCCGCTGCAGGTCGGCTGGGCCGTGTCCTCGCTGTCGCTAACCGCGACGCTCGGGATGTTCGCCTCGGGGCCGCTCAGCGATCGTATCGGGCGGCGCCCGGTACTGCAGGCCGCCGCCGTGCTGTTCGCGGTGTCGGCGGTCGCCTCGGCGATCGCGCCGGACTACCTGACGCTGGTGGTCGCGCGAATGATCGGCGGCCTCGGCGTCGGCGCCGCCCTGATCGTCGCGCCGATGTACATCGCAGAGATGGCGTCGCCGGCCTCGCGGGGCCGCCTCGTCTCCTTCAACCAGCTCAACATCGTCGTGGGAATCTCGGCGGCTTTCTTCAGCAACTACCTGTTCCTGGTCCTCGGCGAGTCTGGCGCGTCGTGGACGGAGGCGCTGAAGTTCGGCGAGTGGAGCTGGCGCTGGATGCTAGGCATCGAGACCCTGCCCGCGGTCGCCTACCTGCTGGCGCTCTCGCGGGTGCCGGAAAGTCCCCGCTGGCTCGCGCTGCGCGGCCGGGACGGCGATGCGCTCGACGTGCTCGGACGCGTCGCCGGTTCGGCGGCAGCGCCCGCGGTGCTGCGCGAGGTGAAGCAGGCCATCTCCGCCGAGGCGCAACTCGGCAAGACACCCTGGCGCGCGCTGCTGCACCCGTCGCTGCGTCTAGTGATGACCGTGGGGATCGCCGTCGGCGTGCTGCAGCAGATCACTGGGATCAATGCCGTGTTCTTCTACGCGCCCGTGATCTTCGAGCAGACCGGAATCGGTGCCAATGCCGCCTTCATGCAGGCGGCGCTCGTCGGTCTCGTCAACCTGCTGTTTACCGTCGTGGCCCTGGCGGTGATCGACCGGCTCGGCCGCCGGCCCTTGCTCGGCCTCGGCCTCGCGGGCATCGCGGTGTGCATGCTGACGCTTGCCTGGGGCTTCAACTCGGCGACCTATACGCTCGATCGCGCTTCGGTCGAGGCGCTGCCGGAAAGCGTCGACCGCGCTGCGCTAGCGCCGCTCGTCGGCCGTAGCTTCGGAGATGATGCAGAGTTCCGCCGGGCGGCCTGCGCCGCCCTCGGCGAGGAGCCCTGTCGCCAGTTCGGGTCGCGGCTGGTCAGCGAGTCGATCAGCGTCGATCCATGGCTCGTCCTGCTGCCGATCCTCGGCTTCGTCGCGAGCTTCGCCCTGTCGCTGGGGCCGGTGATGTGGGTGCTGTTCTCCGAGCTCTTTCCAAACCGCGCGCGAGGTGCGGCGATCTCTTTCGTCGGACTGGTCAACTCAGCGACGGCCTTCGTGGTGACGCTCGCCTTTCCATGGCAGCTGCAATCCATGGGCAGCGTCTCCACGTTCGTGATCTATGGTGTCTTCGCGGCGGCAGGCCTCATCCTGATGATGCGCATCCTGCCCGAGACGAAGGGCCGCTCCCTGGAGGAGCTCGAGCTGATGCTGGTGAGGCGCTGAGACCGCCGCCGGGCCCGCGCGCAGGGAAAAACGTTGCTGGTGGAGGAGGATTCTCATGAAACGAACTGTCACCTGGCTTGCCACCCTCATGCTTGCAGCCGGCGCGGGTTGCGCGAAGAAACCGGAGCCTGCGGGGCCTTCTCCCGCCTCGGAAGTGGCGCAGTCTCCGCAAGCACTGATCGCCGGGCAGACCATGGCGATTTCCTACTCTGGGTTCCGCGAGGGGCAGCACCCGGATCGCGGCGACGGCGCGGTCAACCCGACACGCGACCAGGTGCGCGAGGACCTGCAGATCCTCGCTCAGCACGGGTTCCGGCTGATCCGCATGTACGACTCCGGGGAGAACACCGTGACTGCGCTCGAACTGATCCGCGAGGAGGGCCTGCCGATCAAGATGCTGCTCGGCATCTGGCTCGACGCGGAGGTGAGCAATCACGAGGGCTGCCCCTGGCTGACCGAGCCCATTCCCGAGGAAACGCTTGCGGCGAACGTGCTGAAGAACGCGGCGGAGATCGCCCGCGGGATCGCGCTGGCCCGCGAGTACGACGACATCGTGGTCGCGGTCAACGTCGGCAACGAGGCGCTGGTGGAATGGAACGACCACATGGTGCCGCTGGAGCGGGTGGTGTCCTATGTCGAGCAGGTGAAGGCGGCCATCGATCAGCCGGTCACCGTCGCCGACAACTACGTCTGGTGGGCGCGGCACGGCGGGCCGCTGGCAGCAGCGGTCGACTTCATCGGAGTGCACACGTATCCGCAGTGGGAGGAAAAGACCATCGACGAGGCGCTGCCCTACATGATCGAGAACATCGAGGCCGTGCGGACCGCGTTGCCGGGCAAGCCGATCGCCATCCTCGAAGCGGGCTGGGCGACGACGGCGAGCGAATTCGGCGAGCGCGCGAGCGAGGCAGACCAGGCGCGGCACTACCGCGAGGTGGAGGAGTGGGCACGCGCCACGAACACCACGGTGTTCTGGTTCGAGGCCTTCGACGAGCCCTGGAAGGGCGATCCGACCGATCCGCTAGGCGCGGAGAAGCACTGGGGACTGTTCTTCGTGAGCCGCCTTCCCAAGGAGGTCGTGCGCGGCGAATGACCGCGGTGCTGCAGGTCACCCGGGCCGAGGCGGGCCAGCGCGGCCGCGTGCCGGACGGCTACCAGGCATAGGCCTCGGGGGCGCTGCCGCCCGGGCCCGGGAAAATCTGGTCCAGCCGGCGGAGCGTATCCGCGTCGAGCGTGACCTCGGTGGCGCGCACTGCCTTCTCGAGCTGCTCGACGGTGCGCGGGCCGATGATCGGCGCGGTCACCGCCGGGTTGTGCAGCAGCCAGGCGAGGGCGACCGTGCCGGGCTCCTCGCCGAGCTCGCGGCACAGCGACTCGTAGGCCTCGAGCTTCGCGCGGTTCTTCTCGATCTGCGCGGCGAAGCCCTCCTCGACGCGCCGGCCTGCCTGGATCTTGCCGAGCACGCCGCCAAGCAGGCCGCCGGCCAGCGGGCTCCACGGGATCAGGCCGAGCCCGTAATGCCGGCAGGCGGGAATGACCTCGAGTTCGATGGTGCGGGCGTTGAGGTTGTAGAGGCTCTGCTCGCTGGCGAGCCCCGCCATGCCGCGCCGGCTGGCCTCCTGGCAGGCGGTCGCGATGTCCCAGCCGGCGAAGTTGCTCGACCCGCTGTAGACGATCTTGCCCTGCTGCACGAGCGCCTGGAACGACTGCCAGATCTCGTCCCAGGGGCAGGCCCGGTCCACGTGGTGCATCTGGTAGAGGTCGATCCAGTCGGTCTGCAGGCGCCGGAGGCTGCCTTCGCAGTGCTTCCGGATCTTGACCGCCGACAGGCTGCGGCCGTCCGTGTTGGGCTCGGGGCGGTTCGCGCGGCGCCTGACCGGGTTGTAGACCTTGGTCGCGAGCACGACGGCGTCGCGCCGGCCGCCGCCCTGGGCGAGCCAGCGGCCGATGATCTCCTCGGTCGTGCCCTGCTCGACCGTCCAGCCGTACACGTCGGCGGTGTCGAAGAAGTTGATCCCGAGCTCGAGCGCGCGGTCCATGATCCGGAAGCTCTCGGCCTCATCCGTGACCCAGCCGAAGTTCATCGTGCCGAGGCAGAGGTTGCTGACGAGGGCGCCGTTTCGGCCGAGACGTCCGTGCTTGACTGGCATGCGCAATCTCCGGAGGGCGCGCTTCCCAGGGACAATCGGCGCGCGGCACCGTGATTCTCCACCAACCGGCCGAAGCGTGCGACGATTCGCCGGCCCGGGCCCCGTGGCGGGCAGGCCGGGCGAGGAGACTTCGAAGCCGTGACCGGCCAGCAGAACAGGCGATCGCGCGATTACGGTGCATTGGCGCGCGTCGGCCTCGCCGTGCCGCAGGCCAACCCGACCGTCGAGCCCGAACTGCAGGCCTTGATGCCGGCCGGCGTGCAGTGTCACGCCACCCGGCTCGTTCACCCGTCGCCGCGGGTCGAGGAGCGCCTGCAGCACTACATCCGGCACATCCCCGAGGCCGTCGCGAGCTTCGGGCCGCTCAGGCTCGACGCCCTGGGTTTCGGCTGCACGGGCTCTTCCTACCTCGCCGGCCCGGCGCTCGAGGACCGGCTGGTCGTAGCCGCGCGGGAGCGCTGCGGGCTGCCGTTGGTGACGGCCGCGCAGGCGCTGCGGCGTGCGCTGGCCGCGGCCGGCGTCACGCGATTTGCGCTCGTCGCGCCCTATCCGGAGGCGCTGGCACAGGCGGGGCTGGGCTACTGGCGCGACGCGGGCTTCGAGGTCACGGCCTCATCGCGGGTCGACCCGGCGCTGAGCGACACGCACGACATCTACGAGCTGACCTCTGCCGATGCGCTGCGGGCCGCGCGCTGCGTCGATCTGGCGGGCGCCGAGGCGCTCGTTCTGAGCGGCACCGGCATGCCGACCCTCGCCGCGCTGGCACAGCTTCGCGGCACGCTCGACCTGCCCGTGCTGAGTTCCAACCTGTGCCTTGCCTGGGCGCTGCTGCGCGAGGCTGCGCCCGCCCTGGCGCCGGGGGAGCCCATGGGCCTGATCGGGAACGCGCGCTCCCGGACTTGAGTCGCCGCATCCGCGAAGGTTAGATTCGCGGGATCGTCTACCCGCTCTGCGGCACTCGCAGCGCGTTCAGGAATCCGCTGCATGCCCGTGCCGTTCCCCTTCTCCGCGATCGTCGGTCAGGACGAGATGAAGCTTGCGCTGCTCACGGCCGCCGTCGATCCGGGCATCGGCGGCGTGCTGGTCTTCGGGGACCGCGGCACCGGCAAGTCCACGGCGGTGCGCGCGCTGGCGGCGCTGCTGCCGAAGATGCACGCGGTCGCCGGCTGCCGCTACGGCTGCGATCCCGAGGGCGGCGAGCGGCTCTGCGACGATTGCCGGTCGGCAGGCAGGCACGGCGCGCTGCGCTCGCGCCTGGTGCCTGTGCCGGTCGTGGACCTGCCCCTCGGCGCGACCGAGGACCGCGTGGTCGGCGCCCTCGACCTGGAGCGGGCGCTGGCCCGCGGCGAGAAGGCCTTCGAGCCGGGGCTGCTCGCGCGCGCCAACCGTGGCTTCCTGTACATCGACGAGGTCAACCTGCTCGAGGATCACCTCGTCGACCTGCTGCTCGACGTCGCCGCCTCGGGCGAGAACGTCGTCGAGCGGGAGGGGCTCAGCGTCCGTCACCCGGCGCGCTTCGTGCTGGTGGGCAGCGGCAATCCGGAGGAGGGCGAGCTCAGGCCGCAGCTCCTCGACCGCTTCGGCCTGTCGGTGGAAGTGCGCACGCCTGAGGACCTGCCGACGCGCATCGAGGTCGTGCGCCGCCGCGACGACTTCGAGCGCGACCCGCCGGCCTTCGTGCGCGCCTGGCAGCGCCAGGACTCGAAGCTGCGCCGGCGCATCGTCGCGGCCCGCGGGCGGCTCGCGGAGGTGGAGGTCCCCGACGCGGCGCTCGAGCGTGCCGCCCGGCTGTGCATGGCGCTCGGCACCGACGGACTGCGTGGCGAGCTCACGCTCGTCCGCGCCGCCCGTGCGTTCGCGGCGCTCGAGGGCGCCGCCGAAGTCGGCGACGTCGAGCTGAAGCGGGTCGCGCCTGCCGCGCTCCGCCATCGCCTGCGTCGCAATCCTCTCGACGAATCGGGCTCGACGGCGCGCGTCGAGCGCGCCCTCGCCGAGCACTTCGCCGCGTGAGCGAGCCGGCCGAAGGGGCCGTCGGACCGGCCGCCTGGTCCGACGCGGTCGTCGCCGCCGCACTTCTCGCGGTCGATCCGGCCGGGCTCGGCGGGGCATGGGTCCGCTCCCCGGCGGGGCCGGTGGTGGACGCCTGGCTCGAGCTGTTGCGCGACTTCCTGCCGCCGGAGGCGCCGTGGCGGCGCGTGCCGTTGCACGCGGGCGACGAGCGGCTGCTGGGTGGGCTCGACCTTGCCGCGACGCTCGGCGCCGGCCGACCCGTCGCCGGCCGCGGGCTGATCGCCGAGGCCGACGGCGGCGTGCTCGTTCTGCCGATGGCTGAGCGCATCACGCCGGCGGCCGCTGCCCGGATCACCGCTGTCCTCGACTCCGGCGAGGTCGCGGTCGAGCGCGACGGGCTGGGGCTCAGGTTCCCCGCGCGCGTGGCGGCGGTGGCGCTCGACGAGGGGGCCGAGGGTGACGAGCGACCGCCGCCTGCGCTCCTCGAGCGGCTCGCCTTCGCCTTGCGGCTGGCGCCGGTCTCGACCCGCGACATCGGCGAGGAGGGCCCGCCGCCGGACGCGGTGCACGCGGCCCGCCGCAGGCTCGCGAGCGTGCGGGGCAGCGACGCGTTGCGCGAGGCGCTCTGCGCCTCGGCCCGGGCGCTAGGCATCGAATCGCTGCGCGCGCCGCTGCTGGCGCTGCGGGCTGCACGCGCCGCGGCCGCGCTCGCAGGCAGGGACGAGCCGGCCGAGGCGGACGCGGCGCTCGCGGCGCGGCTCGTGTTTCCCGCGCGGGCGACCGCGCTGCCTGCGCCCGAAGACGATGCTGCCGAGCCGCAGGAGCCGCCGCCGGACGCGCCCGAGCCGGCGGAGCAGACGGCGACGGCGCCGGACCGTCCGCTCGAGGACGTCGTGCTCGAGGCCGCGCTCGCCGCGCTGCCCGCGGACCTGCTGGCCCAGCTCCGCCAAGGCCTGGTGCGGCGCTCGCGGGCCGAGGGGCAGGGGCGCGCCGGCGCACTGCAGAAGTCGAGGCTGCGCGGCCGGCCGGCCGGCACCCGCATCGGCGAGCCGCGCGGCGGCGCTCGGCTCAACGTGGTGGAGACGCTGCGTGCCGCGGCGCCCTGGCAGCCGTTGCGGCGAAAGCAGGGTCCGGGGGAGTCGCGGCGAGTCGAGGTTCGTCGCGAAGACTTCCGCATCACCCGCTACAAGCAGCGGAGCCCGAGCACCACGCTGTTCGTCGTCGACGCCTCCGGCTCCGCCGCGCTGCATCGGCTCGCCGAGGCCAAGGGCGCGGTCGAGTTGCTGCTCGCCGACTGCTACGTCCGCCGGGACCAGGTCGCGCTGGTGGCGTTCCGCGGCACCGGCGCCGAGCTGCTGCTGCCGCCGACGCGCTCGTTGACGCGCGCGAGGCGCTGCCTCGCCGCGCTGCCCGGCGGCGGCGGGACGCCGCTCGCGACCGGGCTGGACGTCGCGCTGGAACTCGCCGTGCAGCTCGAGCGCCGCGGCGAGAGCGTGACACTGGTGCTGCTGACGGACGGCCGGCCGAACATCGCGCGCGGCGGCGAGCCGGGGCGTGCGCGCGCGGGCGAGGACGCGCTCGACGCCGCGCGCCGACTCGGCGCCCGTCCACTGGCCGCGTTGGTGGTGGACACCGCCCCGAGACCGGAGCCCCTCGCGCAGCGGCTCGCCGCCGAAATGCGCGCCCTGTACCTGCCGCTTCCGCATGCCGATGCGGCACGACTGTCCCGTGCCGTGCAGTCGACGCGGCCCCGGCACGCGCGCTGATGCGAGGGCGGGGTCGCGGCGTCCGCCGGGAGCGGCGGTGAAGGCGGCACGCGACGGCGGCGGCGCCCGCATCGGCCCCAACGCGATCACGCAGCTCGCGGCGGCGCTCACGGAATGCCTCGGCGCTGCCGAAAGCCGCCGGCTGCTGGCGGCCGCCGGCCTCGATCGCTACGCGGCCGATCCGCCGCAGGCCATGGTCGGCGAGGCCGAAGTGACCGCCCTGCATCGGGTGCTGCGTGCCGAACTGCCGCACGGCGCGCGCGAGGCCGTCTGCCGGGATGCCGGCCGGCGCACGGCCCTCTACCTGCTCGAGCACCGCATCCCGCGCCTCGTGCGGGCGCTTCTGGCGGCGCTCCCCGCGCAGGCCGCGAGCCACCTGCTGCTGGCTGCCATCCGGCGCCACGCGTGGACCTTCGCCGGCAGCGCCCGGTTCAGCGCGGTGTCCGGCAAGCCGGTGGGCCTGTCCATCGAGGGCTGCGCGCTCTGCCGCGGCGCGACGCTTGATGCGCCCGCCTGTGCCTACTATGCGGCGACCTTCGAGGGCCTGTTCCGCGCGCTGGTGCACCCTCAGGCTCGCGCCGCCGAGACGGCCTGCGCCGCCTGCGGCGCGGACGCCTGCCGCTTCGAGGTGCGCTGGTGACGGCCGGCGAAGCAGCCGCAAGCCGCGGCGTGCGGCTGGACTGGTCGCGCGAAGGCAAGGACTGGCCGAACCGTGACTCGAGCCGGTTCGTCGAGGCCGGTGGTCTCGCCTGGCACGTGCAGGTGATGGGGCATGGCCCGCCGCTGCTGCTCTTGCACGGCACCGGCGCCTCGAGCCACAGCTTCCGCGACCTGGCGCCGCTGCTCGCTGCGCGCTTCACGGTCGTCGCGCCCGACCTGCCGGGGCACGCCTTCACCCGGCCGCTGCCGGTCGGGAGGCTCGGCTTCGACGGCATGGCCGCCGCGCTGGGCGATCTCGTCGACGCGCTCGGGCTCGAGCCGGCGCTCGCGGTCGGTCACTCCGCCGGCGCTGCGCTGCTCGCGCGGCTGATCCTCGACGGCGTCATCGCCCCTCGCGCGCTGGTGGCGCTGAACGGCGCGCTGCTGCCGCTGCCTGGCCTCGCCGGGCTCGTGTTCGCGCCCATGGCGCGTGCACTGTCGATGAACGGCGTGGCGGCGCGCCTGTTCGCCTGGCGTGCCGGGGACCTGCGCGCGGTCGAGCGACTGGTCAGGAGCACCGGCTCGCGGCTCGACGCGCGCGGGGTGGAGCTGTACGCGCGGCTGGTGCGGAACCCGGCGCACGTTGCCGGCGCACTCGGCATGATGGCGAACTGGAACCTCGCCGCGCTGCGCCGCGACCTGCCTCGGCTCCCGGGCCGGCTGCTGCTGGTCGTGGCCGAGCGGGATGGCACCGTGCCGCCGGGCGAAGCCGAGCGGGTTCGGGCGCTCGTGCCCGGCGCCCGGATCGTCGTCCTCGAGGGACTCGGCCACCTCGCGCACGAGGAGCAGCCGCGGAAGGTGGCCGAGCTGATCGGGGCTGAGGCCGCCGGGGCGGCCCGAGAGGACGCATGACACGGCAAAGGCACGCGGTGGTGATCGGCAGCGGTTTCGGCGGATTGGCGGCCGCGATCCGCCTCGGCGCGCGCGGCTACCGCGTCACCGTGCTCGAACGGCTCGATGCCCCGGGCGGACGCGCGTACGTGTTCCGCCAGGACGGCTATACCTTCGACGCCGGGCCCACCATCGTGACCGCGCCGTTCCTGTTCGAGGAACTCTGGACGCTGTGCGGCCGGCGACTCGCCGACGACGTCACGCTGGTGCCGATGAGCCCGTTCTATCGCGTGATCTTTCACGACGGCTCCACCTTCGACGCCTGGGGCGAGGCCGCTGCGGCTCGCGCCGAGGTCGCGCGGATCGCGCCCGACGACGTCGCCGGCTACGAGCGCTTCATGCGCCTGTCTGAGCAGATCTACGAGGTCGGCTTCGTGAAGCTGGGCGACGTGCCCTTCGACTCGGTCTGGGACATGGCGAAGGTCGCGCCGCACATGCTGCGCCTGAAGAGCTACCGCAACCTCTACGACCTCGTGGCGGGGCACGTGCGCGACGAGCGGCTGAGGTTCGCGCTCAGCTTCCACCCGCTGTTCGTCGGCGGCAATCCGTTCAAGGTCACGTCCATCTACGGGCTCATCTCTTTCCTGGAGCGCCGTTTCGGCGTGCACTTCGCCATGGGCGGGACCGGCAGCCTGGTGTCCGGCATGGCGAGGCTCATCGAGGGCCAGGGCGGCACGCTTCGCTTCGGTGCCGAAGTCGAGCGGATCACCCTCGAGGGGCGCCGCGCCACGGGGGTCCGGCTGGCCAGCGGGGAAACGCTCCCGGCCGACGTGGTCGTGTCGAACGCGGACGCCGCCCGGACCTACCGCAGCCTGCTGCCGGCGTCTGCGCGGCGCCGCTGGACCGACCGCAAGATCGATGCCGCGCGCCACTCCATGAGCCTGTTCGTGTGGTACTTCGGCACCCGCCGGCAGTATCCCGGGGTGCCGCACCACACGATCCTGCTCGGCCCTCGCTACCGCGGCCTGCTCGACGACATCTTCGAGCGCAAGCTGCTGTCGGAGGATCACAGCCTCTACCTGCACCGCCCGACGGCGACCGATCCCTCGCTGGCGCCGGCCGGCTGCGACGCGTTCTACGTGCTCTCGCCGGTGCCGCACCTCGACAGCGGCACGGACTGGCGCGAGCAGGCGGAGCCCTATCGCGCCGCGATCCAGCGCACGCTCGAGCGGACGCTGCTGCCCGGCCTCGGCGCCGAGCTCACCACCTCGTTCGTGATGACGCCGGCCGATTTTCGCGACCGGTTGCTGTCCTACAAGGGCGCGGCCTTCTCCCTCGAGCCTCGGCTGCTGCAGAGCGCCTGGTTCCGGCCGCACAACCGCAGCGAGGAAGTCGATAGACTGTTCCTGGTGGGGGCGGGGACTCATCCGGGCGCAGGCTTGCCGGGCGTGCTCTCCTCTGCGAGGATCCTCGACAAGGTCGTCCCCGATGCAGCCGCGCTCGACTGACACGCCGCACGCCACGCCAGCCGACCGCGCCGCCTGTGCCGCGCTGCTGCGCGCCGGCTCCCGCACGTTCCACGCGGCCTCGCGCCTCCTGCCGGCCCGGACGAGGGAGGCCGCGACGGCGATGTACGCCTTCTGCCGCGTGGCCGACGACGCGGTCGACGTCGACGGCGGGCGCATGGTCGCGCTCGCCAGGCTCCGTGAGCGACTCTCCCTGGTCTATGCCGGCCGCCCCATGCCCCTGGCGCCGGACCGCGCCTTCGCCGACGTCGCGCGAGGCTACGGGATCCCCGAGGCGTTGCCCGCCGCGCTGCTCGAGGGCTTCGAGTGGGACGTGCTCGGGCGCCGCTACCACGACTTTCCCGAGCTCTGCGGCTACGCGGCGCGCGTCGCCGGCACCGTCGGCGCGATGATGTGCCTGATGATGGGCGTACGCTCGCCGCAGGCGCTGGCGCGCGCCTGCGATCTCGGGGTCGCGATGCAGCTGACCAACATCGCCCGCGACGTCGGCGAGGATGCGCGGGCCGGGCGGCTGTACCTGCCGCTCGACTGGATGCGCGCCGCCGGCATCGACGTGGACGCGTGGATGCAGCGTCCCGCGTTCCTCCCCCGACTTGTGCCGGTGCTCGAGCGCCTGCTCGCCGAGGCCGACGTGCTCTACGAGCGCGCCGCCGCCGGCATCGCCGAGCTTCCCGCCGCCTGCCGCCCCGGCATGGAGGCGGCACGGATCCTCTATCGGGAAATCGGCCGCGAGGTGGCGCGCAACGGGCACGACTCGGTCACGCGGCGCGCCGTCGTGCCGGGCTGGCGCAAGGCGCAGCTGGCCTGCCGCGCCGTCGCGACCGGCTTCCTGCCGCGGGGCGGCGGCGCCTGGCCGGCCCTGCGGCCGGCGAGATACCTGGTCGATGCGGCGGTGAACCACGACTTCGGTCTCGACGCGGCGGTCCGCAGGACGCTGGACGACCGGGTCGCCTGGCTCGTGGACCTGTTCCAGCGCCTCGAGGTGCGCGAGCGCGACTCGGGCGAGCTCGCCTCGGCAGAGCGCTCCGCCTGAGCCCCGCCAACCGTGGGTGATGGTGGCGGCAAGCTGCTGGAGCTGCTGCTGGTGCTCGGGCTGGTGCTTGGCTGGGGCCTGCGCGAGCTGTGGGTGCTGCGCCGGGACCGGCGCGGCAGCGCGGCAAGGCCGGAGGACGAGGACCCAGGTGGCGAGGACCCGCGCCCCTGATCAGGCGCCGGCGCGGCGCGGCATGCGAAACGGCAACAGCATCCGCACCCAGCCCTGGCTGAAGCGGTCGAGCGAAAGGCTCTCGTGGAAGGTCGGGACCCGCGCGCCGCCGAGCTGCGTGGACAGCAGCGAGCGCGCGTAGAACGGCGCGTCTTCCAGCGTCTCGACGAGCGTCGCGGCGGCATCGCCCTCGCTGCGCGCGAGCCTGGGCACGCGCCACAGCGTCGGCCGGAGTCCCTGCTGGCGCGGCGCCGCGAGCGGCCCGGCGACCCCGCGCGGGTCGAAGCGCAGCGCCAGCGAGGCGGGCGGCGCGTCCCGCGGCTCGGTGTCGTAGAGCACGGCCGTGGAGCCGTCCGGCAGCCACGAGCGCGACCAGTGCCAGCCGCGAAAGCCGCGCTCCAGCGGCTCGTCGCCCCAGTTGGCGTCGTGATAGGCGTGGCCCGACCAGCGAAGCGCGGGCCGCTCCAGCTCGACCTCGACCCGCGCGGCGGGCGCCACCGGCCACCAGCGGTGGCGGCCGGCGGGGTCGAGCGTGTGCACCGTGTCGAAGATCGCGGCGGGCTTCAGGCGCACCGCGCCCCTCAGCCGCCGCGGGATCGGCATGCAGACTTCGTCGAAACCCACGACCAGCGTGTCGCCCTCCCAGCCGATGCTGCTCGGGCCGACCTCGAGGCGCTCGGCCGACCGGCGCACGGTGGCGGCGCCGCGCTCGGTCATCGCCCACCGTTTTCCGGCCTCGCCGTAGAGCGCCACGTTGATGGCGCAGAAGTCCGCCGCTGCCGCCGGGCCGCGTGCGCGGGCCTGCGCGTAGTACGGCGAGAACACGCTGCCGACGAAGGCGATGATCGTCAGTCCGTGGCGACCGTCGTCACTCAGCGCGTCGAGGTACCACCACGCGTAGCCGCCATCCGGGACCGCGAGGTCGAAGCGAGGTCCTCCGCCACCGCCGCCGCCGCCAGGCGGCCCGACAAGGCCACCATCGGCACGCCCGGTCCCGGATGCGCGCTCCCGCCCGCGAGATAGAGACCCGGGACCCGCGACCGGGCTCCCGGTCGCTCGAATGCCGAGCGCCAGCCGTGGGACGCGCGGCCATACAGCGCGCCGCCGCTGGCCGGGAACAGCTGATCGAAGTCCCGCGGGCCGGTCCTCACGGTCGCCGCCGGGCGGCGCTCGATCGTCAGGCCGCAGCGTTCCATCAGTTCGAAGGCACTCTCTTCGCATCGGTCGAGCTCCGCTTCGCCGGGTCCGCCACGATCGCCGATCGGCGGCGCATTCACGAGGCACATCAGGCGTTCGGCTTCGCCCGGGCCGGGGTCCCCGCCATCGCCGCGGTCCTGCGCGCACACGTAGACCGTCGGCTGCGCCGGCAGCTCGCGCCGCCGGAAGATCGCGTCGAACTCGCCCGGGTAGTCGGACGAGAAGAATACGGTGTGGCGCGACAGCGGAAAGCCCCGCGCCGCCGCCCGCATCGACCAGGTCACGGCGGACAGCGAGCGGTCCGCGGGCCGCGGCGCCGCCACGGCCCGGCGGCAGGGATCGCCGAACAGGCCAGCCGCCAGCGCCGCGGAATCCGCGTTCAGCACCACCGCGGCCGCGCCGAGGCGCTCACCGTCCGCGGTCACGACGCCCGCGAGGCGTCCCCCTTCGACGACCAGTTCGCGAGCGGCGGTGTTGAACCGCAACTCGGCGCCGCGGCGGGCAGCGAGCGCCGCGAGCGCCACTGCCAGGCGGTGCATGCCGCCCTCGACCAGCCAGACGCCGGCCTGCTCGACGTGCGCGACCAGTGCCAGCGTCGCCGGCGCCGAGAACGGGGACGAGCCGCAGTAGGTCGCGTAGCGGCCGAACAGCTGGCGAAGGCGCGGGTCCCGGAAGTGCTCGCCGAGGAGTCCCCAGAGGCTCCGGAAAGGCTGGATCCCCCACAGCGCCCTTGGCCGGTGCAGCCCGACTCGCCAGCTGAGGCTGATGGGATTGGGCCGCGGCGCGCGGATGAAGCTGCGGTCGAGCGTCTCGAAGATCGCGCGGGCGCGCCGGCAGAAGCCGAGGTAGCGTTCGCCCTCGTCCCGGCCCGACATCTCCGCGATCGCTGCCGCGGAACGCTCGCGATCCGTGAACAGGTCGAGCCTTCCGCCGTCGAGCCACGCGTGGCGGGCGAGAACCGCCGCCGGGACGAGCCGCAGGTGATCGTCGAGGTCTTCCCGGCAGTGGGCGAACAGCTGATCGAAGACCGAGCGGAGGGTGAGCACCGTGGGACCGGAGTCGATGGCCGCGCCGTCGACCACGATCTCGCGCATCTTGCCGCCCGGTGACCCCGCCCGCTCGAGGACACAGACCTCGAAGCCGCGCGCGGCCAGGTCGGCGGCGGCGCACAGTCCGCCGATGCCGGCCCCGACCACCAGGACCCGGTCCTTGTTCATGCGATCGAACGCCTTCCCGCCGGACAAGTGTTAATTTTGCTTGACATTAAGAAGTGACAACTAAACAGTACACCTGCCGTCAGCGCCTGAGGAGGGTGCCTTGGATATTTCGGCAAGGATAGAACAGGCCCTCGTTACCGCGGTGTCCACCTGCGAAGGTCCGGAATCGCCGCTCGGGCTCGCAGAGGCGATGCGCCACGCCGTATTTCCCGGCGGCGCCCGCGTGCGGCCCCGGCTGTGCCTGGCGGTGGCGGCGGCCTGCGGCGATGACCGGCCCGAGCTCGCCGACGCCACGGCGGCGTCCATCGAGTTGCTCCACTGCGCTTCGCTGGTGCACGACGACCTCCCATGTTTCGACGACGCCGCCACGCGGCGTGGCGCGCCGACCGTGCACTTTGCGTTCGGCGAAAGGCTGGCCGTGCTGTCCGGCGACGCGCTGATCGTGCTCGCCTTCGAGACGCTGGGCCGGGCCGCGCCTGTCGCGCCCCTGCGGCTGCCGGCGTTGCTGCTGACGGTCGGCCGCGCCGTCGGCGCGCCGAGCGGCATCGCGGCGGGACAGGCGTGGGAGTGCGAGGCTTCCGTGGACCTCGCGCTCTATCATCGCGCGAAGACCGGCGCGCTGTTCATCGCGGCGACCGAGGCCGGCGCGCTCGCCGCGGGCGGCGACCCGACCGCCTGGCGCATGCTCGGCGCGCGCCTCGGCGAGGCCTACCAGGTGGCGGACGACATCCGCGACGTGGCGGCCAGCGAGCTCGAGATCGGCAAGCCTGTCGGGCGGGACGCGGCGCTGGGGCGGCCCAACGCGGCCACCGAGCTCGGCCTGCCCGCGGCGGTGGGCCACTTCCGCCGCCTGGTCGCCGCGGCGATTGCCTCGATCCCCGACTGCGCGGGCCGCGATCCGCTGAGCCAGCTCATGCAGCTGGAGGCCGACCGGCTGATTCCCCGCGAGATCGCCCGACTCGCCGCCTGAGCGCCGGCGAGGGCGCATGCCAGTCCCGTGGGCGCTGCGTGACCGTCTCGCGCAGTGGCGCGACCGGCTCGTCGGCAACCCGCGATTCCGTCGACTCGCTGCCCGCGTTCCATTGACCCGGCCGCTGGCGCGTCGCGAGGCGCGGCGCCTGTTCGACATCGTCGCAGGCTTCGTCTACTCCCAGGTCCTTCACGCCTGCGTGCGGCTCGGCCTGTTCGAGTTCCTTGCCGGTGGTCCGCGCGGCCTTGAAGAGATCGCCGCGCACGCAGACCTGCCGGAACCAGCCGCCAGCCGGCTGGTCGAGGCGGCGGTGAGCCTCGGGCTCCTGTCGAGGCGCGGCCAGGGCCGCGTGGGGCTCGGGCCGCTCGGCGCCGCGCTTCAGGACAACCCCGGCATCGCGGCGATGATCGAGCACCACGCGCTGCTCTACGCCGACCTCGCCGAGCCGATCGAGCTGTTGCGGCGCGGGCCGGGCGGCACGCGCCTGTCGCGCTACTGGGCCTACGCCTCGGCCGGGCCGGGGCAGGCGATCGCGCCGGAGCAGGTGGCGCGCTACACGGCGCTCATGTCGGCCTCGCAGTCCCTGATCGCCGAGCAAGTCCTCGACGCGTATCCGTTCGCCCGCCACCGGCGGCTGCTCGATGTCGGTGGCGGCGACGGCAGCTTCGCCGCGGCGGTCGCCGAACGCGCACCGCGCCTGGCGATCGACGTGTTCGACCTGCCGTCCGTGGCCGGGCACGCCCGCCGTCGCCTCGAGGCCCGTGGGCTCGCCAGTCGAGTCGCCGTGCACGGCGGCAGCTTCCTCGGTGACCCGCTGCCGCAGGGGGCGGACCTCGTCACCCTCGTGCGGGTGGTCCACGACCACGACGATGCGCAGGTCCGCCGGCTGTTCGAGGCGATCGCCGCGGCGCTCGCGCCGGGCGGAACGCTGCTCATCGCCGAGCCGATGGCCGGCGTCGCCGGGGCCGAGGCGATGGGCGGGGCCTACTTCGGGCTCTATCTGTGGGCGATGGGCCAGGGCCGGGCCCGGACCCCGGCCGAGCTGGGCGCGCTGCTGCGCGAAGCCGGCTTCGTCGACCCGCGGCCGCTGGCGACGCACCTGCCGCTGCAGACCTCGGTCCTCGTCGCGCGCCGGCCGGCAGGGGGTTCCGGCCGAGGTGTTAACTTTGCTTGACAACCCTATCTGTCACACTAGACTGACACATCAAGGATCACCGCTGCCGAACGTCCGGACGCGCCGTGAATCCCCGGGGGAGCCGATGGATGCATTGGCCGTGGTGTTGGAGCAGCCCGAGCGGCTCGCGCTGAGCCAGCTCGCGCTGACGCCGCCGACCGAGGACGACGTGGTCGTCGACGTCGAGTGGAGCGGCATCAGCACCGGTACCGAGCGATTGCTCTGGTCAGGCCGCATGCCCGCGTTCCCCGGCATGGGCTATCCCCTCGTTCCCGGCTACGAATCGGTCGGACGCGTCGCCGCTGCGGGCGCGCGCGCGGGCCGGCAGGTCGGCGAGCAGGTGTTCGTGCCGGGCGCCCGCTGCTTCGGGCCGGTGCGCGGACTCTTCGGCGGGGCGGCCTCGAGGCTCGTCGTGCCGGGGGCGCGCGCGATCCCGATCGACGCCGCGCTCGGCGAGCGCGGTGTGCTGCTGGCGCTTGCGGCCACGGCCTACCACGCGATGGCGCCGCCGCAGGCGCCGCCGGACCTCATCGTCGGCCACGGCGTGCTCGGCCGCCTGCTCGCGCGGGTCGCCCTCGCGGTGGCGGGCGCCGCGCCGGTGGTCTGGGAGCGCGACCCGCGCCGGGCCCAGGGCGGGGAGGGCTACGCGGTCGTCCGGCCCGAGGACGACCCGCGCCGTGACTACCGGGCGATCTACGACGTGAGCGGCGACTCGCGGCTGCTCGACGAGCTGATCGGGCGCCTCGCCCCGGGCGGCGAGGTCGTGCTCGCGGGCTTCTACGGCGAGCCGCTGTCCTTCGCCTTCCCGCCAGCCTTCATGCGCGAAGCGCGGCTGCGCGTCGCCGCCGAGTGGCGCGAGGCGGACCTGGTCGCCGTGCGCGGACTCGTCGCCGACGGTCGCGTGCCGCTCGACCACCTCATCACACACCGCGACGCCGCCGCCGACGCCGCGCGCGCCTACCGCACGGCCTTCAACGATCCGTCGTGCCTGAAGATGGTCCTCGACTGGAGAAACGCCACATGAGCACGACCGCCCGCGAACTCGGCATCGGCATGCGGGAGCGGCTTCTGGCCGAGGCCGCGGTCGAGCCCGATCCGCCGCCGGCCGCCTCGGCCGCGCCGAAGCAGACGCAGATCATCGCGATCTACGGCAAGGGCGGCATCGGCAAGAGCTTCACGCTCGCCAACCTCAGCTACATGATGGCCCAGCAGGGCCGCAAGGTGCTGCTGATCGGCTGCGATCCCAAGAGCGACACCACCTCGCTGCTGTTCGGCGGCCGCGCCTGCCCGACCATCATCGAGACTTCGTCGAAGAAGAAGCTGGCCGGCGACGCGGTCGCGATCGGCGACGTCTGCTTCAAGCGCGACGGCGTGTTCGCGATGGAGCTCGGCGGCCCGGAGGTCGGCCGCGGCTGCGGCGGGCGCGGGATCATCCACGGCTTCGAGACCCTCGAGAAGCTCGGCTTCCACGACTGGGGCTTCGACTACGTGCTGCTCGACTTCCTCGGCGACGTCGTGTGCGGCGGGTTCGGCCTGCCGATCGCGCGCGACATGTGCCAGAAGGTGATCGTCGTCGGCAGCAACGACCTGCAGTCGCTGTACGTGGCGAACAACGTCTGCTCGGCGGTGCAGTACTTCCGCCAGCTCGGCGGCAACGTCGGCGTCGCGGGCCTCGTCATCAACAAGGACGACGGCACCGGCGAGGCGCAGGCCTTCGCCGAGGCGGTGGGCATCCCGGTGCTCGCGGCGATCCCGGCCAACGAGGAAATCCGGCGCAAGAGCGCCAACTACGAAATCATCGGCCGCCCCGGCGGGTCCTGGGCGCCGCTGTTCGAGCAGCTCGCCGAGAACGTGGCCGCCGCGCCGCCCGTGGCCCCGAGGCCGCTCACGCAGGACGGGCTGCTCGGCCTGTTCAAGGGCGAGGCGGTCGGGCGCGGCGTGGTGCTCGAGCCCGCGACGCTCGAGGACATGTGCGGCGTTGTCTCGCTCGCCAAGCCGTCGCTCGAAGTCGTCTACGACGAGGCCTGAGAACCGCGCACCCGTCCATGTCAGCGAACCCCGACCAGGCTCCCATGACCCCGCAAGGCGGCGAACTCGTCTACGAAGAGCCGCAGCCCGGTGATCCTCCGCCGTCCTCTGCCGCCCCCGCGGCGGTGGCCTCCGGCGACGGCGCCGGCTGTCACGCCGGCAAGGCGGAGCTGCGCAAGGCCGCGGCCGCGGCCGGCAAGAGCGAGACGCTCGAGCGCTACGCCCGCGACTACCCGGTCGGTCCGCACGACCAGCCGCAGAGCATGTGCCCGGCCTTCGGATCGCTGCGCGTCGGCCTCAGGATGCGGCGCACCGCGACCATCCTGTCGGGCTCGGCCTGCTGCGTGTACGGCCTGACCTTCACCTCGCACTTCTACGGCGCCCGCCGCACGGTGGGCTACGTGCCGTTCAACTCGGAGACGCTGGTCACCGGGAAGCTCTACGAGGACATCCGCGACGCGGTGCACCAGGTCGCCGACCCCGAGCACTACGACGCCGTGGTCGTCACCAACCTTTGCGTGCCCACCGCCTCCGGGGTGCCGCTGCAGCGGCTGCCGAAGCAGATCAACGGCGTGCGCATCATCGGCATCGACGTGCCGGGATTCGGCGTCCCGACGCACGCCGAGGCGAAGGACGTGCTGGCCGGCGCGATGCTGCGGTATGCGCGCCTCGAGGCGGAGCAGGGCCCGGTGCAGGCGCCGCGCGGCGGGGCCAGCGAGCGCCCGACCGTCACGCTGGTCGGCGAGATGTTCCCGGCCGACCCGGTCGGCATCGGCATGCTGCTCGAGCCGCTCGGGCTCGCTGCCGGCCCGGTGGTGCCGACCCGCGAGTGGCGCGAGCTGTATGCCGCGCTCGATTGCGCCGCAGTCGCGGCGATCCATCCTTTCTACACCGCGTCGTTCCGCGAGTTCGAGGCGGCCGGGCGGCCGATCGTCGGGTCGGCGCCAGTGGGGCACGACGGCACGGCGGCCTGGCTCGAGGCCGTGGGCCGCGCCGGCGGCGCGAGCGCCGCGCAGATCGGCGCGGCCAAGGACCGCTTCCTGCCCGCGATCCGGCGTGCACTCGATGCGGCGCCGATCCGCGGCCGGATGACGCTGTCCGGCTACGAGGGCTCGGAGCTGCTGGTGGCCCGGCTCCTCGTCGAGAGCGGTGCCGACCTGCGCTACGTCGGCACGGCCTGCCCGCGGACCCCGTGGTCCGAGCCGGACCGCGAGTGGCTCGAGGCCAGGGGCGTGCACGTGCAGTACCGCGCCTCGCTCGAGCAGGATCTCGCCGCGATGGCCGAGTTCGAGCCCGACCTCGCCGTGGGCACCACGCCGGTGGTCCAGAAGGCCAAGCAGGCTGCGATCCCCGCGCTGTACTTCACCAACCTGATCTCCGCGCGGCCGCTGATGGGCCCTGCGGGCGCCGGCTCGCTCGCGCAGGTGGTCAACGCGGCGCTGTCCAGCAAGCCGCGCTTCGACGAGATGCGCGCCTTCTTCGAGGGCGTCGGCGCCGGCGACACCGGCGGCGTCTGGGAGGAGAAGCCCGAGGCGCGGCCGGAGTTCCGCGAGCGCTACCGCCGGCAGATGGCGAAGCTCGCCGAGAAGCGCCGCGTCGAGGAGCCGGTCTGATGCTGGTGCTCGACCACGACCGGGCGGGCGGCTACTGGGGCGCCGTGTACGCGTTCACCGCGGTCAAGGGCCTGCAGGTGATCATCGACGGCCCGGTCGGCTGCGAGAACCTGCCGGTCACGAGCGTGCTGCACTACACCGACGCGCTGCCGCCGCACGAGCTGCCGATCGTCGTCACCGGGCTCGGCGAGGAGGAACTCGGCCAGCACGGCACGGAGCAGGCGATGAAGCGCGCGCACCGCGCGCTGGATCCGGACCTGCCGAGCGTGGTGGTCACCGGCTCGATCGCCGAGATGATCGGCGGCGGGGTGACGCCCGAGGGCACCAACATCCAGCGCTTCCTGCCGCGCACGATCGACGAGGACCAGTGGCAGAGCGCGGATCGCGCGATGAACTGGCTGTGGACGCAGTACGGCGCGAAGAAGGTGCCGCCGCCGAAGGCCCGCAAGGAGGGCCAGAAGCCGCGGGTCAACATCGTCGGACCGATCTACGGCGGGTTCAACACCTGGTCCGACCTCGCCGAGATCCGCCGCCTGGTCGAGGGCATCGGCGCCGAGGTCAACATGACCTTCCCGCTGGGCAGCCACCTGGCCGACGTGCCGAAGCTCGTCGACGCCGAGGCCAACGTCTGCATGTACCGGGAGTACGGCCGCCTGCTCTGCGAGTCCCTGGACCGGCCGTACCTTCATGCGCCGATCGGCCTGCACAGCACGACGCGCTTCCTGCGGGCGCTCGGCGGACTGCTGGGGCTCGACCCGGAGCCGTTCATCGAGCGCGAGAAGCACACGACCATCAAGCCGCTGT
>CAYORU010000050.1:0-21553 GCA_964406445.1 uncultured Steroidobacteraceae bacterium
AAGAACTACTTCTACCCGGACCTGCCGAAGGGCTACCAGATCAGCCAGTACGAGCTGCCGATCGTCGAGGACGGCCGCGTCGAGATCCTGCTCGACGACGGCGGCCGCAAGACCGTCGGCATCACCCGCGCGCACCTCGAGGAGGACGCGGGCAAGTCCCTGCACGAGGGGCTCGGCGCCCGCTCGGGCATCGACCTGAACCGGGCCGGCACGCCGCTGCTCGAGATCGTCTCCGAGCCCGACCTTCGCTCGGCGAAGGAGGCCATCGCGTACATGAAGAAGATCCACACGCTGGTGCGCTACCTGGAGATCTGCGACGGCAACATGCAGGAGGGGTCCTTCCGCTGCGACGCCAACGTGTCGGTCCGGCACAAGGGCAAGCGCGAGTTCGGCACCCGCTGCGAGATCAAGAACCTGAACTCCTTCCGATTCGTCGAGAAGGCGATCAACTACGAGGTGGCCCGGCAGATCGACCTGATCGAGGGCGGCGGCGCCGTGGTGCAGGAGACGCGCCTCTACGACCCGGACGCCAACGAGACCCGCCCGATGCGCAGCAAGGAGGAGGCGAACGACTACCGCTACTTCCCCGATCCCGACCTGCTGCCGCTCGTGCTCGAGGAGGCCTGGATCGAGCGCGTGCGCGGCGAGCTCCCCGAGCTGCCCGACGAAAAGTCGACGCGCTTCACGCGCGACTTCGGCCTGTCCGCCTACGATGCCGGCGTGCTCACGGCGAGCCGCGAGATGGCGGCCTACTACGAGGACGTGGTGGCAAGGGTCGGCGCCGGCCAGGCCAAGCTCGCGGCCAACTGGGTGATGGGCGACCTGTCCGGGTTCCTCAACCGCGACGGGCTCGAGGTCGGGGCCTCGCGGGTCGACTCGGCGCGCCTCGCCGGCCTGCTCGCGCGGATCGCCGACGAAACCATCTCCGGCAAGATCGCGAAGGACGTCCTCGAGGCCATGTGGACCGAGGGGCTCGACGCCGACGCGGTCATCGAGGCGCGAGGCCTCAGGCAGATCAGGGACAGCGGCGCGCTCGAGGCCGCGATCCGCGAGGTGATGGCGGCGAACCCTGCGCAGCTGGCCGACTACCGCGCCGGCAAGGACAAGCTGTTCGGATTCTTCGTCGGACAGGTGATGAAGGCCACGCAGGGCAAGGCGAACCCCGCGCAGGTCAACGACCTGCTCCGGAAGCTGCTGCCGGGAGGCTGAGTTGGGCGAGGGCGACCTGCTGCGACGATTCCTGTTCGAGCACTGGCCGGTTCGCGGCCAGTTCGTGCGCCTGGACGCCAGCTGGCGCGCGGTCGTCGAGCACCACGACTACCCGCCCGCGATCCGCGGCGCGCTCGGCGAGGCGATGGCCGCCTCGGTCGTGCTCGCCGGGGCGCTGAAGTTCAAGGGGCAGCTGTCCCTGCAGTTCCAGGGCCCCGGGCCGGTGCACCTGATGCTCGCGCAGTGCACGCACCGCCATGCCATCCGCGGCGTCGCGCGCTGGCGCGGCGACGCGCCCGCGAGCGGCTCGCTCGCCGAGCTGACGGGCGGCGGCCAGCTCGCGGTGACCATCGAGAACGAGGAGCGCAGCAATCGCTACCAGGGCATCGTGCCGCTCGACCAGGCCCAGCTGGCCGCCTGCCTCGAGGGGTACTTCGAGCGGTCCGAGCAGCTGCCGACGCGGCTCGTGCTCGCCTCCGACGGCGAGCACGCCGCAGGGCTGCTCCTGCAGCGGGTCGCGAGCGGCGCAGGCGCGTCCTTCGAGGAGGACCCGCGCGCCGTCACGGAATCCGAGGACGCCTGGAACCGGATCGGCCTGCTGCTCGAGACGCTGACTTCCGAGGAGCTGCTCAGGCTGCCGCTCGCGACGCTGCTGCATCGCCTGTTCAACGAGGACGACCTGAGGCTCTTCGACGGCTCGCCGGTGTTCTTCCAGTGCACCTGCTCGCGTGAGCGTGTGGCCGGCATCCTGCGCTCGCTCGGCGAGGCGGAGGTGACCGACATCGTCCGCGAGCGCGGCGACGTCGAGGTCCGCTGCGAGTTCTGCAACCGCGCGTGGACCTTCGACGCGGTGGACGCGGCCGGGCTCTTCGCCAGGCCGGGGCCCGCCGCGCCGCCGGGCCTGCAGTGATGGACACGTCCGTGCGACCGCCGGTGGCGGTGTCCTTCGAGTTCTTCCCGCCTGGCGACGAGGCCATGGCGCAGACGCTGTGGTCCTCGGTCCAGCGCCTCGCGCCGCTCGCGCCGCGCTTCGTGTCGGTGACCTACGGGGCCGACGGCTCGACCCGTGAGCGCACCCACGCGGTGGTCTCGCGCATCCTCAGGGAGACCCCGCTCACCGTCGCGCCGCACCTGACCTGCGTGGGCGCGAGCCGCGGCGAGGTGCTCGACATCGCGCGGCGCTACCACGACGAGGGGGTGCGCCACATCGTCGCGCTGCGCGGCGATCCGCCGACCGGCGCGGCCGGCTACCGGCCGCACAGCGACGGCTTCGCCTACGCCTCGGACCTGGTGGCCGGCCTGCGCTCCGTCGGCGACTTCGAGATCTCGGTCGCCGCCTACCCCGAGGTGCACCCCGAGGCGCCCTCGGCCGTCTTCGACGTCGACAACCTCAAGCGCAAGCAGGACGCCGGCGCGAAGAGGGCGATCACCCAGTTCTTCTTCGACAACGACCGCTTCCTGCGCTTCCGCGACCAGTGCGCGGCCGCCGGCGTGACCATGAGCATCGTTCCCGGGCTGCTGCCGATCACCCGCTTCCCCCAGCTCAAGCGCTTCGCAGCGCGCTGCGGCGCGACGGTCCCGGCCTGGCTCGAGGAGCGCTTCGAGGGCCTCGACGACGATGCCGAGACCCGCAAGATGATCGCCGCGGCCGTCGCGATCGAGCAGGCCGCGCGCCTCAGGCACGAGGGCGTGGACGAGTTTCATTTCTACACCCTGAACCGCGCGGAGCTCGCCTACGCGATCTGCCACGCGCTCGGCGCGCGTGTGAGGGGCTGATCCTTGGGCGACCCACGCGCCGCGCGGATCGAGTCCTTCAGGCGCCTGCTCGGCGGACGCATCCTCGTGCTCGACGGCGCGATGGGCACGATGATCCAGCGCCACCGCCTCGACGAGGCGGCCTACCGCGGCGAGCGCTTCGCCGACTGGGGCCGCGACCTCAAGGGCGCCAACGACCTGCTGACCCTGACGCGGCCGGAGGTCATCGCCTCGATCCACCGCGCCTACCTCGACGCGGGCGCCGACATCATCGAGACCAACACCTTCAACGCCAACGCGCCCTCGCTCGGCGACTACGGGCTCGAGGCGCTGGTGTACGAGCTCAACCTCGAGGCGGCGCGGCTCGCGCGGCGCGTGGCCGACGAGGCCTCGGCCGCGCACGGCCGGCCCTGCTTCGTGGCCGGCGCGCTCGGCCCGACCAACCGCACCGCCTCGATCTCGCCGGACGTGAACGATCCCGGCAAGCGCAACGTCGCCTTCGACGAGCTGCGGGAGACCTACGCCGAGGCGACCCGGGCGCTGATCGAGGGCGGCGCCGACCTGCTGCTCGTGGAGACCGTATTCGACACGCTGAACGCCAAGGCGGCCCTCTACGCCGTGCGCGAGGTGCTCGACGAGCTCGGCCTCGACCTGCCGCTGATGATCTCCGGCACCATCACCGACGCCTCGGGCCGGACGCTCTCGGGGCAGACCGCCGAGGCCTTCTGGAACTCCGTCCGCCACGCCCGGCCGGCGACCATCGGCTTCAACTGCGCGCTCGGCGCACGCCAGCTGCGGCCCTACATCGAGGAACTCTCGCGCCTCGCCGACACTTTCGTCTGCGCCTACCCGAATGCGGGCCTGCCGAACGCCTTCGGCGAGTACGACGAGCAGGCGGCCGAGACGGCCGCCTTCATCGCCGACTGGGCCGAATCGGGCTTCCTCAACGTCGTGGGCGGCTGCTGCGGCACCACGCCCGAGCACATCGCCGCCATGGCGCGCGCCGTGGCGGGCAAGCCGCCGCGCGTGCCGCCGGCGATCCCGCCGCGTTGCCGGCTGGCGGGTCTCGAGCCGCTCAACGTCGGGCCGGAGACGCTGTTCGTCAACGTCGGCGAGCGCACCAACGTCACCGGTTCGGCGAAGTTCCGCAAGCTGATCGAGGCGGGCGACTACGGCACGGCCCTCGACGTCGCCCGCCAGCAGGTCGCGAACGGCGCGCAGATGATCGACGTCAACATGGACGAGGGCATGCTCGACTCGCAGGCGGCGATGGTCCGCTTCCTGAACCTCGTCGCGGGCGAGCCGGACATCGCGCGGGTCCCGGTGATGATCGACTCCTCGAAGTGGTCGGTCATCGAGGCGGGCCTCAAGTGCGTGCAGGGCAAGGGCGTGGTCAACTCCATCTCGCTCAAGGAGGGCGAGGGGCCGTTCCTGGAGCAGGCGCGCAAGCTGCGCCGCTACGGCGCGGCCGTCGTGGTGATGGCCTTCGACGAGCAGGGCCAGGCGGACAGCGTCGAGCGCAAGGTCGCCATCTGCGAGCGCGCCTACGGGCTGCTCACCGGGCAGGTCGGCTTTCCGCCCGAGGACATCATCTTCGATCCGAACATCTTCGCGGTCGCGACCGGCATCGCGGAGCACGACGGCTACGGCCTAGACTTCATCGAGGCGGTGCGCCAGATCAAGCGGCGCTGCCCGGGGGCGCTGACGAGCGGCGGCCTGTCGAACGTGTCCTTCTCGTTCCGCGGCAACGACCCGGTGCGCGAGGCGATGCACGCGGTGTTCCTCTACCACGCCATCCGCGCCGGGCTCGACATGGCGATCGTCAACGCCGGGCAGCTCGCGATCTACGAGGAGATCCCGGCGGACCTGCGCGAGCGCGTCGAGGACGTGATCCTGAACCGCCGCCCGGATGCGACCGAGCGGCTGCTCGAGGTGGCGGCGCAGTTCAAGGGCGAGGCGGGCGCGCGCCGCGTCGAGGACCTCGAGTGGCGGACCTGGCCGGTCGCGAAGCGCCTCGCGCACGCCCTCGTGAAGGGCGTCGACGAGCACATCGCCGCCGACGTGGACGAGGCCCGCCTCGCCGCGAAGCGGCCGCTCGACGTGATCGAGGGCCCGCTGATGGACGGCATGAACGTCGTCGGCGACCTGTTCGGCGAGGGCAAGATGTTCCTGCCGCAGGTGGTCAAGTCGGCGCGCGTCATGAAGAAGGCCGTCGCGGAGCTGGTGCCCTACATCGAGAAGGAACGCGACGGGGAGAGCCGCAGCAACGGCCGGATCGTGCTCGCCACCGTCAAGGGCGACGTGCACGACATCGGCAAGAACATCGTCGGCGTCGTGCTCCAGTGCAACAACTTCGAGGTGGTCGACCTCGGCGTGATGGTGCCGGCGGAGAAGATCCTCGAGGCGGCGCGGCGCGAGAATGCGGACATGATCGGCCTGTCGGGGTTGATCACGCCCTCCCTCGACGAGATGGTGCACGTCGCCCGCGAGATGCAGCGCCAGGGCTTCGCGGTGCCGCTCCTGATCGGCGGCGCCACCACGTCGCCGGCGCACACCTCGGTCAAGATCGAGCCTCAGTACGGGGCCGGCCCGGTGGTCTACGTCAAGGACGCCTCGCGCGCGGTCGGCGTCTGCCAGCAGCTGGTGACGCCCGAGACGCGGGCGCAGTACGTGGAGCGTATCCGCGCCGAGCACGAGAAGCGGCGAGAGCAGCACGCCGGGCGCAAGGCGCGCGGCCCGGAAGTCAACCTCGCTGAGGCGCGCGCGGCGCGCTTCGCGCCCGACTGGTCCGGCTACCGGCCGCCGGTGCCGCGCTTCCTCGGGTCAAGGGTGCTGGACGACGTGCCGCTGCGCGACCTCGTCCGCTACATCGACTGGATGCCGTTCTTCAACGCCTGGGAGTTCACCGGCTCGTTCCCGGCCATCCTCGACGACCCGGACCGCGGCGCCGCCGCGCGGGCGCTGTGGGACGACGCGCAGAAGATGCTCGACCGGCTGGTGCGCGAGCGCTGGCTCAAGGCGCGGGCGGTGGTCGGGTTCTTCCCGGCCAACGCTGCCGGCGACGACATCGAAGTCTACGCCGGCGCGGATCGCGGCGAGCGGCGCGCGGTGCTCCACCAGCTGCGCCAGCAGCGCGCCAAGGCGCCGGGCCAGCCGGACCTGTGCCTGGCCGACTTCGTGGCCCCGCGCGAGTCGGGCGTGGCCGACTACGTCGGCGCGTTCGCCGTGACCGCCGGGGTCGGCATCGAGGAGCACGTGGCGCGCTTCGAGGCCGCCCACGACGACTACTCCTCGATCCTGCTCAAGGCGCTCGCCGACCGCCTCGCCGAGGCTCTCGCCGAAGCGCTGCACGAGCGCGTGCGACGCGAGTTCTGGGGCTACGCGCCCGAGGAAAGGCTCGGCAACGAGCAGCTGATCCGCGAGGCGTACCGCGGCATCCGGCCGGCGCCGGGCTATCCGGCCTGTCCCGACCACACGGAGAAGGCGACGCTGTGGCGGCTGCTGGACGTCGAGCGCGGCGTCGGCATCCGGCTCACCGAGTCCTTCGCGATGTATCCCACGGCGGCGGTCAGCGGCTGGTACCTCTCGCATCCCGAGGCGCGCTACTTCGCGGTCGGGCCCGTCGGCGAAGACCAGGTCCGCGACTATGCCGCGCGCAAGGGCATCGGCATCGAGGAGGCTGAGCGCTGGCTCGCGCCGAACCTTGGCTACGAGCCCCGGAGGCTCGCCGTCTGAGTGAGGCGCGCTGCGCCATGCCCGTACGGGCGACTGTTGCTGTTCTGCAACCGTTTTCATTTTTGCTTCGCAAAAAGGCTGGAAATCCGCAGTTTGCGGGTTAAGACCCGTCGCAACCGGGCAACGGTTGCGACGACGCTGGACCGGGGGCATCCCGCCCGCGGGCACCGTCGAAGCGCATTCGAGGGGGAAACAGAATGCATCTCACGACGCCGCGCGACCTTCGTCGCGCCGTGGCTCTCGTCCTTGCCACCGCGGTGGCCGCGCCGGCCGCCTGGGGCCAAGCGGCACCTCAGCTCGAAGAGATCATCGTCACCGCGCAGAAGCGCGAGGAGACGCTGCGCGACGTGCCGATCTCGGTGAACGCCGTCGGCGGCGAGCGCATCGAGGAAGCAGGCATCGTCCGGCTCGACGACCTGAAGGCCTACGTGCCGAACCTGCAGGTGACCGAGACCGGCATCGCCAACAATTTCTACGTCCGCGGCATCGGCTCGGGCCTCAACCAGGGCTTCGAGCAGTCGGTGAGCATCTACGCCGACGGCATCTACCGCGGCCGCGGCCACCAGTCGCGCATGCCCTTCCTCGACCTCGAGCGCATCGAGGTGCTGCGCGGCCCGCAACCGATCCTGTTCGGCAAGAACGCCATCGCCGGCGCCGTCAACCTGATCAGCGCGCGCCCGACCGAGCAGTTCGAGGGCTCGGTGCGCCTTTCCTACGAGGTGGAGCAGGAGGAGAAGGTCGGCGACGTCGTGCTCTCCGGCCCGCTCAACGACAAGGGCCTCGGGATGCGCCTCGCCGTCCGCTCGCGCCAGAGCGACGGCTACATGAAGAACCTGCAGCTCGATCGCGACGAGCCCGAGCGCGACGAGCTGGCCGGCCGCCTGACCTTCGCCTACAGCGGCAGCGACAACTTCGATGCCACGCTCAAGATCGAGGCAGGCAGCTTCGATGTGGTGGGCCGCCAGGTCGAGATCTTCGGCGAGCTGCCGGCGGGCCCGCGGCTGATCCCCTCCACCGGCGTGGTGACGCCGCCGCCGATCCCGGGGCTGACCTACGCCCAGATCCTGCGCAACGTCTTCCAGGCCGACGCCAGCGTCCTCAACACCACGCTCGACTACGACCGTTCCTCGAACGGCGACTCGAGCAATCTCGACACGCGCGAGACGGCGCTGACCTTCAACTGGCGCTTCCCCGGCATGACGCTGACCTCGGTCACGGGCTACAGCAAGTACGACCTCGACGAGATCTGCGACTGCGACTTCACCGGCGCGAACGTCTTCACGGCCGGCATCACCGAGCGCTTCGACCAGTTCAGCCAGGAGCTGCGGCTGACCTCGGACACGGACGGCCGGCTCTCCTGGATCGCGGGCGTGTTCTACCAGGAATACGACCTGACCGAGACCGACTACATCCACGTACCGGCGAACAGCATCGTCCCGGGCGCGGTCAATGCGCTGACGGCATCGACCAACGGCAATTTCATGCGCGACACCGCCAATCCGCGAATCTTCCGCCAGGACAGCGAGCTGTGGTCGGCCTTCGCGCAGATCAGCTACGACATCACCGACGCCTGGCGCATCACGGCCGGCGGGCGCTTCTCGAGCGAGGACAAGACCGGCTCGCGCGTCAATGACCTGACCGCCGGCCTCGGCGGCCCGTCGCTGACCGGCCTGCAGTCGGCGGTCGCCGGCGCGCTCTACCTGCAGCTGTTCGGCATCCAGCGCCACAGCGTCGCCGGCGAGCGCTCCGAGGACGAGTTCTCGCCGCTCGTGAACGTGCAATACCGCTTCGCGGACCGCTCGATGGCCTATCTCTCCTGGGCCCGCGGCAACAAGTCGGGCGGCTTCGACGCGCGCTCGAACCGCGCGCCGCCCTTCGGCACCTTCGAGTACGAGCCCGAGGAGGCGGACGCGATCGAGCTCGGCGTCAAGTGGGGCATCAGCGGCAACGCCGAGCTGGCGGCCGCGATCTTCTTCACCGACTACAAGGACCTGCAGACCAGCGCCTTCGACGGCCGTCTCGGCTTCAACGTGGGCAACGGCAGCGCCGAGGTGCGCGGCATCGAGGTGGAGGGCCGCTGGCAGGCCACGGAACGCCTGTTCCTCGGCGGCTCGGTCGCCTACCTCGACTTCGAGTGGCAGAAGTACGACGGGCAGTGCTACTACAACCCGCCGGCCAGCCTGCTGTCGACGCGCGTGATCGGCAACTGCAACTACGACGGCTTCACCAACCAGCTGGCGCCGGAGATCACCGCGGTGGTCAACGCCGAGTATCGCCAGCCCCTCGGCGCGAGCCTCGAGTTCCGCGGCGGCATCGACGTGACCTACACGGACGAGTTCATCACCTCGCTGACCCTCGACCCGAACTCGAAGCAGGACGCCTACGCCAAGGTGAACGCGCGGCTCTCGCTCGGCACCCAGGACGGCAAGTGGGAGGCCGCGGTGATCGGCCGCAACCTGACCGACGAGAAGACGATCAGCTACTCGGGCGACACGCCGCTCGCGGGCTCCACCTTCGGGGCGCGCAGCTACTACGGCTTCGTCGACCCGCCGCGCACCGTGGCCATCGAGTTGCTGGCGCGGTTCTGAGCCTGCCGTGGCGGCGGCGCCTGCCGGGCGCCGCCGCCGCGACTTCAGGCGGGGATCCCGGACCGTGAGATCGGGCCGCGCGCGCAGGGGGCTTGCCGTGCTCGCAGCGGCGTGGCCTCTCCTCGCTACTGCCCAGGGCCAGGACTCCACACCGGGCGAGCGCTGGCTCGCCGTAATGGCCGAGCTGCTGCCCGGCCACTACGACAACGCCAACCAGGCCTACTTCGACCGCCGGCGCGGCCTGCCCGAGGCGGACCGCCACGTCCGCATCGCCACCACCATCACCCGGATCGAGGCGCCGGCCTTCGGGCCGCACGCGTTCCTGTGGGTCAACCGCAGCCGCACGGACGGTCGCGAGAGCGCCAGCTACCGCATCGCCACCCTCGAGGCGCAGGGCGAGGAGGTGGTCATGCGCCACTACCTGCGCATGGACGGCGAGATCACCGCGGCGGAGCTTCCAGTCCTCGCGCCCGCCGACCTGCGCCGCACCGAGGGTTGCGACTACTTCTTCAGGCGCCGCGCCGGTCAGTTCCGCGGCGCCCAGCGTTCCGGCGCCTGCCGCTTCGACTGGGAGGGGCGGCCGGTGTACACGGAGAACGAGATCGAGCTGTCCGCGGGCGAGCTCTGGTTCTTCGACCACAAGTTCGTCGCGGCGACCGGCGAGCGCATCACCGGCGTGGCTTCCGGCGAGCCGTACTGGCTCGAGCGGTCGCGCGAGTTCCACTGCTACGTGGACATCCCCGGCGTCGGCGGCGGCCGCGACATCCCCTTCGAGCGCCACGACGGCATCGTGCTCAACGACAAGGGCGGCAGCCACTGGTTCAGGACCCGCTCGGGCGAGCCGCGCGAGCTCGGCATCAGCCTGCAAGCCGTGACCTGGCAGCTCCTGAACGAGCGCGGCGGCGCCTTCAACCGCGACTCGCTGGTGCTCTACGTTTCCGAGCGCAAGGCCGATGGAGGTGCCGTCGAGCACGGCTATGCCTTCACCGAGCCCGACGCCGACCGCATCGGCGTGAACCTCAAGTGGTTGCTGGTCAACTGCGCGCTCACCACGCGCGAGACGGCGCGTCCCGAGCTGTAGCCCGTCCCCACGTGCGGGCCTGAGATAATCCTGCCGCTCATCGCTTCGGGACCGTCGAGGACGCCGCATGACCGACCGTCCACGCATCAACCGCCAGTGGCTGCTGGCCGACCGGCCGGTCGGGCGCGGCGTGCTCGAATCCGATTTCCGCCTCGTCGAGGCGCCGGTCCCGGTGCTGGCCGAGGGCCAGCTGCTGGTCAGGACGCTCTACCTGTCGGTCGCGCCGGTGATGCGCCGCTACATGCTCGATGGCGCCGCGGGCGAGAAGCCGCTCGCGCTCGGCGAGGTGATGCGTGGCCGCGGGGTCGGCGTGGTCGTCGAGTCGAGGAACCCCCGCTTCGCCGCGGGCGACTTCGTGCAGGGCAAGCTGGGCTGGCAGGAGTTCTCGATCTCCGACGGCAGCCCCTACTACATGATGTACCGGATCCAGCAGCGCATCGCGCCGCTGTCGACCGGCATCGGCGTGCTCGGCGTCACCGGCTTCACTTCCTACCTCGGCCTCATCGACGTCGGCCAGCTGCGCGAAGGCGATCGTGTGCTGGTCTCGGGCGCCGCCGGTGGCGTGGGCTCGAGCCTCGGGCAGATCGCCAGGCTCTGCGGCGCGAGCAGGGTGGTCGGCATCGCCGGCACGGCCGAGAAATGCCGGATGCTCACGGAGACGCTGGGCTACGACGCGGCGATCGACTACCGCGCAGAGGACCTCGACGCGCGCATCGGCGAGCTCTTCCCGGAAGGCGTCGACCTCTTCTTCGACAACGTCGGCGGCACGACGCTCGACACGGTCCTCAAGCACCTCGCGCAGGACGCGCGCATCGTGCTCTGCGGGCGGATCTCCGAGTACCTCGGCGACGAGGAACAGCCCTACGTGCTGAAGAATTACCAGCGGCTGCACAAGGCCTGCGCCACGATGCGCGCCTTCTTCATCTACCGCCACGAGGACGACTTTCCGCGCGCCGAGGCCGCGATGGCGAAGTGGATCGCGGAAGGGAAGCTCATCGCCGCCGAGGACATCCTCGAGGGGCTGGAGCAGATGCCGCGGGCGCTGATCCGGCTCTACACCGGCGAGAACCACGGCAAGCAGCTGGTGCGCGTGGATCCAGACGCCGAGCGCTACCGCGCGATGGAGCGGTCCGCGCTGCTCGCCAGGCTGGGCTGAGGGAGCAGGGCGACGGCGGAATTGACGTGTTATTACGAATGTAATAACGTGCGCGCATGATCGAGCTCAAGCTCACCGCCATCGGCAACTCCCTCGGCGTCGTCCTGCCCAAAGAAGCGCTCGCCCGCCTGAAAGTGGCCAAGGGCGACACGCTCTACATCACCGAGACGCCCGACGGGTACCGGCTGACGCCCTACAGCCCGGATTTCGAGACGCAGATGACGGCCGCCCGCAAGGTCATGAAGAAGCGCCGCGCGGCGCTGCGCGAACTCGCGAAGTAGCCGCAGCCGCGAACACGGCCGCCATGAGCCCTGCCGAGCCGGTCTGGATCGATCCGGAGGTCGTGCTGGCCGTCCACGACGAGCAGCTGGCCGAGCACGGTGGCCAGCCGGGCGTCCGTGATCACGGGCTATTGGACTCGGCGCTCGCGCGACCACGCAACCAGTTCGCCTACGGCGAAACGTCGCTCGCCCGCCTCGCCGCGAGCTACGCCCTCGGCATTTCGCGCAACCACCCCTTCCTCGACGGCAACAAGCGCACCAGCCTCGTGGTGGCCGAGTTGTTCCTCGAGCTGAACGGCCTGACGCTAGATGCGTCCGACGCCGACTGCGTCACGACCTTCCTGGCGCTGGCGGCCGGTGAACTGGCCGAGGAAGACCTGGCCCGCTGGATCGGGATGAACGCGAAAGAGTCCTGAAGCGCGGGCCCGTTCGCGAGATTCGCCGATATCCGGCGCGAACATCCTGAAATACGTCTGTCGGATTGACCTGGCGCGGGAGTCGATATATATGCTGAATATATATTTTGCTCCCGGGAGGGCAGTTCGATGATCCGGACGGCCAGGCTCTTCAGGAACGGCGACAGTCAGGCGGTGCGTTTACCGAAGGAGTTCCGGTTCGCCGGCACCGAGGTGCTGATCAAGCGGGTCGGGGACGCGGTGGTGCTGCTGCCGAAGGCCAGGTCCTGGGACACTTTGATCGGCAGCCTCGACAAGTTCCCGGACGACTTCATGCGGGAGCGTGAGCAGCCGATGGAGGCCGACCCGCGGGAAGGCCTCGAATGAGGTGGATGCTCGACACGGACACCTGCATCGCGATCATTCGCCGGCGGACCGAGGCCGTACTGCGCAGGCTCTCGGCCAAGTCGGTGGGCCAGATCGGGATCTCCTCGATCACCCTGAGCGAGCTGAGCTACGGTGTCGCGCGAAGCTCGCGACGGGCGGAAAGCGCCGGCGCGCTGCAGGAATTCCTGCTGCCCCTCGAGGTGGCCGCCTACGACATCGCCGCCGCCGAGATGTATGGCAAGGTCCGGGCGGCACTCACGGCGGCCGGCTCGCCGATCGGCCCGCTGGACACGCTGATCGCCGCGCATGCGGTGTCTCTCGACGTCACGCTCGTCACTCACAACCAGCGCGAGTTCCGTCGCGTAGCGGGACTTCGGACCGAGGACTGGATCCCGGCTCGCCGTTGATCTGCGGCTGTCTTGCACTCCTCGCCGAACAGTGTGGAATCGCTCGGCAATCATCCGGGCGGGGGTGACGGAGTATCGGCATTCGATCGAGGGCCCGGACGGGGTGGTGGCGATCCACACCCGGCGCAGCGGCGGCACGACGGACACGTACTACCTGCAGCGGGATCATCTGGGCAGCCCGGAGCTCATCACCAACGCGGCCGGGGCGCAGGTGGTGAAGCCCAGCTTCGGGGCCTATGGCGAGCGCCGCGCCAGCGGCTGGAGCGGCCCGCCGAGTGGATCGGACCGGCCGCGTCGGCTACGGCATGTCCGCCAGATACGCCGTTCCCCCGAGCCCGCGCATCTGCCCGAGGATCCAGGCCTGCCTGCGCAGCACGTAGGCGGACGGCCGGTCCACGCGGAATCGCTTCGGGCTCGGCAGCACGGCGGCGAGCAGCGCGGCCTGATGCGGATTGAGCCGCTTCGCGGGCCGGCCGAAGAAGCGCTGGCTCGCGGCCTCGATGCCCCACACGCCGCGGCCGAACTCGGCGCTGTTGAGGTACACCTCGAGGATCCGCTGCTTGGGCCACAACACCTCGATCAGCACGGTGAACCAGGCCTCGAGCCCCTTGCGGAACCAGCTGCGGCCGGGCCACAGGAACAGGTTCTTGGCGACCTGCTGGCTGATGGTGCTGGCGCCGCGCATGCGCCGGCCGCGCTCGGCGTCGTCCAGAGCCTTGTCGATGGCCTCGAGGTCGAAGCCGCCGTGGACAGGAAACTTCTGGTCCTCGGCGGCGACGACGGCGAGGGCGACCTGCGGGGAGATCTCCTCCCAGGGCACCCAGTCGTGCGAGAAAGCCCAGCCTTCCTCGGCTGCGAGCGAGTCGAAGCGGTCGTGCAGCATGAACGAGGTGACCGGCACCGGCACCCAGCGAAACAACAGCACGACGAGCAGGCTCGCCGCGACGAAGCCGAACGCCGCCCAGGCGAGGCCGCGGGCGAGGCGGGCCGCGAGCGGGCGGCGCCGGGCCATCGACCTTCGGTCAGGCGGTCTCGACGCGCCGCGCGCTCGTGACGAGCACCGGCTCGACCGGCACGTCGTCGTGGCCGCGGCGCCGGCCGGTCTCGACGGCGGCGATCTTGTCCACCACGTCCATGCCCTCGACGACCTTGGCGAACACGGCGTAGCCGTAGTTGCGCTGGCCCTGGTGGTCGAGGAAGGCGTTGTCGACGAGGTTCACGAAGAACTGCGAGGTCGCGCTGTTGATGTCGTTGGTGCGGGCCATCGACAGCGTGCCGCGCAGGTTCTTGAGGCCGTTGGTGGCCTCGTTCTCGATCGGCGCGCGGGTGCGCTTCTGGCTCATGTCCTCGGTCATGCCGCCGCCCTGGATGACGAATCCGGGGATCACGCGGTGGAAGATCGTGCCGGCGAAGTGGCCGTCGTCGACGTACTTGAGGAAGTTCTCGACGGTGACCGGCGCCTTGTCCGGGTACAGCTCGATGGTGAAGTCGCCGAGCGAGGTCTCGAAACGGATCATGAGGAGGGTCCTGCGAATGCCTGCGAGCCGCGGATTCTACCCTGCGGGGCCGACGGGCGGGCCGGGCAGGTGGCCCGCCGTGGAACGCTCGAGCCCGGCGAGGTCCGTGAAGGTGGCGACTTCGAGCAGGCCGGCGCCGCGCCACAGTCCGCGCACCGCCCCGCCCTGCGATGCCCCGTGCTCGGCGATGAGCCAGCCACCCGGCAGCAGCTGCGCCGGCGCGCCGGCCGCGATCTCCGCCAGGGCCTCGAGGCCGGTCGGCCCGGCGACCAGCGCCGCGCGCGGCTCGAAGGCGAGCGCGGGCAGGTGCGGGTCGTCGGCGGCGAGGTAGGGCGGGTTCGCGACGATCACGTGGTACCGCCGGCCGCCGACCGGCGCATACCAGTGGCCCAGGGCAAAGCACAGGTTCCCGAGGCCGGCCCGCGCCGCGTTGCGCTGTGCGAGCGCGAGCGCGGCGGCGGACTCGTCGACCGCATCGACCGTCGCCTCCGGCCGCTCGGCGGCGATCGCCAGCGCCAGCGCGCCGCTGCCCGTGCCGAGGTCGAGCACGCGGCAGGGCCCGGCCGGCAGGCGCGCGAGGGCCAGCTCGACCAGGAGCTCCGTTTCCGGCCGCGGGACGAGCACGTCCGGCGTCACCGCGAGCTCGAGCGTCCAGAACCCGCGCCGGCCGGTGAGGTAGGCGACCGGCTCGCCGGCGGCGCGGCGCGCGAGCAGCGCCTCGACGCGCGCCGCCTCGGCCGCGGTCAGCTCGCGGCGGTCTTCCGCGATGAGCTGCGCGCGCGACAGATCGAGCACGTGGGCCAGCAGCAGCTCGGCGTCGAGCTCGGCCGAGCCCGACGCCACCAGCCGGTGGCGGGCCGCGGCAAGCGCTCCGGCGACGGTGGTCATGCCTTCGCCCCCCGCCGTCAGCCGAGCTCCGCGAGCCGCTCGGCCTGGTGCTCGCGGGCCAGCGGCCGGATGAGCTCGTCGAGGTTGCCGCCGACGATGTCGTCGATCCGGTAGAGCGTCAGCTCGATGCGGTGGTCGGTGACGCGGCCCTGCGGGAAGTTGTAGGTCCGGATGCGCTCGGAGCGGTCGCCCGTGCCCACCTGGAGCTTGCGGGTCGCCGCGGTCTGCTTCACCTGCCGGTCGCGCTCGGCCGCGTGCAGCTTCGCCTTCAGCAGGGACATCGCGCGCGAGCGGTTCTTGTGCTGCGAGCGTTCGTCCTGGCACTCGACCACGATGCCGGTCGGCAGGTGGGTGATGCGCACGGCCGAGTCGGTCTTGTTGACGTGCTGTCCGCCGGCCCCGGACGCGCGGTAGGTGTCGACGCGCAGCTCGGCGGGGTTCAGCTCCGCGGCCGCGACCTCGTCGGCCTCGGGCAGGATCGCGACGGTGCAGGTCGAGGTGTGGATGCGCCCCTGCGCCTCGGTCGCCGGCACGCGCTGCACGCGGTGGGTGCCGGACTCGAACTTGAGCTTCTCGTAGGCGCCGCGGCCGGCGATGCGGCTGATGACCTCGCGGTAGCCGCCGTGCTCGCCGCGGCTCTCGGAGAGCACCTCGACCTGCCAGCCCTGCGCGTCGGCGTAGCGCGAGTACATGCGGAACAGGTCGCCCGCGAAGATCGCCGCCTCGTCGCCGCCGGCGGCGGCGCGGATCTCGAGGAAGACGTTGCGCTCGTCGTCGGGGTCGCGCGGGATCAGCGCCTGCTGCAGCGCTTCCTCGCCGGCGGCGATCGCCGCCTCGAGGCGCGGCAGCTCCTCGCCGGCCAGTTCGCGCACGCCGGGATCGGGGTCGCCCGCCATCTCGCGCGCGGCGGCCAGTTCCGCCTCGAGCCCCTGCCAGGCGCGAAACCGCGCCGCGACCTCCTGCAGGCGCGAGTACTCGACCGACAGCTCGCGGAAGCGCTCGGGCCGCTCGAGCACCTCCGGCTCGGCGAGCAGCCGCGACACTTCGTCGCAGCGATCGACGAGCCGCTCCAGGCGGTTGCGGATGGAGTCCTTCATGGGTGGGCCGAAGACGCGCGCGGCGCGTCAGCTCTCGTGATCGAGGCCGAACAGGCGGTGGGCCGCGTTGATCAGCATGGAGTCGCCCTTCTCGCCGGCGTCGCGCAGCGCGCTCGAGGGCGCGTGCAGCATGCGGCTCGTCAGCGTGTTGGCCAGGAACTCGAGCGCCTGGTCGTGCCTGCCGGCGGCCATCATCTTCCGTGCCTGCTCCAGCGTCTGCGCGCGGGTGGCCTCGGCGCGCGCGCGCAGTTGGCGGATGGTGGGCACCGCGTCGAGCGTCCTGAGCGAGGACATGAACCGCTCGACCTCGCCGGAGACGAGGGCGCGCGCCTCCTGCGCCTCCTCCTGGCGAGTGCGCAGGTTGTCGTCCACGACCTGCTTGAGGTCGTCGATGGTGTAGAGGTAGACGTCCTCGAGCTCCGCCACGCGGGCCTCGATGTCGCGCGGCACGGCGATGTCGAGCATGAACATGGGCCTGCGGCGGCGGGCGACGACCGCGGCCTTCGCGGCCTCGTAGGTGACGACCGGCACCGGGCTCGCCGTCGAGCTGATCACGATGTCGGCCTGCGGCAGGTGCTCGGCGAGCGCGTCGAGGGTGATCGCGGAAGCCTTGAACTCGATGGCGAGGTCCTGCGCGCGGTTCAGGCTGCGGTTGGCGATGATCATGCGCTTGAGGCCCTGCGCGTGCAGGTGCCGGGCGGCAAGCTCGATCATCTCGCCCGCGCCGATCAGGAGCGCCGTGTGCTGCTCGAAGCCGGCGAAGATGCGCCGGGCGAGCTGCACGGCAGCGGAGGCGACCGACACTGCGCTCGCGCCGATGCGCGTCTCGGTGCGCACCCGCTTCGCGACCGCGAAGGTCGCTTGGAACAGCTTGTTGAGCATCGGCCCGGCCGTGCCCGCGTCGTGGGCGGCGCGGTAGGCGTCCTTGAGCTGGCCGAGGATCTGCGGCTCGCCGATGATCAGCGAGTCGAGGCCCGAGGCGACCGCGAAGACGTGCTCCACCGCCGCCGGGCCGTGCAGCTCGTAGGTGCAGTCGGCGAGGTCGTGGCCCGCGTGGCGGAAGTCCTGCAGCCACTGGGTCAGCCGCGGGTCCTGCCCGTCGACCGCGCAGTAGAGCTCCGTGCGGTTGCAGGTGGAGACGATCACCCCCTCCTGCACGCCGGGTCGCGAGCACAGGTCGTGGAGCGCGGGCGAGAGCTGGCCCGCGTCGAAGACGACGCGCTCACGCACCTCGACGGGGGCGGTGCGGTGGTTGAGGCCGAGGACGACGAGCGACATGGAACCACGTTTCTCTTGACGCGCCGGATTGTCCGGGATGCCCCCGGGCAGCACAAGCCGCGCCCGGCGAAGGGGGCGTGGCCGGTGCGCTATAGTGCCGGCATGCGATTCCCGCTCGCGCTCGCCCTCGCCGCCGGCCTCGCCTGCGCCGGCCCGACGGCGGCAGCCCCCTGCGATCCTGCCTCCGCCGAAGCCCAGCTCGAGCGTGCCGAGCTCGGACTCGCGCGGGGCGCCTGGCCCGAGGCGGCGCGGGCCTTCGCCTGCGCGGCGGCCGCGAGCGAGGACCCCGCGCTCGCCGAGCGGGCAACCCGGGCCGCCTTCGAGCAGGCGCAGTGGGTGCCGGCGCTGGCCAGCGCCCGGCGCTGGGTGGCGCTCGAGCCGGACCGCGAGGAGGCTCGCCGCCACCTCGCCCTGCTGCTCCTGCGCCGCTACGACGATTCGGCGGCGAGCGTCGAATTCTCGCGCATCCTCGACACGGCCTACGCGGACCGGACGGCGGGCTACGAGGCGCTGCTCGAGATCCTGGGCGAGGAGTCCAACGAGCAGGGCGCGGCCGCGGTCATGGAGCGCCTCGCGGCGGCGGACCCCGGGCTCGCGGCCGCGCAGTACGCGCTGAGCGTCCTGTGGCAGCGCGCCGAGAACGGCGAGCGGGCGCTCGAGGCGGCGCGGCGGGCGCTAGCGATCGAGCCTGCGGCCACCCGGGTCATGCTGGCCGAGGCGCGCGCGCTGCTCTTGCTCGGCCGCCGGGACGAGGGACTCGGGGCCGCCCGTCGGGCGGCGGCGGGCGGCGACGACTTCGCGCGGCTCAACCTCGCCTGGATGCTGGCCGGGGCCGGCCACGACGACGAAGCGGTGGCCGCGTTCGAGGCGCTCAGGCGCGATCGCCCGCTCGTGGCGCCGGCACTCGAGGGGCTCGGCGCCCTGGCCTGGGACCGCGGCGAGTACGAGGCGGCGAAGCGGCTGTTCACCGAGCTCGCGCAGGCCGCCCGCGGCAACGAGACGGCGTTCGCCTATCTCGGCCTCATCGCCGAGCGGCAGGGCGACGCCGCGCTCGCGGCGCGCTTCCTCGAGCGCGTCGACGCCGGCCCGCGCGCGCTGGCCTCGCAGCTGCATGCGCAGGAGCTGCTGGTCGGGCTCGGCTCGCCCGAGCGCGCCGAGCTCCTGCTCGACGACTATCTCGCCGCGAAGCCGGAGGATACCCGCGACCTCGTCGTGCGCCTGGCAAGCCGGGAGGCGGCCGCCGGCCGCGGCGAGGCGGCCGTCGCGCTGCTCGAGCGCCTGTCGCGCCTCTACCCCGACGACGACGACATCCGCCTCGCGCAGGGCTTCGTCTACGAGCGCCTCGACCGCGTGCCGGAGGCCGTCGCGGTGATGCGCGAGGTGCTGCGCCGGCGCCCCGACGACGCCACGGCGCTCAACTCGCTCGGCTACACGCTGGTCGACCGCACGCGCAGCGTCGCCGAGGGCCACCAGATGATCGTGCGCGCCCTGGCGGCGCGCCCCGACAGCTACGCCATCATCGACTCCATGGGCTGGTCGCTGTTCCGCCTCGGCCGGGCCGCCGAGGCGCGCGAGTGGCTGCAGCGCGCCTGGGACCGCTCGAAGGACCCGGAGGTCGCGGCGCACCTCGGCGAGGTGCTGTGGGCGCTCGGCGAGCGCGACGCCGCCCGCGCGCTGTGGGCCGAGGCGGCGGAGGCCGCGCCGGAAAATCGCACCCTGCTGCGCACGCTCGCGCGACACCCCGCCTGATGAGGCTTCGACCGGTCCTGCTGCTGGGGGCGCTGGCGCTCGCCGGCTGCGCCGCGGCGCCGGTCGCGCCGCCGGCCGGCACGACCCCTGAGCAGCGCCGCGCGGCGCTGCAGGCGCTCGACCGCTGGAGCCTGGCCGGACGGGTCGCGGTGGCGGCGGGCGAGCGCGGCGGCACGGCCTCGCTCGACTGGACGCAGGCCGGCGAGGGCGCCGCGATCGAGCTGCGCGGGCCCTTCGGCGCCGGCGCGGTCCGGCTGTCGCTCGCGGGCGGCGAGCTGAGCCTGTCCGACGGCGAGACGCGCCTCGAGGGCGCGGACGCGCGCCGCTACCTCGAGCGCGAGCTCGGCGTCGCGCTGCCGGTCCGAGAGTTGCGCTACTGGGTGCTCGGGGTGCCGGCGCCCGGCTCGGCCTGGGAGGAGACCCTCGGCCCCGACGGCCTGCCCGAGCGCCTCGTGCAGCAGGGCTGGGCGGTCTCCTACGAGCGCTACCGGCCGGTGGGCGGCGTCGAACTGCCGTCGCGGGTCACCGCTGCGGCTGGCGCGACGCGGGTCAAGCTGACCGTCGCCCGCTGGGAGCTGCCGCCGTGAAGGCGGCGAGCTGGCCCGCCCCGGCCAAGCTGAACCTGTTCCTGCACGTGGTCGGCCGCCGCGAGGATGGCTACCACGCGCTGCAGACGCTGTTCAGGTTCGTGGACCTCGCTGACGAGATCGCCTTCCGGGTGCGGGAGGACGGCCGGGTCCGGCGGACCGGCGGCGCCGAGGGCGTGCCGGAGGCCGAGGACCTGGTGGTCCGGGCGGCCCGGCTGCTGCAGGCCGAGACCGGCACGCCGCTCGGCGCGGACATCGCCCTCACCAAGCGGATCCCGCTCGGCGGCGGCCTCGGCGGCGGCAGCTCGGATGCCGCCACGACGCTCGCCGCGCTCAACCGCCTGTGGGGACTGGGAATTCCCTCCGACCGTCTGGCCCGCCTCGGCCTTTCGCTCGGGGCGGACGTGCCGGTGTTCCTGTTCGGCCGGAATGCCTGGGCGGAAGGCGTCGGGGAGCAGCTCACCGCCGTCGATCTGCAGCCCTGCTGGTTCGCCATCGTCCGGCCGCCGGTGGCCGTCAGCACCGGCGAGGTATTTCAGGCGCCTGAATTGACACGAAATTCCCCCAGGATCACAATTCGCGGTTTCCTCGAGGCGGGCGGGCGGAACGACTGCGAGCCGGTCGTCGCGGCGCGTCACCCCGAGGTGCGGGAGGCGCTCGAGTGGCTCGGCCGCTTCGGGCAGGCGCGGCTCACCGGCACGGGGTCCTGCGTGTTCGCCGAGTTCGGGCGGCGGCAGGAGGCGGAGCGGGCGGTCGCCGGCCTCCCGGAGGGCTTCAGCGGGTTCGTGGTGCGCGGGCTGGACCGCTCGCCGCTGCTCGAGCGGCTCGAGCCGGGTCGGGACGGGCGCTGAGCTGCGCCGCCGCGGGGACATTGGGGTGTAGCCAAGCGGTAAGGCAGCGGGTTTTGATCCCGCCATTCGAAGGTTCGAATCCTTCCACCCCAGCCAGACAATGCCGGGCGGCGGTCGCCCGGCCGGACAGGTCTTAGGGAGCGTCGCGTGGACCATTCCACGATGGCTGTGTTCACGGGGAACGCGAATCCTGTGCTTGCACAGGAGATCGTCCGTCACCTGCGCCAGCCGCTGGGCCGGGCCTACGTCGGGCGCTTCAGCGACGGCGAGACGCAGGTCGAGCTGATGGAGAACGTGCGCGGCCGCGACGTGTTCCTGGTGCAGTCGACCTCGCCGCCGGCCAACGACAACCTCATGGAACTGCTGGTGATGGCGGATGCCTGCCGGCGCGCCTCGGCGGCGCGCATCACGGCGGTCATCCCGTACTTCGGCTACGCGCGGCAGGACCGCCGGCCGCGCGCGACCCGCGTGCCGATCACGGCCAAGCTGGTGGCCAACATGATCAAGGGCGCGGGCGTGGACCGCGTGCTCACGGTCGACCTGCACGCCGACCAGATCCAGGGCTTCTTCGACATCCCGGTGGACAACGTCT
>CAYORU010000051.1:0-20024 GCA_964406445.1 uncultured Steroidobacteraceae bacterium
ATCCGTCCGGTGGAGTCTAGTTATAGACTGTCTACTTGACGGGGGAGCTTACGCTGCCTCCCGAGATTTCAGCCGGCGATGGAGCCTTCGGCGCCCGACCGGGGCGAGTCTTCCCTTGCTCCGAACCGGAGTCGCCGGGAAGACTCGCCCCGGTCAGACGCCTGTGGCGCGCAGTTCGCGTTACGGGTCGAGCTTGTAGCTCGTCAGCTCCATGGAGAAGGCGCGCTTGCCGTCGCGCAGCTGCTCCATCTTCACCGGCAGGTACTGCGTCTGGGGCGCGAGCCACATCCAGGTGACCCGCCGTCCGCCCGGCCGGCGGGTGGTGTAGACGAGCGTGTCGAACTCGCCCGCCGGCGTCGTGACGCGCTCGCGCCGCTCGAGGCGCAACTCCGTCTCGCGCAGCTTGCCGCTGTCGACCATCGGCAGGGCCTCCGGCTCGCGGCCCGACATCAGCGCGACCATGATCGCGAGCTGCGAGGACACGGGATCCTGGGTGCCCGGCTCCACGGCGAGGTCCAGCGGCTCGCCCTTGGCCGCGCCGGTGACGCGGTTCCGCGACCAGTCGAAGGCGAGCTGCGCGTCCTCCTGCTTGCGCTCCGAGCCGTCGTCGAAACGGAAGCGCAGCGGCCGCACGCCGGTGCCGTCAACCTCGACCCACGAGGTCTGCACCAGGGTGCCCCCGGCGATCAGCCGCGCCAGGCCCTTCGCGTCGGACCGCGACTCGAAGATCCACCGGCCCGGCTGCGCGTCGCGCCGCAGGTCGAAAGTGCTGGTGCCGACGCTGAGCGAGCCGTAGCTCACCGCGTAGCGCGCGTCGAACGGGGTGAGCGCCGGCGGCCGCGCGTCCGCGCTCGCGGCGATGCCCGCGAGCAGGAGCGCGATCGTCCCCCGGGCCTGCCATGTCCTCATGCTTCACCCCGCTGCACCGGCTGCTCCAGCCGCCGGCCGTCGAGCCACGCGGCCCGGTCGCGCCATTCGAGCCGGCCCGCTGCGAACCAGCCGACGGCCTCCGGGTAGATGCTGTGCTCCCAGCGCTGAACGCGTGCTGAAAGCGACGCTTCGGTGTCCTGCGCCTGCACGGCGATCCTCGCCTGAATGACCGCCGGGCCGGCGTCGAGTTCCTCGGTGACGAAATGCACCGTGCAGCCGTGCACCGGGTCCCTGGCCTCGAGCACCCTGCGGTGGGTGTGCAGGCCCGGGTAGGCCGGCAGCAGGGAAGGGTGGATGTTCAGCATCCGGCCCTCGTAGCGCCGCACGAAGCCAGCGTCGAGGATGCGCATGAATCCTGCCAGGGCGACGAGCCCCGGCGCGGCGGCGTCGAGGACCGCCGCGAGCGAAGCGCCGTAGCTGGCGCGGTCGGCGTGGCCCGCGGGCGCGACGACTTCGCAGGGGATGCCCAGCTCGCGCGCGCGATGGAGTCCGGCGGCCTCGGCGCGGTCGCAGACGACGAGGACGACGCGGGCGGGGATCCGGCCTGCGAGGCCTGCCTCGGCGATCGCGGCCATGTTGCTGCCACGACCGGAGATCAGTGCCGCGACGGCGAGCGGGGCGCCGCTCACCCGATGCGCACCTCGCCCGCGCCCGCCACCACCTCGCCGATCACCGTCGCGGTCTCCCCCGCGCGCGCGAGCAGCTCGAGCGCGCGGTCCGCGTCGGCCGGGGACACCTGCAGCGTCATGCCGATGCCGCAGTTGAAGGTGCGGTGCATCTCGGCGTCCTCGATGTGTCCGGTGCGCTGGATCCAGTCCCAGACCTCGCCGCGCGTCCAGGCACGCGGATCCAGCCTCACGCCGAGCCCCTCGGGCAGCACGCGCGGGATGTTGTCGGTCAGGCCGCCGCCGGTGATGTGCGCGATGCCCCGCACCGGCAGCTCGCCGAGCAGCGCGAGGACCGGCTTCACGTAGATGCGCGTCGGCTCGAGCAGCAGGTCGAACAGCCGGGCGCCGGACAGCTGCGTGGCCTCGTCCGCGCCCGCGCGCGCCACGAGCCGGCGGATCAGCGAGTAGCCGTTGGAGTGCGGGCCGGAGGAGGCGAGCCCGATGACCGCGTCGCCGGCGCGGGTCGCCGCGCCGTCGAGGATCCGGTCGCGCTCGACGACGCCGACGCAGAAGCCGGCGAGGTCGTAGTCGTCGGCCGCGTACATGCCCGGCATCTCCGCGGTCTCGCCGCCGACCAGCGCGCAGCCGGCGAGCTCGCAGCCGCGCGCGATGCCGGAGATCACGCGCTCGGCGACGTCGACGTCGAGCCGGCCGGTCGCGTAGTAGTCCAGGAAGAACAGCGGCTCCGCGCCCTGCACCACCACGTCGTTGGCGCACATCGCGACCAGGTCGATGCCGATCCCGTCGTGGCGCCCGGTGTCGATCGCGAGGCGCAGCTTGGTGCCCACGCCGTCGGTGCCGGCGACCAGCACCGGCCGCCGCCAGCGCTCGAGCGGCAGCTCGACCAGCGACCCGAAGCCGCCGATGCCGCCCAGCACCTCGGGCCGCATCGTGCGCCGCACACGGGGCTTGATGCGCTCGACCAGGGCGTCGCCCGCGTCGATGTCGACGCCCGCGTCGCGGTAGGTGAGGGGGGTGGGATCGGTCATGGGCTGAGATGGTATTCTAACCGCTTCTCCGTCCTGGCTTCCCGCCGCGATGATGCCCACGACCCGTTCCCGCCGCTGCCGACGATGGCTTGCGCCGCTCCTGCTCGCCTTCGCGACTGCGGCCGGTGCGGCGGACATCGGCAGCCTCTACGAGGTCAGCGTCCCCGTGCGGGGTCCCGGCGAGCCGGCCGAGCGGCGCGCGGTGAGCGAGGCCATGGGCGCGGTGCTGGTGCGCGTGACCGGGCGGCGCGACGCGCCCGGCACGCCCGCGCTCGGTCGCCTGATGCAGGATTCGCAGCGCTACGTGCGCACGTACCGGCGGGCCCCGGGCGGCCTGCTCGTAGTCAGCTTCGACGGCGACGCGGTCGAGCGGGCCGTGGCCGAGGCGGGACTGCCGTTCTGGGGCGCCGACCGGCCGCTCACGGCCGTATGGATGGTCGATGGCCGAGGCCAGCTGGTCACGGCGGCGAGCGCCGCCCGCCGCAGCCTCGACCTCGTCGCCGCGCAGCGGGGTCTGCCGCTCGCCTGGCCGATCGGCGACGGACTCGACGATCCGGCCTTGCGGGCGCGCCAGGCGGCCGCTGGCGACGTCGCCTCGCTCGCCGCCGCGTCGGGCCGCTACGGCGCCGAGGCCGTGCTGGTCGGCCGTCCGGACGGCGCCGGTTTCCGCTGGACGCTCACGGCCGGCGGCGATCGCCGCGAGTTGCAGGGCAGCCCGGAGGACGGCGTGCACCTCGCCGCGGATCGCCTCGCCGCGCGCTACGCGGTCGCCGGCGGCGCGCGCCGCAGCGAGCTGTCGGTGGAGGTGGGCGGCGTCGACGGCGTCGCGGCCTACGCGGAGGTGGGCCGGCTGCTCGTCTCGCTCGAGCCGGTGCGCAACGTGGCGGTGCGCGAGGTCCGTCCGGACTCCGTCGTGTACGGAATCACGGTGCGCGGCGACGCAGACCAGCTGCGTCGGGCGATCGCCGCGAGCGGCCGCCTGTTGCCGGCCGGCAGCTCACCCGCGGGGCCGGTGTTCCGCTACCAGCCGTGAGCCTGGCGCCGCTGCCGAACCTCCTGTGCGTCCTGCGCATCGCGCTCGCCGTGCCGGTCGTCTGGACGCTGGTCGAGGGCCGCTATGGCTTGACGCTCGCGCTGTTCTTCGTCGCCGCGGTCACCGACGGCCTCGACGGCTGGATCGCCAAGCGCTTTCACTGCGAGACCGAGCTCGGCAAGGTCCTCGACCCGGTGGCCGACAAGCTGCTGCTGGTGAGCGCCTTCGTGACGCTCACGGTGCTCGGCCTCGTGCCGATGTGGCTCGCGGCCACGGTCGTGCTGCGCGACCTCGTGATCGGCATCGGCGCGGCGATCTACCAGCGGCTGTTCGGCGCGATCGAGGGCCGGCCGACCTGGCCCAGCAAGATCAACACCGTGTTCCAGCTCCTGTACGGACTCGCGGTCATCGCGGGCGAGGCGGCGCCGGCGGTCGTGCCCGCCGCGGCCGTGACGGTGCTCGGCGCCACGGTGTTCGTGACCACCGTGGTGAGCGGGGTGGACTACGTGCGCATCTACGCGCGCAAGGCGGCGGCCGTGGCCCGGGCGCGCGCCGCCGGGACGGCCTGAGCGTGCGCCAGCTGCCGCTCGGCGTGAACCTGCGGGTCGGCTCCCGCTTCGCGACGTTCCAGGCGGGCTGCAACGGCGCCGTCGTCGCCGAGCTGCGCCAGCTGGCCGCGCGCGAGGGCCCGCTGGCCGTCTGGCTGCACGGCCCGCCGGGCTCGGGGCGCACGCACCTGCTGCAGGCGGCTTGCGCCGCGGCGGGCGAGGCGGGCCTCGCCGCGGCCTACCTGCCGGTCGGCGAGCTGGCCAGCGCCCAGCTGCTCGAGGGCCTCGAGACGCTCGATCTGGTCTGCCTCGACGACGTCGACGCGGCGAGCGGCGACGCCGCCTGGGAGCGGGCGCTTTTCGGCCTCTACCAGGGGCTCGCCGAAGCGGGCGGCCGGCTCGCGCTCGCCGCTCGCGAGCCACCCGCGCAGGGCGCGATCCGGCTGCCCGACCTCGCCTCCCGGCTGGCCGCGGCGAGCGTGCGCCCGCTGCATCCGCTGCCGGAGTCGGCGCAGGGCGGCGCGTTGCTCGCGCGAGCCGCGGCGCAGGGCCTCGAGCTGCCGGAGGACGCACTGCAGTTCCTGCTGCGACGGGCGCCGCGCGACTTCGCCGCGCTGTGCCGGCTGCTGGATGCGCTGGATGCCGCCTCGCTGGCCTCGCAGCGCCGGCTGACGGTGCCGCTGGTGCGCGACGTGCTCGAGCAGCAGGGCTACTGAGCGGGCGGCGCGGCGCGCAGCCAGGCGACGGCCGCCGCGAGCGCGGCGAACGCGAGGCCGCCGGCGGCGAGCGCGAACGGACGCGAGGGTGCGTTCGCCACCAGTTCCATCAGCGCCCAGGTCAGCGCGGGCGCGAGCGTCAGCGGGGCCCAGCGGTAAGTGCGCCGGCGGCCCGCGACCAGTCCCGGCGCGGGCAGGAGCAGCGGCGCGACGGTGCCGAGCGTCGCCACCACGGCGGCCGCCGTCGACAGTTGCGTCCAGTGCCAGGCGAGCAGCACCAGCGCAAGCAGTCCGAAGGCGGCGAGCGTGGCCATGCGCGCCAGGGCTGCGCGATCGCTCATGGCCGGCTGCCCGACAGGCGCAGCGTGGTTTCGGCGAGGCGCCGGCCGAGCGCCTGCGCAAGCGATCGCTCCTCCGCCTGCAACGTCGGCGCCTGCGCGGCGCCGGACACCCGGCTCGCACCGTAGGGCGTGCCGCCGCCGCGGGTCGTGGACAGCGCCGGCTCGGTGAACGGCAGGCCGACCAGTAGCATGCCGTGGTGCAGCAGCGGGATCATCATGGACAGGAGCGTGCTCTCCTGCCCGCCATGCGGGGTCTGGCCCGAGGTGAACACCGCGGCAGGCTTGCCCGACAGCGCCCCGGAGAGCCACAGGGCGCCCGTGCCGTCGAGGAAGGCCTTCAGCGGCGCGGCCATGTTGCCGAAGCGTACCGGGCTGCCGAGCGCCAGCGCCGCACAGGACTCCAGGTCGGCGAGCTCGGCGTAGGGGGCGCCGGAATCCGGTACAGGTGGAGCGGCGACCTCGGTGACGGGCGAGACGGGGGGCACGCTGCGGAGTTTCGCCCTCGCGCCCGGCACCGATTCGATGCCCCGGGCGACCTGGCGCGCGAGCTCCGCGGTGCCTCCGTGGCGGGAATAGAACAACACCAGGATCTCGCTCATTCGGCGGTTTCTCCTGCCTCTGCCGACGCTTGCCGAGGCTGGCGGCGCATCGTGCAGGCATTGCGGCATTTGCGCAACGAAGCCCCGGGCGCGGGTCCCGGCGCACCCTTGACGCTGTCGCGAGGCCGCTGCTAGCGTGCGCAAAATAACTTTGATCGATCAAACGGTTACCGACATGCGGCCCTTGTGCGTCCTGGCTCTCTGCGCGTCGCTCGCGGCCTGCGCGGGCGCGCCCGTGCAAGCCATGAGCGACGCGCGCCAGGCGGTCCGGGCGGCCCAGGCCGCCGGTGCCGACCAGCACGCGCCGGACCAGCTCGCGCAGGCCGTGCGCCTCATCGGCAGCGCGCAGAGCGACCTCGAGCGCCACGACTACCGTTCCGCGGAGCAGGCCGCGCGCGCAGCGCGGCGCAGCGCGCTCGAGGCGCTCGCCGAGGCTCGCAAGGCCCGCACGGCGCCGCCCGGGGCCGAGCAAACGTGACCCCGCCCACGATCGCGCGTCGCGCCCGCGTGCAGGGGCGCGTGCAGGGCGTCTATTTCCGCGCCAGCACCGCGGAGCGCGCCACCGCGCTCGGCTTGCGCGGCTACGCCCGGAACCTGGCGGACGGCTCAGTGGAGGTGCTGTGCGCCGGCCCGCAGGCGGGCGTCGAGGCGCTGCTCGACTGGCTGCGGGAGGGCCCCGCCATGGCGCGCGTCGACGAGGTCCGGGTCGAGACGGCCGACGGCGCGCAGGTCCCGGACGGATTCCTGGCGCGCTAGCGGCGCCAGCGCCGCTCGAGCCGGCCGAGCACCAGGTCGGGGTAGGTGCGCTTGCCGAGGCTGCCGTTGTAGCGGCCGAGCGCGCGCACGTAGTCCCCCCGCTCGCGCTCCAGGTAGTGCGCCAGGATGCTCGTGCCCATGCGGATGTTGAGCTCGATGTCGATGAGGTCCTTGCGCTCGAGGCCGAGGTGCGTCGGCCAGAAGGGCATCACCTGCATGAGGCCGATGGCGCCGGCGTAGGAGACCGCGAAGGGGTCGAAGGCGCTCTCCACGTCGATCACCGCGAGCACGAGCTGCGGCCGCTCGCGCAGCATCGGGTGCTTGCCCGCCTCGCAGTGCACCGCCGAGAGGATGCGGCGCGCGGTGGCCGAGAGGTCGTCGCCGAGGCGCAGGTCGGGCGCGTGGCGGCGCAGTCGCTCCTCGACGCGCGGCTGCATCAGCGCGTACCAGACGACGTCGTCGTACTTGTCCTCGAAACAGGGCCGCGAGGCCAGCGCGTCGCGCAGCACTTTCTCGAGGCCCGGCTCCTGCTGCCGCGCGGCGCGCGCCTCGCCGGCGGCCAGCGCGGCGAGGAGCGCGGCGGCGAGCAGGACTGCGCGGACCACGGCCTCGCTCCCGGACCTCAGCCGGCCGGCAACAGCCGCGCCCGGATCGCGGTGGCGGCGCCCTCGAGCGGCAGCTCCTCGTTGTCGGCGGCCCGCCGGTGGCGGTACTCGAGCCGGCCGGCGTCCAGTCCGCGCTCCGCGACCACCACGCGATGCGGAATGCCGAAGAGCTCCGCATCGGCGAACTTCACGCCCGGGCGGGCGTCGCGGTCGTCGAGCAGCACCTCGACGCCGGCGGCCAAGAGCTCGCGGTACAGCGCCTCCGCCGCCTCGCGCACGCGGGCGGACTTGGCCCAGTTGAGCGGCACCAGCACGACCTGGAAGGGCGCGATCGGCTCGGGCCAGACGATGCCGCGCTCGTCGTTGTTCTGCTCGATGGCGGCCGCGACCACGCGCGTGACGCCGATGCCGTAGCAGCCCATGCGCATCGCGACCGACTTGCCCTGCTCGTCGAGCACGGTCGCGCCGAGCGCCTCGCTGTACTTGCAGCCGAGCTTGAAGATGTGGCCCACCTCGATGCCGCGGGCGATGGCGAGCGTTCCGCGGCCGTCGGGCGAGGGGTCGCCCGCGACCACGTTGCGCAGGTCGGCGACCTCGGGCTCGGCGCTGTCGCGACCGAGGTTGACGCCGGTCAGGTGCCAGTCGGTCTCGTTGGCGCCGGCGATGAAGTCGGACATCGCCGCGACCGTCCGGTCCGCGATCACGCGGCCGCCGAACCCGACCGGGCCGAGCGAGCCTGGATCGGCGCCGAAGGCCGCGCGGATCGCCGCCGGCGTGGCCATGCGAGCCGGCGAGGCGAGGCCGGCGATCTTGCCGACCTTCACCAGGTTGACCTCGTGGTCGCCGCGTACCAGCAGCAGCACGGGCGCGCCGTCCTCGGCCTCGACGACGAAGGCCTTGACCGTGCGCTCCACGGGCACGCCGAGGAAGGCGGCCAGCTCGGCGATGGTCCGCACGCCGGGCGTGTGCACGCGCGTCGCGGGCTGCGCGGGCGCGGGCCGCTGCCCGCCGGGCGCGATCGCTTCGGCCATCTCGACGTTCGCGGCGTAGTCCGAGGCATCGGAGTAGGCGATCGCGTCCTCGCCCGATTCGGCGAGCACGTGGAACTCCTGAGAGCCGGTGCCGCCGATCGCGCCCGGGTCCGCCTGCACGGCGCGGAACCGCAGTCCCAGGCGCGTGAAGATGCGGTCATAGGCCGCATACATCCTGCGGTAGCCCTCGTCGAGCGAGGCCTCGTCCAGGTGGAAGCTGTAGGCGTCCTTCATCAGGAACTCGCGCGCCCGCATCACGCCGAAGCGCGGCCGGATCTCGTCGCGGAACTTGGTCTGGACCTGGTAGAAGTTGACCGGCAGCTGGCGATAGCTCTTCAGCTCGCGCCGGGCGAGGTCGGTGACGACCTCCTCGTGCGTGGGCCCGAGCACCATGTCGCGCTCGTGGCGGTCCTTGAAGCGCAGCAGCTCGGGCCCGAACTCGTCCCAGCGCCCCGACTCGACCCACAGCTCGCCCGGCTGCGCGACCGGCATCGAGACCTCGAGCGCCCCGGCACGGTCCATCTCCTCGCGCACGATGCGCTCGACCTTGCGCAGCACGCGCAGGCCCATCGGCAGCCAGGTGTAGAGGCCTCCGGCGAGGCGGCGGACGAGCCCGGCGCGCAGCATGAGCCGGTGGCTCGCGACCTCCGCGTCGGCAGGCTCTTCCTTGAGGTTCTGGATCGGGTACTCTGTGAGGCGCATCGGCGCTCCCTGCGGCGCCGGCGGCGCCCTGGCAGCCGCGTATCTTAGGCCGAGGTGCGCGGGCCCGCCACGCGGGCACGGCCCGCGTTGTGACCGGGGCCCCGGAAAACTATCATGCCGGCGGGCCACCGGCCCCCGCGACACCCCACGATGAACCAGCAGAACAACGCTCAGCCCACCCGCCGCGGCATCTACCTGCTGCCGAACCTGCTGACCACGGGCTGCCTGTTCGCGGGCTTCTACGCGATCATCGCCGCGACCGACGGCAACTTCGAGCGCGCCGGCGTGGCCATTTTCGTCGCCATGGTCTTCGACGGCCTCGACGGCCGGGTCGCGCGCCTGACCAATACCGAGACGGTCTTCGGCAAGGAGTACGACAGCCTGGCCGACATGGTGGCCTTCGGGCTCGCGCCGGCCATCGTCTGCTACCAGTGGGGCATCGACCGGATCGTCGAGTACGGCGCCGCCTGGGGCCGCTTCGGCTGGGTGGCGGCGTTCTTCTATGCGGCGGCCGCGGCGATGCGTCTCGCCCGCTTCAATGCCCGCGCCGCGACCCAGGACAAGCGCTACTTCGAGGGCCTGCCGAGCCCGTCGGCGGCGGCCGTGGTCGCCGCCTTCGTGTGGGTCGCGCACAAGTACGGGCTCGACGGACTCGACGGCCTGGTGCTCGCCTTCACCGTGACCGCGACCGCCGGCGCGCTGATGGTCAGCCGCTTTTCCTACCGCAGCTTCAAGGACCGCGCGGCCGGCGAGCGCGTCCGCTACTCGCGCCTCCTGATCGTGCCGGTGGTGTTCGCGCTGATCGCGATCGACCCGCCGGCCGTGCTGCTCGCGCTGTTCAGCGGCTTCGCCCTCTCGGCGCCGCTCGTCTGGGCGTGGCGGCGCGCGCGGCGCAAGCCGCGCGAGGCCGGCACGGGCTGAGCGCGTGGACGCGCGCCGCCAGGCCGTTCTGGACGCGATCGGCGTGGTCCGCTACGTGCCGCGCGCCGCGCCGGTCCGCCCGGCCGCGGACGAAGTCGGGGCGGCTTCGGCGGCGCCCGCCGGGCTCGGCTGGGAGGACCTCGAGGTTGCGGTCGCGGGCTGCACGCGCTGCGGCCTGTGCCGCTCGCGCACGCAGACCGTGTTCGGCACGGGCGATCGCGCGGCGGCGCTGATGGTCGTCGGCGAGGCGCCGGGCGCCGAGGAGGACCGCCAGGGCCTGCCCTTCGTCGGCCGCGCCGGCCAGCTGCTGAACGCGATGCTGCGCGCGGCCGGGTTCGCCCGCGAGCAGGCGTACATCGCCAACGTCCTCAAGTGCCGGCCGCCGAAGAACCGCGATCCCGAGCCGGCCGAGGCCGGGCACTGCCTGCCCTACCTGCGCCGGCAGGTCGAGCTGGTCGCGCCGCGGGCGCTCCTGTGCGTCGGGCGCATCGCGGCGCAGAACCTGCTCGGCACGGACGCCAGCCTCGGCAGCCTGCGCGGCCGCGTGCATGCGCTCGGCGACACGCCGGTGGTCGTCACCTATCACCCGGCCTACCTGCTGCGCACGCCGGCCCACAAGCGCCGCGCCTGGGACGACCTCAGGCTCGCGCGCTCGCTGCTCGACCGTGGCGACGGCCGCTGACACCCTGGCGCAAGCCCGCTGGCGGCTGCGCCCGATGGGCGCGACCGACGTCGTCGACGTGGTCGCGCTCGAGCGGGCCAGCTACCGCTTTCCGTGGAGCGAGCAGGTGTTCCGCGACTGCCTGCGCGTCGGCTACGAGTGCTGGGTGCTGGACGCCGCGGCGGTGGTCTCCGGCTACGGCATCATGTCGATGGGCGCCGGCGAGTGCCACGTCCTGAACCTGTGCATCGAGCCGGCCCTGCGGCGCCGCGGCGCGGGCCGCGCGCTGCTCGTGGCGCTGCTCGGGCGTGCGCGCGAGGCCGGCATGGAGCACGCCTTCCTCGAGGTACGGCCGTCGAATCCCGGCGCGATCGCCCTCTACCGCGCGCTCGGCTTCGAGCCCATCGGCGTGCGCCGCGGCTACTACCAGGCGGAGGGCGGACGCGAGGACGCGCTGGTCCTGCGGCTCGAGCTCTCCCGGCTCGCCGGCGCCTGAGGCGTTTCGGGTAGAATCCCGGGCCCTCCGCCGCGGCCCGTTCCGAAACGCCAGCCCAAGATGCCCGAACTCGACCCCGAAATCGCGCGCCGGCGCAGCTTCGCGATCATCTCGCATCCGGACGCCGGCAAGACCACGCTGACCGAGAAGCTGCTGCTGTTCGGCGGCGCGATCCAGATGGCCGGCACGGTCAAGGGCCGCAAGGCCGCGCGCCACGCCACCTCCGACTGGATGCGCCTCGAGCAGCAGCGCGGCATCTCGGTGACCTCCTCGGTCATGCAGTTCCCGTTCCGCGGCCGGATCGTCAACCTGCTCGACACGCCGGGCCACGAGGACTTCTCCGAGGACACCTACCGCACGCTCACCGCGGTCGACTCCGCGCTGATGGTCATCGACTGCGCCAAGGGCGTCGAGGAGCGCACGATCAAGCTCATGGAGGTCTGCCGGCTGCGCGACACGCCGATCATGACCTTCATCAACAAGCTCGACCGCGAGGGCCGCGACCCGATCGAGCTGTTCGACGAGATCGAGCGCGTGCTCGGCGTCGTCTGCGCGCCGGTGACGTGGCCGATCGGCATGGGCCGCGCGCTCAAGGGGATCTACCACCTGCTGGAGGACCGCATCTACGCCTACGACGCCGCAGAGGGCGGCCGCGTCGGCCGGAACCTGACCATCGACGGGCTGGCATCGGCGGCAGCCACGGAGTTCCTCGGCGACGCGGCGCGCGCCTTTCGCGAGGAAGTCGAGCTGGTGCGAGGCGCGACGCCGGCCTTCGATCCGGCGCTCTACCTCGCCGCCAGGCAGACGCCGGTGTTCTTCGGTTCCGCGATCAGCAACTTCGGGGTGGAGGAGCTGCTCACGGCCTTCGTCGAACACGCGCCGTCGCCGCGGCCGCGCGCCACGACCACGCGCGAGGTGGAACCCGGCGAGGCGAAGCTCACGGGCTTCGTCTTCAAGATCCAGGCCAACATGGACCCGGCCCACCGCGACCGGATCGCCTTCCTGCGGCTCTGCTCCGGCCGCTACCAGCGCGGCATGCGCCTCAAGCACGTGCGGCTCGGCAAGGAGCTGCGCATCGCCGACGCGCTCACCTTCATGGCCTCGGACCGCGAACGCGCCGAGGAGGCCTGGGCCGGCGACATCATCGGCCTGCACAACCACGGCACCATCAACATCGGCGATACCTTCACCGAGGGCGAGGAACTGGCCTTCACCGGCATCCCGAGCTTCGCGCCGGAGATCTTCCGCCGCGCGGTGCTCAAGGACCCGCTCAGGATGAAGGCGCTGCAGAAGGGCCTGGACCAGCTCTGCGAGGAAGGCGCCACCCAGATCTTCCGGCCGCTTCGAAACAACGACCTGATCCTCGGGGCCGTCGGGCCGCTGCAGTTCGACGTGGTGGCCTTCCGGCTCGCCGACGAGTACGGAGTGCAGTGCAGCTTCGACGGAGTCAACGTGGCCACGGCCCGGTGGGTCGACGGCGACGATCCGAGGAAGGTCGAGGAGTTCCGCGGCAAGGCCTACGAGAACCTGGCGGTCGACCACGCCGGCGCGCTGGTCTACCTGGCGCCGAGCCGCGTCAACCTGCAGCTCGCCATCGAGCGCGCGCCCGCGATACGCTTCCGCGAGACGCGGGAGCTGTGAGGGGACCGTCCTCGTTTCAGTCGCGCGGGGGCGCCACATGAGAGCCACGGCAGTGAAGCGACGGGAATGGGGAAAGTCGCCTCTGCTTCGCCGCCCGGTGCTGGCCTGGGCGTTCTACGACTGGGCCAACTCGGCCTTCGCCACGACGGTGATGGCCGGGTTCTTCCCGATCTTCTTCAAGCAGTACTGGAACGCCGGCGCCGAGGCGGCGGTCAGCACCTTCCGCCTCGGCGTCGCCAACGGCGCAGCGAGCCTGCTGATCGCGCTCACCGCGCCGCTGCTCGGCACGATCGCCGACCGCAGCGGGCGGCGGGTCAGGCTGCTGATGCTGGCGACGGTCCTCGGCGCCGCCGCGACCGGCGGGCTGTACCTCGCCGGGGAGGGACAGTGGCAGCTCGCGGTCGCGCTGTACCTCGTCGCCTCTTTCGGCTTCTGGAGCGGGATCACGTTCAACGACGCGCTGCTGCTCGACGTCGCGGAGTCGAGGGACGAGCTCGACCTGATCTCCGCCTACGGCTACGCGCTCGGCTACGTCGGCGGCGGGCTGCTGTTCGCCGTCAACGTCGCCATGACGCTGCGGCCGGAGCTCTTCGGGCTCGCCTCGGCGGCGGAGGCGGTGCGCCTCTCGTTCTTGACCGTGGCGGTCTGGTGGGTGGTGTTCGCGCTGCCGGTGTTCCTGTTCGTGCGCGAGGACCGGCCGGCGACGCCGCTCGGCCTCGCGGCCTCGGCCCGGGCGGCCTTCGGCGAACTGCGCTCCACGCTCGGCCACGTCCGTCGCTACCGGCCGCTGCTTTGGTTCCTGCTCGCCTACTGGCTGTACATCGACGGCGTCAACACGGTCATCAAGATGGCGGTGGACTACGGCCTCGCTCTCGGCTTCCCGCAGGAGAGCCTGATCGTCGCGCTGCTGCTGACGCAGTTCGTGGCTTTCCCGGCGGCCCTCGCCTTCGGCTGGCTCGGCTCGCGGATCGGCGCGGTGAACGGCATCTTCCTGGCCATCGCCGTCTACGCCGCGGCGACCGTCGGCGCCGTCGGCATGCAGACGGCGGCGCACTTCTACGGCCTCGCCGTCGCCATCGGCCTGGTGCAGGGCGGCATCCAGTCGCTGTCGCGCTCCTACTTCGGGTCGCTGGTGCCGGTCGGCAAGCGCGGCGAGTTCTTCGGCTTCTACAACATGGTGGGCAAGTTCTCGGCCATCATCGGGCCGATGCTCGTCGGCGTCACCGCGCTCGCCACCGGCAGCAACCGCGCCGGGATCCTGGCCGTGCTGCTGCTGTTCATGGGCGGCGCGCTGCTCCTCTGGCGGGCGCGGCGGATCGCGGTCGCGCCGGGCGGCGGGGCGCAGGCCTAGCGGCCCGGGCCGCGGCGCGGCCCGGGCCAGCTCGCCGGGTCGAGGCGATAGAAGCGGGCGAGCGCCGCGTAGACGTCGGGGTGAGCGGCCGCGAGCTCGCGCGGCGTCTCGATGAAGGCCTCGCTCGCGACCGCGAAGAACTCGGCCTCGTCCTCGGCGGCGTAGGGGTCGAGGAAGGGCTCCTCGCCGCGCTCGACCGCCGCGCACAGCGCCGCGTACTCGTCCGCGAGCCGCGCCGCCGGGCCGCTCGCCTCGCGCCCCGCCACGTCCAGCGACGCCCCGGTCTCGTGGTCGAGGTAGTGCGCGAACTCGTGCACGACGACGTTGTAGGCCTCCTCGCCGCGCCCGCCGGAGGCGACGTCCTCCCAGGAGAGGATGATCCGGCTCACGTCCCAGGCCTGGCCGGCGAGCAGGCGCTCCTCCTCGGTGACCACGCCGTCCTCGTCGTGCCAGCGCTCGGGCACGCGAAACTGCGACGGGTAGACCAGGATCGAGCGCAACTCGTCGTAGACGTGCTCGTCCCGGCCGAGCACCAGCAGGCAGGCCTGCGCGGCGATGGCGAGCCGCATGGCCGGCGTGACCTCGAGGCCGCCGCAGCCGATGAATTCCTTCTCGGTCACGAACACGCGGACCAGCCCTTCGAGGCGCTCGCGCAGCGGCGGCAGCAGGCCGCGATAGAGCGGGACGCGTCGCGAGAGGATCGCGCGATCCGCCGCCGGGAGCCCGCCCGCGCGAAGCGCCGCACGACGGCGCGCCGCGAGCAGCGGACGGCCGACGATCCACGCGATGACCGCCGCCGCGATCGCGAGGACCGCGAGGACGCCGCCGCTCACGGCCGGAATCGCCGCACCAGGCTGCGCAGCGCGTCGAGGTCGGCCCGGCTCGGGCCGGGCGCGTAGCGGGCGCGCAGGTAAGCCTCGGTGATCGCCGTGGCCGGCGGTGCGAGGTCCGGCCGCAGGCGGGCGACGCGCGCGAGGAAATCCCGTGGCGTCTCGTGTCCGCGACGTCCGAGGCCCCGTTTCGCGAGCTTGCGGGTGAACAGCCGGTAGCTGGCGGCCGCGGGATCCAGACGCGGCGGCCGGTATTCCCATGCGAGCCAGGCGGAGACGAGCAGCAGCGTGGCGGCGAGCCCGCCGCCGAGCAGCCAGGCGAGCTGGCGCCAGTCCGGCGCGTCGAAGCCCAGCTCCTCGAGGATCCGCTCCTGCCGGGCGGCGTCGAACTTGACCACCCAGTCGTTCCAGCGCGCGTTGACGTTGTCCCACAGCATCCGCGCCTGCCAGAGCACCGCCGACTCGCGCAGCAGCCGGCCCGGCACGGGCTCGCCCTCCGGCAGCGCGGCGTCGAGGCCGCGCTCGACGCGCTCGGGGGCGACCGCCGCGGTAGGGTCCACGCGCACCCAGCCGCGTCCGGCGAGCCAGACCTCGGACCAGGCGTGCGCATGCGACTGGCGCACGATCAGGTAGCCGCCGACCGGGTTCCAGTCGCCGCCCTGGTAGCCGCCGACCACGCGCGCCGGGAGGCCGGCGGCGCGCATCAGCATGGTGAACGAGGAGGCGAAGTGCCCGCAGAAGCCGCGGCGGGTGTTGAACAGGAAGTCGTCCACCGAGTCGCGGTCGAGGCGCGGCGGCGTGAGCGTGTAGTAGAACTCCTGCTCGCGGTACATGCGGAGCACGTCCTGGATGAACGCGGCGTCGCCCGCCGCCGCGGCGCGCATCCGCCGGGCCAGCTCGAAGCTCCTCGGGTTGCGCTCCGCGGGCAGCTGCAGGTGGCGGTTTCGCATCCCGGGGGTCAGCGTGAGCCCCGCGACGTAGTCGGGGTGGGAGCGGGCGCGGTACTGGATCACCGCGGCCACCGGCTGGCGCGTGAACAGGCGGTAGTCCCACAGCAGGGTCGCCATCTCGTCGGGCCAGTCGGTCACCATGTCCAGCGCGAACAGCATCCGCTGCTGGGTCGGCTCGAGCGTCACGGTGTAGTCGACCGGCTCGCCGAAGACCTCGATCGGCGGCCGGAAGTAGGCCTGCGCGCGCGGCCTCGTCCAGGTGTAGCCGTCGAACTCGGTGAGCACCGGCCCGCGCCAGTAGCGCTCGCGCGGCGGGGGGAGCTCGCCGTCGAACCGGACGCGGAAGGCGACCGCGTCGTTGATGGACAGCTCCGAGAGGTCGCCGGGCGAGAGTTCCTCCGTCAGCCCGGTCGCGGCGCGCTCACTCGAGGGCGCGCCCCAGAAGTGGCCCGCCACCCGCGGGAAGAACAGGAACAGCACGAGGGCGACCGGCACGGCCTTCAGCAGCATCGCGCCGGTGGTCCGGAAGGGACGCGGCGCCGGCCCGGCCTCGCCGTTGCGCGCGACGTTCAGGAGCGCCGCGGCCAGCAGCCACGCCGCGGGAAGTACCCACGCGGCCGCAGACAGATCCTGCGCGTAGAGGAAGGTCGCGAGGCAGAGGAACCAGCCGATGAATACCAGCACCACGTGATCGCGCGGCGTGCGGGTCTCGAGGAGCTTGAGGGATCCCATCAGGACCAGCAGCGCCGTGCCGGCATCGAGGCCGGTCAGGCCGCGGTATCCGAGCAGCACGCCGGCCGACACCGCCAGGGTCAGCGCGGAGCGCAGCCAGCGGCCCGGCAGGCCGAGCCCGCGCCATTCCGCGAACAGCCGCCAGGCGGCGATGCCTATCGCCACGGCGACGATCCAGCCGCGCAGGTGCGACGCGTGCGGCGCCACCGCCGCGGCCAGCCCGGCGGTCGTCCAGCCGAGCCTGCGCAGGCCCTCCGCGACCCTAGCCATCGCCGGCCTCCGACGCCCCGAACGCGGCCAGCGCCTCGAGGCAGCGGCGACGCTGCAGCTCGCCGGGCTCCGGCGGGATCTCGAGCCCCGGCAGCCTCAGGCCGAAGGCCGCGCCCGCCGCGTGCGCGTCGACGATCCAGCGGGCGAGCACCGACAGGCGGCGCTCGAGGTCGGTGCCCGGCGCCTGGGCGAGATCGAACACCTGCGCGGGCGCGACGGCGCCGGCGAACTGCTTGACCAGCAGGCTGCCGCCGCGCGCATGCGCCTTCCAGGCGATGCGCCGCGGCGGGTCGCCGGGGTGGTAGTCCTTGAGGCCGGCGAAGTCCTCCTCGCCGGCGCCCTGCTCGCCGCCGCTGCCGCCCGCGGTCGACGGCGGCGGAGCCGGCGCGCGCTCGGCGAGGGCCGGGTAGACCAGGCAGTCGGTCTCCGGGTGCAGCACCGCCCAGGCCCTGAACAGCCCGAGCGGGTAGCGCGTCTCGAGCTCGTAGCGCGACAGGCGCACCCGGCCGCGCCGGCGGGTCGGCAGGCGCAGCGCGAGGCCGCCGGCGCCCTGCGGCTCGAGGCTGACCGGGCGCTCGCGCCGGCCGTCGACGACGGCCTCGAGGTCGAGGCGCGGCTGCGGGCTGGGATTGGCGAGACTCACCAGGAAGCGCGCGTCCTGGCCCGCGAACGGCGGCTCGGCGCCGGCGCCGGCGAGCGTCACGCCGAGCAGGTTGCGATGACAGGCGTGCATCGCCACGAGCCCGAGCGCCGCGAGCAGGAAGGTGAGGCCCAGCCCGAGGTTGTTGGCGTAGTTGAGCGAGCCGAGCAGCATGCCGAGCAGCATCGCCGCGAACACGAGGCCGAGCCGGGTCGGCAGGATGTAGATGCGTCCGCGGTGGAGGGCCACCGGGCCGGCATCCGGACCCTGGCGCCGGCGGATCCAGCGCTGCGCGAGTTGGCGGGTGCGCGCCGCGAGGCCCATGCGGGCCCTCAGGGAATCGGCACCACCTCGACCAGCGCGCGGGCGAGCTCGCCCGGGCCGCGCCGGTCGGCTGTCTCGCGCGGGCGAAGGCGGTGGCCCACGACGGCGGGCAGCACCGCCTGGAGGTCCTCGGGGAGCACGCCGGGGTGTCCGTGCAGGAACGCCCAGGCCTGCGACGCGCGCAGCAGCGAGATCACCGCGCGGGTGGACAGGCCGGCGGCGAAGAGCGTGCCGTCGCGCGAGGCGCGCGCCAGCGCCTGCACGTAGTCGAGCAGCGCGTCGCTCGCATGCACCGCGGGCACCTGCCGCTGCAGCTCGAGGATGGTCGCCGGGTCGAGCGCGGCGGGCAGCTCCGCGAGCAGGTCGCGGCGGTCGCGGCTGCGCAGGAGGGCCCGCTCCTGCGAAGGCGCCGGATAGCCGAGCTCCACGCGCATCAGGAAGCGGTCGAGCTGCGATTCCGGCAGCGGGAAGGTGCCGACCTGGTAGGCGGGGTTCTGCGTGGCCACCACGAAGAACGGCTCGGGCAGCGCGTGCGTGGCGCCGTCCATCGTCACCTGCCGTTCCTCCATCGCCTCGAGCAGGGCGCTCTGCGCCTTGGGCGTGGCCCGGTTGACCTCGTCGGCCAGCACCAGCTGCGAGAACACCGGGCCGGTGTGGAACTGGAAGCGGCCGGTGCCGCGGTCGTAGACGGACACGCCGATGATGTCGGCCGGCAGCAGGTCGCTGGTGAACTGGATGCGCTGGTAGCCGAGGCCGAGCACGCGGGCGAGGCCGTGGGCGAGCGTCGTCTTGCCGACGCCGGGGATGTCCTCGATCAGCAGGTGGCCGCGCGCGAGCAGGCAGGCCAGCGCGAGGCGGATCTCGCGGTCCTTGCCCAGCACCACGCCGTTCAGCCGCTCGACGGCGGCCTCCAGGCGCCGGCGCTGCTCGCCGGCCGTTTCGCGCAGGGCGTTCATCCGAGAGAGGCTAGCCGCTCGAGCTGGGCGGCGAGTTGCGCCAGTTCACGCTTGAACTGCGCCACCCGCTCCCGCTCCTGCTCCACCACGGCCGGGGGCGCGTTCTGCACGAAGCTGGCGTTGCCGAGCTTGCCCTCGGCCTTGCCGAGCTCCTGCTCGAGCTTGCCGCGGCGCTTGCCGAGGCGCGCGGTCTCGGCGGCGAGGTCGATGACGCCCGCCATCGGCACCAGGATCTTCATGCCGCCGAGCAGCGCGACCGCCGAGGCCGGCGGCGTCTCGCCCGGCGCGAGCGCGCGCGGCGGCGCCACGTTTGCCAGTCGCTCCAGGTACTCGGCGTGGCGGCTCGCGAGCGCGAGGTCCTCCGGCCGCGCATCCTGCAGCAGCGCCTCGAACCTCACCGAGGGCGCGATGTCCATCTCGCCGCGGATCTGGCGGATGCCGAGGATGAAGTCCATCACCCAGCGCATCTCCGCTCCGTCGTCGGCGTCGGCGGCGCCCGCCGCGGGAAAGGGCGCGCGCATGATGGTCTCGCCGGCGACCCCGGCGCGCGGCGCGACCCGGCCCCAGATCTCCTCGGTGATGAACGGCATCAGCGGGTGCAGCAGCCGCAGCAGCGCCTCGAGCGTGCCGAGCAGCGTGCGGCGGGCGCCGCGCCTGGCGGCCTCGGTGGCGGAAGGCGACTGCAGCACCACCTTCGAGAGCTCGAGGTACCAGTCGCAGAACTCGTACCAGGTGAACTCGTAGGCGGCCTGCGCGGCGAGGTCGAGCCGGTAGGTCGCGAAACCCTCGCGCACCGCCTGCGCGGCGACGTCGAGGCGTGCGCGGATCCAGCGGTCCGCCGGAGAGAGCTCCGTGGGGCCGGCAGGCTCCGGCTCCGGCGTCTCGGTCGCCATCATCACGTAGCGCGCGGCGTTCCAGAGCTTGTTGCAGAAGTTCCGGTAGCCCTCCACGCGGCCGAGGTCGAAGCGAAGGTCGCGCGACTGGGTCGCCATCGCCGCGAAGGTGAAGCGCAGCGCGTCGGTGCCGTGCGCGGCGATGCCCTGCGGGTACTGCCGCCGGGTCGCCTTCTCGATGCCGGCGGCGAGCTTCGGCTGCATCAGGCCGGTGGTGCGCTTGGCGACGAGCGCCTCGAGGCCGATGCCGTCGACGATGTCGAGCGGGTCGATGACGTTGCCCTTCGACTTCGACATCTTCTGGCCGTCGTGGTCACGGATCAGGCCGTGCACGTAGACCTCGCGGAACGGCACGTCGCCCATGAACTTCAGGCCCATCATGATCATCCGGGCGACCCAGAAGAAGATGATGTCGAAGCCGGTGACCAGCACCGAGGTCGG
>CAYORU010000052.1:0-18672 GCA_964406445.1 uncultured Steroidobacteraceae bacterium
CCCCTCCGCGCCGAGGCGCCGGCGCCGGCGCAGGCGGCACGGGCCCCGCGGCCAGGGCGGGCCCGGCGGCGGACAGGGCGCACCGCCGCCCGCGGGCAACGCCTGAGCGCATGATCCCCGACCCGCACCGACTGCTGCTCGACGTGGTGGCGCTCGCCCGCGAGGCGGGGCGCGCGATCCTCGGCGTGTATGCGCAGTCCTTCGCGGTGCAGGAGAAGGCCGACAGCTCGCCGCTCACCGAGGCCGACCTCGCGGCCGAGCGGGTCCTGGCCGCGGGCCTGAGGCGCCTCGCGCCCGAGGTGCCGATCCTGTCCGAGGAATCGGCCGTGGTGCCCTTCGCCACGCGGGCCGGCTGGGACTGGCTGTGGATCGTCGATCCGCTCGACGGCACGCGCGAGTTCGTGCAGCGCAACGGCGAGTTCACGGTCAACGTCGCGCTCGTGCACCGCCACCGGCCGGTGCTCGGCGTCGTGCATGCGCCGGTGCTGCAGGCCGACTACTACGCCTGCGAGGGCTACGGAGCCTTCCACGGCGATGCCGGCGCGCCGGCACGGCCGATCCGCGTGCGCTCGAAGGCGGCCCGCCCGCTGCGCGTCGTGGGCAGCCGCTCGCACCGCGGCTCTTCGCTCGACGGACTGCTCGGGCGCATCGGCCCGCACGAGCTGGTCGCGATCGGCAGCTCGCTCAAGTTCTGCCTGGTCGCCAGCGGCGAGGCCGACTTCTATCCGCGCCTCGGCCCGACCTCGGAGTGGGACACCGCCGCCGGCCAGTGCGTGCTCGAGCAGGCGGGCGGCCACGTCGTGGGGATGGACGGCCGACCGCTCGCGTACAACGCGCGGGCCGAGCTCATCAACCCGCATTTCGTCGCCTACGGCGACGACTCCGTGGACTGGCTGCAGCCGCTCGTCGCATGAGCTGGATGGAATTCGCCGGGATCATCGCGCTGGTCCTCCTGGGCTGGGCCTGGCACGCGAACCTGCGCGCCCGCGAGCTCGCCAACCGCATCGCAACCGACACCTGCAGCCGCGCCGGCGTTCAGTTCCTGGACGGCACCGTGTCCGTGCTGCGGGTCGGCTTCGCGCGCGACGGCCGCGGGACGCTCGCGCTGCGCCGGACCTACGTGTTCGACTATTCGGAGGACGGCGCGAACCGCCGGCGGGGTTTCGTGGTGCTGACCGGCCTCGAGATCGACAGCGTGGGCCTCGGCCCGAGGGCCGTCGCGTGACCGCCGCGACGGTCGACCTGCACCTGCACTCGACCGCCTCGGACGGCCGGATGAGCCCGGCCGAGCTCGTCCGGCACGCCGTGGCGCGCGGCGTGCGCCACCTGTCGCTCACCGACCACGACACCACGGCGGGCGTCGCGGAAGCCGCCGCCGAGGCGGCCGCGGCCGGCGTCGGCTTCGTGCCGGGCATCGAGCTGTCCGCGGGCTGGCGCGGCCGCAGCATCCACGTGCTCGGCCTCGCCGTCGACCCGGGCGCCACCGGGCTGCAGGCCGGCATCGCCCGGCTCTCGACGGTGCGCCGCGACCGCGCGGAGCGCATCGCGGCGCGGCTCGAGGCCGCCCGCGCGCCGGGCCGCGCGGCGCTCGCGGCCGTGCTGGAGACGACCGCCTTGCCCACGCGCACGCACTTCGCGCGCGCGCTGGTGGAACTGGGCGCCGCGCGCGACGCCGCCGACGCCTTTGCGCGCCTGCTGCGCCGCGGCCGCCCGGGCTACGCGGCCTGCGAGTGGCCCGGGATGGCCGAGGTGGTCGGCTGGATCCTGCGCTCAGGCGGCGTGGCGGTGCTCGCGCACCCGCTGCGCTACACGCTGTCCGGGGGTGGGCGGCGCGACCTGGCCCGCGAGTTCAGCGAGGCGGGCGGCCGCGGCGTCGAGGTCGCGACCGGCGGGGCTTCGACGCAGCAGGTCTCGGAGGCCGCCGGCCTCGCCGCCCGGGCCGGCCTCGACGGCTCCGCCGGCTCCGACTTCCACGACCCGGCGATCGCGTGGAATCCCCCGGGGCGATTGGCTAAGCTTCCGGCGTCCGTCCGGCCCGTGTGGGCCCAACCGCCGTTTCCACGCGATTTCGGCCGCCCATGACGCCCGACGACGAGAAGGTCGATACCGAGCTGTTCCGCAGGATCCAGCGCCTGCGCGAGCTTCGGATCGAGCACCGCGACCTCGACGACGTGATCAGCCGCCTCACGATGGACCTGTACGTCGACGAGGTGCAGCTGCGCCGGCTCAAGAAGCGCAAGCTGCTCATCAAGGACCAGATCACCCGCCTCGAGAGCCAGCTGATCCCGGACCTCAACGCCTGATGCGCCGCCACCACGCCCCGCCGCCGCGCGCCTCGTCCCGCCCGCGGCACAGACGCGACCAAGCGCAGCGGCGGACGCCATGATCCAGGACCTGCAGGCCTTCCTGGAGCGCTGGCTGACCGCCTCCACGCTCGCCCAGGCCGTCGCGCTGGTCGTGGTCCTCGGCGTCGCCTGGGGCGGAACGCGCCTCGTCCGCGGCTGGTACCTGCCCAAGGAGGAGTCCGGGCTGGGCTGGCGCGGCGCGCTCGGCCGAGGCCTCGTCATCGTGCTGCCCTACGTCGCGGCGCTGGCGCTGACGCAGCTGGCGCGCGCGACCGTCGTCGCCGCCCGGCTCGAGGCGCCGCTGCTCGACCAGGCCGTACGCCTGATCGTGGCGTTCATCGTCATCAGGCTGCTGGTGTACGGGCTGCGCTTCTCGCTGTCGCCGAATTCGCGGCTGCGCGGCCTCGAGACCCGCTTCGCGGTGGGCGTGTGGCTGCTGGTCGCCACGCAGATGCTCGGCTGGCTGGACGCCATCGTCGCGGCGCTCGACTCGGTCGGGCTGTCCACGGGCAAGTCGCGCATCACGGTCTGGTCGGTGCTGGCCGCACTGTTCGCGGTGTCGGTGTGCGTCATCGCGAGCGTCTGGGTCGCCCGCTGGGTCGACCGCCGGGTCCATTCCATCCAGATGCTCGCGCCGTCGACGCGCATCGGCATCGCCAAGACCAGCTACGCGTTCTTCATCGGCTTCGGCGTGCTGCTCGGCCTGCGCGCCTCCGGGGTCGACCTGACCGCGCTCGCGGTGTTCTCGGGCGCCATCGGCCTCGGCCTCGGCTTCGGCCTGCAGGCGATCCTCGCGAACTTCGTCAGCGGCTTCGTGCTGCTCGTCGACAAGTCCATCAAGCCGGGCGACGTCATCAGCTTCACCGGAACGACCGGCACCAGCACGCACGGCTTCGGCTGGGTCGAGGAGCTGCGCGGCCGCTACCTGGTGGTGCGCGACCGGGACGGCGTCGCGACCCTCGTGCCCAACCAGAACGTGATCACCAACCAGGTGATCAACTGGAGCTACGGACACCCGAAGGTGCGCCTCAGGCTGCCCGTGCGCATCAGCTACCAGGACGACGTCGAGCTGGCGCTACGGCTCCTGCTCGAGGCCGCCCAGGAGCACCCGCGCGTGCTGCGCGACCCGCCGCCGGTCTCGCGGCTGATGGAGTTCGCGGATTACGGCATGGAGATCGAGCTGCGCTTCTGGATCGGCGACCCGGCCGAGGGCGTCAACAACGTGCGCTCGGACATCAACCGGCGCATCTGGGCGCAGTTCCGCCAGCACGGCATCACCATCCCGCCGGCGCAGCGCGAGATCCGCATCCTCGAGGGCTCGACGCCGGCCTCGCTGCTGTCGCCGCGCCGAACGGACCGGATAGAGCCGACGCTCGACGGCCAGGACTGAGCCGTGGCGGAGGACCCGGGCGAACCCGCGATCCCGCCCGCCGAGTACTCGCTCGCCTGGGTGCGCTCGCCCGGCCCCGGCGGCCAGAACGTCAACAAGCTCGCCACCGCCTGCCAGCTGCGGTTCCGCGTGGGCGGCACGACCTTGCTCGACGAGGCAGGCCGCGAACGGCTGCGGCGACTGGCCGGCCGTCGCCTGACGCGCGACGACGAGATCCTGATCGAGGCTCACCGCCACCGCAGCCAGGAAGGCAACCGCCGCGACGCGCTCGAGCGGCTGGCGGCGCTCGTCGCCGCCGCGCGGGTCGTGCCACGCAAGCGCAAGGCCACGCGGCCCTCGCGCGCCTCGAAGGAGCGGCGCCTCGAGGGCAAGAAGCGCCGCCGGGACGTCAAGCGGATGCGCGGCCGCCCGCCGGCGGAATAGCCGAGCCCGGGCCCCTGGCGGCGGCGATCAGCGGCGCCAGCACTCCGCGGCGGGCGCGTCGCCGCTGACGCCGCGTACGCCGCGATCGTCCAGCGTGAAGTTGGCGCACTGCTCGTCCCTGACCTGGGCCCCTTGCGGCGTCGCCGTCAGCGTGAAGGACACCGCGTCGCGGACCACGTCGACCTCGTAGTTGCCGGAAGCCACGTCGATCGGGAACACGAGCTCGCAATCGCCCGAGTCGTAGGCGTTGAAGCGGGTGAAGCAGCGCTCCAGCCCCTGGCGCGACTGCTCGAGCGCCACCATGGCGTCGGTCCGGTTCGCGCGCACGACCTGCTGGCGGTAGCTCGGCCAGGCGATGCCCGCCAGCAGGGCGATGATGACCACCACGACCATCAGCTCGATGAGCGTGATTCCGCGTTGACGACGCCTGACCATGACCGTGCTCCCTTACCGGATCTGCCGCCAGGACTGGCGTCCGAATCCGGACGGACCCGGGTTCTCGACCGTCACCTGGATGTTGCCGGTCGTGCCCGGCGAGTACTTGAACTCCAGCGGACGGTTCGGATCGGCGAGGATGCCGGGGCTCTGGATGATGCCCTCCTTCGACGAGACGCCGGACACCGGGAGCCGCAGGGTCTCGCCACCGACCTCGATCTCGATGAAGTCGAGGTCGTTGAACAGGCGGTCCGCGTTCAGGTCGAAGGGCGAGGCCGCGAGGCGCGCGCCCGTCAGGCTGTCGAGCTCCATCAGCCAGCCGCCGCCGCCGAAGCCGCAGGGATCCGGATCCGGCAGCAGCGTCGTGAAGATCACCCGGCCGGCGCGCAGCACCGGATTGGCGACCGACTTCTCGCCGAGGTACTCGCCGACGCCGTCGACGGTGTCCGCGTAGTCGCCGTCGCCGTTCGCGTCGAAGGCCAGGTCGAGGAACCAGCCCTTGCTGGTGGAGGGAACCGAGTTGCGCGAGGTGACGCGCACCAGGAAGTCCTCGACGTCGCCGTCGTAGAGTTCCTCGGCGAGGATGTTCTGCTGCACGAGCGAGTCACGGCTGGTGACCCGGTCGGTGGCCGCCGAGCCGCTGTTGCGGTCGAAGATGCCGTACAGCGACTGCACGCGGAAATCGGCGACCGCCGTCTCGACGACCTTGTCCACCGGCTCGAGGAACTTGCCGGTGCCCACCAGCACGACCGTGCCGACGCCGGCCGGTCCGCGGCCGACCTCCGGCCGCGAGGTGATCGGCTGGCGGTTGCCGGCCTCATCCGTGGCCGTGAACAGCGGCTGGGACACGCCGGAGGGGCGGTAGGCCACGTTCCAGTCGTCCGGATCGTTGCTGCGGATGTCGAACTTCCACAGGTTTCCGAACAGGTCGCCGGCATAGACGTAGTCGGCGGTCCCGTCCCCGTTCAGGTCGACGGCGGCCGGCGTCGCCAGGCCGTTGGCGCGGCCGCCGGAGCCCGTGCTCGCGATGCCGACGCCGGTGTCGATCTTGCGCACCAGGTCACCCGTCTCGATGTCGACGAAGTACAGCACCGCGTTGCCGCTGCTGCTGGCCCGGCCGTCGGCACGGGTGTTGTTGTAGCCGTTGCCGAACACCGCCACCCAGCGGCCGTTGTCCTGGCTGCGGATGATGGCCGGCTGGCTGTAGGTGAAGCCGAGGTCGACGTCGTCCTCGTCGGTGAACTCCCACAGGACCACGTCGTCCGCGTTGGCCTCGGTCGCGGCGTCGGGGTTCGTGACGTCGAGCGCATAGATGCCCTGGCCGCCGCGGTTCAGCCCGCCCACCAGCACGGTGCGCCACTGGCCGTCGAAGAAGACGTCGCCCATGTTCGGCGGGCCGTCCACGTAGAAGAGGTGCGAGTAGGTCGGGTCCGTCAGCGCCGGCAGTCGGCCGAACACCGCGCTCGGGATGAACGCGAACCGTTCCCGCCCGGTCTCGCCGTCGAAGCCGTGCAGCATGCCGTCGTTGGCGCCGGCGTAGACCATCGGCCGGCGCGCGTCCTGCGCGATCCTGAACTCCGAGTAGGGCTCCGACTCCAGGTCGTCGCGGTAGCGGAACGGCGGCTTGCCGACGAACACCGGCGAGGAGGACACGATGTCGCCCAGCAGCGCGGTGTTGCCGCTGGCCAGCTTGGCGCGATTGCGGAACACCCCGCCCGGGCGGCTCTGCTCCTTGCTGCCGTCGCCGCGCAGGTAGTCGAGCCGCGCCTCGCCGAGCCCGTCGGAGAGGTCCAGTTGCCCCTTGCGGGTCGCGTCGATCGCGGTCCAGCGGAAGGCCACGCCGTCGCCGTTCGAGTTGCGGGTCAGGATCTGGCGCGAATTGGCCGCCGGGATCTTCTCCGCCGCGTCCCAGTCGACCGTGGACAGGAGGCCGGTATCGGTGTCGATCCGGAACGACAGCAACTGGCCGGTCCAGTCGCGGGTGCTGAACTTGGCCTGGTAGAGGCGGGTCTCGCTCGAGATCGAGCCCGAGTTCACCGACGCCGAGGAGGCGGTCGTGACGCGGTCGATGATCTCGTTGAAGGCACGCGTCAGCTGCTCGCCGAGCGTCAGCGCGTTGGTGACCAGGAAGTAGTTGTCCGGGTTGCCGTCGCCGTCGGCGTCCCACTCGTCGGCGAGGTCGGGCGTGTCGTCGTCGTTCGAGTCGCGGAAGCCGCCCCACTTGGCTGCGTACCACAGCGGATCGCGCAGCAGCTCGGCAGTGTCGCCGGAGCCGGGCGAGAACAGGCGCACGTCGACCCAGGGCAGCGCACCACCCGGCGCGAACAGGCCGCGATCCGTGCAGCGGGTGACCTCGCAGGCACCGGCCCCGCGGCCGGGCGGCGTGTCGAGGAAGTACTGCACGTTGGTGGAGTCGTCCTGCACCACGAGGTAGATGCCGTCGGCCGTCGTGCCCGAGATCACGTAGCCCATGTGGTGGGTGATGCCGCCCGCCTCGTACAGCCGCTCCACCGTCACCTGCACCTGGCCGGCGATGACCTGGTAGCTGTAGCGGACGATCGCGTCCATGTCGTGGTCGTTGCCGGCCTCGACGTCCTCGAAATTGATCAGGAAGACGCCCGAGGTGCCGTCCGGCGCCAGGCTCTCGACGTAGAAGTCGACGATCTGGTTGGTCGGCTGGAACTGGCCACGCGCGGCGTTGATGCTCGATCCCGCGACGGACTTCGCGAACGGCACGAGCGTCACCCGCTGCCCGTTCACCGGGATCTCGATGCGCGGCAACGGCGAGGCGAGCGCCACCGCGAAGGTCTCGACGTTCTGCGCACCAGGCGCGGCCGTCGTCGTGTTGATGTCGTTCTGCTTGCCGAACTTTGCCACGCTCGCGGCGTAGTAGGTGCCCTCCTTGGTCGGCTCCTCGGGGGCGAGGCCGCGGATGTTGGCGAAGCTCGAGGCCGTCTTCGGCGAGGGCGCGCCGTCGTAGTCGCCCGCGGACTCGCCGACGAAGACCTTCCGATCGCCGCCGAACTCCCTGCTCCAGATCTCGTCCGCCTCGGCGGACACGTCGAGACCGCCAAGGGTGTCGCTCGCGCTGCCGAAGGCCGAGCCGGGCAGGGTGTCGCCGTCGTAGGACACGTTGACGTCGCTCACGACGGTCATGAAGGGCTTGGCGCAGTAGGGCGCGTCGATGTAGGGGTTGGTCCAGGTCGCAACCCGCGGCAGGCTGAGCTGGGAATCGTAGACGGTGCCGCCGCCGTAGTCGAAGGCCGAGGTCGCGCCGCTGCGGCCGGCGAAGTAGCGCAGCGTCTCGTACATCATCTCGGCGACCGGGTTGCCCCACATGCCGCCGAACTCGCCGTCGTTGAACGGACGCGTGGCCACCAGCCCGGACCCGCTGGTGCCGTCGGTGCCCGTCATGTACTGCGTGCCCGCGCCCCGGCCCGCGGTCCGGTAGAAGGCTGTCGACCGGTAGTCGCGGTAGCCGACCGCGCGCAGCCGGTCGAGGGAGGCGATGATGCCGCCGTCGTTGCGGTAGCCGCCGGTCGCGGAGCTGCGGTAGGTGCCGTTGGTCGCCGAGATCTCGTTCCTGATGGTGCCGACGGCCTTGCGCAGCATGCCGCCGCTCTTGCTCAGGCGGTAGCTGCCGGTCATCAGCCCGAAGCGCATCGAGTCGTTCTCGCCGAAGTCCTGCAGCAGGCCGATGGGCTTGTAGTTGCCGTCCTGGTAGCCGCGGCAGTTGGTCTCGAGCAGCCCGTCGACGCAGACCTGGGTGCGCACGATGTAGTCGGTCAGCGCGGTCGCGTTGGTTGCGACGGTCACGCCCGAGCCGCCCTGGCCGCTGCAGCGGCCGTCGTTGGCGCCGTTGCGGCTGTAGCAGGCGCCGGCCACCGGGCTCTCGGTGCTGCCCCAGTGCCAGGCCCGGGTCGGCCCGATGACCGGCAGCTGCTGCGCGTTCACGTTCTGCGCCACGCGCAGGAACGGCGGGTTGTTCGCCGGGAGGTCGCCCGGGGTGGGGCCGTTGTTGGCCCAGCTGGTCTGCAGCATCAGGGTGACGTTCGCGAACAGGTGCGTCCTGCCCAGCGTCGGCTCGGCGAGCGGCGTGTACTGCGAGATCTGGTAGCCCTCGGCCGCGGCGCTGCGGTACTCCTTGACCCAGCTGTGCGCGTCATGCGGGATGTGGCTGCGCTCGAGGATGGTGGTGGTCGCGCCGTCGGTGCGCCGGAAGCCGCCGTAGAGCACCTTGCGCAGCGCGTCGATGCGCGACGTGGTCATGTAGTTGAGCCAGTCGCCGCTCCACTGCCCCGTGCACTGCTTGTTCGCCGTGGTGCCGGCGGGCACGAACACGCCCGCGGTGTACGTGTAGCACTTGAACGAGTCGAAATAGCCGTAGTAGTCGATCTCGCCCGGCTTGTAGGTGATGTCGACAACGCCGTCGCCGTTCAGGTCCGAGCGGTCGTCGTAGGCCTCGTAGTAGAGCCGGTGGTCGCGCCCCATCACGATCATGTTGAGCGGCGAGACCCGCTCGGTCAGGAACAGCGGCGTCTCGATCAGGGACAGCTCGGACGCCTGCGCGGCCCCCGGCGCCTGCCCGAGCACGACGATTCCGGCGGCCAGCAGGCTGGTCCCGGACCGCTTGATGAACTTGAGGATGCTAGGCATCTCGACTCTCCTGGAAGACGCGCCCGCTCAATAGCGGCGCGTGAAAGTGCTCTCGACCACGGCCTGGGCAGCTTCGACGCCGCCCGTGCCCCGCGAGGTGATCTTGTAGAAGTCGCGCCCGGTCGGCGGGCCGGCGCCCACGGTGAGGGAATCCGGGACGAAGGCGTAGTTCTCGATGACCGTGTCGGGCGCGCGCGCGACCCCGTCGATGGCCGGCGCCACCGTGTCCACGCCGTAGCTGCGCCCGTTGTCCTCCCACCAGGTGTCATCGAGGAAGCGCAGGTCCGGCGCCTCCACGGCGAGGTCCGGCAGCCCGGCCCGGTCGTAGACTTCGCAGGGCGCCGCGACACAGGGGTCGGGCCGCGCTACGCGGTCGGTCAGCCACTGCTCGCCGTCGCGCAGGCCGGCCTCGGCGGCCTGGAAGGCGGTGTTGACGTTGCGGGCGTTGCCGGCCATGCGTTCCTGGCTGAAGGACATGTTCATCGCCGCCAGCGCCAGCAAGGTGAGCACCAGCAGCATCAGCAGCGCGATGACGAGGATCGCGCCGCGCTGCCCGGCCTTTCGCATGGACCCTGTCACGACGGTCGGCTTCCTCATCACTGCACCCTGTTGCGCACGGTGGCGGTCGCCGTGAAGACGTCGCGCCGGCGCCGGTCGCCGAAGCCGCCGCCGCCGGCCGGATAGGTCACGCCCTCGAGCTGGAAATCGCGCGTTTCCTCGTTGATGCCCTGCTCCTCGGGGCTGCGGACGAGCAGCGACACCGTCACCGCCACGACCTCGGGCCAGCGGCCGGCAGCGTCGACCGCGCCGGCATCGAGGTACTGGTCCACCGTCAGGTCGCCGTCGTTGTCGACGCCGTAGACCGCCTGCAGCCCCTCGACGCCCTCGAAGACCTCGACCGCGTCGCCTGCGGCCGCCATCCGGCTGGTCCGCCGGAACAGCGCCGGTTCGCCGCTGTCGCCGGTGCCGACGTAGTAGACGACGGTCTCGACCGGCACGATGTCGGCGCCTTCGCGGAAGCCGAAGCCCAGGTCGACGGAGGCATTGCCCGGCGTGCCCGCGCCCGCCACGCGGCTCACCTCCCCGCCGCCGCCGCTCGCCGCGTAACCGCTGGCCTGGAACCAGGCGATCGCGGCGCAGTCGGCGATCTGCACGGTGTCGCCCGCCGCGATGATCGGCGGGTCGGTCGCGAAGAACTCGGTGAGCATGGCATCGGTGCCGGCGACCATTTCCGCGACCGTCCTGAGCGGCCGTGCCTCGCGGCGCGGTCCGCGCACGACCAGCACGTCGCTGCCGTCCAGCGGCGAATCGACGAGGCCCGCCGGCAGCGCCGGGGTCCAGGTCGCGGAATCCGCGGCGTCGACGTCGAAGCCGCCGACCGGCTCGGCGAAGTTCCACAGCACGTCGGTGTTTCCGACCAGGACGTTGCTGACCGGCACCTCGCGCGAGCAGCCCTGCCAGCCCGCGTTGCGGACGTCCCGCAGCAGCATCTCGAGCGCCAGCCGGCCCGTCTCCTGCACACGCGAGCTGTCCTCGGTGGACTGGTAGGACAGCCGCGAGCTGTAGAAGACCGTCACGGCGCCGCCGATCAGGATCAGCGACAGCACCATCGCGACCATCAGCTCGACCAGCGTGAATCCCGCCATACGCTTCATGTCTGGGTCCTACAGCCGGGTGGTCGTCGCGAACTGCAGCAGCTGCGCGCCGTCGGCGCGGTTCTCGTCACGGTCCAGCCACTCCACCGTGACCGTGACCGTGGCCGGGTCCGCCGCGTCGCGGGCCACGGCGCCGCGGCCCTGCGGCAGCGCCGCGTCGAGCCGCGTCTTCCAGGCTACGAGGTCCTCGCCGGGCGTCCCGGGCGGGACGTCGTCCGGATCCGCGAAGTCTTCCGCGACAGTCGTGTCGTAGGTCCCCGCGATCGCCTCCTGGCGGTTGGCGCGCATGCGGTCGATGATGTCGTAGGAGAGCATCACCGCCTGGCTGCGCGCCCCGGCGGTCTGCGTCGAGCGCAGCCCGGTCGTCTGCAGGGCGGCGATGCCCAGGAGCCCGATGGACAGCACCAGCAGGGCCACGAGCACCTCGACCAGGGTCATCCCGCGCTCGGGCGCGCGGCACGCAAGCCTCTTCACGGACAAGCCTCCCTCTGGGTGGCAACGCGGCCGCCGGGAGCGACCGAGATGCAGCGCTGGCGGCCGTCGGCCGCCGCGGTCCATTCGAGCTGGAAGCGGCGCCAGTCGGCCGGCTCGACCAGGCCGTTCGGCAGGAACTGGACGAAACCGGCGCCGCCCTCCATCTCGGCGAAGCCGTAGCCGGCCAGCCGCGCCGGCGCGACCTGCAGGACCTCGTCCGCCCCGTCCAGCTCGCCCGCGTTGGCAGTGTCGGTGAACACGATCCAGCCCTGCGACCAGTCGGGCGCGCCCAGCTCGCAGGCCGCGCCGTCGCTGCTCGCGCAGACCGACACCGGCAGGCCGCGCTTGCCGGCCTCGCTGCGGGCCAGGTTGAGCGCGGTCACGAACTCGTTCGCCTGGGTCGCCAGACGGTTGTTCCGGACCAGGTTCAGGAAGCTGGGGGTGCCTATGCCGAGCAGCAGGGCCAGCACCGTGATGGCGACCATGAGCTCGAGCAGGGTGATGCCGGCCTGGATTTTCATGCAGGCGATGCTAGGCGCGGCCGCGGCGCCCCGCTCGCCCGGCTGACGGGCGTCGCCCGCGGCCCGACGAGCGGGCCGCGGACGTGACCGGGTTCACGGAATGGCGCCCGCCGCCGGGCCTCGCCGCGCCAGCGCGGGCCGGCGCGAGGCCGGCGGCGCGGGCGTCGCTAGGCCGCCCGGGCCCGGCGGACCTGCCTCGACAGCGGCAGGAGCCAGGCGCCGAGCGCCGGCAGCAGCAGCATCGCGCCGAGCATGTTCACGAGGAACATGAAGGTCAGCATCAGGCCGACGTCGGCCTGGAACTTGAGCGGCGAGAACGCCCAGGTCGCCACGCCGATCGCGAGCGTGCAGCCGGTGAAGAAGATCGCCGCGCCGGTGACGCGCAGCGCGCCGAGGTAGGACTCGCGCACGCCGTCGCCGCGCCGCAGGAACTCCTGCATGCGACTGAACAGGTAGATGCCGTAGTCGACGCCGATGCCCGCGCCGAGCGCCACCATCGGCAGGGTGTTCACCTTGAGGCCGATGCCGACGAAGGCCATCACGGCGTAGACCAGGATGGACACGAGGGTCAGCGGCACGATCACCAGGATGGTGCCGATGACCGAGCGGAAGTTGATCAGGCACATCGCGGTCACCGCCGCGAACACCCAGCCGAGGATGACGAACTCCTTCGCCCGGACCTCCTCGTTCTGCGCGGCCATCACGCCGACGTTGCCGGTCGCGAGGCGGTACTCGACGCCCTCCGTCGGATGCTCCTCGCGATACTGCTTGACCGCCGCGATCACCCGCTCGATGGTCTCGGCCTTGTGGTCGGCCAGGAACAGCATCACCGGCATCACGCTGCAGTCCCGGTTGAGCAGGCCGGTGCTCGTCTCGATGTAGCTCTGCGCCTGCACGAGCTGCAGCTCCTCGCGCGGCAGGTTGCGCCACTTGAGGCTGCCCTCGCTCCAGCCGGCGCTGACCACCTTCGACACGCCGGCGAGGCTCATGACGTCGCGCACGCCCTCCACGTTCGCCATCCGCCACGCGAAGCGGTCGATCGCGTCGATGATCGTGTGGTCGATGCAGCCGTCGGCCCGGGTCTCGACGATCACGTTCAGGATGTCCGTGCCGATCGAGAACTTCGAGGTGATGAGCTCGGTGTCGCGGTTGTAGCGCGAGTCGGGCCGCAGCTCGGGCACCCCGGCCTGGGTGTCTCCGATCGGGGTCTCGAGGCCCTTCATGAAGCCGAACACGCCGAGCACGGCCGAGATCGCGATGATGACCGTCGCGGGACCCTTCTCGGTGATCCGCGAGAGGCTCTTCCACAGCCCCTGCAGGGTCTGCTGGCGCCGCTCGACGCGCTTGCGGTAGCGGTCCGTGATGGGCACGTAGGAGATCAGCACCGGCAGCAGGATGAGGTCGGTCAGGATGATCACGCCGATGCCGAGGCTGGCCGTGACCGCCATCTCCTGGATCACCTGCACCGGGATCAGGAGGATGGTGATGAAGCCCACGAGGTTGGCCAGCAGCGCGACGATCGCCGGCAGGAACAGCAGCCGGAAGGTGCGCCGTGCGGCCTCGTTGCTGTCGGCGCCGGCCATCGCCGCGTCGCTCACGGCGCTGATCTTCTGCACGCCGTGGCTCGTGCCGATGGCGAAGATGATGAACGGCACCAGGATGCCCAGCGGGTCCACGCCGTAGCCGAGCAGCACCAGCAGGCCCAGCATCCAGACCATCGCCACCAGCGAGGAGACCACCGGCACCAGGGCGATCCGGAAGGACTGGATGTAGATCCACACGAGGAGGAGCGTCAGCACGACCGTCACGACCGCGAAGGTGATGACCGCGAGCGCGCCCTCCGCGACGTCGCCCACCACCTTGGCGAAGCCGATCATGTGCACCGACACCGGCAGATCGACGGCCAGCTCGAGCCCGCCGTCATGGATGCGCTCGCGTACCTTGCGCTCGAGTTCCTGCGAGATCCGGATGTAGTCGATGGGGCCGCCGGTCTCCGGGTCCGCGTCGAGCAGCTGCGCGCTGACCATCGCGCCGGAGAAGTCGTTCGCCACGAGCCGGCCGACGATCCCGGCCTTCAGGATGTTCTCGCGCACCCGCGCGAGGCCCTCGGCGTCCGGCTGGAAGTCCGGGGGAATGACGTCGCCGGCCTGGATGCCGCCCTCCACGACCTCCGTATAGCGGGTGTTCGGCGTCCACAGCGACTGCACTCGCGCCCGGTCCACGCCCTCGATGAAGAACACCTCGTCGGTCGCGATCTTCAGCGCCTTGAAGAACTCCGGCGTGAACATGTTGCCGTCCCGGGCGACGACGGCGATGAGCAGGCGGTTGGCGCCGCCGAACTCTTCCTTGTGGTCGAGGTAGGTCTGGATGTACTCGTGGTCGCGCGGCAGCTGCTTGGTGAAGTTGGTGTCGAGCTTGAGCCCGGTCGCGGCGATGTAGCCGAAGACCGCCGTCAGCAGCGCGAAGGCCGCGATGATGAGCGTGCGATGGCCGAAGACGTGCGGCTCCAGCCGCTCCGCCAGGGTGGGCTTGCCGTCCGTGCGTGTGCTTTCGATGTGCATGGTCTCACCTCGCCGGCGGCAGGGGCAGCCGGCGTACTCCCGCCTCGCCGGCCACGATCAGCCCGCCGTCGCGGGACGCGAGGACCGCGGCGAAGCCCTTGCGGTCGTCCTGCTGGGAGAATCCGAAGCTCTGGCCGTCGTCCGTGCTCGTCAGCACGACCCCGGTCGTGCCCACGATGACGACCGTGCCCGGCCGCGTGCGGACCGCGGAGTGCAGCAGCGCCGTGGTGCCGGTCGGCACCTGCGTCCAGGTCTGCCCGCCGTCCGTCGAGCGGAATACGTGACCGCGCAGGCCGTAGGCCAGCAGCGTTTCGCCCTCCAGAGGAAGGATGCCGTAGAAGGAACCGTCGTAGGGCGAGGGCAGCTCGCGCCAGGTGGCGCCCCGGTCGTCGGAGCGGTACAGGCGTCCCGCCTCGGCGGCGAGGTACAGCTGGCCGCCGGTCCCCTCGACGACGGCGTTCAGGTGGAACGCGATGCCGAGGTCCATCTGCTCGTCGAAGCCGAGATCTTCCCCGCCGCTCCCCGCCGCCTTGCCCGCCAGCTCGACCGGCTCGAACGGCCGCAGCGCCCAGGTGGCGCCGCCGTCCCCGGTCGCGTAGATCGTCCCGTAGGCGCCGACCGCGATGCCGTTGTCCGCGTCGCCGAACCAGACGTCGAGCAGCGGCTGCTTGGCCTCGGGCGAGAAATGCACCCGCTCCCAGGTGGTGCCGCCATCCGTGGTCCTGAGGATCGTCTCGACGTGGCCGACGGCCCAGCCGAGCCGGCCGTCGAGGAAGAACACCGACGTCAGGTTCGAGCTGACCGGCACGGCGACCTGCGTCCAGCTCTCGCCCTCGTCGGCCGAAAACAGCACGTGGCCCCGCTCGCCGACCGCGAACACCCGGTCGCCGGCCCGTGCCAGGTCGAGCAGCAGCGACCTGGCCGCCAGCGGCGCGATCCACGCCGGCTCCGCAGCGGAGTCGGCCTGCTCGGCCGCGAGCGCGGGAAAGCTGCAGAGCGCGAGCAGCGGTGCCGCCAGCGCGGCGAGTCCTCGCCGATTCATGTCATCCCCCCTTCGAAAGACGGGCCGGCGGGCACCCTGTCCCGCCGGCCCGCAGCAGTCTCAGCCCCTCGACCTCAACGCGTGCCGCGCCGCGCGATCGACGCGGGCGTGAAGTCCGCGGTCGTGCGCTTGAGGTTGAAGTCCACCGTCATCGGCTCTTCGTTGTCGAAGCCGAGCGCGAGGTAGCGCCCGGACTGCAGGTCGTAGGTCGTCTCCATGGTCGACCAGAACGTCGGCACGTCGTAGTAGTTGATGGAGTGGCCTTCCTGCACGCGCCACAGCTGGTCGCGGCCGTCGTAGCAGTCGACCGCGAGGATCTGCCACGAATCCTCGTCGACGTAGAAGGTGCGGCGCTTGTAGATGTGCCGCTGGCCGGGCTTCAGCACGGAATCGATGACCCAGACCCGGTGCAGCTCGTAGCGCGTCATTTCCGGATTCAGGTGCAGCGGACGGATGATGTCCCGGTCCTTCACCTGGTTCGAGTGCAGCTTGTAGGAGTTGTAGGGGACGATCAGCTCCTTCTTGCCGACCAGCTTCCAGTCGTAGCGCTCGGGGCTGCCGTTGTAGATGTCGAGCTGGTCCGAGGTGCGCAGGCCGTCGGAGGCCGTGCCCGGGTTGTCGAAGGCGACGTTCGGCGCCCGCCGCACGCGCCGCTGGCCCGGGTTGTAGAGCCAGGCGCGGCGATTCTCCTTGGTCTGGTCCAGCGTCTCGTGGACCAGCAGGATCTCGCCGGCGAGGCGGGCCGGCGCCACCGTCTCCTGGAAGAAGTACACGATGACGTTGTCGAGCGCCGCCTCGGTCGCGTTGGGCAGGTGGTAGGCGAAGTAGGCCTCGTCGCGGAACTTGACCATCGTGTAGTCGCCCGCGCGCGTGACCGCCGCCTGGCCGATGTTGCGTCCGGCGACGTCGGCCCGGTAGCGCAGGATGTGGTTCCACAGCACCTCGACGCCTTCCTTCGGGATCGGGAAGGGCACGCCGCCGATCGCCCCGGTGACGCCGTTGCCGCCGCCGGTCAGCTTGGCGGTGGTCGCGTTCCTGATGGTGGCGTCGTAGATCCGCTGCGGGAAGGCCGTGCTGCGCCGCGACGGGTAAACGTTCATGAAGAACGAGCCCTTGTAGGCGTTGAGCAGCGCCTTGTGGCCCTCGGTCAGCTGCGCCGCGTAGCGCGAGGCGTTCGAGGCGTCGATCTTGTACAGCAGCTTGTCCGACGCGTACGGGTCGGGGTGGTGGCCGCCGGTCTTGAAGTTGGGGAAGCCGGCCTTGGCCGGCGAGGTGATGCCGCCGTCCCAGGCGGGGATCGTGCCGGCGGCGTTGCCGGCCTTCTCCGCGCCCATCGGCGTCAGGTCCTTGCCGAGGCGCGCCGCCTCCTGGGCACTCACCGCGGCGAGCGCCGTTCCCGCCATGCAGCACAGCACCGCGCCGGCGAGGGTCGTGAAAGTCCTTGAAGTCATGGGGATCCTCCGGGGGTGCATCAGAAGGAATACTTGACCGTGGCCGCGATGAAGTCGCGGTCGTTGAGGTCGTTCCAGCGGCTCGCGCCGCCGAACTCCGTATAGCTCACGTCGACCTCCCAGGTCGCGCGCAGGTTGGCGTTGAAGCCGACCGTGACGGCCTGGCGGTCCTCGACGAAGTTGCCGCCGGGCCCCGGCGTCGTCCCCTCCACGTCGTGCGACCACACCAGGCGCGGGCTGACGTTCCACGGTCCGATCAGGCCGAGGTAGTCCATGCGCAGCGCGAGGCGGTAGCCCCAGGAGTTCGCGTCGGCGAAGCGGTCCTGCGGCTCGACCTCGTTGAAGTGGCGGCCGCGCAGCAGGTCGTTGCCCGACACCGAAGTGCCCGGCCCGTTGAAGCGCAGGCCCGTGCCATTGGGGCCGCCCGAGGTCTTCGAAGGCATGTCGAAGACGTGCGTGTGCGCCGCCTCGAGCACCGCGACGAGCTGCGAGGCGCCGAGCATCGGCCCGAACACCTTCGTGCCCGTGAACTGCACCTGCATCACGTCGTACAGGCCCCAGCCCTGGATCTCCTGGTCGACGCCGAAGCGGCCGACCTGGTTGCAGGCACCGAGGGTCGGCGCGAGCGGCGTGCAGACCGGCGGCAGCGTGAGGCCCTGGAAGGCGGCCGCGGCGGCCTCGAACGGCCCGAGGGCGGCGAACAGCACCTCGACGTCGTCGTACTGCAGCGGCACGTCCATCTTGTAGGACGCCTCGCCCTGCAGCGCGATGCCGGTGGTGCCGACCTGCGTGTTGAAGGACAGGCCGATCAGCTTGATGTCCTCCGGGTACTCGGTGAAGTACTGCGCCGTGACGGCGTACTCGTGAGCGCCGAGGTTGCTCGCCTGCGCGGAGACGTTGCCGCCGCCAAGCGCGGTGTTGGCGCCGACCGCGGCGTAGCCGCGCGCCGTCGCGATCGACAGGTTTCCGCCCCGCGCGGCGGCGGTCGCCACGCCGTTCTGCGCCGCCGCCTCGATGGCGAGCGCCGGCGACAGGCCGGCCGCCAGCAGCTGCGCCGCGCCGGCGACCGCGGCCAGGGTGCCGACCGCGTTGCCGACGCCGCGCTGCGTGCCGGTGCGGCCGCTGATCAGCGGGACCTTGCTGTGGTAGTTCAGGTAGTACAGGCCGATCTCGGTGCCGTCGCTGAAATCCGGCAGGTACAGCTTGAAGGCGACGCCGTACTGGCCGCTGTCGCTCGGCTCGCGGGTGGCTGCGCGCGGCACTGCCTGGAAGTTCTCGATGAACGGGCCGCCGAGCGGCCGGTAGTCCACGCCCTCGTCGGAGAAGGCACCGAAGCCGAGGATGACCTTCTCGCCGCCGCGCACCGCGAAGTCGTTCGCCGCGAAGTAGCTGCCGACCGGCTCCGGCTGGGTCTCGTCCCAGCTGAACAGGTAGATCGCCTCGGCCGTGAAGTTCGGCGTGACGGCGAAAGAGGCCTTGATCATCTCCTGCGGCAGGTAGGCCTCGCGCAGCTCCGAGCCCGGCACGCGCAGCGCGGAAACGTCGAAGTGGTTGATGCCGCCGTTGATGCCGCCCTGGATGAAGGTGCTCTCGCCCCAGTTCACGACCATGCTGCCGACGCGCAGGTCGAGCTCGCGCCCGCCGAGGTCGAAGCGGCCGTAGGCGAAGTAGTCGAGCATGCGCGCGTAGGAGCCGACATAGTCGAGCGCCTGGTCCGAC
>CAYORU010000053.1:0-18191 GCA_964406445.1 uncultured Steroidobacteraceae bacterium
CGCTGCTTGAAGTAGTCGATGATCCGGCCGGGCGTGCCGATCAGCACGTCCACGCCGGCCTCGAGCTGGCGGCGCTGCTTCTCGTAATCGACGCCGCCGAAGGCGAGCCCCAGCGACAGGCCGGTGTACTGGCCGAGGATCTCGGCGTCGCGGTGGATCTGCACGGCCAGCTCGCGGGTCGGCGCCAGCACCAGCGCGCGGGGCGACGTCACCGGCCGGTCCGCGGCGGGCGGGTGGCGCAGCAGGTGGGTGTACAGGGCCACCAGGAACGCGGCGGTCTTGCCGGTGCCGGTCTGGGCCTGGCCGGCCACGTCGAAGCCCGCCAGCGCGCGCGGCAGGGACTGGGCCTGGATCGGGGTGCAGCGCTCGAATCCGGCATCGGCGATGCCGCGGGCGAGGGGCTCGGGGAGGAGCAGGCTGGTAAATGAAAGCTCCGAGAGTGCTTGTTCGCTCACTGTGTCTCTTTCTGGGGGCGTCACATCTTGAAATCCGCGGCGCGACCGGCTACAAATCACCCTGAGTTTCGCGGGATCCCCGCGACCCCTCCTGGAGAGCCGGCGTAGCCGAGGTGGCGAGGTAGGGCCACTGGACGGACCGGCACCCTGGACCAGGCAAGCCTAAGGTCGAGCGCCAAGACATTATTGTGCCGCATCAGGCGCGTGCTCGTCACTCGACACCTGCGTGAACTAGCGGTCTGACCCCAACATCCAGCCCCTTTCCCCACCTCTGAACCGGAGGAAACCCCGCGTGAGCGGCAACAGCATCCTGCATACCTCAGACGCCACGTTCGAGAAGGACGTGCTCAAATCGGACGTCCCCGTCCTGCTCGACTTCTGGGCCGAGTGGTGCGGTCCCTGCAAGGCGATCTCGCCGATCCTCGACGAGATCGCCGCCGAATACGGCGGCCGCGTCAAGATCGCCAAGCTCAACATCGACGAGAACCGGCAGACCCCGCTCAAGTACGGGGTCCGCGGCATCCCGACGCTGATCCTGTTCAAGGGCGGCGCGCCGGAGGCCCAGCAGGTCGGGCTCGTCGCCAAGTCGAAGCTCGCCGCGCTGCTGGACCAGCACCTGTGAGGGGCTATCTCGGCAACCAGGCCCGCGGTGGCGGCGGCGGCGGCGGCGGCAGGCAGAAGGGCCGCCACGGTAATCGCGGCAACCGCCAGCAGCAGGAAGGCCTGCCGCAGGACGATTTCGTCGAGGGCGGCGAACTCGACATCATCTCCCCCGACGAGCTGGCCGCCTCGCGGCGGTCGATGAACCTCACCGAGCTCAAGACCAAGCCCATCTACCAGCTGGTGCAGATGGCCGAGGCGATGGGCATCGAGAACATCGCCCGCCAGCGCAAGCAGGACGTGATCTTCTCGATCCTGAAGGCCCACGCCCGCGGCGGCGAGCACATCTACGGCGACGGGGTGCTCGAGATCCTGCAGGACGGCTTCGGCTTCCTCAGGAACGCCGAGGGCTCCTACCTCGCCGGCCCGGACGACATCTACGTCAGCCCGAGCCAGATCCGCCGCTTCAACCTGCGCACCGGCGACTCGATCTCCGGGCTGATCCGCCCGCCCAAGGACGGCGAGCGCTACTTCGCGCTGCTCAAGGTCGGCGAGATCAACTTCGACTCGCCCGAGAGCGCGCGGCACAAGATGCTGTTCGAGAACCTGACGCCGCTGCACCCGACCAAGCGGCTCAAGCTCGAGCGCGGCAACGGCTCGACCGAGGACATGACCGCGCGGGTCATCGACCTCACCGCGCCGATCGGCAAGGGCCAGCGCGGCCTGATCGTCTCGCCGCCGAAGGCCGGCAAGACGATGCTGCTGCAGAACATCGCCACCTCGATCGTCGCCAACCACCCCGACGTGTACCTGATCGTGCTGCTCATCGACGAGCGGCCCGAGGAGGTCACGGAGATGGCGCGCACGGTCAAGGGCGAGGTGGTCGCCAGCACCTTCGACGAGCCGGCGAGCCGCCACGTGCAGGTCGCCGAGATGGTGATCGAGAAGGCCAAGCGCCTCGTGGAGCACAAGCGCGACGTGGTGATCCTGCTCGACTCGATCACCCGCCTGGCGCGGGCCTACAACACGGTCGTGCCGAGCTCCGGCAAGGTGCTCACGGGTGGCGTGGACGCCAACGCGCTGCAGCGGCCGAAGCGCTTCTTCGGCGCTGCGCGCAACGTCGAGGAGGGCGGCTCGCTGACCATCATCGCGACCGCGCTGATCGACACCGGCTCGCGCATGGACGACGTGATCTACGAGGAGTTCAAGGGCACCGGCAACTCCGAGATCCACCTCGACCGGCGCATCGCCGAGAAGCGCGTGTTCCCGGCCTTGAACATCAACCGCTCGGGCACCCGCCGCGAGGAGCTGATCACCGCGCAGGACGAGCTCGCCAAGATGTGGATCCTGCGCAAGCTGCTGCACCCGATGGACGAGCTCGCGGCGATCGAGTTCCTGATCGGCAAGATGAAGGACACCAAGATCAACGCCGACTTCTTCGATGCAATGAAGCGCGGCTGAGACACTCCAGGGAAACTCCAGGGGACATTCCCTTGTAGTTTCACGGTCGCCGGCCTTGACGCTTCCCCTGCGGCTGAAAACCGCAAGGGAACGTCCCCTGGAGTTCGGCGGGGCTTCTCTGGCCAGGAACTACAAGGGAATGTCCCCTCGATTCACCGGCGACCCGGTCATGGCGGCGCTGGTCCGTGCGGCTGGACCCTGCGCCATCAGGCCTGAGCGGCGCCGCACGCCCTACGAGGCCCTCGTCAGGGCGGTGGCGCACCAGCAGCTGACCGGGAGGGCCGCCAGCACGATCCTCGGGCGCCTGGTGGCGCTGTACGGCGGCCCGGGCTATCCGGAGCCGGCCCGGCTGCTCGAGACCCCGGACGAGGCGCTGCGCGGCGTGGGCTTCTCCCGCGCCAAGGTCGCCTCGCTCAAGGACATCGCAGCCCGCAGCCTCGACGGCACGATCCCGCCGCGACGGGCGCTGGCGAGACTCACGGACGAGGAGATCATCGAGCGGCTGACCGAGGTGCGCGGCGTCGGCCGCTGGACGGTCGAGATGTTCCTGATCTTCACGCTGGGGCGGCCCGACGTCCTGCCGGTCGACGACTACGGCGTGCAGAACGGCTTCAGGATCGCCTACCGCAAGCGCAAGCTCCCCACGCCCCGCCAGCTGGCCCGCTTCGGCGAGCGCTGGGCGCCCCATCGCTCTACGGCGGCGTGGTACCTGTGGCGGGCGGTTGACCTGCACCGCGAGGGGCGCTGGCCGGCGCCCCGATCGTGACGGTGGTGGTCATGGTCATGTGACGCGCCGCGCCGTTGCGCCTGCCGGGCGCGAAGCGCGTCTTGCCGATGATGCATTCCGCCAGCCTGTCGACGGCCGGGTCGCCGCTCGACTGCACGATGCGCACGCCGCTCACCCGACCCGCCGCGCTCACCTTGAGCTCCACGCCAGGCTCTCCGCGACCGGTGAACCCAGGCGGCGCGCATTCGGCCTGCGCCTGCCTCATCTCGTCGTCGGTGGAGATCGCCACGGGCGGCTCGAACTTGAAGGGCGTCGGCATGTCGGGGTAGGCGCTCAGGGCGAAGTTGAACGGCATCGAAATCTCGGAAGGCACCGGACGGCCGTCGGCCGTGCCCGGTGCGAACCGGAGCTTCGAGGCGACGCACAGCACGCTTTCCTTGAAATCCTCGGACAAGCCGGGGGGCCAGTCCTTGACGCTCGCCCTGCCGTCAGTGTCGACGAGCAACGGGACGATGCTCCTGGCCTCGGTGCCGGCCCGCCGCATTTCGTCCGAGTAGCATCTCTTCCCCGCTTCCTCCTTGGACATTCCGAGAAACCTCGGTGGCTCGTTCTCGCTATAGGACAGCCCTAACGTCCTACCGGACGGCCGCGCGCGCATCGTCCCCGCTTCCTCTTTATCCGTTTCGAGAAGCCTGGGCGACTCGATCGTGCTGCCGGACGACCGCGCGCGCCAGTCCCGCAATCGCGCGTTGAATTCCGCCGCCAACCGCTCGGCCTCGCCGACGGCGCCGTCGTTGCCGCGGATGCGCGCCTCGCGCAGCGCTTCGGCGTCCGCGCCCTCCGCGGCGAGCCTCGCCTCGGCGGCCGCCAGGCACTCGCCGTACTCCGCCACCGCCCGGTCGAAGGCCTTCACCGAGCGCTGCGCCTCGAGCATCTGCTCCTCGGTCGCGACGAGGGCCTCCGGCAGCTCGCCGGACCAGGCCGGGCGCGTGCAGGCGGCCGCGAGCGCAGCCGCCGGGTCGGCCTCGGCCGACGCTTCGCCAGCCATCAGCGCCAGCAGCAGCGAAAGCGCGAATCCCGTTTCGTGTTGCATGCAGTCCCTCGCGTGCGGTGCAGGCCTGGCGGAAACTCCAGGGAACATTCCCTTCGAGTTTTCCCACGGGTCGCCGGTGCCCTTGAATCAGGCGGAAAACTAGAAGGGAATGTCCCCTGGAGTTCCCTGGAGTTCGAAGGGAATGTCCCCTGGGGTTTCTAGACCTTAGCTGCGAGCTCTTCGTCGAGGATTTTGGTGATCTCCTCCTCGACCTTGTGGCTGAACATCGCGAGGAAGAAGCCCAGCTTCGCGTCGATCACGACCTCGGTCTTGCTGACCGTGACGGTGCCGGTGACGTTCGAGTGTTCGATGTGCACCACGTCGCCGTCCCAGCTGCAGTCGGCGCCGTACTTCTCGCCGAGGCGCTCGGCGAGGTGGGTCACGCGCGAGCGCAATTCGGCGTGGCCGAGCTTGTGCTTGCGCCTGATGCTGATCCTGCTCACGGCGACCGAGGATAGCGGAAGGCCGGGCGACCCGGCTAGCGCCCGCCGCGCTCGCGCGCCACGGCGCGCCAGCCGATGTCGTGGCGGTACTGCAGGCCCTCCCAGCAGATCCTTCCGGCCAGCGCGTAGGCCTGCGCCTGCGCGGCCGCGACGCTCTCGCCGAGGCCCACGGCGCACAGCACCCGCCCGCCGCTCGTGACCACCCGGCCGTGCCCGTCGAGCCGCGTGCCGGCGTGGAAGACCTTGCCCGGCAACTCGGCCGCGGCCTGCAGGCCGTGGATCTCGTCGCCCTTGCGTGGCGTGTCCGGGTAGCCGCCGGCCGCGAGCACCACGCCGACCGCCGCCCGCGGGTCCCATTCCACGGTGGCCGCGTCGAGCCGCCCGTCGAGCGCCGCCTCGCACAGCTCGATGAGGTCTGAGCGCAGCCGCGCCATGATGGGCTGCGTCTCCGGATCGCCGAAACGGCAGTTGAACTCGAGCACGTTGGGCGTGCCGTCGGGGGCGACCATCAGGCCCGCGTAGAGAAAGCCGGTGTAGGGCATGCCCTCGGCGGCGAGGCCGCGGACCGTCGGCCAGATCACCTCGCGCATGGCGCGCTCGTGCACCGCCGGGGTCACCACGGGCGCAGGCGAATACGCGCCCATACCGCCGGTGTTGGGGCCCGTGTCGCCGTCGCCGATGCGCTTGTGGTCCTGCGAAGTCGCCAGCGGCAGCACGTGCTCGCCGTCCACCATCACGATGAAGCTCGCCTCCTCGCCCTCGAGGAACTCCTCGACCACCACGGTCTCGCCGGCCGCGCCGAGGCTGCCCGCGAACATCGCCTCGGCGGCCGCGACCGCCTCGTCGGCGGAGGCGGCGATCACCACCCCCTTGCCGGCGGCGAGGCCGTCCGCCTTGACCACGAGCGGCGCGCGCTGGCCCAGCACCCAGGCGGCGTCGAAGTCCGCGCGGGTGAACTTGCGGTAGGCCGCGGTCGGGATCCGGTGGCGCTCGAGGAAGGCCTTGGTGAAGGCCTTGCTGCCCTCGAGGCGGGCGGCGGCGCGCCGCGGGCCGAAGCAGCGCAGTCCGGCCTCGGCGAAGGCATCGACCACGCCGAGCACCAGCGGCGCCTCGGGCCCGACCACGGTGAGCGCCACCTGCTCGCGGCGGGCGAGGGCCACGAGGCCCGGCACGTCGTCGGCCGCCACGTCAACGTTCCGGCAGCGCGGCTCGAGCGCCGTGCCGGCGTTGCCGGGCGCGACCAGGACCTCTTCCACGCGCGGCGAGCGGGCCAGCTTCCAGGCCAGCGCGTGCTCGCGGCCGCCGCCGCCGATGACCAGGACCTTCACGGTCAGTGCCTGAAGTGCCGCATGCGGGTGAACACCATCGCCATGCCGTGCTCGTCGGCCGCGGCCACCACCTCGGCGTCGCGCATCGAGCCGCCCGGCTGGATCACCGCGCGGATGCCGAAGCCGGCGGCGACGTCGAGGCCGTCGCGGAACGGGAAGAAGGCGTCGGAGGCCATCACCGCGCCCTCGACCTCGAGACCTTCCTCGCGGGCCTTCATCGCCGCGATGCGGCTCGAGACCACGCGGCTCATCTGTCCCGCGCCGATGCCGAGCGTCCGCGCGCCGCGCACGTAGACGATCGCGTTCGACTTGACGAACTTGCAGACGCGCCAGGCGAACTGGAGATCGTCCATTTCCTGCGCCGTCGGCGCGCGCCGGGTGACGACCTCGAGGTCGCCAGGGCCGACCATGCCCGTATCGCGCGTCTGGGCGAGCAGGCCGCCGGCGACGCTCCTGAGCTCGAGGCCAGGCCCGGTGCCGGGATCCTCGGTGCCGGCCGCCAGCACGCGCAGGTTCTGCTTCGAGCGGGTGATCTCGAGGGCGTCCGCGTCCACGGACGGCGCGACGATCACCTCCACGAACTGCCGGCCGACGATCTCAGCGGCGGTGGCGGCGTCGAGCGGCCGGTTGAAGGCGATGATGCCGCCGAAGGCGGAGGTCGGGTCGGTGCGGTGCGCCGCGTCATAGGCCTCGCGCGGCGTGGCGCCGAGGGCGACCCCACAGGGGTTGGCGTGCTTGACGATCACGCAGGCCGGCGCCTCGAACTGCCGCACGCACTCGTAGGCCGTGTCGGCGTCGGCGATGTTGTTGTAGGACAGCTCCTTGCCCTGCAGCTGGCGCGCGCTCGCCACGCTCGACGCGCGCGGCGTCGCGTCCGCGTAGAACGCGGCGCGCTGGTGCGGGTTCTCGCCGTAGCGCAGGTCGAGCTTCTTCACGAAGCCGAGCTGCAGCGCCGGCGGGAAGCCGTCTGCCTCGCCGCCCCCGGCCGGTCCGGCGAGGTACTGCGCCACCATCGTGTCGTAGCGCGCGGTGTGCGCGTAGGCCTTGGCCGCGAGCCGCTGCCGGGTTGCGAAGGACAGCTCGCCGGCCGCACGCAGCTCGGCCAGCGCCGCGGCGTAGTCGGCCGGATCGGTGAGCACCGCGACCCGCGCGTGGTTCTTGGCCGCGGCGCGCAGCATCGCCGGCCCGCCGATGTCGATGTTCTCGATCGCGTCTTCGTAGCTGCAGCCGGGGCGCGCGACCGTGGCCGCGAAGGGATACAGGTTGACGACCAGCAGGTCGATGGGCTCGATGCCGTGCTCCGTCATCACCGCGTCGTCGGTGCCGCTGCGGCCGAGCAGGGCGCCGTGGACGCGCGGGTGCAGCGTCTTGACGCGCCCGTCCATGATCTCGGGGAAGCCGGTGTAGTCCGAGACCTCGCGGACCGGCACGCCGGCCGCCGCCAGCGCGCGCGCCGTGCCGCCCGTGGAAAGGATCTCGACGCCGAGTGCGGCGAGCGCCTGGCCGAGTTCCTCGACGCCCTGCTTGTCGGAAACGCTGACGAGCGCCCGCCGTAGGGTGTTCATCTGGGGTTTGCCGGGATGCGTGCCGTGGTCGACAGCCGCGCTCAGTCGGACAACCCGTACTCGCGCAGCTTCTTGCGCAGGGTGCCCCGGTTGATGCCGAGGATGCCGGCGGCGCGGCTCTGGTTGCCCTCGGCGTAGTCCATCACCGACTTGAACAGAGGCAGCTCCACCTCGCGCATCACGAGCTCGTAGAGCCGGCTCGGGCGGTGGCCGTTCAGGCTGCTGAAGTAGGCGTCGAGGGCTTCCTCGGCGTGGCTGCGCAGCGGCACGGCCTGCTGCGAACCACTGCGGGGGAGGGACGGGCGGCGCGCCGGCGGCGCCTTCTTCCTGGCGGTCATGTCTGCACGATTCCCCGAGCCGCTTTGCGCGTGCGCTTTTTCAGGCTGCGAGCGGTGCCCGCGCCGCAGCCTCGTCAAGGAAGCTGGCCGCCATCGAAAGCTGTCGCGCGGCGTCGGGCGTGGTCATGAGCTCCGCCGGCGGGCGGGGCGCGCCCGGAAGCTGCTTCGCGTACCACGCGAGGTGCTTGCGGGCCATTCGCACGCCCTGGTCCGCGCCGTAGAACTCGTGCAGCGCTCCCAGGTGCCGAAGGATGATATCACGGACCTCCGCGGTCGATGGCGGCGCGACGCGCGGCGCACCGGCCAGCATCGCGGCCGCCTCGCGGAAGACCCACGGCCGGCCGAGCGCGCCACGGCCGATCATGACGGCCGCCGCGCCGGTCGCCGCGAGCACGCGGACGGCGTCCTCGCCGCTCGCGACGTCGCCGTTCGCGAGCACCGGAATGCGCACCGCCTCGACCACCGCGCGCGTCGTGCCGTGCTCCGCCCGACCCGCGAACATCTGTTCGCGCGTCCGGCCATGAATGGCCAGCGCCGCGACGCCGATGTCCTCCGCCATGCGGGCGAGGTCGACGGCGTTTCGCCTGGCGTCGTCCCAGCCGGTGCGCATCTTGAGCGTCACGGGAACGTCCACGGCGCGGACCACGGCCTCGAGGATCGAGCGGACGAGGCCCTCGTCGCGCATCAGGGCGGACCCGGCGGCGCGGTTGCAGACCTTCTTGGCGGGACAGCCCATGTTGATGTCGATGACGTCGGCGCCGAGGTCGGCGTTGAGGCGCGCCGCCTCGGCCAGCATGCCGGGCTCGCCGCCGGCGATCTGCACCACGCGCGGCCGCGGCTCGCCGGCATGGTCCAGCCGGAAGCGCGACTTGCGGCTGTCCCACAGGCGGGTGTCGGCGGTGACCATTTCCGAGGCGGCGAGGCCGGCGCCGAGCTCGCGGCACAGCATCCTGAACGGGCGGTCCGTCACGCCGGCCATTGGCGCCAGCGCGAGCGCCGGCGCGATCTCGAAGCGCCCGATCCTCATGGCGCGTCGCCGGGTGGCGCGTTGGCGCAGCGCAGCCCGGCGCCCGCCGGCACGCACAGGTCCAGCTCGAAGCCGACGGCGTCGCGGCCAGGATCGACGAAGACGATCTCCGCGTCGGCGCGCTGGCCCGGCGCGAGCAGCCGTGGCGTCCCGGACGCGGCGCCCGGCAGGTAGTCGGCCGCGGCGACGTCGCGCGTCGCGATGGTGTTGCCGAAGCGGTCCTGCAGCGACAGCCGCAGCAGCGGGTAGGGCTGGGCGAAGACCGCGCGATTGACGATGCTGGCGCGCAGCCGCAGGCGGTCGGCGGCGGACGCGTCGCTGGTCGCGCCCCACTGCCGCAGCTCGAAGGCCGCGAGGTCCGTGGGCGGGTCGAGGGCGATGCCGAGCGCGTCGTAGGCGCGCAGGATCCACGGCCCGGCGACCGGGCTGCGCGCGAGATCGTCGCGCCAGTGGTGCACCGCCTGCGTGCCGGCCGCGGCGAGCAGCACGGCGGCCGCGGCGACCCACGGCCAGCGCCGCGCCGGATCCTCCGCGGCCTCCCCGGGCGAGGCGTCGCCGGGCAGCCCGAGCAGGTCGCGCGAGGCGATTTCCACGCCGTCCGCCTCGGCCTCGAGGTCGCGGCGCATCTCGGGCGGGATCAGGAAGCGAGGCGGCTCTGGCTCCTCCGGCGGAAAGGCCTGCGGCTCCTCCTGCGTCGCCGCGGCGGCTTCCCGCTCGTCGAGCACGAGGATCGGGAATTCGTCGGTCGCCTCGAGCGTTTCGGCCGGGAAGGCCTCCGGCGCGCCCACTTGCGCCGCGGGTTCCTCGCGAACCTCGATGCCGCTGAGGTCGGCCCTGGCGGCGCGCTCGAGCGCTTCCTCGAGGCTGCCGGCTTCGGCCTGCGCGGGGGTCGTCCACGCCAGCGGTGGCGCGGCGCGTGGCGTGGTATCGAGCACGAAGACCCGGTCGAGGTCCTCGGCGCTGCCGCGAAACTCGAGGAGTTCCTCGGCCGGCGCGTCGGCCGCGAATTCGTCGGGTTCCCCGGGTCGATCCTCCTCGAAAAGCACGAGGCCGGCCTCGGCCGGATCCCCGGGCGCGCCGGATTCCAACGGGGAATCTTCGTCCGCGGGTTCCGCCGCGGGCGCCGGGTCGCTGGCCGCCTCCGTGTCGGTCGAGGACAGCTCGATCGACTCGCCGGGCAGCTCCTCGACCGTGATCGTGTCCTCCGGCAGGGCGTCGTCGGCGCCGGGGCGCGGCGCGTCGCGCAGCGAGTCGAGCGCGCTGAAGCTCGCGGAGCAGATGCCGCAGCGCACGAGGCCCTGTGCGACGCGCAGCGCATCGGCCGTGACCCGGAATACCGTCCCGCACTCGGGGCACTCCGTGTACACGCCGGCTAGCCTCCGCGCCTGCGCCCGACCAGCAGGGTCCAGCCGTCGCGGGACGCGTGCGTCCCGACGTCGAACCACGGCCGGTAGGCCTGCGCCACGCCGGCGGCCTGCTCGTCGAGCAGGCCCGCAAGGACGATCCGGCCGTCGGCGCGCGACAGGCGCGCGAGGCGCGGCGCGAGCTCGACCAGCGGTCCCGAGAGGATGTTCGCCAGGACCACGTCGAAGCCAGCCTCGTCCGCGCCGAGCGCGGCGGCGGGCATGACGTCCAGGCGGCGTCCGAGGTCGTTGCGCGCCGCGTTCTCCCGGGTCGCCGAGAGCGCTTGCGGGTCGATGTCCACCGCCACGGCGCGCTTGGCGCCGAGCGCGAGCGCGGCGAGCGCGAGGATGCCGGAGCCGCAGCCGTAGTCGAGCACCGAGGCGCCGGCGAGGCCGGCGCCGTCCAGCCACTCGAGGCACATCGCCGTGGTCGGGTGGGTGCCGGTGCCGAAGGCGAGCCCGGGGTCGAGCGCGAGCACGACCGCGGCGGGATCCGGCGCCTGCTGCCCGCCGGGACAGATCCACAGCCGGCGACCGAAGCGCATGGGCCGGAAATCCTTGAGCCACTCGCGCTCCCACGGCCGGTCCTCGAGGCACTCGATGAGCGACTCCCCCTCGGCGAGGTCTAGCGCGGAGGCGATCGCCGCGGCCACCGCCTCGGCGTCGCGGCCCTGGGGCAGCAGCGCGGTGAGCCGCACGCGCGGCCACAGCGGCGTCTCGCCGGGCGCGGGCTCGAGGACGGGGTCGTCTGCGGCGTCGGCGAGCGTCACGGCCAGCGCGCCGCACTCGAAGCAGGCGTCCTGCGCCGCCTCGGGGTCGCGGCGGCCGAGTGCGACCACCAGCTGCTGCACGCTCATCGGGGGCTACTTCAGGCCGAGCCGCCGCTCCAGGTAGTGGATGTCCAGGCCGCCCTGGGCGAAGGCGGCGTGGTTGAAGATCTCCTGGTGCAGGGGAGTGTTGGTCTTGATGCCCTCGACCACCATCTCCGAGAGGGCGTTGCGCATCCGCGCGATCGCCTCCTTGCGGCTCGCGCCGCTGGCGATGACCTTCGCGATCAGCGAGTCGTAGAAGGGCGGCACGTTGTAGCCGCTGTAGATGTGGCTGTCCACGCGCACGCCGGGGCCGCCCGGCGCATGCCAGCGCTTGACCGGCCCGGGGGAGGGCGCGAAGGTCTTGGGATCCTCGGCGTTGATGCGGCACTCGATGGCGTGGCCGCGCACCTCCACGTCGCCCTGCCGGAAGGGCAGCGGCTCGCCCGCCGCGATCTGCAGCTGCAGCTTCACGATGTCGACGCCGGTCACGATCTCGGTGACCGGGTGCTCGACCTGGACGCGGGTGTTCATCTCGATGAAGTAGAACTCGTCGTCCTGGTAGAGGAACTCGAGGGTGCCGGCGCTGCGGTAGCCGACCGCGGCGCAGGCGGCGCAGACCCGCTCGGCCATGGTGCGCCGCTGCTCGGGCGTGATGCCCGGCGCGGGCGCCTCCTCGATGATCTTCTGCCTGCGGCGCTGCAGCGAGCAGTCGCGCTCGCCGAGCGAGACGACGTTGCCGTACTGGTCGCCGATCACCTGGAACTCGATGTGCCGCGGCTTCTCGAGGAATTTCTCCATGTAGACGGTGTCGTTGCCGAAGGCGGACAGCGCCTCGGCCTTGGCGACGTTGATGGCGCTGGCCAGCGTGGCCTCGCTGTGCACCACCCGCATGCCGCGGCCGCCGCCGCCGCCCGAGGCCTTGATGATCACCGGGTAGCCGATCTCGCGGCCGACCCGGAAGCACTCGTCGAGGTCGTCCGGCAGCGGCCCGCCGGAGCCCGGCACGCAGGGCACGCCGTGCTCCTTCATCACCGAGATCGCCGAGACCTTGTCGCCGAGCAGGCGGATGGACTCGCTGCGCGGGCCGACGAAGATGAAGCCGCTCTGCTCGACCCGCTCGGCGAAGTCGGCGTTCTCGGACAGGAAGCCGTAGCCGGGGTGGATCGCGACCGAGTCCGTCACCTCGGCCGCGCTGATGATCGCCGGCATGTTGAGGTAGCTGTCCTTGGACTGCGGCGGGCCGATGCAGACCGTCTCGTCGGCGAGCAGCACGTGCTTCAGGCTCTGGTCGGCGGTCGAGTGCACCGCCACCGTCTTGATGCCGAGCTCGCGGCAGGCGCGCAGGATCCTGAGCGCGATCTCGCCGCGGTTGGCGATGACGAGCTTTTCGAGCATCGGGTTACTCGATCACGAAGAGCGGCTGGCCGAACTCGACCGGCTCGCCGTTGCGGGCGAGCACCGAGGCGACGCGCCCGGCCTTGTCGGACTCGATCTGGTTCATCATCTTCATGGCCTCGATGATGCACAGCACGTCGCCGGACTTGACCTCGTCGCCGACCTCGACGAAGGGCTTGGCGCCGGGTGCCGGCGCCGCGTAGAAGGTGCCGACCATGGGCGCGGTGACCACGTCGTCGGCGTTGGTCGCCGGGGCCGCGGGGGCGGGGGCGCCTCCCTGCGCGGCGGCGGGCGGCGGCGCGGCCGCGGGGGCCTGCATCGGCGCCATCATCTGCGGCGCGGCGACCGCGACGCCCTGCGGGTAGCGGCTGATGCGCACCGATTCCTCGCCCTCGGAGATCTCGATCTCGGCGATGCCGGATTCCTCGAGAAGCTCGATCAGCTTCTTCACCTTGCGGATGTCCATCGAGTCGTTCTCCCCTAGGTCGATGCTGCAGCGACGCGGGCCAGGGCGGCGTCGAGGGCGAGGTCGTAGCCCTGCGGGCCGAGCCCGACGATGCAGCCCGCCGCGATGTCCGAGAAATACGAGTGCCGCCGGAACTGCTCGCGGGCGTACACGTTCGAGAGGTGCACCTCGATGAACGGCACCGCGACGGCGAGCAGGGCATCGCGCAGGGCGATGCTGGTGTGGGTGAAGGCGCCCGGGTTGATGACCAGGAAGTCCACGGGCTCCGTGACCAGCGCCTGGATGCGGCCGACGAGCTCGTGCTCGGCGTTGCTCTGGAACGCGACCAGCCGCGCGCCCGCGGCGGAGGCCCGGGCCGCCAGGCGCCGCTCGATGTCGGGCAGCGTGGCGGCGCCGTAGATCCCCGGTTCACGGGTGCCGAGCAGGTTGAGGTTCGGCCCGTTGACGAGCAGTATCGTTTTCATCGGCACCCGCGTGCAGCCAGCCCCCCCGCGGCTGGGTGGCCGACATTCAACCCGACCGTACGGGTTTTGTCCAATTCCTGCGCGGATCGGCGGACATCGCCGGGGGATCGGCCAAGATCAGGACGACTTGCGCTCTTTCTCCGCGCGCAGCGCGGCCAGCGCGCGCTCGATCTCGCCGCGGGCCGCCTCTAGGCTCGTGCGCCCCGCGTCCACCCCCGCGATGGCGCCCAGGATGGCCTCGGCCTGCGGCGCATGCAGTTCGCCGACGTGGACCGTCACGACCCGCCCGGACCGGTCCGTGAACACGGTGAACGGGAAGCCCAGGTTGTCCATCCCGAAGGCGCGCGCGGCGTCGAGACCCTCCTGCTCCCCGATCAGCATCGGGTAGTCGATGGGCGTCTCCTGCATGAACTCGAGCACGTCCTCGCGGAAGTCCACGGCGACGCCCACGACCTGGAATCCCTCGGCGGAGTGCCGGGCGTGCAGATCGTTGAGCAGCGGCAGCTCGCGGCGGCAGGGCGGGCACCAGGTCGCCCAGAAGTTGATGATCAGCGACTTGCCTGCCCAGTCGCGGATCGAGCGCGGCTCGCCGGCGGCGTCCGTGAGGGTGAAGTCGGGCAGTTCGGCCGGGATCTGCCGGGTCGGGGGCGGCGGTGCGGACGGGTCCGCGGGCGCGCGCGTCGAGAGCCAGTAGCCGGCGAGGCCCGCGGCGGCGGCGACGGCCACCAGCCCGGCGACGGCGGCCGGCCTCATGCCCGGCACTCCCGCTGGAAGGAAGCGAGGTGCTGGCGGAAAGGCTCGGCTGCCACGAAGCCGACCAGCCGGTAGTTGCGGCACTCGCCGCCGGCGGGGCCGAAGAAGGCGGTGGTGGGCGGCCCGAAGATGCCGAAGTGGCGCATCAGCGCCTGGTCGTCGGCGTTGTTCGCGGTCACGTCCGCCTTGAGCAGGACGAAGCCACCGAGGTCGGCCTGCACCGCGGCGTCGGAGAAGGTGTACTTCTCCATCTCCTTGCAGGACACGCACCAGTCCGCGTAGAAATCGACCATCACCGGACGCCCGGCTCCGCGCGCCGCAGCGAGCTCGCGCTCGAGGTCGGCCATCGAGGCGATCTTGCGGAAAGGCAGCTCGGCCGCCTCTGCGACCGCGCCGCGGCCCTGGCCGACCGCGAGGCCCTTCAGCGGCTGCAGCGGATCGCCGCCGCCCGCCGCCGCGCCGACCAGCATGACGAGGCCGTAGGCGATGGCGAACAGGCCGGCGCCGCGCGCGACCCGCAGCCCCGGCGTCGGCCGCTCTTCGCGCCGGCCGAAGCCGCCGAAATAGTAGCCGCCGACGAAGGCGAGCAGCGCCCACAGCGCGAGCGTCAGGGGCGCCGGCAGGATCCGCTCGAGCATCCACACCGCAACGCCGAGGAACATGACCCCGAACAGGGCCTTGACGGTGTTCATCCACGGCCCGGCCTGCGGCAGCAGCTTGCCGCCGGCGACGCCGACCAGCAGGAGCGGGGCGCCCATGCCGAACGACAGCGCGAACAGCGCCAGCGCGCCGCGCAGCACGTCGCCGGTCTGGCCGATCACCGCGAGCGCGGCCACGAGCGGCGGCGCGACGCAGGCGGTCACCACCAGCGCCGACAGCGCACCCATCACGAAGGTGCCGGTGAGGGTGCCGGAGCGTTGCTTGCCGGAGGCGGCGTTGAGCCGGGTCTGCAGCGCGGAGGGCAGCTGCAGCTCGTAGAGGCCGAACATCGCGAGCGCCAGCGCCACGAACAGCAGCGAGAAGGTGACGATGATCCAGGGCTGCTGGAAGAAGGCCTGGGCCTGCTGGCCGGCCGCCGCGAAGGCCGCGCCCGCCACGGTGTAGGTGAGCGACATGCCGAGCACGTAGGTCAGCGACAGCACGAACGATCGTCTCGCGGTCGCCTGCGCGCCCTGGCCGGCGATGATGCCGGAGAGGATCGGGATCATCGGCAGCACGCAGGGCGTGAAGGCGAGCAGCAGGCCGAACCCGAAGAAGCTCGCCATCACCAGCGCGAGGTGGCCCTCGCCGATCATGGCCGCGAGCCGGTCCTGTTCCGCGACCTGGCCGCCGCCGCCTGCTCCCGGAGGTGCCGGGGCGGCCGCGGGCGTGCCGGCTGGCGGCAGCGCCAGGTTCACGGTCTTGGTGATCGGCGGGTAGCAGAGCCCCGCGTCCGCGCAACCCTGGTAGGTGACCTTCAGCGCGAACGCCCCGGTGCCCGGCGCGCGGGTGATCGGCACCAGCACGTCGGCCTGCTGGTAGTAGACCTCCGTGTCGCCGAAGAACTCGTCGCTCTTCGGCTTGCCCGCGGGCAGCACGAGTTCGCCGACCGTGACGCCGGGATCCTCGGTCCTCGCGCCCATGCGATGGCGGTAGAGGTAGTACCCGTCCACGATCACCCAGCGCAGCGCGACCGCGTCGCCGCCGTGCGCCTCGGCCGAGAACTGGAAGGCCTCGTCCGGGGGCAGGAACTCGTCGTCCTGCGAAATTCCGCCGAGCAGCCCCTGCGCCAGCGCGGGGCTGGCCGCCAGGGCGAGCAGCATGAGCAGCAGTCTGAAGCCAGGCATCGCGTCTTCCTCGTCGTGGCAGGCCCTCAGGCGCCGCCGCCCAGGGTCTGACCGATCCAGGCGAGGTACCGTTCCGCACCCGCTGCGACGGGCAGGGCGATCACCTCGGGCAATTCGTAGGGGTGCAGTTCCTGCACGCGGGCCGAGAGGGTAGCCAGCCGCTCGCCGTTTGTCTTGGCAATGAGCAGCACTTCCGGATCGTCCTGCACCTGGCCCTGCCAGGCGTAGGTGGAGCGCATCCCGGGCAGCCGGTTGACGCAGGCAGCGAGCCTCTCCTCGACGAGGGTTTTTGCAAGGCGTTCCGCGGTCATTTCGTCCGGGCAGGTCGTCAGGACAACAAAATACTTATCTTTCAATGAATTAAGAACTTCCTCCGCCGCGCCTTGAATTTTCATCTTCCGTCCCTATCATTAGCAGCCACTTGGGGGGAGTGCTAACACCAGTCCCTTCCAACCCGGGCGCAAAACGCCAAGCCATTCAATACGTCAAGGAGTCTGCATCCATGAAGATTCGTCCGCTTCATGATCGCGTGATCGTCAAGCGCGAGGAAGAAGAGCGCAAGTCGCCGGGCGGCATCGTCATTCCCGACACGGCGGCCGAGAAGCCGATCCGCGGGAAGATCGTCGCCGTCGGCAAGGGGAAGATCCTCGAGGGCGGCGACGTCCGTCCGCTCGACGTCAAGGTCGGCGACAAGATCCTCTTCGGCAAGTACAGCGGCACTGAAGTCAAGGTTGACGGCGAAGATCTCCTCGTGATGCGCGAGGAAGACATCATGGCCGTCATCGAGAAGTGATTTAGAGGTAATCCAACATGGCAGCCAAGGAAGTCCGTTTCAGCGACGACGCGCGCAGCCGCATGGTGCGCGGCGTCAACATCCTCGCCAACGCCGTCAAGGCGACGCTCGGCCCGAAGGGCCGCAACGCGGTGCTCGAGAAGAGCTTCGGCGCCCCGACCGTCACCAAGGACGGCGTCTCGGTCGCGAAGGAGATCGAGCTCGAGGACAAGTTCGAGAACATGGGTGCGCAGATGGTGAAGGAAGTCGCCTCGGCGACCTCCGACGAGGCCGGTGACGGCACCACCACCGCGACCGTGCTGGCCCAGGCGATCATCCGCGAGGGCATGAAGGCCGTCGCCTCGGGCATCAGCCCGATGGACGTCAAGCGCGGCGTCGACCTCGCCGTCACCACGGCGGTCGAGGAGCTCAAGAAGCTCTCCAAGCCCTGCAAGGACTCGAAGGCCATCGCGCAGGTCGGCACGATCTCCGCGAACAGCGACGAGAGCATCGGCAAGACCATCGCCCAGGCGATGGACAAGGTCGGCAAGGAAGGCGTCATCACGGTCGAGGAAGGCTCGGGCCTCGACAACGAGCTCGACGTGGTCGAGGGCATGCAGTTCGACCGCGGCTACCTGTCGCCGTACTTCATCAACAACCAGCAGAACCAGACCAGCGAGCTCGAGAGCCCGCTGATCCTGCTGTACGACAAGAAGATCTCGAACATCCGCGAGATGCTGCCGCTGCTCGAGGGCATCGCCAAGGCGGGCAAGCCGCTGCTGGTGATCGCCGAGGACGTCGAGGGCGAGGCGCTCGCGACGCTCGTGGTCAACACCATCCGCGGCATCGTCAAGGTCTCCGCGGTCAAGGCGCCGGGCTTCGGCGACCGCCGCAAGGCCATGCTGCAGGACATCGCCGTCCTGACCGGCGGCACCGTGATCTCCGACGAGGTCGGCCTGTCGCTCGAGAAGGCGACGCTGAACGACCTCGGCAAGGCCAAGAAGATCGTGGTCGAGAAGGAGAACACCACGGTCATCGACGGCGCCGGCAAGCCGGCCGAGATCAAGGGCCGCATCGAGCAGATCCGCAAGCAGATCGAGGAGGCCACCTCCGACTACGATCGCGAGAAGCTGCAGGAGCGCGTCGCGAAGCTCTCCGGCGGCGTCGCCGTGATCAAGGTCGGTGCCGCCACCGAGGTCGAGATGAAGGAGAAGAAGGCCCGCGTCGAGGACGCGCTGCACGCGACCCGTGCGGCCGTCGAGG
>CAYORU010000054.1:0-14257 GCA_964406445.1 uncultured Steroidobacteraceae bacterium
CCCTCGCGCCGGGCCCGCGCGAGCGCCGGCGCAAGCACCGCGGCCGAGCCGGCCGCATCGCCTTGCCTGAGCAGCGCGCGCGCCAGCCGCAGCCGCGTCTCGGCCGCCTGGCCGTGCAGGTCGATGGCTTCCTCGGTGCCGAGCGCCGCCCGCCAGCCGGCCACCGCATCCTCGCCACGTCCCTCGAGCCAGGCGAGCTGTGCCTCGACCGGCGCGAGCGGGCGCAGCGCCGCGGCGTACTCGCGCGGGTCGAGCAGGGCGCACTCGGCCCCGACCTGCGCCAGCGCGTCGCGCAGCGCCCCGGCCTCGCCGGTCGCCGCCGCGACGCGGGCCACGAACATGCGCAGGCTGGTGCGGCCCCAGGCGCCGTAGCCGCGGTCGAACTCCCGCACCCGCGCCCAGGCAGCGTCGACCGCGGCCACGCCGTCGCCGCGGATCGCGCGCACCAGCGCGGCGAGCATCAGCTGGTGGCTGCGCACCGCGCCGGTGGTGCCCGACCAGCGTGCGTCTGCATCGGCGCGTTCGAGCAGCGACCCGGCCTCGCCGAGCCGCCCCTGCCACAGCGCGCACCACGCCCTCGAGAGCCCGGCCATGGCGCCGAGCGGCGTGGGCTCGTCCCCGGCCACCTGCGCGAGCAGCGCCGCGTGTCGCTCGAGCGCGGGGCCGATCCCCGGCAGCCCCGGCAGCCGGTTCGGCGGCGTCGTGTGGTACCAGAGGTCGACCCGGTCCGCCTCCTGCAGCAGGTCGAGCATCCGGGCCAGCAGCGGCGCGACGCCGGCGAGCCGGCCGGTGTCGATCGCGAGCCAGATCTCCGCGTTGAGGGCCATGATGCGCGCCGCCGGCGCCACGCTGCCGGACTGCAGGTCCCGCAGCAGCTCGCGAGCCTCGAGGAAGCGGCCGCGCGCGATCATCGCGGTGGCGCGGAACGCGCGGGCCAGCCCGGCGCGCGGCGCGTCCTCCTGCGCGGCGAAGCCCGCCTCGGCGCCCTCGAAGTCGGCGAGCATCGCCGGGAAGTCCCAGTGCACCCAGTCGAGCAGGCCGCGGACGTGCAGCAACTCGGGCGTCGCGCGCCGCATCGGCTCGGGGAAGAGCTCGAGCAGGCGCCGCACGGCGGCGGCGCCGGAGCGCGGGATCACCGTCGGCGCGTGCAGGTAGAACTCCGCCGCCGCGGCGCCGGCGTCGCCGGCCTCGAGCAGCAGCGGGATCCGGCGGAAGGCGTCGGGTTCGGTGGCCGCGGCGCGGCGGCGCAGCTCCGGGAGCAGCGCGGGTTGTTCCAGCTGCAGGCGGTGCTGCAGCGCCTCGCGGAACAGGTCGTGCAGCCTCAGCCGCCGCGTCGGGCCGTCGAGGCTCACGACGAACAGCCCGAGCCGCTCGACCTCGTCGAGCAGGCGCGCGGCCTCCGGGAGGCCGGACACCTCGGCGCAGCGCCCGGGCTCGAGCTCGGGCAACACGCTGGTGCGGAGCAGGAACCCCACCAGCGCCGGCGGCAGGTCCTGCAGCACCTCGGCGAGCAGGAAGTCGAACAGCGGCCGGTCGACCGCCTGCAGCCGGCGCTCGAGCGAGGCCGCGGCGCCGCCGCCGGCGGCCGCCATCGCCCTTGCCGCGAGGCTCAGGCCGGCCGGCCATCCCTGGGTGCGCGCGCACAGCGCGTCGGCGATGTCGGTCCCGAATTCCTCGAGCAGGCGCCGCGCTTCCTCCCGCGTGAAGGCGAGCTGCGGCTGGCGGAACTCGGCGAGTTCGCCCGCCGCGCGCAGCCGGCCCAGCGGCACCGGCGGCTCGACCCGGGAGGCCAGCGCGATGCTCCAGCGACGGCCGAGGCGCTCGAGCAGCAGCCTGAGGAAGGCGTGAAACGCAGGGTCGGCGACGCGGTGCAGGTCGTCGAAGACGATCACGCCGTGCGCGACGCCGGTCGCCTCGAGCGTGTTGACCATTTCCGCGACGAGCGGGAGCCGCTGCGGCGGGCTCGCCGCGGCGACCCGCGCGGCCAGCCGCTCCGGCGCGCTGCGCCAAGGCGGGTCGCAAGGCTCGAGGGCGGCGACCAGGCACTCGACCAGGCGCTCGAGGTCATCGTCCTCGTCGGCCGCGATCCACGCGACGGCGGTGCCGGCCAGTAGCCGCGCGAGTGCGCGGGTCAGCAGCGCGGTCTTGCCGAAGCCGGCCGGAGCGCAGAGCAGGACGGCGCGCTGCGAACGGAGCGCGGCAGCGAGGCGGTCTTCGAGCGCGTCGCGCGCGACGACCACGGCGCGCTGGCGTGGCGGCTGGATCTTGGTGAGCGCGAAGGTCATGCGCAGGCCCAGCGACCGGCTGGGCGGAAGTATGGCGCAACGGACTCAGCCGCGCAGCGGGACGACCTCGGCCGCGCCCGGCGGCTGCCAGCCGAGCGCGGCCCGCTGCCGCTCGGCGCAGTCGGCGCAGCGCCCGCGCGGGCTGCACCAGCGCAGCGAGGCGCCGTTGACCCGGCCCCAGAAGAGCCCCAGCGCGTCCTCGTCGAAGATGCGCAGCAGCGCGCTGAAGCTGCCCGTTCCGTCGAAGGGGTAGGGGCGCCAGCGGGCCGGTTCGTCCCGGCAGCAGTCGAGGCGGAAATCACCGGTCGCGGCGCGGTAGCGGAACCGGGCGATCGGCACCTCGCGCGGCATGCCGGGCACGCCGCACAGGTCGCGCAGCTCGTGGATCACGACCAAGGCCGGTTCCACGCGAAAGCCGAGGCGCAGCTGGCGCCGGCCGGGCGGGCAGAACCGGCTGCAGTACGCGGACAGGGTCCGCTCGACCATCCTGGCGGTGTGCGCGGGCAGGCTCATCCCGCCGGAATCTACCGCAATCCGCGCCGTCCCGGCGCAGGGCCGGCGCCGGGACGGCCGCCAATTCTGCTGGCGAAGTCACGGTCCGGCCCGGCGACGGCCCGCAGAATTATGTCCATCACAGGCCATCCGGCGGGGCGCAGGCAGTGGATCGGGTCACGGTGGAGATCCCGGTGGAGGAACTCGAGCTCGGCATGTACGTGGCCGACCTCGATCGTCCGTGGCTGGACACGCCGTTCCTGTTCCAGGGCTTCCAGCTGGTCGAGCCGGACGACCTCGCCAGCCTCAGGCGCTTGTGCCGGACGGTTCACGTGGACGTGCGGGACCTGAGCCCGGAGAAGCTCGCCGAGCGCAGCGCAGCGGAGCCTCCGCCGCCCCCGCCGCCGCCCCCGCCGCCGCGAGTCCAGGCCGCGGACGTCGCCCGGCCGATGGCCGCGGAGCTGCCGCGCGCCGCCGCGGTAGAGAAGGAGCTGCTCGCGACCGTCACCGAGGCCATGGACCAGCTGCGCCGCGGCCACGTGCTGGAGGTCGCCAAGCTCAAGGCGGTCACCTCGCCGCTCGTGGACAGCATCGAGTCGAACCCGGACGCGCTGGCCTGGCTGGCGGCGATGCGCCGCAAGGACGGCGACATGTACCGGCAGAGCGTCGGCGCCTCCGTCCTGTGCGCGACCTTCGGCCGGCACCTCGGCCTGCCGCGCGCCTCGCTCGAGCACCTCGCGCTCGGCGGGCTGCTGTTCGACGTCGGCAAGACGCGGCTGCCGAACGACGTGCTGCTCAAGCCCGACCGGCTGACCGACGCGGAGTTCGAGATCTTCAAGGGCCACGTGCTGGAGGGCCTCGCGATCCTCGAGAAGAGCGCCGGCATCCCGGCGCCGGTCCTCGAGATGACGCGCACGCACCACGAGCGCCACGACGGCAGCGGCTACCTCGAGGGCGCGAGCGGCGCGGACATCCCGGTCTTCGGCCGCATCGCCGGCATCGTCGACGCCTACCTGACCATGGTCTCGAACCCGCACTACGGCAGCCGCCACAGCGCGCACGAGGCGCTGCGCTACCTGATCCGTCGCCGCGGCGCCGAGTTCGACGCGGCGCTGGTCGAGGAGTTCGTGCAGGCGATCGGCATCTATCCGACCGGCACGATCGTGCGGCTCTCCGACGGCCGGGTCGGCGTGATCACCGAGCAGAACCGGCTGCGTCGGCTCAAGCCGACCGTGATGATCGTGCTCGACGAGCGGCAGTGCCCGCTCGCGAACTACGTGACGGTCAACCTGGTGCTCGAACCCCTCGGCATCGACGGCAAGCCGCTGTCGATCGTCGACTGCCTCGAGGAGGGTGCCTTCGGCATCGATCCCGAGGAACTGTTCCTCTGACGCCCGCGCCGTGCCGCTCTCGCCACCCCCCGAGCTCCTGACCGATTGCGAGGCCGCGCTCGCGGCCGCGGGCGGCGAGCGCGTGGTGGGCCTGCTGGTGGTGAGGCTCGAGAACCTGCGCCCGACCGTGCTGCGCATGGGCTATGCGGCCGGCAGCGCCATGCGCGAGGAGCTGGGCCGCCGGCTGGTCGCCTCCATGCGCGCCCGGGACCAGGTGGTGCCGCTGCCCGAGGGCGGCTTCGCCGTCCTGCTGCCCGACCTGCGCAACGGCGCGCAGGTGCAGCTCGCGGCGGCGAAGATCGCGAGGATCGCCGCGGAACCGGCGCGGCTCGAACAGGCGCTCGTGCCGCTGCAGGTCCGGATCGGCGCCGCGACCAGCGCGACGGCCGCCGGCTCGGCCGAGGCCCTGCTCATCGCGGCCGCGAGGGCCCTCGAGCGGGCGCGCCGGCTCGGCCTGCCCTCGGCCCTCTACGCACCCGAGCACGTGCCCGCGGACGATCGCGACCTGCGCATCGAGGCGATGCTCGAGGACGCGGTCGAGCAGGGCGAGATACAGCTCGTCTACCAGCCCAAGTTCGCCGTGGCCGACCGCAGCATCCTCGGGGCCGAGGCCCTCGCCCGCTGGCGCAGCGGCGAGCTCGGACAGGTCTCGCCCGCGGAGTTCATCGCCGTCGCCGAGCGCAGCGGCCACATCGACCGACTGACCTGGTCCGCCGTCAACACGGTGCTGGAGGCGACGCTCCGGCTTAGGCGCGCCGGGCTCGACGTGCCGATGGCGGTCAACGTGTCCGCGACCTGCCTGCGCAACGAGGATTTCGTCGAGCGGATCTGCAACGCGCTGGCGCTGTGGTCGGTGCCGGCCGGCACCCTGACGGTCGAAGTCACCGAGAGCGCGGTCATGGACGAGCCGGAGACGGTGTTGCGCGTGCTCGGCACGCTGCGCGACGCCGGCGCGCGGATCGCCATCGACGACTTCGGCACCGGCTACTCCTCGTTCTCCTACTTCAAGCGGCTGCCGGCCGACGAGCTCAAGATCGACCGCAGTTTCGTCAAGGACCTCGCCAGCGAGGCCGCCGACCAGCGGATCGTCGCGACGATCATCGACCTCGCCCACCGCTTCGGCATGGAGGTGGTGGCGGAGGGCGTCGAGGACGAGGCCACGCTCGAGTGCCTGCGCGAGCTGGGCTGCGAGACCGTGCAGGGCTTCCTGCTGTCGAAGCCGGTCGAGCTCGCGGAGCTCGAGCGGCTGGCGACGGGCGTGACCGCGGCCGCCTGACTCCCACCCGACGCGGGCCGGTGGCCCCGGATCGCCGGTCGCGTATGATCCGGCGCGGGGGGGGTCCGGGCATGGATCGGCTGGCAGCCTTCTCGATCATTCCGTTCCTGCTCGCCTGCCGCGTGGCGGCGGCCGGGGACGCGCCGCCGCCCGCGCCGTCGCGCGCCGTGCTGCTCGCGGTCGACTACGCCGTCCTCGACATGGCCCTGACCGGGACGCGGTCGCGGCTCGACTGGGAAAACGTCGCCGGCGCGGCCCTGCGCGCGGCCCTGGCCGAGGCGCTCGCCGGGCATCCGGGCATCGCTTTGGTCGAACTTCCTGCCGTGGCGCCCGCCGAGGCCGATCTCCTCGAGGAGCACGGCGCGCTCGCCAGCCTCGTGCTGCGGGTCCGCGACGACCAGGACGACTCGGCCTGGCGGCTGCGCGCCCAGTCGCTCGACCATGGCGTCGGGACGGGCCTCGATTTCCTGCGTGAGCCGGGCGGCGCCGAGCTCGGCATCGTGCTGACGGGCTGGCAGGTCGAGCAGTCGGCGGGCACGGTCGCGGCGTCGCTGGCGCTGAGCGCGGCCGGCGTCATCACCGTCCCCTTCGCCAACAAGCGCCTGATCGCGGGCGTATTCGACCTCGCGACCGGGCGGCTGCTCTGGTCGGAGGCGGCCGGCGGCGCCGAGGTGCTGGGCCTCGGTGGACCCGACCTGCGCAAGGAGGACAGCGCGCGGCGGGTGCTCGGCCGGCTGTTCCAGTCCTATGCCGGCGCGGCGCCGGCAGGCGCGCCGTGACGCGCCGCGCGCGCCTGGCCGCCCTCGTGCTCGCCGGCGCGCTCGCGCTGCCGGGCGTCGTTGCCCGCGCCGACTTCCTGCCCGAGCCCGGCCAGCGCCTGTCCGTCGGCGGCGGGCGCCACTCCGTCGCCGCGCCCGCGGGCTGGGTGGCGCAGCGCACGCGGCTGCGGGCGACATTCTCGCGGGACGGCTTCGCGCTGAACACGCTCGAGCTGCGCCTGTACGAGCCGCGCGCCGGCGAGAAGTCGCTGGCCCGCAGGACGCGCGCCGGCAAGGCCTGGATCGAGGAGTTCGCCGGCAGCTACCTCGCCCGCCGCACGGCGGAGAAGACGACGCAGGACGTCGAGGTGGCGCTGCTCGCGGAAACCACGCTGTCAGGTCGGCCGGCCTTCCGGCTCGAGCTCGAATACACGCATGCCGGCTGGCTGGCGCCGCTGCGCCTGCGCGAGTTCGCGGTCGGCACCTGGACCACCGACGGCCTGGTGGTGTTTCGCTACGCCGCGCCGCGGCTCCACTACTTCGAGCAGGCGGCCGGCGAGTTCGAGGCCGCCCTCGCGGGTGTCCGGGTCGGACCGGCCGGCCGCTGAGGCGCTCAGCCGCGCGAGTCGCGCTTGGCGCGCTTCTCCGCCCGCTTCTCCTTCAGCGACTTGGCAGGCTTCTTCTTGTCTTCCTTCTTCTTGTCCAGCCCCTTGCTCATGTTGGTCGCGCCTCACGCTGCGGATGCTTCTTGCACCCACTGCAGATCATGCCAGACCAGCCGGGGATCTCAGAAGCGCAGCGTGAACCCGCCCTGCACGAGGCGCGGCATGCCGGGCACGAGGCCGCGGGTCATGTCCACCACGTAGGTCTTGTCCGCGAGGTTCTTCACCGTCGCGTACAGGTCGAGCCGCTCGGTCAGGTAGAGGTTGGCGGTCGCGTTCCACACCAGGTGGCTCGCGATCAGCCCGCGCTGGCCGTTTGCGGTCACCGGCACCGTGTTCAGGTCGTCGGTGAACATCTCGTCGGTGTAGACGCCCTCGACCTGCGCGCGCCAGCGCGGCGCCGAGACGCCGAGCGTCAGCGAGCCGACGTGCTCGGCGGCGTAGGGCAGGCGGTTGCCGGTCACGCGCACGCCGGGGTCGACCGAGGAGAAGCGCGTGCCGCGGTACTCCGCGTCGGGCAGCCAGGTCCAGGCCAGGCGCAGGTGGCCGGTGAGGCCCGCGCCGATCGGCAGCGCGGCCTGCGCCAGCGCCTCGAGGCCCTGGTGCAGCGTCTCGCCGGCGCTCGTGAGCGAGGCGCCCGAGCCGCCGGCCACGCTCGCCGGCACGATCTGGTTCTCGAAGTCGAGCCGGAAGGCGGTGAGCTCGAGCGTCAGGCTGTCCGTGGGCTCGGCGCGCACGCCGAGCTCGTAGTTCCACGACAGCTCCGCGTCGAGGTCCACGCTGCCGCCGGTCGGGGTGATGATGTCCTCCACCCGCGGCGGCGCGAAGCCGCGATGCGCGCCGGCGAAGAAGGTGACGCGGTCGGACGCGCGCCAGGTGGCGCCGAGGCCGGGGATCAGCTCCGCGAGGTCGGTCGTCCCGCGCGCGCCGTTCAGCAGGTTGACGCGCTCGTAGTCGACCTGCTCGTAGCGGACCCCGGGGGTGACGGTGAGGTCGCCGCGGGTGAGCGCCACCTGCACGAAGCCGGCGAAGGCGTCGGCGTAGCGCTCCTGGTGCTCGCGCAGGCCGGCGTTGGGGCCGGTGCCGGGTTCGCGCGCGTTCGGCGTGTCGCCGTTCGCCTGCACCCGGTACTGGTCCTCGCGGTGCCAGCGCAGGCCGGTCGACAGCTCGGTGACGATGCCGAGCCACTCGCCGCGCAGGTTGAGGCGCGGCTCGACGCCCCAGGTCTTGTACTGCCGCAGCCGGCCCTCGTTGCCGCAGGTGGTGGCGAGGTTGGCCATGCCGCCGCAGGCGGGGTCGGAGGCGTCGTTCGGCCGCTGGCCGGAGTTCGACGACTGCCTCCACCAGTCGCGGTTGAAGTAGCTGTAGTAGGCCGACGTGGTGAGGTCCACGTTCGCCGACGGCGTCCAGGCGTGGGTGATGGACGTGCCCCACCGATAGAGCTCGAAGCTGTCGTTCACGAAGGGGTTCTGCCGCGGGTCGTCGCGGTACTCGGCGAGCGTGAGGCCCGAGTAGGTGAGATCCGAGTCCTCCCGCAGGTAGCTGCCCTTCAGCGTCAGCGCGTGGCGCTCGCCGAAGGTCTGCGTGACCTTGGCGCTGACGTCGGTCAGGTCGAGGTCGATGTTGTCGCGCGAGCCCTGCGATTCCTTCTTCGTCGCCGACAGCAGGAAGCCGGTGCCGCCGCGCGTATCGCCGACATCCGCGTGCAGCTCGCGGAAGTCACGGTTGCCGCCGGAGACGGCCAGGCGGCCGGAGAACTCCTGCGGCGGCGCGGGCGTGATGTAGTTGATCACGCCGCCGACCGTCTGCGGCCCGAAGGCGACCTGGCCGGCGCCCTTCAGCACCTCGATGCGCTCGAAGCGCTCCACCGGCGGGTGGTAGTAGCTCGCATTGTCGCCGTAGGGTGCGAAGGCGAGCGGCAGGCCGTCCTCGAGCAGCAGCACCTTGGTCGAGCGCGTCGGGTTGAGGCCGCGGATGCCGATGTTGGGCCTGAGGCCCATGCCTTCCTCGTCGCGCGTATAGATACCCGGGACTTTCCGCAGGGCTTCGTTGATCGTGAACACCCGCGATTCGTCGAGCAGGTCGCGGTCGAGGATCTCGCCGGAGCCCGGGATCCGGTCGAGGTTGTCGCGCGTGCCGATGACCACCACCTCGGCGAGGCTGCGGGCGGCGCCGAGGTCGGCGGCGGGGCCGGGCTCAGGCCCGTCGGCGCGGGCGGAGGTCGCGGACAGGAGGGCGCAGACAGCTGGCGCGAGCAGGCGGATTCGGTCTGGCATCGGGGCTCCCCAAGGCTTGGTGAGCGCAGGATAGGAATGCCCTGCCCAGAATGTCAATGCGAATCATTCGCATTTACATCTAGAGGGGCCAGACCACCAGCAGCATCGGCAGGCTGACCGCCACGACCAGGATCTCGACCGGCAGCCCCAGCCGCCAGTAGTCGCCGAAACGGAAGCCGCCCGGCCCGAGGATCAGCGTGTTGTTCTGGTGACCGATGGGGGTCAGGAAGGCGCAGGACGCGCCGACCGCCACTGCCATCAGGAACGGGTCGCTGCTGACGCCGAGCGCCCCGGCCGTGCCGATGGCGATCGGGCACATGACCGCCGCGGTCGCGGCGTTGTTCATCAGGTCCGAGAGCGTCATGGTCACGACCAGCACGACCGCCAGCGCGGCGATCGCGTTGCCCTGCGCCACCTGCTCGAGCAGCACCCGCGCCAGCAGGTCGGCCGTGCCGGTGGTCTGCATCGCCCCGGCGACCGGGATCAGCGCCGCGAGCAGCACGATCACCGGCCAGTCGATCGCCTCGTAGGCGCTGCGCGGCGGCACGGTCCGAAGCACCATCGAGGCGAGCACGCCGGCCGCGAAGGAGATGGCCGCGGGCAGCAGGCCGAAGGCCGCGCCCGCGATCGCGGCCGCCATCACCACGCCGGCCAGCAGCGCGCGGCGCTTGTCCGGGATGCGCAGCTCGCGCTCGGCGAGCGGCACGCAGCCGGACTCGCCGGCGAAGCCGAGCAGCGCTTCCGACGGTCCCTGCATCAGCAGCAGGTCGCCGGCGCGCAGCGCGAGCGTGCGCAGCCGCGACCTGGCGCGCTGGCCCTGGCGCGACACCGCCAGCAGGTTGAGCCCGAAGCGCGTGCGCAGCTCGAGGTCGCTCGCCGAGCGGCCCTCCAGCATCGAGCCGGGCAGGACCGCGAACTCCATGAGCAGGATCTCGTCGCGCTCCTCGCCCTTGCCCTTGCCCTTGCCTTTCTCCGGGTCCTTGCCGTCCGGGTCCGCAGGCCCGCCCGCCGCCGCTGCGTCCTCGCCCGCTTCCTGCTCCTTTTCCCGGTCGTTGCCGCGCGCCTCCTCCAGCTCGAGCCCCAGCCCCGACAGCGCGTCCGCGAGAACCTCGGCCTCGGCCTCGATCAGCAGGATGTCGCCGGCCTGGATGCGGCGGCCGGGGTTCGGCGCGGTCACGCGCACCTCGTTGCGCACGAGCCCGAGCACCTGCGCGCCGGACTCCTCGAGCTTTTCCTCCAGTTCCCGCAACCGCTGGCCCGCCGCCTTGCTGCCCTCGGGCACGCGCGCCTCGGTGAGGTAAGCGCCTGATTCGAAGCCTTCCGTGACGTCCTGCTTGCGCGCCGGCACCAGCCGCCAGCCGGCCAGCGCGACGAACAGGATCCCGACGGCCGCGACCGCGAGGCCCACCGGCGTGAAGTCGAACATCCCGAAAGAGTCGCCGCCGGCCTCGGCGCGAAAGCCGGACACGATCAGGTTCGGCGGCGTGCCGATCAGCGTGGTCATGCCGCCGAGGATCGATCCGAAGGCGAGCGGCATCAGCACGCGGCCCGGCGGCAGCTCGACGCGACGGGCGAGTCGCAGCGCCACCGGCATCAGCAGCGCCAGCGCGCCGACGTTGTTCATGAAGGCCGACAGCAGCGCGCCGACGCCGGTCAGCGAGGCGATCGCGAGCGTCGGCCCGGCTTGCGCCGGCAGCACGCGCCGCGCCAGCGCGTCCACCGCGCCCGAGGACTGCAGCGCCCGGCTCAGCACCAGCACGCAGGCGACCGTGATCACGGCGGGGTGGCCGAAGCCCGCGAAGGCCGACTCCGCCGGCACGAGCCCGGCCGCGACGCAGGCGAGCAGGGCGCCGAGCCCGACCATGTCGTGCCGCCAGCGGCCCCACAGGAACAGCGCCACCGTCGCCGCGCCGATCGCGAGCAGGAGCCCCTGGTCAAACGACATGACATCCACCGGCGACGCCGCGACTGGACACGGCGCGCCGCGGGGGCCGCCGCGGCGGCACGGGCGCCCCATTTCGGTCCTGTGGGTGCCATTTCACTCTGGTAGCGTAACCCGCGAGGGAGCCGATTTCCGTCCGGGGTGACCCATGTCGACGCCGCTGGAGATGACGCCGCGCAGGGCGGCGGGGGAGCCTGTTGCGGTCTCGCCGCCGCAGGCCCGCGCCAATCCGCTGCGGACCCGCGCCGACTGGCAAGCCGCGCGAGAGGCCTGCCTGCGCGATCCGGGCGCCTTTCACGGCGCGATCGCCAAACGCGAGATCCACTGGTTCGACCCTGGCTGTGGCCGCGACGGCGCGTGGATCCGCTATGACGACCAGGCGGCGGCCTGGCGCGGCTTCGACGCGAAGACCGGCGCCCCGGTCGCCCCGTCCCATTCCGAGTCGCACGAGCCCTGGCAGCGGGCCTTCGACGAAAGCGAGGCGCCGTTCTACCGCTGGTTCGCCGGCGGCCTGACCAACGCCTGCTTCAACGAGGTGGATCGCCACGTGCTCGCCGGCCACGGCGAGGAGGCGGCGATCGTCTTCGAGGGAGACCGCTGGGACCAGTCGCTCGACGGCGGTCGCGGCGGCCCGGTGGTCTCGCAGCGCATCAGCCGCAAGCGGCTCCTGCTCGAGACCGCGAAGTGCGCGCTCGCGCTGCGCTCGCTCGGCCTCGTGGCGGGCGATCGCGTCGCGATCAACATGCCGAACATCCCCGAGCAGGTGTTCTGGACCGAGGCCTGCAAGCGGCTCGGCCTGGTGTACACGCCGGTGTTCGGCGGCTTCTCCGACAAGACCCTGTCGGACCGCATCCACGATGCCGGTGCGCGCGTCGTCATCACCGCCGACGGCGGCCTGCGCAACGCGCAGGTGGTGCCGTTCAAGGAGGTCTACACGGATCCGGCGCTCGACGGCTACGTGCCCGGCGAAGTCGCCGTGGAGCGCGTCGCGGCCGCGCTCGGGGAACTCGGCCGCGGCCGCCTCGAGCTGCCGCCCGGCGCGGCCGAGGACATCCTCGCCGCCGCGCGCAAGGCGGTTGCCGGCGAGGTCACGCTCGACCGCTCCGACGTCATGCGCGGCATCGGCGCGGCGCTCGAGGCGATCCCCGGGCTGCCGCCGGCGGATGCGAGCCGCATCCGCACCGCCATCGCCTCGGCGCTGGTCGGCACGCCGCCGCGGGTCGAGGCGGTGATCGTCGCGCGCCACACGGGCCAGTCGGACCTCGCCTGGCGGCCGGAGCGCGACCGCTGGTCGCACGAGCTGACCCACGCCGCGCTCGCGGAGATCCACGCCACGGCGCGGGCCGCGGGCGCGAAGCTCTCCGCCGCCGCGGATGCGCCGCCGAAGGACCTGCAGGAGGACCTGCTCGCGCTGCCCGACCGGGAGTTCGTGGCCGCCGTCTGGGCGAGCTGCCCGCCGCTGCCGCTCGACGCGGAATTCCCGCTCTTCTTCATCTATACCTCCGGCTCGACCGGCAAGCCGAAGGGCGTGGTGCACGTCCACGGCGGCTACGTCGCGGGCGTCGCCCACAGCATGCGCGTGGCCTTCGACGCCCTGCCCGGGGACGTCATCTACGTGGTCGCGGACCCGGGCTGGATCACCGGCCAGAGCTACATGATCTGCGGCGCGCTCGCGACGCGCGTCACCACGGTCATCGCCGAGGGCGCGCCGGTGTTCCCGAGCGCCGGGCGCTTCGCGAGCATCATCGAGCGCTACGGCGTGAACATCTTCAAGGCGGGCGTCACCTTCCTCAAGACCGTGATGACCGATCCGGAGAACGCGGCCGACGTGCGCGCCTACTCGACGAAGTCGCTGCGCGTGGCGACCTTCTGCGCGGAGCCGACCTCGCCCGCCGTGCAGCAGTTCGGCATGGAGCTGGTCGCGCCCTGGTACATCAACTCCTACTGGGCGACCGAGCACGGCGGCATCGTCTGGACGCACTTCTACGGCAACGGCGACTTCCCGCTCCGGGCCGACGCGCACACCTACCCGTTGCCCTGGGTGCGCGGCGAGGTCTGGGTGGCGGACAGCGAGCCGGACGCCGCCGGCCGCGTGCTCGCGCGCAGCGCCGCGGTCGGCGAGAAGGGCGAGATCGTCATCGAGGCGCCCTATCCCTACCTGTGCCGCACCATCTGGGGCGATGCGCGCAACTTCCGCGTCGAGGGCCCGCGGGTGGCGCCGGGCTGGAAGGGCGACTTCGAGCGCTACGCGAAGACCTACTGGACGCGCTGGCAGGGCCGCTTCGCCTACACCCAGGGCGACTTCGCGGTGAAGCACGCCGACGGCGGCTACTCGCTGCATGGCCGCTCCGACGACGTCATCAACGTCTCGGGCCACCGGCTCGGCACCGAGGAGATCGAGGGCGCCATCCTCAGGGACAAGCAGCTCTATCCCGACTCGCCGGTGGGCAACGTGGTGGTGGTGGGCGCGCCGCACTCGCAGAAGGGCCTCACGCCGCTCGCCTTCGTCAAGCCCGCGCCGGGCCGGCGGCTGACGAGCGACGACCGCCGCCGCCTCCTCGAGCTGGTACGCCAGGAGAAGGGCGCGACCGCGGTGCCGGAGGACTTCATCGAGGTCGCGCAGTTCCCCGAGACCCGCAGCGGCAAGTACATGCGCCGCATGGTGCGCGCGCTCGTCGAGGGCGGCGACGTCGGCGACACCTCGACGCTCAGGAACCCCGAGTCGATCCCCGAGCTCGCGAAGGCCATCGCCGGCTGGCTGGCGCGGCAGAAGGTCGCCGACGAGCAGCGCATCTTCGAGGACTACCGCTACTTCCGCATCCAGTACCACGCGCTCGCGCCGGGCCGGCGCGTGGCGCTGGTCACGGTGACCAACCCGCCGGTGAACGCCCTGAACGAGCGCTCGCTCGACGAGCTCAACATCGTGGTGGACCACCTCGCGCGGCGCGAGGACGTCAAGGCGGTGGTCTTCACCGGCTCGGGAACCTCGTCGTTCGTCGCCGGCGCCGACATCCGCCAGCTGCTCGAGGACGTGCACACGCTCGAGGAGGCGCTGCCGCTGCCGAACAACGCGCACCTGGCGTTCCGCAAGATCGAGGCGATGGACAAGCCGGCGATCGCCGCGATCAACGGCGTCGCGCTCGGCGGCGGCATGGAGTTCGCGCTGGCCTGCCAC
>CAYORU010000055.1:0-6280 GCA_964406445.1 uncultured Steroidobacteraceae bacterium
CCGCCGCCGCGCCTCGTCCTGCGGCCCGCCGCCGCGGCCGCCGCAGCGACGGCCTGCGGGCTGGTCTTCGCGCTGGCCTTCGCGCTGCCGGCGCTGTGCCTCGCGCGCTGGGCGCTCGAGGTCGCCGCGCTCGACCTCGACGCGCGCTATTTCGCCTACGTGCTTCGCACGCTGGCGCTCGCGGCGATGGCGGCCGTGGCCTGCGGCTCGCTGGCGCTGCTGCTCGGCTGGTCCGTGCGGGCCGGCGGCGGCTGGCCGGCGCGGCTCGCGGCGCGCGTCGCCACCCTGGGCTACGCGGTGCCGGGCGCCGTGCTGGCGGTCGGCGTGGTGGGCGCGCTCGCCGCCGTCGACCATGCCTGGGTCGCGCTCGGCGCCGCCGAGGGCCTGTGGCTGCAGGGCACGGTGCTCGCGCTCGTGCTCGGCTACGTGGCGCGCTTCCTCGCCGTCGCCCACGGCCCGGTGGAGGGCGGCCTCGCGCGGCTGACGCCCTCGCTCGCCGAGGCGGCCCAGAGCCTCGGGCTCGGCCGCCTCGCCGTGCTCTGGCGGGTGCAGCTGCCGCTGCTGCGCGCGGGCGTGGGCACCGCGCTGCTGCTCGTCTTCGTCGACGTGATGAAGGAAATGCCGATCACGCTCATGACCCGGCCTTTCGGCTGGGACACGCTCGCGGTGCGCGTCTTCGAGATGACGGCCGAGGGCGAGTGGCGGCGCGCCGCGCTGCCCGCGCTCGTGATCACGCTGGCGGGCCTGCTGCCGGTGAGCCTGCTCACCCGGAGGATCGAGAATGCGGCTCGAGGTTGAGGGACTGTCCCGCGCCTACCAGGACCAGCCCGCGGTCGTCGGGCTGTCGTTCGCGCTGGCGCCCGGCGAGATCGGCTGCCTGCTCGGGCCGAGCGGCTGCGGCAAGACCACGGCGCTGCGCTGCATCGCCGGCTTCGATCGCCCGGACGCGGGCCGGATCGCCGGCGACGGCCGGCTGCTGGCCGGACCGGGCTTTTTCGTGCCGCCCGAGCAACGCCGCATCGGCATGGTGTTCCAGGACTACGCCCTGTTCCCGCACCTGACCGTGCTGGGCAACGTGGCCTTCGGGCTGCACGGGCTCGTCCGGGCCGCGCGCGAGGCGCGCGCCCGCGAGGTGCTCGCCCTGGTCGGCCTGGCCGACCTCCACCATCGCTACCCGGACGAGCTCTCCGGCGGGCAGCAGCAGCGCGTGGCGCTCGCGCGGGCGCTCGCACCGCGGCCGAGCCTGGTGATGCTGGACGAGCCGTTCTCCTCGCTCGACACCGAGGTCCGACGCCGACTCGCCGACGACGTGCGCGCGGCGCTCAAGCGCGAGGGCACCACCGCGCTGCTCGTCACCCACGACCAGCAGGAGGCCTTCGCCATCGCCGACCGCGTCGGTGTGATGCGTGCGGGCCGGCTGGAACAGTGGGACGGTCCCTGGCGGCTCTACCACTCCCCCGCCACGCGCTTCGTCGCGGACTTCGTGGGCGACGGCGCCTTCATCGCCGGGCGGGTCGTGGACGCGCGCCGCGTCGAGACCGAGCTCGGTCCGGTGGAGGGAGAACTGACCGCGCCGCTGCCGGCCGGCGCGACCGTGGACCTGCTGCTGAGGCCCGACGACATCGTCGTGGACGCGGCGAGCCCGCTTCGGACCCGGATCCTCGACAAGTGCTTCCGCGGCGCGCAGTTCATGTACACCCTCGCCCTGCCGAGCGGCGGGCAGGTGCTGGCGCTGGTGCCGAGCCACGAGGACCACCGCGTCGGCGGCGAGCTCGGCATCCGCCTCGAGACACGCCACCTGGTGGGCTTTCCCCGCGACGGCGGGTCAGGCCACGCTGCGCTGCCGCCGCATCAGGAGCAGGAAGGCGGGCACGCCGACCAGCGCGGTCAGCGCGCCGACGGGTAGCTGGCGCGGCGCCGCGACCGTGCGCGCGGCGAGGTCGGCAAGGACCACCAGCGTGCCGCCGGCGAGCGCGGAGGCCGGCACGACGATCCGGTGCGAGGATCCCAGCGCGAGCCGCACGAGGTGCGGCGTCACGAGCCCGACGAAGCCGATGCTGCCGGCGGTCGTCACCGCCGCGGCCGTCAGCAGCGAGCCGACCACGTACAGCGCGGCGCGCGTGCCGCGCACCGGCAGGCCGAGCAACGACGCCTGCAGCTCGCCGCGCGCCAGAACGTCCAGGGGGCGCGCGAGCAGCACGCCGGCCGCGAGCCCCGCGGCGGCCACCGCCAGCATCGGCGCGGGCGAGCCGCCGTAGCCGAAGTCGCCCATCAGCCAGAACAGCATGCCGCGCACCGGCGCCTCGTCGGCGAGCGCGAGCATCAGGCTCACGACCGCGTTGCAGCCCGCGGCGACGACGACGCCGGTCAACAGGAGGCGCGCCGGCGTCCAGCCGCCGCGCCCGTGCGCGAGCGCGAAGACCGTCAGCATGGCCGCGAGCGCGCCGCCTGCCGCGGCCGCGCTCACGGCGAGGCCTGCCGCCCCGGCCAGCATGGCGGTGAGCGCCGCGGCGGCCGCGCCGCCGGAGACGCCGAGCACGTAGGGGTCGGCCAGCGGGTTCCTGAGCAGCACCTGCATGTACACGCCGGCGAGCGCCAGCGCGGCGCCGGTCGCGAAGGCCGACAGCGCCCGCGGCAGGCGCAGCTCGAGCAGGATGACGCGGGCCGCCGGGTCGGCGGCGCCGCCGAGCGGCAGCAAGTCGCCCAGGCCGGTGTCGGCGCTGCCCACGGCGACCGCGAGGCCGATCGAGACGGCCGCGGCGGTGGCGAGCGCGAGGAGGGCGATGGCGCGCAAGGATCCAGCCCACGGCCTGCAGGAGCGCGCAAGGCTAGACCGCGCGATCCGCGCCGGCAAGCTCCGGCCGGCGCACGCGTGTGGCTTCGCCCGGACGGCGTGTGAAACAATCCGGCCCGGAGCGTTCATGAGCGGCAGCGACGACTACATCGACTCGCAGGGGTTTCGAGCCAACGTCGGCATCGTCCTGATGCGGGACGACGGGCGGCTGTTCCTCGGCGGGCGCGCGGGCGCGCGCGGCTGGCAGTTCCCGCAGGGCGGGATCCGCCGCGGCGAGCCCGACGAGACGGCGCTGTACCGCGAGCTCGAGGAGGAGGTCGGGCTCGGCGCGGGCGACGTCGAGGAACTCGGCCGCACGCGCGGCTGGTTGCGCTATCGCCTGCCGCCGCAGTTCCGCCGCCGCAACGCCTCGCCGCCCTGCATCGGCCAGAAGCAGCGCTGGTTCCTGTTGCGCCTCAAGGGGCCGGAGTCGCGGCTGCGGTTCGACGCCACCGACCAGCCGGCCGAGTTCGACCGCTGGCGCTGGGCAGACTGGTGGGACCCGGTGCGCGAGGTGATCTACTTCAAGCGCCGCGTCTACGCGCGTGCGCTCGAGGAACTCGGGAACTACGCCTTCCCGGACGGGCCGCCTCCCTACCCGGAGTGGTGGGACAGCCGCGTCGGGCGGCGGACCGCCGCCGGCGAGCGGGACGCCTGAGCGTGCGCCGCCCGACGCCCGCGCAACGGCGCCTGGCCCTCGCCTGGGTGGTCGCGGCGGCCGTCGTCTACGCGTCTTTCGAGTTCGGCAGGCTGATTGCCGGTTACTCCGCCGCGACGTCCTTCGCGCAGCGCTTCGCGCTGGCGCTGCGCGTGGACGAGCTTGGCCGGCGCATCAAGGACCTCGAGGGCGAAATCGCCGCGCGCGACGTCACACGCCGCGTCGACGCGCAGTCGCAGGCGGAGACCCAGGCGATGATCGGCGACCTGCAGGCCGAGCTCGCGCGCCAGCAGCAGGATCTCGACTTCTACCGCGGCCTGGTCAGCGAGCGTTTCGGCGCGGGCAGCCTCAGGATCCAGGAGCTGTCGGTGTCGCCGGGCGCGACCGCGCGCGAGTTCACGGTGGCGGTGACGCTGGTGCAGACCACCCTGCGTGACCAGCTCGCGAGCGGCACCCTGTCGCTCGCGCTCGACGGGACGCGCGGCGGAGCGCTGGTGAGGCTGCCGATGCGGGAGGTGGCCGAGGGCGAGCGCTCGCAGGTCAGCTTCTCGCTGCGGTACTTCCAGACGCTCAGGATCCCCTTGGTGTTGCCCGAGGGGTTCGCGCCGGCCTCGCTCCGGGTCGAGTTCCGCTCCAACCGCGGCGGCCCCGAGCCGCAGACCCAGACGTTTCCATGGGCCTCGGTCCTGGACGCGCTGCCGGCCGGTTTTTTGACCCCCGGGCCGGCACCCGGGTAGACTGTCGGGGCGGAATTTATTTCTGGATGAATAACTTATGAGCGAAGCGAGCACGGTCGGCGAGAGCCTGCTGTTCACCGACGCCGCGGCGCGCAAGGTCGGGCAGTTGATCGAGGAGGAGGGCAACCCGAAGCTCAAGCTGCGGGTGTTCGTCTCCGGCGGCGGCTGCTCGGGCTTCCAGTACGGCTTTACCTTCGACGAGGCGGTCGAGGAGGGCGATACCGAGATCGCCAACCAGGGCGTGTCGCTGCTGGTCGATCCGCTGAGCTTCCAGTACCTCGTCGGCGCCGAGATCGACTACCGCGAGGACCTCGAGGGCGCCCAGTTCGTCATCCGCAACCCCAACGCCAAGACGACCTGCGGCTGCGGCTCGTCCTTCTCGGCCTGATGCCCGGATCCCGCTGATGGCGCGAGGGCGGCGCGTCCCGGACGTGATGGCCGCCGTCGACCTCGGCTCCAACAGCTTCCACATGATCGTCGCCCGCTTCGCGGACGGGCGGCTCGTCGTGCTCGACCGGATGCGCGAGATGGTCCGGCTCGCCGCCGGCCTCGGTCCCGACGGGCGGCTGTCGCGCGAGGCGACCGCGCGCGCTCTCTCCTGCCTGCAGCGCTTCGGGCAGCGGTTGCGCGCGGTGCAGGCCGAGGGCGTGCGCGTGGTCGGCACCAACACGCTGCGCAAGGCGCACCGCAAGCAGGGCTTCCTGGTGCGCGCCCGCGCGGCGCTCGGCCACCCGATCGAGATCATCTCCGGCATCGAGGAGGCGCGGCTCATCTACCTGGGGGTCGCGCACAGCACGCCGAGCGAGCCCGGCCGCCGGCTGGTGGTCGACATCGGCGGCGGCAGCACCGAGCTGATCATCGGCGAGGGATTCCAGCCGCGGCACCTCGAGAGCCTGTACATGGGCTGCGTCTCGCAGAGTCTCGAGCACTTCCCGGGCGGGCGCTTCACCGAGAAGCGGCTGCGGCGCGCCGGGGTGGCCGCCCGGATGGAGCTCGAGCCGGTCGAGACGCGCTTCCGGCAGGTCGGCTGGGAGCACGCCGTGGGCAGCTCGGGCACGGTGCGGGCCGTGTTCGAAGCGATCCAGGAGATCGACCCTGCGGCGAGCGTGATCACGCGCGAAGGACTCGACGCATTGATCGAGCGGCTGTGCGCCGCCGGCAGCGTGCGTGCCGCCGGCTTCGCGTCGATCTCGCCCGAGCGTGCGTTGGTGTTCGGAGGCGGCCTCGCGATCCTGAACGAGGTCTTCGAGGCGCTCGGCCTCGAGCAGATGCGCGTCTCGGACGGCGCGATGCGCGAGGGCCTGCTCTACGACATGGTCGGCCGCTTCACCGCCGAGGACGTGCGCGTGCGCACGGTGCGGGCCATGGAGACGCGATTCCACGTGGACGAGGCGCAGGCGGCGCGGGTCGAGTCCACCGCGGTCGAGTTGCTGCGGCAGTGCGCCGAGGCGTGGAAGCTCGCCGACCCGGATGCCGAGCGGGCGCTGCGCTGGGCGGCGCGGCTGCACGAGATCGGCCTCGACGTCTCGCATTCGCACTACCAGAAGCACGGCGCCTACCTGCTGGAGCACGCCGACCTGCCCGGCTTCGCGCGCGAGGACCAGCGGCTGCTGGCGTTCCTGGTCGGCTGCCACCGCCGCAAGTTTCCGCTCGAGCGGGCCGCGGAGCTGGTGCCGCCCTGGGATGCGCGCGCGCCCTACCTCGCGGTGCCGCTCAGGCTGGCGTTCCTGCTGAACCGCAGCCGCAGCGGCCGGCCGCTGCCGAAGATCCGCCTCGAGGTGCGTGGCCGGGGCGTGACGCTGCGCTTCCCGCGCGGCTTCCTGCGCAGCCACCCGCTGACGGTGGCCGACCTCGCGCAGGAGGCCGAATACCTCAAGTCGGCGCGCTTCCGCCTCCGCGCCGCCGGCTAGAGGCCTGAAAACTCAAGCAAACTCAAGGGCTCAAGGGGACATTCCCTTCGAACTCAAGGGGACATTCCCTTCGAGTTTTTTCCGGCGATCGGGCTACCAACGGCTGTCACTGGAGAACTCGAAGGGAATGTCCCCTTGAGTT
>CAYORU010000055.1:6380-13842 GCA_964406445.1 uncultured Steroidobacteraceae bacterium
GAATGTCCCCTTGAGTTTCCCGGGCTTCAGTCGGCGTAGCGCTCGAGCAGGCGCTGCTGGGCGTTGACCGGGATCGCGTCGCCGGGCGTGATGCGCGTGTACCTGCCCTCGGCGTCGAGCTGCCACGCGTTGACGTTGTCCTCGAGGTAGGCCTCGAGGTCCTCGAGGATCCTCGCGCGCAGCTTCGGGCGCCCGATCTCGAAGGCGACCTCGACGCGGCGGAAGAAATTTCGCTCCATCCAGTCGGCGCTGGAGCACCACAGTTCGGGTTCCCCGCCGTTCTCGAAGTGGAAGACGCGCGAGTGCTCGAGGAACCTGCCGACGATCGAGCGGACCGTGATGTTCTCGGAGACGCCCGCGAGGCCCGGGCGCAGCGCGCATATGCCGCGCACGATCAGGTCGCAGCGCACCCCGGCCTGCGAGGCGCGATACAGGGCCTGCACGACCTGAGGCTCGATCAGGGCGTTCATCTTGGCGAGGACGCGCGCCGGGCGTCCCGCCCGCGCATGGGCGATTTCGCGCTCGATCTTCTCGAGCAGGCCCGAATGCAGGCTGAAGGGCGACTGCAGCAGCCTGCGCAGCCGCGGCGAGCGCGTGAGGCTGGTCAGCTGGCGGAACAGGTCGTGCAGGTCCTCGCCGACCTGGTCGTCGGCGGTGAACAGGCCGTAGTCGGTGTAGGCGCGCGCCGTCCGGGCGTGGTAGTTGCCGGTTCCCACGTGGCAGTAGCGGCGCAGCCCCTCCTCCTCGCGGCGCACGACGAGCACTAGCTTGGCGTGGGTCTTGAAGCCGACCACGCCGTACATCACGTGGACCCCGGCCTCCTGCAGGCGGTTGGCGAGCTCGATGTTGGCGGCCTCGTCGAAGCGCGCGCGCAGCTCCACGATCGCCGTGACGTCCTTGCCGTTGCGCGCGGCCTCGACCAGCGCGTCCACGATCAGCGAGTCGGCGCCGGCGCGGTACAGCGTCATCTTGACCGCGAGGACGCGCGGGTCCGTCGCAGCCTGCCGCACGAAGTCGGTCACCGGCTGGAAGGACTGGAACGGGTGGTGCAGCAGCACGTCGCGCTGGCGGATGACGGCGAAGAGGTCGGTGGGCTGGGTCATCCGCGCCGGCGTGCCGGGCGTGAACGCGGGGTACTTGAGGTCAGGCCGGTCGACGAGGTCGTAGAGCGACATCAGCCGGTTGAGGTTGACGGGTCCCGCGGCCTGGTAGACGTCGTCAGGCTCCAGCGCGAACTGCCCGCGCAGGAACGACACCAGCGGCTCCGGGCAGTCGTGCGAGGTCTCGAGTCGGACCGCGGCGCCGTAGCGGCGGTGCGCGAGCTCGCCCTCCACCGCGCGGAGCAGGTCGTCCACCTCCTCGTCGTCGACGTAGAGGTCGCTGTTGCGCGTCACCCGGAACTGCCAGCAGCCCTGCACCTCGACCCCCTCGAACAGGCGGTCGATGTTGGTCATGATGATCCTGGAAAGCAGCGCCAGCGTGTGCGGGTCGTCGCCGGCGGCCTTGCCGAGCGCGATCACGCGCGGCAGCGAGCGCGGCACCTGCACCACGGCGAGGCTCGCGTTGCGCCCGTAGGCGTCGCGGCCGGCGAGCTGGACCAGGAAGTTCAGGCTCTTGTTCTGGATGCGCGGGAATGGGCGCGCCGGGTCCAGGGCGAGCGGCGTGAGCACCGGCTCGACCTCGGACATGAAGTACTCGCGCATCCACTTGCGGATCGCCGCGGGCGGACGGTCGGCCACGAGCCCGAGGCGCTCGGCCTCGAGGGCGGGCCGCAGCACGTCGTTCAGCAGCCGGTACTGGCCGGTGACGAGGTCCCGCGCCCGGTACGCGATGGCCCCGAGCTGCTCCTGCGGCGTGAGGCCGTCCGGGCCGGGCTGGGAGCTGCCGAGCTCCACGCGCTGCTTGAGGCCGGAGACCCGGATCTCGAAGAACTCGTCCAGGTTGGCCGAGGCGATGGCCAGGAAGCGCACCCGCTCGAGCAGGGGCACGGACTCGTCGGCGGCCTGCGCCAGCACGCGCGCATTGAACTCGAGCAGCGACAGCTCGCGGTTGATGTAGAGGCCGGGGGCCTTGAGGTTAGGCTCGTCCATGAAACCCGCATCCAACAGCGGCTTTGTTACAGCCCGATGATAGCCCCGGTCGTCCTGCGGGGGCGGCCGGTCGGCGGCCCGCCCGGCCTCAGGGGGAGGCGAGCGCCACGCGGACCGCGGAGTCGGCCTTCAGGGCGTCGAGCCCTGCGAGCAGCGGAGCCGCCTTCTCCAGGAAGTCCTGCTTCAGCTTCGCCGGGATTTCCTCGGCCTTCGGCAGAGGGATCGTGGCGGGGTTGCGGTGGACCCCGTTCACCCGGTACTCGTAGTGCAGGTGCGGGCCGGTGGCGAGGCCGGTCATGCCGATGTAGCCGATGACCTCGCCCTGCTTGACCCTGTCGCCGACGCGCAGGCCGCGCGCATATCGCGACATGTGGGCATAGAGCGTCGTGACCCCGCCCGTGTGGGCGAGCACCACGGTGTTGCCGTAGCCGCCCTTGACGCCGCGGAACTGCACCCTGCCGCTGCCCGCCGCCTTGATCGGCGTGCCGACCGGCGCGGCGAAATCGACGCCGCGGTGGGCGCGGATGGTATTCAGCACCGGGTGGCGGCGCGCGAGGTTGAAGCCGGAGCTGATCCTCGCGAAGTCCACCGGAAAGCGCAGGAACGCCTTGCGGACGCTTTTGCCGTCCGGCGTGTAGTACTCGACCGAGCCGTCCGGCATGACGTAGCGCACCGCCCGGTAGCTGCGGCCGTTGTTCACGAACTCGGCGGCGAGGATCTCGCCGTCGCGCAGCCGCTCGCCGTCGCGCCACTTCTGCTCGTAGGTGACCGCGAAGCTGTCGCCGGGCTGCACCTCGTTGACGAAGTCGATGTCGTAGCGGAACACCTCGGCCAGCGATACCGCGAGCAGGTCGGTGCCGCCCGCCGCGTTGACGGCGCCGTACAGCGAGGAGTCGATCGTCCCCGCCATGCCGACCTCGCGCAGCTCGAGCGGCGTCTCGACGATGCTGGTCTCGAAGCCTTTCTCGGCGCGGGTCACGGACAGCAGCGCGGTGTCCGAGACCCGGCGCGTCAGCGACTTGAGCTCGCCGTCGAGATGGGTGAGCAGGATGACGTCGCCCGGCCGCAGCCGGTCGAGGCTCTTCTTCACGTCGGGCAGGCTGCGGATCGCCGCCAGGTCGGTCAGCGAGAGCTGCATCTTGCGGAACAGCGCGTCGAGCGTGTCGTTGCGCCGCACGACGATCTCGAGCGTCTCGAAGGGGTCGATCGAAACGATGTCCTGCACCACCTGCTCGACGGACGCGGCGGGTGGCGGCGCCTCGGGCGCGGCCGGCTGGCGGGTCAGCCAGAGCGAGGAGGCGAGCGCGACGCCCGCGACGATGCTCGAGGCGAAGATGCCGAAACGGCAGGGCCGCGCGGCATCCGCGGCCATGGCGGTCGGCCCCCGCATCGATCCTTCTCCCTGCTGCACGTCGGCCCCGCCACGAGTGTGGAAAACGGAACGGTAAACAACCGGGTCCGTCCGGTCAACCGGATGTTTCCCTTGTTCGTCAGCGGCTTGTGACGCATTTCCCGGTTGCGACGAGCCACGCCGCAGCAACCCGCCTGCATTGCGCGGCCCGCCGGGCCTGCCTAGAGTGGCGGCTTTGCCCGGGCCCGGGCGCGAGGAAGCGGACCGTGACCCCTGCCGAGCAGCTGGCCGAACTGCGCCGCGGCGCCCAGGAGATCCTCCTCGAGGAGGACCTGACGAGGAAGCTCGCCCGCGGCAAGCCGCTCGTGGTCAAGGCGGGCTTCGACCCCACCGCGCCTGACCTGCATCTCGGCCACACCGTCCTCATCAACAAGATGCGGCAGTTCCAGGAACTCGGCCACCAGGTGGTGTTCCTGATCGGGGACTTCACGGGGATGATCGGCGACCCGACCGGCAAGAGCGCGACCCGGCCGCGGCTCACCCCGGCGGACGTCGAGGCCAACGCCCGGACGTACCAGGACCAGATCTTCAAGATCCTCGACCCGGCGCGGACGCGGATCGACTTCAACTCGCGCTGGATGGGCGCGATGAACGCCTCTGGCATGATCGAGCTGGCCGCCCGCTACACCGTGGCGCGCATGCTCGAGCGCGACGACTTCTCGAAGCGCTACAAGTCGGGCCAGCCGATCGCGATCCACGAGTTCCTCTACCCGCTGGTGCAGGGTTACGACTCCGTGGCGCTGAAGGCCGACGTCGAGCTCGGCGGCACCGACCAGAAGTTCAACCTGCTGGTCGGCCGCCAGCTGCAGGCGGACTATGGCCAGGAGCCGCAGGTGGTGCTCACCATGCCGCTGCTCGAGGGCACGGACGGCGTCAACAAGATGTCGAAGTCGCTCGGCAACTACGTCGGCATCCACGAACCGGCCGGGGAGATGTTCGGCAAGCTGATGTCCGTGTCCGATACGCTCATGTGGCGCTACTTCGAGCTGCTGTCCTTCCGGCCCGGCCGCGAGCTCGAGGCGTTGCGCTCGGGGGTCGCCGGGGGCCGCAACCCGCGCGACGTCAAGTTCGAGCTCGCCTGCGAGATCGTCGACCGCTTCCACGGCGCCGGCGCCGGCGAGGCCGAAAAGGCCGCCTTCATCGCCCGCTTCCGCGAGGGCGCGATGCCCGCGGACATGCCCGAGCTGAGCCTCGCCGCGCCCGACGGCCGGCTCAAGCTCGCGCAGGTGCTCAAGGAGGCGCAACTCGTCGCCAGCGCCTCGGCCGGCTACCGCATGATCGAGCAGGGCGCGGTGCGCGTCGACGGCGAGCGCGCCGGCGACCGTGACGCGGCGCTCGAGGCCGGCGCGACGTATGTCGTGCAGGTGGGCAAGCGGGCGTTTGCGAGAGTAAGAGTGACCGGTGATCGGTGACCGGTGATCGGCAAGAACGCGCGAGGCGAGGCACGGCCCGGTTTGGCTGGTCACTGGTCACCGATCACCGTCACGGCTCGAGCCTCACATGACCCAGGGACCCCCATGACCGCTACGCCTTCCGCTCCCGCCCTCACCCGTTTCCTCGACGCCGTCGAGCGGGTCGGCAACCGGCTGCCGGATCCGGCGGTGCTGTTCGCGCTGCTGCTCGCGGTCGTGGCGCTGGTGTCGGCCTGGCTGTCGACGCAATCCTTCGACCAGATCGACCCGCGCAGCGGCGAGCCGCTGGTCGTGAAGAACCTGCTGCAGCCGGACAACCTGCTCGCGTTCTTCGCCCAGCTCGTGCCGACTTTCGTCAACTTCCACCCGCTCGGGGTGGTGCTCGTCGCGATGCTCGGCATCGGCGTCGCGGACCACGCCGGCTTCATCCAGGCGGGTCTTCGCGCGCTGCTCGCGGTGACCGCGCGGCAGCTGCTGACGCCGGTGCTGATCACGGTCGCGATCGTGAGCCACACCGCCGCGGACGCCGGCTACGTGCTCGTGATCCCGCTCGGCGGCGTGATCTTCATGGCCGCGGGCCGCCACCCGCTCGCCGGCATCGCCGCCGCCTTCGCGGGCGTCTCCGGCGGCTTCAGCGCGAACTTCGTGCCCTCCTCGCTCGACCCGATGCTGTCGGGGATCAGCCAGGCGGCGGGGCAGCTGCTCGACCCGTCGCTCGAGGTGAACCCGCTCAACAACTGGTTCTTCACGATGGCTTCCTCGGCGCTCGTGATCGCGGTGGGCTGGTTCCTCACGGACCGCGTGATCGAGCCGCGGCTCGCCGGCACGCCGCTCGACGGCGAATTGTCGGAGCCCGTGCCGGAGCGGGCGCTCGAGCCGCGCGAGCGCCGTGCGCTGCGCTGGTCGCTCGCGACGCTCGCGCTCGGCGTGGCCGCCCTCGCCGCGACGGCGGCGCCCGGCGCCTCCGCCTGGCGCAACGCGGCCGGCTCGCTGACGGCCTCGGACGCGCCGCTGATCCGCGCGATCGTGCCGCTGATCTTCGTGCTCTTCCTGCTGCCGGGCATCGTCTACGGCTACGTTTCCGGCAGCTTTCGCAGCCACCGCGACGTCATCGAGGGCATGAGCAAGTCGATGAGCGGCATGGGCTACTACCTCGTCATGGCCTTCTTCGCCGCCCAGTTCATCGCGGCCTTCGGCCAGTCGAACCTCGGCGCGCTGCTCGCGCTGTCGGGCGCCGAGGCGCTGCGCGCATGGGGGCTGCCCAGCGCGGTGACGCTGACCTGCATCGTGCTGCTCACTGCGACCGTGAATCTGCTGGTCGGCTCCGCCTCGGCCAAGTGGGCGTTGCTCGCGCCGATCTTCGTGCCGATGCTGATGCAGCTCGGCATTTCCGCGGATCTCACGCAGGCCGCGTACCGGGTCGGCGACTCGACCACCAACATCATCACGCCGCTGATGCCGTACTTCCCGCTGGTCGTGCTGTTCTGCCGCCGCTACGTGCGCGACGCGGGCATCGGCACGGTGGTCGCGATGATGCTGCCGTACTCGGCCTTCCTGCTGGTGACGTGGACCGCGTTCCTGCTCGGCTACTGGGCGCTGGGAATGCCGCTGGGGCTGGGGGCGAGCTATGGGTACGCGCAGTGATGCGTGAGCCGGGAAAGTGATCGGTGATCGGTGATCGGTGATCGGCCAGATACCGACATTCAGGGCATCCTGCAATTGGCCAGATTTCGGCCGGAAACCCCCGCGAAAGCACAGCCCGGTTCGGCCGATCACCGGTCACCGATCACCGGTCACTTTTCTTCCTGTTGACTCCCCCTTCCGCCTCGCTATACTGCGCGCCCCTCGATCGCCGGGGCCTCTTCGGAGGGGTCTGGCGGGGTCTGTTGCGCCGCAAGAGGTGTTGACAGTAACCCCGTTTGACCTAAACTAGGCGGTCTTCCCCGACGCTTTGACGACCGGGGCGTTCTTTAAGAATCGAGCAGGTAATTTGTGTGGGGACTCGCGTCAGGTTGTCCATCAAGGGCGACATTGAGCGAGTAACCAAGCGTCCAGCAGAGTCGAGAAATCGGCGAGTCGGAGCAGCTTGGGGTCTCGCTATTCAGCTCAAGCCATTGAACTGAAGAGTTTGATCCTGGCTCAGATTGAACGCTGGCGGCGTGCTTAACACATGCAAGTCGAGCGGCAGCGCGGGGGCAACCCTGGCGGCGAGCGGCGAACGGGTGCGTAACACATGGGAATCTGCCCAGTAGCGGGGAATAACCCGGCGAAAGCCGGGCTAATGCCGCATACGACCTACGGGTGAAAGCGGGGGACCTTCGGGCCTCGCACTATTGGATGAGCCCATGTCGGATTAGCTAGTTGGTAGGGTAACGGCCTACCAAGGCGACGATCCGTAGCTGGTCTGAGAGGACGGCCAGCCACACTGGGACTGAGACACGGCCCAGACTCCTACGGGAGGCAGCAGTGGGGAATTTTGGACAATGGGGGAAACCCTGATCCAGCGACGCCGCGTGTGTGAAGAAGGCCTGCGGGTTGTAAAGCACTTT
>CAYORU010000056.1:0-12224 GCA_964406445.1 uncultured Steroidobacteraceae bacterium
CATCAGCCGCTTGGCTCAGTCTGGGTAAACAACGTCCTTAGAGATCACAGCTAGCCCGCTACCAGTGCACTCCGCGCAGCAGCGAGGCGAACAGCGCCGCCTCTGGCGTAGGCTTGGCCGCCTCGGCGTCCTTGTCCGGCTTGCCGGCCCCGCCCTTCGCGGCCGCGGAGTCGGGGAACATCTTGTAGGCCGTGTTCATCACCACCTCGGACACGCGCGGCGCCGCGAGGTGCAGCACCTCCGAGAACAACCCGAGCTTGGTCGCGATCCGCTTCGGGCGCTCGATGATCGCCTCGGCGATCATGTCGGCGGCGTCCTCCGGCGTGTCCACGGGCATCTGGTCGTACATCTTGGTCGGCGCGATCATCGGCGTGCGCACGAGCGGCATGTTGATGATGGTGAAGGTCACGCCGCGGTCGGCGAACTCCGCGGCCGCGCAGCGCGTCCAGGCCTCCATGGCGGCCTTCGAGGCCACGTAGCCGGAGAAGCGCGGGGCGTTCGACAGCACGCCGATCGACGAGATGTTCACGACATGCCCGCTGCGCCGCTCGAGCATGGAAGGCAGCAGCGCCATCGTGAGGCGGATCGCGGCGAAGTAGTTGAGCTGCATCGTCCGCTCGAAGTCGTGGAACCGGTCGTAGGAGAGGTCGATCGAGCGGCGGATCGAGCGGCCGGCGTTGTTCACCAGCACGTCCACGCCGCCGTGCTCGGCCAGCACCTGCTTCGCGAAGGCGTCGCAGGCCGCATAGTCGGCGATGTCGCACTGGTAGGCGTGCACCTCGCCGCGCTCGGCGAGGCTCGCGCGCGCCTCCTCGAGCTTCTCCGGGTCGCGGGCGACGATGATCACCTTCGCGCCCGCCTCGACGCAGCGCTCGGCGGCAGCGAGGCCGATGCCCGAGGATCCGCCCGTGATGAGCACGACCCTGCCCTTCACGGCCCCCGCAAGGCTGCGGTCCAGCGACAGGTCCGGGTCGAGGTGGCGCTCCCAGTAGTCCCACAGCCGCCAGGCGTAGTCCTCGAGCGGCGGCACGCGGATGTCGGTGTGCTCCAGCAGCCGCTGGGTGTTCGAGCAGTCGAACTTCGTCTGCCAGTTGGAGAACTCGAGCACGTCCCGCGGCAGCTGCAGGTCGCGCAGGATGACGTCGAAGACCTGCTGCAGGGGCGCGTAGGAGGACACCGATTCCGTCACGCCGCGCGGCAGGAAGTCGAACAGCTTCGGGTCGAGCCGCACCGCCATGGTCGGCGCATGGCCGGTGCGCGCGAAGAGGTTCAGCACCTCGCCGACGCGGCGCGGGCGCGGGTCGGTGAGGTGGAAGCACTCGCCGTCGTGGTCCGGCAGGTGCGCGAGGTGATCCATGGCGTCCGCGACGTAGTCCACGGGTACGAGGTTGATCTGGCCGCCCTCGATGCCGACCAGCGGCACCCACGGCGGCAGCGACTGGCGCAGCTTCTGGATGGCCTTGAAGAAGTAGTAGGGCCCGTCGATCTTGTCGATCGCACCGGTCTTCGAGTGGCCGACGACGATGCCCGGCCGGTAGATGCGCCAGGGCAGCTTGCAGTTCTCGCGCACCAGCGCCTCGGACTCGTGCTTGGTGCGGAAGTAGGGGTGGTCGCGGCGCCCGGCCTCCTCGAACATGTCCTCGCGGAACGTGCCCTTGTAGAGGCCCGCCGCGGCGATCGAGCTCACCATGTGGAAACAGCCCGCGTGAACCGACTGGGCGAACTGGATCGCGTGCTCGGTGCCCAGGATGTTGGCCGTCTCCTGCTCGGCCGCGCCCGCCTTCAGGTCGTAGATCGCTGCGAGATGGAAGAAATGACGGATCTTGCCCTTCAGGCGGGTGCGGTCCTTCGGCCGCACGCCGAGCTGCGGCTGCGCCAGGTCGCCGGTCACGGCGACCACGCGGCGCGCGGCACGCTTGCCCCAGCCGGCGCGCGCCGCCTCGAATTTCTCCATGGACTCCTTGCGGACCAGCACGTAGATCGTGCCCTTGCGGTCGAGCAGCCGCTCGACCAGGTGGCGGCCGATGAAGCCCGTGGCGCCCGTGACGAAATAAGACATCGCATCCCCCCTGACGACCGCCGCCCTCGCCGGCGGTATAGTCGCGACTCTATCCCGGATCCGCCGAGGCCGCGAGACCACGCATGAGGCGTGAGCACATGTCGCCCGTGGACGTGGCCTGGCTGCGCATGGACCGGCCCTCCAACCTCATGCTGATCGTCGGGGTCATGACCTTCGACGGGCCGCTCGACTTCGCCGTGTTCCGCGAGCGCGTGGCCGGGTGTTTCGCGGCACTGCCGCGCTTCCGCTCGAGGCCGGTGGACGGCCGCGGCGGCCCGTACTGGAGGGAGGACCGCGACTTCGACCTCGACGCGCACCTGCACCGAACCGCGCTGCCGTCGCCGGCCGGCAAGGCCGAGCTCGAGGCCCTCGCCGGTGACCTCGCCTGCACGCCGCTGGATCCGCGCCGGCCGCTGTGGGAGTTTCACCTCGTCGAGAACCACGCCGGCGGGTCGGCGGTGATCCTGCGCATCCACCACTGCTACGCCGACGGCATGGCGCTGCTCGGCGTGTTCAACGGCATGGCCGACAGGCCCGACGGCCATCCGCCGGCGCCCGCCCGCCGGCGGCGTCGGCGCAGCGCGCTCGCCTGGATCGGCGAGCTGCCCGTGCCGGGCGCGGCCCTCGTCGAACGGGCCCTGGCCGAGGGCGGACACTGGCTGACGCGGCTCGCCGACCTGGCGCTGCACCCGGCGCACGCCCAGGAGCTGGCTCTGCACGGCCTCGGGCTCGCCGCCGAGGCGGCGCGCGTCGCCCTGTTGCCGCCGGACCCGCCGACCCCGCTCAAGGGCAGGCTCGGCCGGCGCAAGCGCATCGCCTGGGGCGAGCGTCTGTCGCTCGCCGAGGTCGCGGCGATCGCGCGGGCCAACGACTGCAAGGTCAACGACGTGCTCATGGCGACCGCGGCGGGCGCGCTCGGCGACTACCTGCGCTCGCGGGGCGTGACGATCGAAGGCCTGGTCGTCCGCGCGGCGGTGCCCGTGAACCTGCGCCGCGCCGGCGACGCCGCCGAGCTCGGCAACGCCTTCGGCCTGGTGTTCCTCGACCTGCCGCTCGGGGTAGCGGATCCGTTGGCTCGTCTCGCCAGCGTCCGGGATTCCATGACCGCGCTCAAGGGCTCCTACCAGCCGCTGCTGATGCTCGGCCTGCTCGGCGCGCTCGGGCTGGTGCCGGACCGGATCGAGACCGCCGCGATCGACCTGCTCAGCGCCAAGACCTCGCTCGTGGCCTCGAACGTGCCCGGGCCCCGCGAGCCCGTGCACCTCGGCGGGAGGCGCGTGACCGGGCTCGCGTTCTGGGTGCCCCAGTCGGGTGCGCTCGGCGCGGGCATCAGCCTCATGAGCTACGACGGCGCCGTGCAGTTCGGGCTGATGGCCGATGCGCGGCGGATTCCGGACCCGACGGCCGTGGTCGAGCGGTTCCCGGCGGCCTTCGAGCAGCTGGTCCTCGCCACGCTGCTCGGGCCGCTCGCGCGCCCCGCCGGGCGGGCTACTCGAGCTCGGCCTTCGCCTGCTCGGCGTCGAGGCGCTCCATCGCGTCGGCGGGCTTCGACTCCGCAGCCTTCCGGTACAGCTTGACGGCCTCGGCGCGCTTCTTGTCGCCGAACAGCATCAGCAGGCCGTTGGCGTGCTCCATGTGCACGATCGGCGACTCCGGGAACAGCTTGGCCGCCCGGGCGAAGTGCTCGACCGACTTGTCGCGGCTCGCGCCGTAGGTGATTCCGCCGGCCAGCGCGCCGACCTTGTCGATGATCTCCGCGTGATAGAGGCCGAGCGCCGTGTGCGCGTCGGCATGCTGCGGCTCGAGCTCGAGCGCGGTGTCGAGCGCCTTGCGCACGCGCGTGCCGATGCCCTCCGACAGCGCCTTCACGACCGAGATGCTCTGGGCGTAGCGGCCGAGCGCGAAGGCGGTGAAATACCAGGCGTTGGCGTAGGCGGGCAGCAGCCGCGTGGCCTCCTCGCCCCGCGCGGCGGCCTCGGCCAGGAGCTTCGCGCCGCGCTTGTCGTCCTCCTCCAGGTAAGTCGCGTAGACGCCGGTGGCCTTGATCGCGACCGACGTCCCGAGCGGCCCGAGCGCGCCGCCGGCCTCGGCCGCGTCCCGGAAATCGCCCCGGTGAAAGGCCCGCCACGCGTCCTGCAGGCGTTCGGCCAGCACGTCGAGGCCGCCCTTGAAGCCGGGGACGGACTTGCCCCCCTTGCCGGCGAAGCGCGCCAGGTTCTCTGGAGAGGGGTAGGCCTCCCGGTCGCCGCGGTGCAGCCTCGCCCAGGCCTTCTCGAGCGCCGGGCCCGCGAAGGTGTAGGCCTTCTGGTCGTAGGGGAACGGGGTCCACTTCGCGCCTGCCATGTCGTTCTCCGCTTTCGGCAACTACTGACCGCCGCGCCCGGGCCCCGCGGCGAACAGCGGCGGCCAAACGCGGTATCCTTGCCGGGCGCGGCCTGGTCGCCGCGACCGGTCAGGAGAGGATCATGGCGGTGAAGAAAAAGGGCAAGCTCGGCGGGTCGGGCAAGTCCTCGTCCAGGGCGTCCGCGCCGCGCGGCGAGCCGCGCCAGCAGGGCAACCTGCTCTACACGGCCAACCAGGTATGGGCGGCCGGTCTCGGCGCGCTCGCGCGCGCGCAGGGTGGCGGCTCCAAGGTCTTCGAGGACCTCATCCGGGAGGGTTCGCGCCTGCAGGGAACCGCCATGGACACCGCCCAGCGCGTCGTCATGCAGGCCTTCGAGGGCGCCCAGAAGAACGTCAACCGGCGCGTGGGCTCGGTGAAGGACCAGGCGACGGAAACGCTCGACAACCTCGAGAAGATGTTCCAGACGCGCGTCCAGCGCGCCCTGCACCAGCTGGGCATGCCCACCGCCGAGGAGATCACCGCGCTGACCCGCAAGGTGGACGAGCTGCACGGCAGCGTCGAGCGCCTCGCCGAGGCAGAGCGGCGCAAGTCCCGCGCGAAGCCGGCGAGGAAGGCCTCCCGGAAGGCCGCCGCCAAGGCCAGGAAGAAGCCCGCCCGGAGCCGCAAGCCGCGCGCCGAGGCCCCGCCGGCCGAGGTCGTTCCTCCCGGGGGTCCGTGACACCCGGAACGCGGTAGGCCGTCATGCTGACACCCCAGCTCGCTAGGCGGCCCGTACGCCGAGGCGAGCGGATCGGCGTGGCGCTGGCGGGCGGTGGCCCGCTGGGGGCCTTCTACAAGCTCGGCGCGCTGCAGGCGCTGGCCGAGGCCGTCGACGGGCTCGACCTCACCCGCCTGCACGCCTACGTCGGGGTCAGCTCGGGCTCGATGCTGGCCGCCGGGCTCGCCAACGGCATCACGCCGGTCGACATGGGCCGGGTCGTGATCAACAACGAGTCCGGCGAGTTTCCCGCGGACCCGAGCCTCTTCCTGCACCCGGCCTACCGGGAGTTCGCGCAGCGGGTCGGGCGCCTGCCGATGCTCGCGCTGCGCGCGCTCGGCTACTACGCGCGCGCGCCGCTCGCGCGAAACCTCGCCGAGGTCCTCGATCCGCTGCTCTCGGCGCTGCCCACGGGCCTGTTCGACGGCGAGCCGCTCGAGCAGTTCATGCGCCACCTGCTCACGACCCACGGCCGGACCAACGACTTCCGGCGCCTCGAGCGGCGCCTCTTCATCGTCGCTGCCGACCTCAACACCGGCGAGGCGGCGCGCTTCGGCGAGGGCGGCCGCGACCACGTGCCGATCTCGCGCGCGATCCAGGCGAGCACGGCGCTGCCGGGCCTGTACCCGGCGGTCGAGATCGACGGGCACAAGTACGTGGACGGCGCGCTGCTTCGCACCATGCACGCCTCGCTGGTGCTCGACGAAGGCGCGCAGCTAGTCATCTGCATCAACCCGCTGGTCGCCTACGACGCCTCCGGAGGCGGACGGCGGCAAGGCCAGCGCGACCTGACGGACAGCGGCCTGGCGGTCGTGCTGGGCCAGACCTTCCGCTCGCTGATCCAGTCCCGGATGATGGTCGGGATGGCGGGCTATCGCGACCGCTACCCGGACGCCGACATCCTGCTGTTCGAGCCGGACCGCGACGACGAGCGGATGTTCTTCGCCAACGTCTTCCGCTACGCGGACCGGCGCCGCCTCGTCGACCACGCCTACCAGCGGACCCGCCACGACCTGAGGCGCCACGCCCGCGAGCTCGGGCCGGTGCTCGCACGCCACGGCCTGAGGCTGGACGAGGCGGCCCTGCGCGACCGCCACCGCAGCTTCCATCGTGCGATCGAAGAGCAGCGCCGGCGCAATGCGCAGGTCGGCCGGCAGCTCATGCGGGTGCTGTCGCGGCTCGAGGCGCTGATGGAGCGCCGCGCCTGAGCGCAGCGCATCGGCGATGACCGCGGCGCACCGCAGCGAGCCAGGCCGTGCGCGCGACGCGGCGCGGGAGCGCATCTCCGCGCTGGTCGCCCGCTACCACGCGGTGCGCGACGCCCTCGCGACCGATCCCGGGCTGCGCGTGCGCGCGCTCGCCCTCGCCCGCCTCCAGTCCGAGCGCCTGGCCGCGACCTACGCGGACCTGCGCGCAGGGGCGCGACACCGCGCCGCAATCGACTTCTTCCTCGCGGACCTGTACGGACCGCAGGACCTGAGCGAGCGCGACCGGCAGGTGCTGGCTGCGCTCGACAAGTTGCAACGCTACCTGCCGGCGGCGGCGCTCGAGGCCCTCGCCGGGGCCTTCGAGCTGCATGTCCTCACGCTCGAGCTCGACCGCGACACGGCCGCGGCGCTGCCGCGCGCCGCGCCGGTGGACATGGCCGCGTACACGACCGCCTACCGGGCTGCGGGGCGCCGTGCCGACCGCTCGCGGCAGATCGACCTGATCGGCGAGATCGGCGCGCTGCTCGACGGGCTGGCGCGGCATCCCGCGGTGGGCCTGGCGCTGAGCCTGTCGCGGGCGCCCGCGCGCGCCGCAGGCTACGGCGAGCTGCAGGACTTCCTCGAGCGCGGCTATGCCGCCTTCCGGGCCATGGGCGGCGCCGACGAGTTCCTGGCCACGATCGAGGCCCGCGAGCGCGCGCTGATGCGGCAGATGCTCGAAACCTAGGAAACCCAGGGGGACATTCGCTTCGAAACCCAGGGGGACATTCGCTTCGAGTTTGCGCGACGGCCGTGTAAGCCGAACCCGGGCTCGACCCGGCAAACTCGAAGCGAATGTCCCCCTGCCCCCTGGCCTCAGTCGAACGGGTGGCGCAGGACGATGGTCTGGTCGCGATCGGGGCCCGTCGAGATCAGGTCCACCGGCACGCCGGCCAGTTCCTGCATCCGGTCGAGGTAGCGGCGCGCCGCGGCGGGCAGCTCGTCGAGCGAGCGCAGGCCGAGCGTCGACTCGCGCCAGCCGGGCAGGTCCTCGTAGACGGGCTCGCACTGCGGGTAGTCGTCCACCAACAGCGGCGGCGTCTGCCGGATGCCGTCGGGATAGCGATAGCCCGTGCACAGGCGCAGCGTGTCCAGGCCGTCGAGCACGTCGAGCTTGGTGACGCACAAGGACGAAATGCCGTTGTTCATCACCGAGCGGCGCAGCGCCACCGCGTCGAACCAGCCTGTGCGCCGCGGCCGACCGGTCACGGCCCCGAACTCCTGGCCGACGCGCGAGAGGTGCTCGCCCGACTGGTCGAACAGCTCGGTCGGGAACGGCCCCGCGCCGACCCGCGTAGTGTAGGCCTTGATCACGCCGAGCACGCCGTCGATGTCCCGTGGCCCGAGCCCCGTGCCGACGGCCGCGTTGCCGGCGACCGTGTTGGAGGACGTCACGAACGGGTAGGTGCCGTGGTCGATGTCGAGCAGCGCGCCCTGCGCCCCCTCCAGCAGCACGTTGCCGCCGCCGTCGCGGATCCCGGCGAGTTCCAGGGTCACGTCGCCCACCAGCGGCTTGACCCGCTCCGCCTGCGCGAGGCTCTCCTCGAGAACCTTCTGGAAGTCGACCGGCGGCAGCTTGAAGTAGTGCTGCAGCACGAAATTGTGGAAGTCGAGCACCTCGCCGAGCTTCGCCGCGAATCGCTCGCGCTGGAACAGGTCCGCGACCCGCACCGCGCGCCGCGCCACCTTGTCCTCGTAGGCGGGCCCGATTCCGCGCCCGGTGGTGCCGATCGCGTTCGCGCCGCGCGCCCGCTCGCGTGCCCGGTCCAGCTCGACGTGCGACGGCAGGATCAGGGGGCAGTTCGGGCTGATGCGCAGCTGCTCGAACACGGGGACGCCGCGGCCGACCAGCATGTCCGCCTCGCGCAGCAGCGCCGCGAGCGAAAGCACCACGCCGTTGCCGATGAAGCAGCGGACGTGCCCGCGGAGCACGCCCGAGGGGATCAGCGACAGGATGGTCTTCTGCCCGCCGACGACCAGCGTGTGGCCCGCATTGTGGCCGCCCTGGAAGCGCGCCACGGCCGCCGCACGCTCGGTGAGCAGGTCGACGATCTTGCCCTTGCCCTCGTCGCCCCACTGGGCGCCGATGATCACGACCATGCGGCCCATGCGCACCTCAGCCACGAACCCACCACAGGAGCGCAATGCCGGAAAGCATCGCGACCAGCCCCGCGACGCGCAGCTGCGGCTCGGGCATCGCGCTCATCGCCGCCATTGCCCGCTTCATCCCTCCCGGACTGAGGAACGGCAGCATCCCCTCGATCACCAGGTACAGCGCGAAGGCGGCCGCGAGGTCGGTCCACTCGATCGGCACGGGGGCCTCAGCGCGTCGGCTTGACCATGTACCGGAAGAAGTCGCTGTCGGGCGCGATCACCAGCACGTCGTCGGGCTTGCCGATCGAATTGCGGTAAGCCTCGAGGCTGCGGTGGAAGGCATAGAACTCGGGGCTCTTCGTGTAGACGCCCGAGTAGATGCGCGCCGCCTGGGCATCGCCCTCGCCGCGGATCTTCTCCGCCTCGCGGGTCGCCTCGGCGAGGATCTCGACGCGCTCGCGGTCGGCCGCGGCGCGAACGCGCTGCGCCGTCTCGTCGCCCTCGGCGCGCAGTTGCGCAGCCTGGCGGGCGAAGTCCTGGCGCATGCGGTTGAACACCGAGTCGAGAACGTCCTCGGGCAGGTCGATCTTCTTGACCCGGACGTCGATGACCTCCACGCCGAGTTGCCGGACCGGCTCGCCCGCGACCTCGAGGATGTCTCCGATGAACTCGGCGCGCTGCGCCGCCACGACCTGCTGGATGGTGCGCCGGGCGATCACGCCCTTCAGGCCGTCCTTGACGATCTCCGCGAGCCGGCGCGCAGCAAGCTCCTCGTCGCCGCCGGTGGACTGGTAGTACTGGCCGACGTCCTTGATCCGCCACTTCACGTAGAAGTCGACGTTGAGGATCTTGCCCTCGCTGGTCAGGAACTGCTCGGAGGGGTAGTTGCGGGTCAGCACCCGGCGATCGAACTTCCGGACGTCGTTGATGAACGGGACCATGAAGTGCAGGCCGGGCTCGTAGCCCGCGCCGACGATCTCGCCGAAGCGGAACTTGATCGCGGTCTCGGTCTGGTGCACCTGGAACACGCTGCGCGAGAGAACCAGCAGCACGGCCCCGACGACGACCAGGAAGGCGAGCATCCTGTTCTGCATCAACGGGTCCTCCGGGCGCGTGGGTCGTCGCCACCGCCGTCGACCGGCGCGGCCTCGACCGGGACGGGCGCCTCCACGTTCACCGATCCACGCGGCCACTGGCCGCGCTGCTCCATGAGCTTGTCGAGCGGCAGGTAGACGAGGTTGCCCGTGCCCTTCGTGTCGACGAGGACCTTGGCCGAGTTGCCGAAGACCTGCTCCATGGTCTCGAGGTACAGGCGCTGGCGCGTGACCTCCGGGGCGCGCGCGTACTCGGCGGCGAGCGCCGCGAAACGGGTGCTCTTGCCGTCCGCCTCCGCGACCACCCGGTCGCGATGCGCGCGCGCCGCCTCGAGCTGGCTGGCCGCGAGGCCCCGCGCGCGCGGCAGGATGTCGTTGGCGTAGGTCTGGGCTGCGAGGTTGGCGCGGTCGCGGTCCTCGCGGGCCTTGATCGCGTCCTTCTGGGCCGGCGCCACCTGCTCGGGCACGATCACGTCCTGCATGTTGACGCTGATCACCTCGATGCCGGTCTGGTACGAGGAAATCGTGCGCTGGATCAGGTCGCGGGTCTTCTGCGCGATCTCCTGGCGGCCGGTCTCGAGCACGAAGCCGAGCTTGCTCTGGCCGATGATCTCGCGGATCGCGCTCTCGCTGACGATCTTGAGCGTCTCCTCCGGGTCGCGGACGCTGAAGGCGAACTGCACCGGATCGGAACGGCGGTACTGGACCGCGAGGTTGATCCCGACCAGGGCCTCGTCCTGGGTCAGCATGCGCGTGCGGTCCTCGAAGCTCTCGAACTCGGCCACGTTGACGACGACGCGGCGCTCGATCGGCCAGGGCAGGTGCCAGCGCAGGCCAGGCATGGTGGTCTCGACGTACTCGCCGAAGCGCGTGATCACGGAGCGCTCGGCGGCGTCGTTCTGGTAGAAGCCGGTCAGGGCCCACACGCCGAGCGCGATGACCACCAGGATCGCGGGGTTCGGCAGCTTCGCCGGGCCGCCGCCGGTGCCGCCGCCGACCGGCCGCGGGCCCGACGGTCCGCCGCCGAACATCGCCTTCAGGCGGCGCTGCAGGTTGCGCAGGACCTCGTCCAGGTCGGGCGGCCCCTGCTCGGGCTTGCGCTGCCAGGGATTCTCGTTCCTGCCGGAGTCGTTCCAGGGCATCTCGTTGGGACTCGGGGTATCCAGGGGGAGGTCAGGCGGCGTCGCTCGCGGCCGCGGCCCGCGATTCTACGAACCCGGCCGGGGCCAAACAAGGCGTGAGGCCGGCCGGCCTCTTCAGGCCGAGCCGCGCGAACAGCGCCTCGAGCTCGGCGGAGGAGGCTTCCAGCGCCAGCGTGACGCCGCCGTCCGGCCGCGATCGCTCGCCGCGGACCATGCCTGCCGCGTACAGCGCGGCGCGCAGCCGCCCGTCCGCCGGCGGCAGCGGCAACTCGAAGCGCGCGGGCGGCTGGCCGAAGCGCTCGTGCAGGCACTGGCGCAGTAGATCGAGGCCGAGGCCGCGCTCCGCGGACAGGTGCACGCGCACCGCGAGTCCCTCGGCGTCGCGCTCGATGGCGGGCGGCTCGCCGGTCGCGTCGACCTTGTTGTAGACGCGCAGCACGGGGATGCCGCCCGCCCCGATGCCGTCGAGGACCTCCTCCACCTGCGCGACGTGCTCGTCGCGGGCCGGATCGGCCGAGTCGATCACGTGCAGCAGCAGATCGGCGTCGCGCGCCTCGAGCAGCGTCGAGCGGAAGGCCGCCACGAGTTCGTGGGGCAGCTCTCGGATGAAGCCGACGGTGTCCGCGAGCACGATCTCGGGCGTATGCGGCAGGCGCAGCCGGCGGACGGTCGGATCGAGCGTCGCGAACAGCTGGTCGGCCGCGTAGGCGCCGCTGCCCGTCAGCGCGTTGAACAGCGTGGACTTGCCGGCGTTCGTGTAGCCGACCAGGGCGATGGACGGCACCGGCACCCGCTTGCGCACCGCGCGGCCGGTATCCCGCTGCCGTGCGAGGTCCTCGAGGCGCTGGCTCAGCGTGCGGATCCGCTTCGCGAGGAGTCGCCGGTCGGTCTCGAGCTGGGTCTCGCCCGGGCCGCGCAGCCCGATGCCGCCCTTCTGGCGCTCGAGGTGGGTCCAGCCGCGCACGAGGCGCGTGGACAGGTGGCGCAGCTGCGCCAGCTCGACCTCGAGCTTGCCCTCGGCGCTGCGGGCGCGCTGCGCGAAGATGTCGAGAATCAGGCCCGCGCGGTCGAGCACGCGCCGACCGGTGAGCTTCTCGAGGTTGCGCTCCTGGCTGGGCGACAGCGGGTGGTCGACGAGGACCAGGTCCGCCTCCGCTTCCTCGGCCCGCAGGCGCACTTCCTCGGCCTTGCCGGAACCCACGAAATACCTCGGGTCGGGGCTGCGCCTGGATCCGGTGACGACGCCGACGGGCACGGCGCCGGCCGAGGTGGCCAGGGCGGAGAACTCGCGGAGGTCCTCGCCGGACAGGGGCGACCCGAGCCCGATGCGCACCAGGACCGCGCGCTCGCCGGCCCCGGGACGGTCAATCAAGGCCCCGGCTCCCGGCCGTCATTCGACCTCGGCTTCCTTGGGCGCGCCCTCCTCGCCGGTCGGCAGGCGCACGTTGCGGGCCGGCACGACGGTCGAGATGGCGTGCTTGTAGACC
>CAYORU010000057.1:0-11996 GCA_964406445.1 uncultured Steroidobacteraceae bacterium
AGGATCATGATGTAGACCTCGGGGTGCCCGAAGAACCAGAAGATGTGCTGGAACAGGACCGGGTCGCCGCCGCCGGCCGGGTTGAAGAAGCTGGTGGCGAAGAAGTGGTCGGTGAGCAGCATGGTCACGCCGCCGGCCAGCACCGGCATCACCAGGATCAGCAGGTAGGCGGTGATGAGCCAGGACCAGGTGAACAGCGGCATCTTGAGCAGGGTCATGCCCGGCGCGCGCATGTTCATGATGGTGACGATCACGTTGATCGCGCCCATGATCGACGAGGCGCCCATCAGGTGCACCGCGAACACGGCGACCGGGAAGGCGTCGCCGGTCTGCAGGACGAGCGGTGGGTAGAGCGTCCAGCCCGCGGCCGGCGCGCCGCCCGGCAGGAACAGCGTCGACAGCAGCAGCATGAACGCGAAGAACAGCAGCCAGAAGCTGAACAGGTTCATGCGCGGCAGCGCCATGTCGGGCGCGCCGATCTGCATCGGGATCATCCAGTTGGCCAGGCCGACGGTCGCCGGCATCACCGCGCCGAACACCATGACCAGCGCGTGCATGGTGGTCATCTGGTTGAAGAAGCCGGGGTCGACGAACTGCAGGCCCGGCTGGAACAGCTCGGCGCGGATGACGAGCGCCATCACGCCGCCGATCAGGAACATCGCCAGCGAGAACACCAGGTACATGGTCCCGATGTCCTTGTGGTTGGTCGTCGTCAGCCAGCGCTTGATGCCCTTCGGCTTCTCGTCGTGGTGCGCGTGGTCCGCGGTGTGCTCGTGGTGTGCCATGGTCCGTTACTCCGCCTTCGCCAGCTGCACGGCCGCCGTGGCCGCGCTCCCGACCTGCGCCGTCGCCGCGGCGCCCTGCGACGCCTGCATCGCCGCGTCCTTGCGCGCGGCGAGCCAGGCCTCGAACTCCTCGCGCGGCCTGGCCTCGACCACGATCGGCATGAAGCCGTGGTCGCGGCCGCAGAGCTCCGCGCACTGACCGCGATAGGTGCCAGGCTTGTCCTCGTCCACCTTGACCCACATCTCGTTGATGAAGCCCGGGATCGCGTCGCGCTTCATGCCGAAGTCCGGAACCCACCAGGCGTGGATCACGTCATTCGCGGTCAGCAGCAGCCGCACCTTGGTGCCGGTCGGGATCACGAGCGGGTTGTCGACCTCGAGCAGGTAGTTCTCGACCTGTCTCGGGTCGAGGCCCGAGTTCAGCTGCCGCGCCTCGTTGCTCGACTCGGCGAGGCGGCTGTAGAGCGACACGCCGCTGTCGATGTACTCGTATTCCCAGAACCACTGGTAGCCGGTCACCTTGATGGTGAGCTCTGAGCCCGTGGTGTCCTCGATGACGATCAGCTTGCCGACCGCCGGGATCGCCATGCCGACCAGGATGAACACCGGCACCACCGTCCAGGCGATCTCCATCCGGGTGCTGTGAGTGAAGTTCGTGTCGGCGACGGCGCCCTTCGACTTCCGGAACTTGACCAGCGCGAGGATCATCGCGCCGAAGGTCACCGCGGCGATGGCCACGCAGATCCACAGCATGAGCATGTGCAGCGAGTGCACGCCCTGCGAGATCTCCGTGACGCCGACCGGCATGTTGAGCAGGTTCCAGCCCGCGTGGGCCGAAGGCGCGGCGCCGGCCGCGAGCGCGCCGGCGAGCGCCGGCATCAACGTCTTCGTCTTGACCATCGACCCCGTCACCTCTTGCAGTAAACCCAGGCGCGCTAAGCGCCGATCGGCGGCGCCCCGCCGGTTCCGCCGACGAGCCCGGCGAGCCGCCGGTGCAGCCCGTGGCGCTCTTCCTCCGTCAGCAGCCCGCCCACCTCGCAGGCCCGGCCATGCGATTCGATCACCAGCCGGCTGGGATGCCAGCCCTGCGAGCGGATCAGCCTCGCCCGCGCCCAGTGCCGCGGGAACGTCGTCTCCCGGTCGCCCCTCGGGTCCCGCGTCAGGACCCTGACCTCGCTCTCGGTGAGCGTGATGGTCTGGGTGCAGCGGCCCCGCCGCTGCGAGGCGTTCAACGCGTACGCCAGGACCGCCATCTCGATCCCGGCGAAGGGCAGCACCGGCCACAGCCCGTTCGCCACGAACACGCCGGCGATCCCGAACGACCCGGCGCAGACCACCGCGAAGAAGGTTCGCGCCTGGCGTGGCGTCAGCGAGCAGTTCGGCGCCACCAGGATGGACACCTCGCCGGCCGCTTTCCCGGTGGATGCGTCGGTCACCATCTCGCGATCCCGACCCAGCGGAAGCCCGCGCATCCTACGGGACGCGCCCCGGCCCCGCAACACGGCGAAATCCCTTGCGCGGCAGCGGATTGAGCCCGCCTCGTGAGGTCCTGCATACCCTTCCGTTCGCGGTGCCGGCGCGGGCCGATGTGTCTAGGACGGCAGGGCCGCTCGGCGAAGCGCGATTGAGGAATGGCGCTTCATTTTTCGCCGCCGCCGAGGCGCCGGTGCACCGCGAGGTGACGCGGTGTCCAGGAATGCGGCGTGCGGTGCATGAAGCGGTGGCGGGCGACGTGGTAGCTCGGGTCGAAGCCGTAGAAATTGAGCCGCATCCGCTCGAGCTCTTCCGTCCTGTACAGGGCCAGCGGCTTGGCCGCGAAGTCGCGGCGCCGGGCCTCGTTTCGCGCCGCGAGGCGCGCGGGAAAGTCGTCGGCGGTCGCCAGCGCCAGCGCGCGGGCCTCGATCTCATCGAGCCAAGCTTCGCGGGGCGCGTCGATCACCGCGTCGAGCAGGCCGGCGCGCAGCGCGGCGGCGGTCCCGAGCGGCAGCCGGTTGTCCATGACGGCGGCGACACCCGCCGCCCCTACCCGCCGCGGCAGCAGGTAGGTCCAGTACTCGGAGCCGTACAGGTTGCCCATGTTCTTGTAGTGAGGGTTCTGCACCACGCCGGCCTGGGCCCAGACCTGGTCCGCTGCGAGCGCGAGGAAAGCGCCCCCGGCGCCGGCGTTGCCGCGCAGGGCGCTGACCACCAACCTGTCCTCAAATGACAGGATTTCCAGGCAAACGTCGTCGATCGCATTGATATTTCTCCAGGATTCGTCCGCTGGGTGCGAGGCCGCCTCGATGGTGCCCAGGTGCAGCCCGTTGGACCAGAACTCGCGACCGCCGAGCAGCACCAGCACCCGGCCGGGCCGCTGGCGCAGTGCCCGCAGGGCCTCGAGCAGGCGCCCGCACTGGGCGGTGGACATCGCCCCGTTGTGGAAATCGAACTCGAGGAAGCCGGCCGGACCGCGCTCGAAGTAGCGCAGCTCGCGGAAGCCTGGCGCCTCCGGCCCGGCCTCGAGTTCCGCGGGCCAGGCCGGCACGCCTGCGAGCGCGTCACCGAGTACCGATGTCGCCGGCAGCTTGAGCGGCGCCTCGACGTCGGCCGCCTTCAGGTGGCTTATCCACAGCGCGCCGTCGCGGCTGCGGCGGAGGATCGCCCCGTCGCGGGTGGCGAGGATCGCGCCGGGCTCCGCCGGCCCGGGCGGCGGAGCGGGCTCAGGCCAGGCTCCGAACAGCCGGCAGCGCCGGCCGAGCACTTCGTCGATCACGCCGGGCGAGCCGTCGGCCGAGTGAATGCGGGTGACGATTTCGTCGGTGCGCAGGGTCGCCCAGTCGATGCCGCGGTCGGCCTGCCGCGCGAGGGGCCGCAGCCGCCCGCGCACGGCAGGGTCGCCGGGATCGAGGGGGCGCGGGCTGAAGGAGGGGTCGCCGACCCGCGGCAGCGCCTCGAGCACGCAGCGCACCGCCGCCTCGGTGACCTCGCCGCGATACAGGCTGCTCTTGGCCGCGGCGCGCATCGGGAAGCGGGCGCTCGCCCAGACGTCGCCGGCGTCCATCTCGGCGTTCGCCTGCAGCAGCGTCACGCCCCACTCGCGTTCGCCGCCGAGGATCGCCCAGTCGAGGGCCGACGGGCCGCGGTCGCCGACGATGCCAGGGTGGACGACGAGACAGGGCACGCGCCGCCAGACATCCTCGGGGATGGCGCGCTTCAGGAAGGGCGCGAGCACGAGATCGGGGCGGAACGTCTCGACCGCCTCGCGGGTCACCCCGTCGTTGATGTCGAATTCGACCGAGAGCGTGTGCCCGCGCTCGGCGAGCTCGACGTAGAGGCGCTGCGCCAGGCCGTTGAAGGCGTGCGTCAGGAACAGGACGCGCACGGTCAGCAGATCCGCGGCAGCTGGTCGCCCGTCAGCCAGTCCACCACGCGCCGCCCGCCGAAGGCGGTGTCCATCTGCACGAAGGCGTGCTCGTCCTCGATCACTTCGCCGATGACCGCGGCGTCCCTGCCGAGCGGGTGCGCCTGCATGGCCGCGAGCAACCGCCGCGCGTCCTCGCCGGCGCAGATCGCGACCAGCTTGCCCTCGTTCGCGACGTACAGCGGATCGAGGCCGAGGAACTCGCAGGCCGCGTGCACCTCCCCGCGCACCGGGATGCGCGCCTCGTCGATGACGATGCCGGCGCCGGACTGGCGCGCGATCTCGTTCAGCGTGGTCGCGAGCCCGCCACGCGTGGGATCGCGCAGCACGTGCAGGCCGGGCACCTCGGCGAGCATCGCCGCCACCAGCCCGTGCAGCGCGGCGGTGTCGGAGCGGATGGACGTGCCGAACTCCAGGTTCTCGCGCAGCGACATGATCGCGACGCCGTGGTCGCCCATGTGGCCGCTCACCAGCACCGCGTCGCCCGGCCGCGCGCGGGAGCCCGAGACCTCGATGCCGGGCGGCACCACGCCGACGCCCGTGGTGGTGATGAACACGCCGTCGCCCTTGCCGCGCTCGACCACCTTGGTGTCGCCGGTGACGATCGGCACGCCCGCCTCGCGCGAGGCGGCGGCCATCGATTCGACGATGCGCCTGAGGTCCGAAAGCGGCAGGCCCTCCTCGAGGACGAAGCCCGCGGCGAGGTACAGCGGCCGCGCGCCGGCCATGGCGACGTCGTTGATGGTGCCGTGCACGGACAGGCAGCCGATGTCGCCGCCCGGGAAGAACAGCGGCGAGACGACGTGCGAGTCGGTGGCGATGACCACGCGTCCCGGCGGCAGCTCGACCTGGGCCTGGTCGTCCATCCGCGACAGGGCCTCGTTGTCGAAGGCGGCCACGAACAGCTCCTCGACGAGCTGCGCCATCGCGCGCCCGCCGCTGCCGTGGGTCATCTCGACCTGGCCGTGACGGAAATCGAGGGCGCGGGCGAAGCCGCGCCTCACGACGCGGCGACCGCGGCGGCGGGCCGCGCCGCCGTCCTGAAGCGCCCGTAGGTGTAGTGCGCGGCGCAGGCGCCCTCGGAGGAGACCATGCAGGAGCCGAGCGGATTCTCGGGCGTGCAGGCGGTGCCGAACAGCCTGCAGTCGGCCGGGTGCTTGAGCCCGCGCAGGATCGCGCCGCACTCGCAGGCCTTGTGGTCGGGCACCGAGCGGTGCGTGAGCCCGAAGTGGCGCTCGGCGTCGAACTTCGCGAAGGCCTCCTTGATGGCGAGCGCGCTGTAGGGCACCTCGCCGAGCCCGCGCCACTCGAAGGCGCGGCGCAGCTCGAACACCTCGGCCACCATCGCCTGGGCCTTGAGGTTGCCGTCGCGGTTCACCGCGCGGGTGAACTCGTTCTCCACCTCGCAGCGCCCGTCGTTGACCTGCCGGACCAGCATCAGGATCGCCTGCATGACGTCGAGCGGCTCGAAGCCGGCGATGACCACGGGCTTCTGGTACTCCTCGGCGAAGAACTCGTAGGGCCGGCTGCCGATGATGGTCGAGACGTGCGCGGGCCCGACGAAGCCGTCGATCGGCACCGTGCCCAGCTCGCGGACCTCAGGCGACTCGAGGATGTGCGAGATCGCCGACGGCGTGAGGACGTGGTTGCAGAACACCAGGAAGTTTTCGAGGCCCCTGGCCGCCGCGTCCTTGATCGCGAGCGCGGTGGGCGGCGTCGTGGTCTCGAAGCCGATCGCGAACATCACCACCGTGTTGCCCGGGTTCTCCTGGGCGATCCTCAGCGCGTCCTGGGTCGAGTAGACCATGCGGATGTCGGCGCCCTGCGCCTTGGCCTTCAGCAGCGACTGCCGCCCCGAGGCCGGCACGCGCATCGTGTCGCCGTAGGTCGCCAGGATCACGCCGGGCCGGCGCGCGAGATCGATCGCCATGTCCACGCGGCCGACCGGAAGCACGCACACCGGGCAGCCCGGGCCGTGGATCATGCGGATGCTGGCGGGCAGCAGGTCCGCCACGCCGTAGCGGGCGATGGCGTGGGTGTGCCCGCCGCAGAACTCCATGAAGCTGTAGCGCCGCCCCGGCCGCGCCTCCCGCGCGATCGCGGCCGCGAGCCTGCGGGCGAGCTTGCCGTCGCGGAACTCGTCGACGTACTTCACGGCAGCCGACTCATGCGACGCCGGTGGCGAGACCGGCTTCGGCGAAGGTGGCGAGCGTCCGCTCGGCCTCCTCGGGATCGAGGCGGGTGAGCGCGTGACCCACGTGCACGATCACGTAGTCGCCAGGCTCGACCGCATCGAGCAGCGCGACGGACACTTCCTTCTGGACGCCGCCGGCATCCACCAGGGCGACCTCACCTGTTCGCAACTCGACTACGCGCACGGGCAGCGCGAGACACATGGCCCACCTCCGACGCCGACACGCGAAGTGAAGCAGGCCGGTGGCTGGACCTGCATCGAGATTATCCGCAAGGTGGCCGGGGCCCCGACCTGGGAGACCCGCCGGGGCGTCCGTCAGGCGGACAAGGAGGCCAGCAGAGGCCCGGTGGCGGGCGGCAAGGGGCGGCCGGCCCCGGAGGTTTGCGCGGCAGGGCACAGGCGTACACTGCAAGGCGCGCCGAGACCAACCATCTGGGGGGATCCATGAACACCGTCGCTGGGGCTGCGCCGACGCCCCGTCACCTGTGGATCGTCGGCATCCTGTCGCTGCTGTGGAACGCCTTCGGCGCCGTGGACTACGTGCTCACGCAGATCGGCCACGAGGGCTACCTCGCGATGTTCACGGCCGAGCAGCGCGCCTATTTCGAGAGCTTTCCCGCGTGGAGCGTCGCGGCCTGGGCCTGCGGCGTCTGGGGCGCGTTCGCCGGGTCGGTCCTGCTCCTGATGCGCCAGCGCTTCGCGGTGCAGGCCTTCGGGCTGTCGCTCGCCGGGATGGCGGTGTCCTTCGGCTACCAGTTCGCCATGACGGACGTGCTGGCGGTCATGGGCGCCGGCATGGCCGGCTTCACGCTGGTCATCGTCGCCATCGGCATCGGGCTGTTCGTCTACGCGAGGCGGCAGGCGGCGCGCGGCATGCTGCACTGACGCGCGGCCGCTGGTAGGCTTCCGCGGCGTTCCACCCGCGAGGCCGCACCATGCCCACGCTGCTCGTCCGCATGCAGGTCAAGGCCGGCATGGCCGCCCGCTACGAGGAGATCCTGCGCGCCCTGGTCGCGGACACCGAGGCCAACGAGCCTGGCTGCCTGCGCTACGAGTACTGGCGCGGCGCCGAGCCGAACGCCTACTACTGCCTGCTGTCTTTCGAGAATACGCAGGCCTTCTACCTGCACCAGTCGAGCGAGTACCACGAGCAGTACCTGCCGGAGCTGTTCGGGATGTTCGACGGCTTCAGCATCGAGTACGTGGATCCGGTCGAGCGCGGCGGCTCGGGGCTGCCGCTCACCGAGGACGTGCCGCTGCCCGCCGAGACGCCGTCGCGCATGCGTGAGGCGGTGGAGAAGTATCCGATCGCCGTGCCGGCGTGGTGGGCGGCGCTGCGCCGGCGCTGAGCCGGCACGGACCGCGCCGCCGGTCCGCACACACGCGCGGAACCTCGGGAACCGGACGAGGCCCAATCCTCCGGCAGTTCCGTCCGCCGTCCTGGAAGCCCGCCTGAAAGACGTCCGCATCATCGCTGCGCTGTGGCTCTGCGGACTGACGGCCACCGCCGCGGCGCAGGACCCTGAGGCTTCGCCGGCCGCCGAGGCGCCGGTCGCCGAGGCGGCCGGGCAGGCGGAGCAGGCGCAGGACGTGGACGGCGAGTCGATCGACGCGGCCGCCGTGGATGCGGAGATCGCGGCGCAGGAGCTCTCGGACGAGGCGAGGGTGCGGCTCGACGCAGTCCGCGACTCGGTGGTGCAGATCCGCGGCTTCTTCGACCAGTCCGACTCCAGCGCCTTCCACGGCAGCGGCTTCGCGGTCGACGACGGCCGCCGCATCGTGACCAACTATCACGTGGTTGCGCCGGCCGTGCTGAATCCGCGCCAGTACCGGCTGGAGTACCTGGCGAGCGACGGGCGCGCGGGCGCGCTGCGGGTCCTCGCGCTCGACGTGCGCAACGACCTCGCCGTGGTCGCCCCAGAGGACGACCTCGAGCTTCCGGCGCTGCGGCTGCGCGTCGAGATTCCCGCGCAGGGCGAGCGCGCCTGGTCGGTCGGCTTCCCGCTGAATCTCGGCCTGACCATCACCGAGGGCGTCGCCAACGGGCTGGTCGAGAACAGGCTCGAGCAGCGCATCCACTACACCGGCGCGATCAACGGCGGGATGTCGGGCGGGCCGGCGCTCGACCGGCGCGGGCGCGTGTACGGGGTCAACGTCTCCGTGGTCAGCGGCCGGCAGCTGGTCGGCTTCGTGGTGCCCGCCAAGCACCTGCCGGCGCTGCTCGCGCGCGCCCGCAAGCCGCTGGACCCGTCGCTCAGCGCGCGCCAGCTGCGCCAGCACGTCACCGCCCAGGTGCTCGCCTACGAGGCCGAGGTGCTCGACGCCCGGCCGGACGGCGCCGGCACGCGGCGGCTGCGGGGCTACACGCTGCCGACCGAGATGTCGCGGCACGTCGAATGCAGCACGGTGGACGAGAAGCGCCCGCACCCGCGGGTGCGCCTGGAGACCGTCACCTGCCGCGTGCCGACGCTGATCCTGGTGCAGCCCGGCCTGTACGTCGCGGGACTCACGGTCCAGCACCGGATCGTGCAGTCCGTCGGCCTGCATCCGCTGCAGTTCGAGCGGCAGGTGAACCGCGTCGCCGCCATGCCGCGCCGCTCGGGCGCCCCGGCCCACGTCGCGCCGTTCGCCTGCCGGGACGCGCTCGTCTCCCTGGACGGTTTCGACGCGCGGGTGTCGACCTGCGTGCGGCAGTACCGGCTGTTCTCCGGCCTCTACGACTTCGACGTGACGGTCGTCGGCATCGACGACGCCGAGCAGGCGCTCGTCAGCCGGCTGGCTCTGCAGGGGGTCGCGTTCGAGTTCGGCAAGCGCACGATGGAACGCTACCTGGGAGCGCTGCAGTGGTCCCGGTGATGCTGGTGGAACAGGTCGGGCCGCACGGGCACGTGCTGCTGCGGCAACGGTTCGAGGGCGCCGGCACCGAGTGCGTGGTCGGCCGCGACCTCGGCTGCGACATCGTCCTCGACGACGAGCACTCGGCGCCGCGGCACGCGCTGCTGACGCTGCTCGAGGACGGCCGCGTGCAGGTCCGCGACCTAGGCACGCGAAACGGGATCCGCATCGACGGGCGGCGCATCCCGGTGGACGCCGGCCTGGTCCTCGAGCGCGGCGAGATCGTCGTCGGGCGCACGCGGCTCAGGATCCGCACGCGGCACTCGCAGGCCGGCCCGGAGCGGGTCTTCCGTCGCGACTTCCTGCGCCGGCACCGGACGCTGCTCGCCTCCGCGGGTGTTGCGGTCTGCATCGCCTTCGGCGTCTTCCTGCAGTGGCTCCAGGCGCCCGCGTCGCTGCCGCCCCGGGCCGCGACGGCGGCCCTGGTCGTCCTCGCGGCCCTCGCCGTGTGGGCCGGGCTCTGGGCGCTCACGACCAAGCTGAACCAGGGCAGCTGGCACCTGCGGGTGCACGTCGCGATCGCCTCGATCGGCGCCGCGCTCGGCGCCGGGAGCTACTGGCTGGCCGGGCTGGTCGCGTTCGCCACGCAGTGGGCGGTCCTCGCGCGCCTCGGCGTCGCGATCGTGGGAGGCCTGGCGATGGTCGCGATCTACCTGCACCTGCGCGAGGCGGCGGCTTTCGGCCGACGCGTGTCGCTGGCGCTCGCCGGCGCCGCGACCGTCGTGATCGGCGTCGTCGCCGGGGTGGCGTCGATCGGGTTCGAGGACGGCAACGTCAACCGGGTCAGCCTTGGCCCGGACGTGCGCATCGGGGCGGAGCGCGTGGTGCCGACGCTCGATCCGGCCGACTACCTCGCCGAAGTCGAGGACCTCAAGCGCGCCGCGGCGCGCGAGCGGCAGAGGTCGCTGCTCGGCGCGCCGCTGGCGGATGCCGAGGAATGACCGGCCGCGGCGCCTGGACGCGGAGGGAGGAGATGGTCGAATTCTTCTATGACTGCTCGAGTCCGTGGACCTATCTCGGCTTCGACAGCATCGAGAAGCTCTCTGCGGAGCTGGAGATCGCCGTCGAGTGGCGGCCGGTATTGGTCGGCGCCGTCTTCAACGCGGTCAATCCGGGCCTGTACGCGCAACGGGAGAACCCGGTGCCGGCGAAGTGGAGCTACATGCAGAAGGACCTGCAGGACTGGGCGCGGCTGCAGGGTCTCGACATCCGCTTTCCGCCGAGCGTCTTCCCTGTCAACAGCGCGAACGCGATGCGCGCCTGCATCGTCGCCGATCGCCACGGGCTGGCCGTGCCCTTCAGCAGGCGCGTGTTCCAGGCCTACTGGTCAGAGGACCGGGACATTTCCTCGAGCGACGAGCTGCGCGCGATCGCCGCGGACGTTGGCCTCGATCCGGATGCGCTCCTCGCGGCGGCGGGCTCGGAGGAGCTTCGGGCTGCGCTTCGGCGCAACACGGAAGAGCTGATCGGGCGAGGCGGCTTCGGTTCGCCGACGGTCTTCCTCGACGGCGGCGACATGTACTTCGGCAACGACCGCATTCCACTCGTCCGGCATGTGTTGCTGGGGAGAAGAACCCGCCGCCCCGCGCAAAGCTAGGCGGTGGTCCCGGCACGGCGGCCGCGAGCCAGGCGATGCCCGGGCCTTCGCCCGGCCCCGGCAGGTCGGGACGCCGGCCTCACCGCCCGCCGAGCGTGACCGTTGTCGTGCGCTGCAGGTCCTCGACGCCCGCGATCCCGGCGCCATCCGCCGGGTCCGCTGCGCCGCCCGGGATGACGTCGAGGCTGCCGCGGGCGACCGGTCCGCTCCGCAGCCGCCCGAGGATCGGGCGGGCGATGTCGGCCGGCACCGCGATGCCGAGCGAACGGTCCATCGAGCTGCCGAAATTCCCGATGATCACGCCGACCACTCGGCCGGTCGAATCGAGCAGCGGGCCACCGGCGCTCCCCGGCATGACCGGGGAGTCGGTGGCCAGGTACTCGCGCCCGTCGGTGCGGTCGCTGGGGCCGATCCGGCCCGCATGGATCCCGCCGGTGACGAGCAGGCCGAGGTCGAAATGATGACCCGCCGCGTACACGGCGTCGCCGGGACGGAGCTTGCGCGAATCCGCCCATTCCGCGGCCGGCTGGCCGGTGATCGGCGCGCGCAGCAGCGCGAGCTGAGTCTGCGCATCCGCCGCCACCAGCTCGGCGGTGACCGTGCGACCGTCGGGCAGCTGCACGGTGATCACCTCGGCGTCGCTGACCACGAACTCGGCGGCGGCCACGAGGCCCAGACCTGCGTCCAGAACGAATCCGGACCCGGATTCCTTGCGCGGATCGGGCCCACCCCGGTCCTGGCGCTCCAGCAGCTGGTCCAGCCGCTCCATCAGCTCGTCCCTTCCCGGCTGCGTCCGCTTCACCACGTCGACGCGGACCACCGCGGGCAAGGCGGCGGCCAGTGCCGCGGCGGGCTCCGGGCCGGCCCCGAGGGCGGCAGGCGCGATCAGAACCACGGCGGCGAGACTTGCGGCGAGGCGTACGAGCGGCATGTCGTCTCCTGCGACCGGAGCGGAAGGTTGAGAAGACTAGCTCAGCGGGGGCCGCCGCGGCAGCCACCCGGTCGAGCTGCGCGGCGGCCAGCGTGCAGCGAAGCAGCGCCGCGACCGAAGACGCGTCGGCCGCATCGGCCAGGCCGGAAACCCGCTGATTCTCCCGGGCGATGGGGCCGCGGAGCCGGCCTAGC
>CAYORU010000058.1:0-10816 GCA_964406445.1 uncultured Steroidobacteraceae bacterium
GGGCGGCGGGGGGGGGGGGGCGGCGGCGGGGGCGGCGGCTCGGGCGCGGCGACCGGCAGCGGCGCGGGCTCCGCGCGCGGCGGCCCGAAGGCGTACTGCAGGCTCACGCCGGCCATGAAGTCGCTGAAGGTGCTGTCGCCGGGGCGCGTCTCGGCGACGTCCCAGCGCGAGCGGACCTCCGGGCGGATCTGCAGCTTGCGGGCGCCGTCGGCGCGCTCGAAGGCGTCGATCAGGAGGCCCACGCCGAGCTCGACCATCGGGTCCTCGGCGCGATCGCTGTTGTCCCAGTCCTTCGAGAGCAGCCCGGCGCCGAACAGGAAATAGGGCGAGGCCTTCGCGTCGGGGAAGAAGATCCGCAGCGCGTTCAGCGAGAAGGCGGTGAACTCGCCGTCGCCGTCGCCGCTCGCCGGGCCGTCGTGGAAACCCTGCGAGAGCACGAACTCGAAGTTCCAGCGCTCGTTGACGCCGACGCCGGCGCCGAGGCCGATCTGGAAGCCGTCGTCGAGGTTGCGGTCGCGATCGACCCACACCGATTCGGCGCGGGGGAAGATCACGTACTTCATGCCTGCCGTGTCGCCGGCGGCGGCCGGCAGGCTGGCGAGTCCGAGGGCGGCGGCGAGGCCGAGGGCAAGGGGCTTGTTCATCGAAGACTCCTGTCTGGGCGGCAGCCGTCCAGCGGACCGGCAGCTTCGCGCGGTTCTGGCGCCGCGTGACCCGCTGATGATAGCCGATGGCCTCGCCCCCGACATAGGCGTTGGCCGCGGACGGCCCCGCGCGGACCTCAGCGCCCGCCGGCTCCCGCCGGCGGCAGGCGGACCCGGTCGCCGGCGCGCAGGCCGAGGCGGCCCGCGCTGCCGCCGGCAAGCTCGAGGACGGCGATCACGGGCTCGGCGGAGGCGAGCAGCCGCTCCGACAGCGGCTCCGCATCCTCCACGATGTTCGCGATCCGCCCGTCCGGGGCGATGAACAGCAGGTCGAGCGGGATGTAGGTGTTGCGCATCCAGAACGCCACGTGCTGGGCAATGGGGTTCGGGAACAGCATGCCCCGGTCGGGCGGCAGCGCCTTGACGTACATGAGCCCCTGGGTCCGCCGCGCGGGCGTATCCGCGACCCAGGCCTTGAACACGTGGCGCTTGCGGCCGCGCTCGACCACGACCTCGGCCACCGGGAAGCCCGCCAGCGGCTCGATGTGGGCGGGCGGCTCGAGCGCATCGAGCACCTCGCCGGCCGTGACGTCGAGCCGTCCCGCGAAGTCGAAGCGCGAGAGCAGGACGCTGCCGCCGCCGGCGACGGCGCGCGCCGGCTCCGTGCAGAATCCGCGCCCGCGCACGGCCCAGGCCCGCGCGGGCGGGCGGACGTCGCCCAGCGCCTGCTGCCTCACCTCGTCGAGCACGCAGCGCGCGGTTCCGAGCGTGCCGAAGATGCGACCCGAGGATTCGTCCAGCACCGTGACGTTCACGGGCACGGCGCGGGCGTTGCCGCCCTCGGCGAGCGACGGCGCCGCGAACACCAGCGCGAGCCGGCCGTCGCCCGGCAGCGCGCCTGCGAACCGCAGCCTGAGGCCCTCGGCGCCGGGCCTCAGCATGCCCTCGCAGGCGAGCCCGCCCTCGCGCCAGTGCAGCTCCGCCTCGATCGCGCCGCCGAGCCGGGCCTCGAGGTAGCCGCCGCCCGGCGCGGCGCAGGCCCTGGCCGGCGGCGCATCCACGGCGCCGGCGCCGGCTGCGCAGAGGGCGGCGCCGAGCAGCGCCGCGATCCGCCCCCCCTTGCGCCCGCCGGGCATCAGCCGCGGCCGGCGAACCACAATCCCTCGGCTGACAGGGCGGCGCGCAGGCTCGCGGTCGCGCGCGGGAAGTCACCGGCCGCGCCGACCCGGCCCGCGTGGATGGGCTCGCGCACCTGCGCGAACGAGGAAGTCGTCACGCCGCGCGGATTGAGGTGCGGGCTGCGCGTCGACGGGTGGTCGGGGAGCCCGCAGAACTCGAGGATCCGCGGGATCTCGCCGTCCGGGTCGGTCACGAGCCGGGCGTAGTCGACCTCGAGGATCCACTTCGGGTAGCGCGCGCACCAGGTGTCCATGATCCGCTCGTAGCTCGCCAGGTAGCGGGCGAGCCATGGCGCCGAGGCGTTCCACGCCGACTCCGGCGGAAAGTCGGCGCGCCAGCAGGACCAGGCCACCTCGAGCGGATCGCGGCGCAGGCGCAGGATCCGCGCGCCGGGGAAGGCGCAGCGGATCACCGCCAACCGGTAGTGATTGCTGAGGAGCTTGTCGTTGAAGCGTGCGCCGGCGCCGAAGCGTTCGTCACCTAGCGCCAGGTAGCGCTCGCGGATCGGCGCCCAAGGGTCGGCTGGGCCGGACGTGCGTTGGCGGGCGAGCCAGGCCTCGAGCGGGCCAGCGGCGAAGCCGCCGAGCGCGTGGCGCATGAGAGGCAGAAAAGTCACCTCGCCGCCGCCCGCCACGTCCGGATGACTGGCGAGGATCTGGTCGACGAGCGTGGTGCCGGAGCGCTGCGGTCCGAGGATGAAGACGACCCGCCGGCCTTCTTCCCCGTCAGCGGCGTCGAGCGTCTCGAGGGGCAGTGCGTCCACCGAGTTCGCCCAGGCCGCGTCGAGCGACGGCTCGTCGATGCCGGCGAGCCTCGAGCGCAGCGCCGCCGCGGCGTCGAGCGCGCGCGTGGCGGCCTCGTCGTCGCCGAGGTCGACCATGGCCTTGCCCCAGGCCCAGGCCGCGCGGGCCCGCGCCGCGGGCGTGGCGTCGACCAGGCGCTTCTGCAGTTCCGCGAGCGGCCCGAGGTCGGGGTCGCCGGCCGTGAAGCGCTTGGCGTGGGCGAGCTGCGCCCAGACGCCGGCGTGCCAGGGCTGCTCGCGCAGCAGGCGACGTGCGAGCGTCTCGGTGAGCTGCGGCTGGCCTGCGAAGAGATGCAGCCGCGCCAGGCGCAACAGCTCGGGCACGCCCAGTTCGCCGGCGCGCGCGAGCGGCGCGAGCACGCCGATCGCCTCGGCGATCCGATCGGTGTCCTCGAGCGCGCGGGCCAGGATGAAGGCGGTCTCGCGCGATTCCGGGGTCTCCTGCCAGAGCCGCCGCGCGGCGAGCAGGGCGCCGTCGGGGTCGCCGAGTTCGGCGCACAGCCTGACGGCGCCGGCCCACTGCGCGCCGGCAGGCCCGGTGCGGACCGCGGCCTGGCGCACGAGGTCGGTCGCTCCGAGCGGATCGCCGCGGCCGGCGGCGGCCGCGGCATCGTTGAGGAGGTCGGTTGCGGACACGTGTTCTCCGCCGGCGGGGCGGCCGGCGCCTGCGTGGGATGTCTCGGTGGCGCGAGTATGTCGGCAGCACGCGCGGATGCCAACGCCGCGGCTTGAGGCGCCGGCGCATCTGGTGTCTGCTAGCGCGGCCCCGAGACGACCGGAGTCCGCCCCGCCCATGAGCGCAGATCCCGCGAGCCTGCTGCGACGCGCGACCGAGGCCGCCGGGCGCGGCGGCGCGTGGGAGGCGGTGGTCGCGCTGCGCGCGTTGCTCGCCTGCACGGGCCCGCTCGGCGCGGCCTGGAACGCCGCCGCGGAGGTCGCCGCGCGCATCGGCGACGACGCGGGCGCGGTCGCCGCCGCGCGCCGCCTGCGGGCCGAGCGGCCCGGAAGCGTTGAGGCCGCCTGGCTGCTCGCCTCGGTGCTGACCGAGGCGGGCCACGCGGACGAGGCCGTCGAGCTGCTCAGGCCGCTCGCCGACGCCGGCCGCCTCGATCCGAACCAGGTCTTCAAGCTGACGCGCATGCTGATGTTCGCGGGCCATCTCGAGGAGGCCCAGCTGCGGGCGCGCCGGCTGCTCGCGGCGCGGCCCGAGAGCCCGACGCTGTGGGAGCGGATCGCCCAGACCAAGACGTTCGCGCCGGGCGATCCGGACATCGGCACGATGCGGCGCCTGTTCGCGCAGACGCCCGAGTCCCGGCCGGCGGCGCGCTCGGCAATCGCCGCGGCGCTGGCCAAGGCCTGCGTGGACGTCGGCGACGACGCGGGCGCCGAGGCCGCCCTCGAGGCGCACGCCGCGGCGCAGCGCCGGCGCTTCCCGTTCGATCTCGAGGCGTGGCGGCGCGGCGCGGGCGACATCCTCGAGGCCTTTCGCGCGCTGCCGCCGCCGGCGCCGGTGTCCGAGGCCGGCACGCTGCGCCCGGTCTTCATCATCGGCCCGCCGCGTTCCGGCACCTCGCTCCTGGACCAGGTGTTCTCCCGCCACCCATGGATCAAGGGCGGCGGCGAGCTGCGCGCCTATGCGCTCGCCGCGCGCGTGCTGGGCGGACTCACGGCGCCTGAACTCCTCGCGTGGCTGGAGCAGGCGGAGCGCGACGGCCTGCCGCCGTGGCGCGAGATCGGCCGGCGCTACGAGCTGCTGACGGCCGAGCTGTTCGGCGCGGGCGCCTGGTTCACGGACAAGCTGCTGTCGAACGTGCATCGGGTCGGGGCGATCGTCCGCGGCCTCCCGCAGGCCGCGATCGTCCACGTCGCGCGCGACCCGCTCGACGTGGCCTGGTCCTGCTGGCGCGCGCGGTTCGACGCCGACTCCGCCTGGAGCGGCTCGCCGGAGGGCATCGCCTGCTACCTCGGCCACTTCGAGCGGGCGATGGCGACCTGGCACGAACTGCACCCCGGTCGCATCGTCCGGGTCGCCTACGAGGACCTCGTCCGCAGTCCCGGGGAGACGATCCCGGCGCTGCTCGCCGCCTGTGGCCTCCCCGACGATCGCGCGACCCGCCAGCCGCAGCTGTCGACCCGGCCCGTGTCGACCATCAGCTACGCGCAGGTCCGCGAGCCCATCCACGCGCGGCGCGTCGGCGCCGCGCGCGACTTCCCGCGCGCGACCGCGCGCCTCGCGGCGGCGCTCGAGCGCGAGGGGCTTCGCTGAGGCAGGTCCGGGAGCCTCAGTCCGCGCGGGACTGCGCCACCAGCAGGTGCTTGGCGAGCCCGCCGTGCAGGAGGCCGATGCCGCGGAACAGGTGCATCGCCAGGGTCAGCAGCAGGATGCCGAGCGGGATCGCCACCAGCGCCGCCCACGGCTCGGGAACGGTGTAGACGCCATCGATGTGGAGGCCGCCGGTCTCGGTCAGCCAGCCGGCGAGCGGCGCGAGGATCAGGCCGACCGAAATCGCCAGGCCGGTGACCGCGACGGTGAAGTAGACCACGCCGAGCGGCAGCATCAGCCCGAAGTAGAGCAGCGTGGTCCAGGTGCGCCGGTCGACGAGCATCTCCTTGATGCGGGTCGAGAACGGCAGGCCCTTGCCCGGGTAGGGCGGCCGGCGCGGCATGCGCTGGCCGAGCAGCGCCTCGACCAGCCGGCCCTCCGCCAGCGCGAGCACCCGCGTCAGGCCGATGAACAGCAGGAAGAAGGGGACGCCGATCACCAGGATAGCGAGTCCCGCGGACAACGCGAGGCCGGTGACCGTCACGGTGAAATAGACGATGCCCGTGCCGAGCGCGAGCAGCGCGTAGAACAGCGAGGTCCAGGCGCGGCTGTCGCCGAACACGCCGAAGAAGCGGCCGAGCGCCGTGCGCGCCGGCTGGCGCACGGGCGGCGCCAGCGCCTCGCGGACCCGCTGCTCGGTGTTGCGGTAGGCGTCGGCGACCTCCTCGGGCGCCCCGTAGGTGCTCGCGATGATCTCGAGCACGTCGGCCTCGCTGCGGTCGCGGTGCGAGGCGACCTCGGCGCGCAGGTACTCCTCGGCATCGTAGAGCGCGTCCTGCAGCAGGGCAGGGTCCTCGCCCGCGAGGGCTTCACGCAGCGCCTTCAGGTACTGCTCGATCGAGCGCGGCGCGTGGGCCGTGGTCATGGCGGTGTTCCCCCTGTGTCGGTGAGTTCGTCGACGAGGTCGCGGGTCTCGCGCCAGAGGCGGCGCCAGTCGCCGAGCGCGGCACGGCCCGCGGGCGTGATCCGGTAGTAGCGGCGCGGCGGGCCCGCGTAGGACGGCACCACCCGGCTCGCCAGCAGGCCCGAGGCCGAGAGCGTCCGCAGCACCGGATAGAGGGCGCCCTGCTTGACCAGGCCCCCCCGCTGCTGGAGCCGCTTGGCGATCTGGTAGCCGTACAGGTCCTCCACGGCGCGGTCGAGGATGCCGAGCAGCACGAGGGCCACCAGCCCGGCGTTCAGTTCCTTCTGGAACTTGCGCGCCAGCGCCTCGGCATCCCCGTCCGGACCGTCGCTGGTTTCTTCACTCCGGGGCATGCTCAATCTCAAAGCGAAATGCAGTCAACTATACTACTAAGTTAATAGTAGTCAACAGCTCGCGCACCGGGGCAGGCAGGGCCCCGGCGCGGCGCGATACGAGGCGGCGTCGGGCCGGTAGGATAGGCGGCCAAGAACAAAGGAGGCCGGCATGCAGCAGTCCCCCCCGTCGAGGCGCAGTTCCGGACGATTCGTCAGCCGGCTCACGAGCGGCACCCTCGCCATCGTCATGGCCGGCGGCCGGGGCGAGCGGCTCAAGGCCCTCACGGCCCGCCGCTGCAAGCCGGCGACGCCCTTCGGGGGCAAGTTCCGGATCATCGACTTCGTGCTCTCCAACTGCGTGAACTCCGGCATCCGGCAGATCGCGGTGCTGACCCAGTACAAGGCGCAGTCGCTGATCGAGCACGTCAACCGCGGCTGGTCGTACCTGCGCGGCGAGTTCGGCGAATACGTGGACGTGATCCCCGCGCAGCAGCAGATGGGCGAGCACTGGTACCGCGGCACCGCGGACGCGGTGTTCCAGAACCTGGACTACATCCGCGAGCGCCGGCCGACGCACGTGCTCGTGCTGGCCGGCGACCACGTCTACAAGATGGACTACGGGCCGATGATCGCCTACCACATGGAGAAGGGCGCGGACGTCACGGTCGGCGTGGTGGAGGTCTCGCTCGACGAGGCGCGCGAGTTCGGCGTGATGGCGGTCGACGCCGACAAGCAGGTCATCGGCTTCGAGGAAAAGCCGGCGGAGCCGAAGCCGGTGCCCGGCCGCGACGACGTCGCGCTCGCCTCCATGGGCATCTACATCTTCCGGCCCAAGCTGCTCGAGCGGCTGCTGGAGGAGGACGCCTTCAACCCCGAGTCGAAGCACGACTTCGGCCGCAACATCATCCCGGCCTGCATCCACAGCCGCGCCGTCTTCGCGTATCCGTTCCAGGACGTCCGAACGCGCGCGCAGAGCTACTGGCGCGACGTCGGCAACGTCGACGCCTTCTACGACGCCAACATCGAGCTCGTGCACGTCTCGCCGGAGCTCAACCTCTACGACGAGCAGTGGCCCATCTGGACCTACCAGGCGCACACCCCGCCGGCGAAGTTCGTGCTGAACGACGGCGATCGCGTCGGGCTCGCCATCAACTCCACGGTGGCCGGCGGCTGCATCGTCTCGGGCGCGCAGGTCCGCGACTCGATGCTGTTCTCGCGGGTCCACGTCGAGGAACGCTCGCTGGTCGAGCACTGCGTGGTGCTGCCCAACGTCCACATCGGGCCGGGCTGCCAGATCCGCCGCGCCGTGATCGACGAGGACTGCGACCTGCCGGAAGGCACGGTGATCGGCCACGATCCTGCGGCCGACGCGCGGCGCTTCTACGTCACCAAGAAGGGCGTGGTGCTGGTCACCGCGGACATGCTGCGCAAGGGCTCCGCGTGAGCGTGGCGGCTGCGAGGCTCGCTGCCGCGGCGCTCGCGGCGTCGCTGGTCGCGGGCTGCGCGCTGTTCGCGCCGCGCCTCGAGACCCCGCAGCTGTCGGTGCAGGACATCCGCATGGTCGAGGCGAGCCTGTTCGAGCAGCGGCTCGAGGTCCGGATGAAGGTCAGGAACCCGAACGACCGCGAGATCCCGGTGCGCGGCCTCGACCTCGAATTCGAGCTCGCCGGCGAGCCCTTCGCCACCGGGGTCAGCGCCCGCGAGTTCACCGTGCCGGCGCTCGGCGAGGCCGAGTTCGACATGCGCGTGACCGCGAACGCGGCGACCGCGGTCCTGAAGATGCTGCGCGCGGGCGGCGAGCGTCGCGAAACCGTGGACTACGTCATCCGCGGCAAGCTGCGCACGCAGCTCGGCCTGCTCAGGACGGTGCCGTTCGAGGAGAAGGGGTCGCTCGACCTCAAGGCGCTGCTGGGCGGCGACGGTCGGGAGAGGATCTGAGACGGTGAACGGTGACCGGTGACCGGTGACCGGCCGGAACCTCTAGACGGGCGCTGCCCGGTTTGGCCGATCACCGATCACTGGTCACCGATCACCGATCGCGGCACACCCTCTCGTAGAGCTCCAGGTACTCCCCCACCTGCCGCCCCCACGAGAAATCCGCGCGCATGCCGTTGGCCACGATCCGGCGCCAGAGCGCGGGGTCGGCATGCCAGTCGGCCGCCGTTTCCACGGCCCATCGGACCGCGCCCTGGTCCGCATCGTTGAACACGACGCCCGTGCCCTCGCCAGTCGCCGGATCGAAGTGGCTCACCGAGTCGGCGAGTCCGCCGGTACGTCGCACCATCGGCACCGTGCCGTAGCGCAGGCTGTACATCTGGTTCAGGCCGCAGGGCTCGTAGCGCGAGGGCATCAGGAAGGCGTCCGCGCCGGCCTCGATCCAGTGGGCCAGCGACTCGTCGTAGCCGCGCACGAAGGCCACCCGGCCCGGATGCGCGCGCGCCAGGCCGTCGAGCATCGCCTCGTTGGCCGGCTCGCCGCTGCCGAGCACGGCGAGCGCGATCCGGCCCCGTGACAGCGGCCCGGCGAGCGCGCCGCCGAGCAGGTCGAGGCCCTTCTGCCAGACGAGGCGCGAGACGATGCCGACGAGCAGGCGGTCCGGCCGGTTCTCGAGCCCGAGCCGGTCGCACAGCACGGCGCGCATCGCCGTCTTGCCGGCGAGGTCGTCGGCCGAATAGCGGTGCGGCAGGTGGGGATCGGTCGCCGGATCCCAGACCGAGTAGTCGACGCCGTTCAGGATCCCCGCGACCGGCTCGCCGCGCGCGCGCAGCACGTCGTCGAGCCCCATGCCCAGTTCGGGGGTGCAGATCTCGCGCGCGTAGGTCGGGCTCACGGTGCTCACCGCGTGCGCATCGCGCAGGCCCTGGCGCAGCAGGTTCACGGAGCCGCCCGACAGGTCCACCGCCCCGTCCGGCAGTCCGAGCTCGCCGGCGAGATGGCCGGGCAGCCAGCCCTGGTAGCCGAGGTTGTGGATCGTGAACAGGCTGCGGGCGGCGGCGAGCGCGGGTTCGCGGCCGTACTGCTGGCGCAGCAGCGTCGGCACCAGCGCGGTGTGCCAGTCGTGGCAGTGCACGACGTCGGGCCGGAAGCCGGTGCGCGCGCAGGCGGCGAGCGCGGCGTGGCACAGCAGCGCGAAGCGGCGGTGCTCGTCGTGGCCGTCGCCGTAGACGCCGGGCCGCCCGAAGAGCTCGGGGCAATCCACCAGGAACAGGTCGGGGCCGCTCGCCCGGCGCGCCCGCCGCACGGCGTAGTGGTAGCGGTGCGAGCCGAGCACGAGGTCCAGCGCCTCGAGGCCCGGTTCCTGCGCGAGGGTCAGCGAACCGCGGTCGATCGCCGCGTAGAGCGGCAGGAAGACCCGCAGGTCCACGCCGCGCGCGTGCAGCGCCGAGGACAATGCGCCCGCGGCGTCGGCGAGCCCGCCGGCCTTGGCGTGGGGGGACAGCTCGGCGGTGACGAAGCAGCAGCGCAGGCCCATCGGGCGATTCTACTGGCTCGACCGGCGGTCGCGGGGCGCTCGACGAAGCGAGCCGTGGCTGCGCCGGAGCGGGCGGCGACCTGGAGCACGCGCGGTATGCTGGCCGGCATGGAGGCGACAACCGCCCGCCGCGCCGCATTCGCGCTCGCCGTCGCCTGCACCCTGCCGGGCTCGGCGCAAGCGGCGGAGGAGCCTGCCGGGCCGGGCCTGTCCGGCGATGCGCCGGCTGCCCCGGCGGCGTGGGTGGCGCCGACCCGGATCGACCGGGTCGGTCGGATCCTCGCGCCGGTGCACGTCAACGGCCAGGGCCCCTTCGCCTTCGTGGTGGATACCGGCGCGTCGCGCTCGGCCATCGCGCCGGAGCTGGCCGAGGCGCTGGCACTCGCACCGGAGCCGGGGGCGACCGTGATCCTGCGCGGCATCACCGGCACCGAGGAGGTGCCCTTGATCCGCGTGCAGCGGCTCGAGTTCGGCGAGGTGTCGCTGGCGGACCATCGCCTGCCGGTCGTCCGGCCGGCCGTGTTCGCCGACGCCGACGGCATCCTCGGAGTCGAGGGCCTCAAACACAGCTGCGTGCACGCCGACTTCCGGCGCCAACGCATCTCGATCGAGCGCGGCCGTTGCCCGCGCGCCGGAAGCGGCTGGCTGCGCGTGCCCGCCGAGCTGCGCTTCGGCGGCCTGTTCACGGTCAAGGGCAGGATCGGCCGCACCCGCGTGACGATCATCGTCGACACCGGCGCGGAGCGCACGCTCGGCAACGACGCGCTGCTCTCCGCGCTCGAGCTGCAGGCGAAGGCCGAGGATCCGAGCTACCACGCGAGGGTGCTGGGAGCGACCTCCCATGCGCAGCAGGGCGCGGTCATTCCCGCGCCGGCCATCCGCATCGGCGAGGTGTCGATCACCAGCACCCAGGTCGCCTTCGGCGACTTCGCGGTGTTCGGGCTCTGGGGTCTGGATCAGCGTCCGGCGCTGCTGCTCGGGATGGACGTGATCGGGGCGGCGGACGGCCTGATGATCGACTACCGGCGCGAGGAGATGCTGCTGCTGCCGAGCGGCGCATCCGCATTGGCCTCGGGGCTGCGCCGGCACGGCAGCCGCATCCGCTAGCTGTGATCTCTAAGGACGTTGTTTACCCAGACTGAGCCAAGCGGCTGATG
>CAYORU010000059.1:0-10571 GCA_964406445.1 uncultured Steroidobacteraceae bacterium
GCCCACGCCCCGATGCGCCCGGCGCGCCTGCAGGTGCTGTCGGGCCAGTTCGCGGGCCGCGAGCTCGAGCTCGCCAAGGCCCTGACGACGCTCGGCCGCCCGGGCGTGCAGGTCGCCGCGATCGCCCGGCGCGCCGAGGGCTACTCGATCGTGCACGTCGAGAGCGCGCGCGCCGGCGACTTCCCGCTGGTCAACGGCGAGCCGATCGGCCCGCAGGCCCGCAAGCTCTCGGACAACGACGTGATCACGCTCGCCGGCGTGAAGATGGGCTTCTTCGAGGGCTGACCTCCGCGCCGCCGGCCGCGGCCCGATGGGCCGGCCGGCCAGGCCTCAGCGGACGTCCAGATGGACGCGCTGGCTGACGCCGCAGATCAGCTCGTAGGGGATCGTTCCGGCCGCGCGGGCGACGTCCTCCACCGGCACGCCGCCGCCCCACAGCACCACCGGGTCGCCGACCAGCACGCGCGGCAGGTCCGTGACGTCGATCGTCACCATGTCCATGGACACGCGGCCGACCAGCGCCGCCCGCTGCTCGTTCACGAGTACGGGCGTGCCGCTCCCGGTGTTGCGCGGATACCCGTCGCCGTAGCCGACGGCCGCGACCGCGAGGCGCGTCCGGCGCTGCGCCGTCCAGACGCCGCCGTAGCCCACCCGGTCCCCCGGCGCGATCTCCTTGACCGCGATCACGGAGGTCTCGAGGCGCATCGCGGCGCGCAGTCCCAGCGACTCGGCGCTGCAGTCGGCGAAGGGCGAGACGCCGTAGAGCATCAGGCCTGGCCGGACCCAGTCGGCCTGCGCAGCTTCCCAGCCGATGGTTCCGGCGGAGTTGGCGATGCTGCGTTCCCCCGGCACGCCTTCCGTGAGCCGGGCGAACAGCGCCAGCTGCTCGCGGGTGGTCGCGTCGTCGCGGTCGTCGGCGTTCGCCAGGTGCGTGACCAGCGTCAGCGGCTTGGCCACTGCCGGACAGTCCGCGAGGCGGGCGAGCGCCCGCGGGAACTGGCCAGGCTTGAAGCCGAGGCGGTTCATGCCGGTGTCCAGCTTCACCCAGGCGGCGAAGACGTGGTCGCCCCGCCAGGCGTCCAGCATCGCCAGCTGCTCGGCGTCGTGGACGCACAGGTCGAGGCCGTGGTGGGCGGCCTGGCGCAGGGCCGCGGCGTCGAAGACCCCCTCGAGCAGCACGATGCGCTGGCGCAGGCCCGCGGCGCGCAGCGCCACCGCTTCCTCGAGCCGCGCCACGGCGAATCCGTCCGCCCCGGCCAGCGCGACCGCCGCCGGCACGATGCCGTGCCCGTAGGCATTGGCCTTGACGACCGCCAGCACGCGCGAGTGCGGGGCGATTTCGCGCACCCGGGCCAGGTTGTGGCGCAGCGCCGCGGTGTCGATCACCGCACGGATGGTCGGGCTCACGCCGGGGCGCTCAGAACACGCCTTCGCCGTAGGACTCGGCGACCAGGTTCTCGAACTTCGTGTACTCGCCGAGGAAGGTCAGGTGCACCTCGCCGACCGGGCCGTTGCGCTGCTTGGCGATGATGATGTCGGCGATGCCCTTGCGGGTGGTGTTCGGCTCGTACACCTCCTCGCGGTAGATCATCATGATGACGTCGGCGTCCTGCTCGATCGCCCCGGACTCGCGCAGGTCGGACATCACCGGCTTCTTCTCCGTGCGCTGCTCAACGCTGCGGTTCAGCTGCGAGAGCGCGATGACCGGCACCTGCAGCTCCTTGGCCAGCGCCTTGAGGCCGCGCGAGATCTCCGAGATCTCGGTGGCCCGGTTCTCCTTGGTCCCGGGCACCTGCATCAGCTGCAGGTAGTCGACGACGATCAGGCCGAGCCCCTTCTCGCGCTTGAGGCGCCGCGCGCGGGCGCGCACCTCGGTCGGCGTCAACGCCGGCGTCTCGTCCACGAACAGCGGGGCGGCCGACAGCTGCGCGATCGCCCCGTTGATCCGCGACCAGTCCTCGTCGGAGAACTGACCGGTCCGCAGGTGGCCCTGGTTGACGCGCCCCAGCGAGGAGATCATGCGCATGGTCAGCTGCTCGGCCGACATCTCCATCGAGAACAGCGCGGCAGGGACGCCGCGGCCCACTGCGGCGTTCTCGGCGATGTTGACGGCGAGCGTGGTCTTGCCCATGGACGGCCGTCCGGCGATCACCACCAGGTCGCCGGGCTGCAGCCCCGCGGTCATCCGGTCGAGTTCGGTGAAGCCCGTGGTCACGCCGGTCAACTGCCCCGGCGACTGGTGCAGCATGTCGAGGCGGTCGATCGTGGCCGGCAGGACGTCCTTGACCGCCTGGAAGCCGACGCGGCTGCGCGAGCCGCGCTCGGCGATCTCGAAGACCCGCCGCTCGGCCTCGTCGACGAGCTCGGTCGCGCTGCGCCCCGCGCTGTCGAGCGCGGCGCCCGCGATCTGGCCGCCGGCCTCGACGAGCTGCCTGAGGATCGAGCGCTCGCGGACGATCTCCGCGTAGCTGCGGACGTTCGCAGCGCTCGGGGTGTCGCGCGCCAGCGTGCCGAGGTAGGCGAGCCCGCCGGTCTCCTCCGCGAGCCCCTTGCGATCCAGGTGCTCGGAGACGGTGACCGCGTCGCAGGGCCCGCGTTTCTCGACGACCTCGGCGATCGCCTCGAAGATCAACCGATGGTCGCGCCGGTAGAAGTCGGCCGCGGCGACGATGTCCGCGACCGCGTCCCAGGCCGAGGCGTCGAGCAGCAGGCCACCGAGCACCGCCTGCTCCGCCTCGACGGAATGCGGCGGCGTTCGGATCGCGTCCATCCCGGAGCGATCGGCGAGCCGGGTGCTGCGCGTGGCGGCCATGCCCTAGGATCGCGGCCGCCTGGGCGGCCGCGGCGTCCCGGTCACTCTTCCGCGACGACCGTGACCGGCAGCTCCACGTCCACGTCGGCGTGCAGGTGCAGGGTCACGACGTGCTCGCCGACCATGCGCAGCGGACCGCCCGGCAGGCGCACCTCGGCGCGCTCGATCTCGTGACCCGCCGCGCGGCAGGCCTCGGCGATGTCCGCCGTGCCGATCGAGCCGAACAGCTTGCCCTCGTTGCCGGCCTTGGCCGTGATGCTCAGGGTGAAGCCCTCGAGCTTCGCCGCCCGCCCCTTCGCGCGCGAAAGCTCGCCCTCGGCGCGCGCCTCGAGCTCGGCCCGGCGCGCCTCGAAGGCCGCGATGTGCCCCGGCGTGGCGACCGTCGCCTTGCCGGTGGGCAGCAGGTAGTTGCGGCCGAAGCCGGGCTTGACCTTCACGCGGTCGCCGATGTTGCCGAGATTGGCGACCTTCTGCAGCAGGATGACTTCCATGGGTCCGTCTCCGTCGTTGCGATCATTGTCGGGGCGGAAGCGCCCCTTCCTCAACCCTTGCTCGCGCCGGGCCCGCGCCCGAAACGCTCGCGGAACCTGAACCAGGTATCGGCGAAGCCGATACCGACCACCGCCATCGGCAGCAGCGCGATCCCGAGGTAGGTCAGCGCCACCGGCAGCGTGCCGATCGCGCCACCCTGCTTCAGGCCGTGCACCACCGCCAGCGCCTGCAGCAGGAAGCCGCAGGCCAGCACGAACAGCACGTCCTCGGCCGGCTGCCAGGACCGGCCCGTCGCGAGCTGCGAGGCCAGGCCCACCGCCAGCGCCGCGACCGCCGCCCAGGCGAAGCTGCGGCCGAGCTGCATGGCGCGGAACTCCCGGCCCAGCAGCCCCGGCTCGCGCAGCGCGCCGAAGGCGCCGAGACCCGCGAACAGCGACAGCATCGTCTGCAGCAGCAGGATCCATGCGGCCGTCGCCCAGGCCACACGCGCCGTCGCCTCGCCGATCTGCTCCGGCGTCCGCGGCACGCCCATCTCGGAGAGCGCCCGCGCCGTCTCCTCGAGCGCCGGGCGGACCGCGTCCATCAGCGGCATCAGCACGCCGACCGGGTCGCCGACGACGAGGTGCACGCCGAGGACGAGCAGGCAGGCCGCGAGCGTCGTCGCCTGGAACGCGAAGCTCAGGCTGCGGCTCGACTCGAGCAGCGTGCCGGCGGCGAACGGCGGCACGATGACGAGCGCCGCAATGACCAATGCGGCCCCGAGTCCCACGACCGGCTGGAAGGCCCAGGCGATCGGCAGGGCGGCGCCGATCGCCGCGATGCCGGCCGCGCGAGGCCCGGCGGCCAGCAGGACCAGCACGACGAGCCCGGCCGGCAGCCACGCGGCAACCGGCAGCGCCAGCACGGCAAGCACCGCCACGGCAGCCGCGGCGAAGAAGCCGCGGGCGGGCTTGGCGGTCACCCAGTCCGCGAATGCCTTCATGGCGTCACCGGCGCGGCACGACGCGGCCAGGCCGCGGCGCGACTCAATGCTGGTCGGTGTAGGGCAGCAGCGCCAGGTAGCGCGCGCGCTTGATGGCGACCGCGAGCTGGCGCTGATAGAAGGAGCGCGTGCCGGTAATCCGGCTGGGCACGATCTTGCCGGTCTCGGTGATGTAGCCCTTCAGGGTCGCCAGATCCTTGTAGTCGATCTGCTCGACGCCGTCGGCGGTGAACTTGCAGAACTTCCTGCGGCGCGAAAAACGGGACATAGTCGTGCTCCTGGGCTCAGTCGGCGCGGGCGTCGTCGCCGCGGTCACCGCGGTCACCGCGGTCGCCGCGGTCGCCGCGGTCGCCGCGATCGTCGCGGTCGTCGCGGTCGGAACGCTCGCCCCGCTCCTTGTCTTCAGCGCCCTTGGCCATCGGCGAGGGCTCGGTGACGGCGCGGTCCATCGCGATCACGAGGTGGCGCAGCACCGCGTCGCTGAAGCGGAAGCCGTCGACGAGCTCGTCGAGCGTCTTGCCGTCGCACTCGATGTTCATCAGGACGTAGTGCGCCTTGTGAACCTTGTCGATCGGGAACGCCAGCTGGCGCCGGCCCCAGTCCTCGAGGCGGTGAACCTGGCCGTTGTTGCCCGCGATGATGCCGCGATAGCGCTCGATCATCGCCGGGACCTGTTCGCTCTGGTCCGGATGGACGAGGAACACGATTTCGTAATGGCGCATCTTGTGCCTCCTTGTGGGTTGGTAGCCTCCCGCGGACGCGAGCGCGGTGAGGCAAGGAGAAGCCGGGCGGGGGCCCGACGGGTCGCGTAAGGTACCGGAGCTACAGGGCTTTTGCAACCGGACCCGGGGCGCGCCGCTGCCGCAGGGCCTCGTACAGAACGATGCCCGCGGCCACCGAGACGTTCAGCGACTCGACGGCGCCCAGCATCGGCAGGCGAAGCGTGTAGTCGCAGGCCTCGCCGGTCAGGCGACGCATGCCGCGGCCCTCCGCCCCCATCACCAGCGCCAGCGGCCCGGTGAGGTCCGCGGCAAACAGGTCGCGCGCAGCCTCCCCCTCCGTCCCGACGACCCACAGCCCCCGACGCTTGACCCCCTCGAGGGCGCGCACGAGGTTGGTGACCTGCACGAACGGCACCAGTTCGGCGGCGCCGGCCGCCACCTTGCGGACCACCGGGGTCAGGCTGCAGGCGCGGTCGCGCGGCGCGACGACCGCGGTGACGCCGGCGGCCTCGGCCGTTCGCAGGCAGGCGCCGAGGTTGTGCGGGTCCTGCACCCCGTCGAGCACGAGCAGCAGCGCCCCGGCGCCGGCGGCGGCGATCCGTGCGTCCAGTGCGTCCTCGTCGAGCGCCTCCGCCGGCGTCGCCTCGGCGACCGCGCCCTGATGGACCGCCTCGCCGCTCAGGCGGTCGAGTTCGGCCGCCGGCCGCAACGCCACCGGCACGCCGGCGGCGCGCGCCAGCGACTCGACCTCGGCCGCCCGCCGGTCCTCTCGCCCCTGCTGCAGGACGAGCCGCCGCACCCGGCCGGGATGGTGCTGGAGCAGCGCCCGCACCGCATGCAGGCCGAAGACCTGCACGGTGCTCATCGCCGCGCCCGCCCGCCCTTCGAGCGGCGCGGGTGCCACGCGCCCCCCAGCTTCTCCACCAGCTCGAAGTCGATCTTCCGCTCGGAGGAGTCGACCCGCACGAGGCGCACCCTCAGCTCGTCGCCGATGCCGTAGCGCTGCCCGGTCTTCTCGCCGACCAGCATCCGGTCCGCCTCGTGGAAACGGAAGTAGTCGCGCGGCAGCGAGCTGACGTGCACCAGCCCGTCGACCTGCAGCCCCTTCAGCTGCACGAACACGCCGAAGTCGGTCACCCCCGTGGCGACCGCGTCGAACTCCTCTCCGATACGGTCCTTCATGAACTCGCACTTGAGGAAGGCGACGACGGAACGGCTCGCCTCGTCGGCACGCCGCTCGCGCAGCGAGCACTCCTGCCCGAGCTGCTCCATCTGCCGCGCCGAGTGCACGAAGTCTTCCGCCGTGCCGCCGGCCAGCGCGTGACGGATGCCGCGGTGCACCAGCAGGTCGGGGTAACGGCGTATCGGCGAGGTGAAGTGCACGTACTCGGTCAATGCGAGGCCGAAATGGCCGATGTTGAGCGGCTGGTAGAGCGCCTGCGGCAGCGAGCGGATGATCGCGTTCTCGAGGACCGCCGCGTCCGGGCGCGCGCTCACCTGCCCGAGGAGCTGCTGCAGCTGCTTCGGCTCGATCTCGCCGCCCATCTCGAAGTGCAGCCCGCGCAGCGCCAGGAAGCGCTTCAGGTCCGCCAGGCGATCCTCGTCCGGCTTGCCGTGGATGCGGAAGAGCGCCGGCAGCTTGTGGCGCTTGAGGAACTTCGCGGCCTCGACGTTGGCCGCGATCATGCATTCCTCGATGAGCCGGTGCGCGTCGTTGCGCGGATACTCGCGGATGCCCGCGACGCGGCCCGCCTCGTCGACCACCACCTTGACCTCGGGCGCCTCGAAGTCGAGCGCGCCGCGCGACTCGCGCCGGCGGCGCAGCGCCCGGTAGGCCTCGTGCAGGCAGTCGAGCACCGGCAGCACGTCGGCGAGTTCCGCGCGCGCGGCGGCATCGCCGCCGAGCGCCGCCGCGGCCTGCGTATAGGTGAGCCTCGCGGCGGAGCGCATCAGGGCGGGATAGAAGCGCGTCTTCGTCACGCGCCCGTCCTCGGCCACCTGCATGTCGGCGACCATGCAAAGGCGCGGCACCCGGGGCATCAGCGAGCACAGCCCGTTCGACAGCGACTCGGGCAGCATCGGCACGACGCGGTTCGGGAAGTAGACCGACGTGGCGCGCTCGCGCGCCTCCGTGTCGAGCGCGCTGCCCGGCGTGACGTAGTGGCTGACGTCCGCGATCGCGACGTGCAGCCGGAACCCGGACTTCGTGCGCTCGGCGTGGACCGCGTCGTCGAAGTCGCGCGCATCCTCGCCGTCGATCGTCACGAGCGGCAGGTCCGTGAGGTCCTCGCGGCCCCGGTCCACGGACGCGGCGACCTCCTTGCCGAAGCGGTGGGCCTCGTCGAGCGCCGCGGGCGGGAACTCGTTCGGCAGCCCGTGCGAGGCGATCGCGAGCTCGACCGCGGTGTCGGCCGCCCCGCCCTCCGGCAGCACGCGGACGACGCGCCCGACGGGCGGCGCGTGCGCGGTCGGCGGCTCGACGATCTCGGCGACCACCAGCGCGCCGGACTTGGCGCCGCCGCGCGCCTTGGCGGGAATCACGACCCGGTGGCTGATGCGGCTGTTGTCCGGCTCGACGAAGCCGACCCCGGCCTCGAACCAGAAGCGGCCCGCGACCTGGCGGGTCCGCCGCTCCAGCACCTCGACCAGCGCGCCCTCGCGCCGGCCGCGCGCGTCCTTGCCGCTGACCCGCACCGCCACCCGGTCGCCGTGGATCACGGCGCGCATCTGGCGGAAAGGCAGGAAGACGTCGTCGCCGCCGTCCTCCGGCAGCACGAAGCCGAAGCCGTCGCGATGCCCGGAGACGCTGCCGACGACGAGCGGCAGGCGCTCGAGCAGCAGGTACTCGCCGGCCCGGTTGACCAGCAGCTGGCCGTCGCGGGCCATCGCCGCGAGCCGCTTCGTCATGGCCTCGCGGTCGCTCCGCTCGCGCAGGCCGAGCCGGGCGCAGAGCGCGTCGAGGGACAGCGGCGCGCCTGCTTCCTCGAGCGTGTCGAGCACGAACTGCCGGCTGGGGATGGGGTCTTCGTAGCGGCCGGATTCCTCCGCGAAACGTGGGTCGCGGTCCTGCCATCGGTTCTGTTTCTTCATCTGTTCCAGTGATTTGACAAGCGCACGGGGCCTGCGTAGATTTCGCTGCCCTCGCCGGGGTCCTCCCCGGCCGCTCCCTGTGCCCAGGTGGCGGAATTGGTAGACGCGCTAGTTTCAGGTACTAGTGCCGAGAGGCGTGGAGGTTCGAGTCCTCTCCTGGGCACCATCTTGACACCCCCGCCTCAGCGAAGCCAGCCGGGCGGGGGGGGTGATCGTCAAAGCGTCAGCGTGAAGCGCGCCCCCCAGGTCCGCGGCGGCTCGATGAACGCGTCCGCGTACGGGCCGAACTGGCCGGTGGTGGTCGCCGCCAGCACCGCCTCGTTCTCGAGGTTCCTGGCCCACAGCCCGAGGCTCCAGCGGCCGTCGCCCGAGAAGTAGGTCAGCGAGGCATCGCTCTTCGTGTAGGCCTCCTGCCGGGTGCCGCGGTTGTGCGCGAAGGTCCCCCAGAAGGAACTCTCGTGGCGCGACTCGACCCGGGCGCGCAGGTAGCCGTCGACCAGCGGAAAATCGTGCTGGTAGCCGGCCGTCACGGTCCAGTCCGGCGCGTACTGCAGCTGGTAGCCGCCGAAGTCCCGCGGGCCGGGACCGATGTTGACCTCGGGCGGCACGACGAAGTCCTCGTAGCGGGCGTGCAGGTAGCCGACCGACAGGCTGAATCGCCCGCGGTCTCCGGCAAGCCACTGCAGGTCCAGCTGGTTGCCCCAGGTCTCGACCTTGTCCGCGTTGAAGGTCGTGAGCAGGGCCGTGTTGAGGTTGAAGGACTGCACCAGCAGGTCGCGGTAGTCGTAGTAGAAGAGCTCGCTGTTCAGCTGCAGGCGCCCGCCGAGCCAGCGGCTCTTGATGCCGGCCGACCAGGCGGTCAACTCGGCCTCGCGCACCTCGTTGGACTGCTGGGGTGTCGCTGGAAACAGGTTGTAGGTGCCCGGCTGATACCCGGTCTGCACGGTGGCATAGAGCAGCGCCTCGGGCGCGGCGTCGAACTCGAGCCCGAGCTTCCAGTCGAGCTGGTCGAACGCCTGGTCGGCGTCGTAGCGCTCGCCGAAGGCGGTCACTCCCTCGCCTTCCCGCCAGTCGCGGCTCAGCCGCCCGCCGGCCGTGAGGCGCCAGCGATCAGCCAGCGTGATCGTCGCCTCGCCGAAAGCCGCCAGGCCCTCGAGACGGTTGCGGTCCACGTCCGCGAGCGGAAAGCCGGCGACCGCGAACTCGCCGTCGTTGGTGACCCGGTAGGCATACAGCCCGGCGATCCACTCCGTGCGCGCCCCGGCGTGGCCGGCGAGCCTGAGTTCCTGCGTCACCTGGTTGTAGTGCGAGGACAGGAACGAAGGCAGGTTCTCGAGCCAGTAGTTGCCCGCCCAGTCGAGGTGGAAATAGGACGGGATCCAGGTCAGGGTCGCGCCGCCGAGCTTCCAGGCGACCTCGCCGCCGAGCACCAGGTTGTCGTACTCCTGCCTGCCGGCGTCGGGCTCGGTGGAGGTGATCACGTCGTTCCAGGGATCGGAACCGTCGAAGGCGTCCGGATCGCCGTCGAAGGCGCCGCCATTGAAGCCGCGGCGCACCAGGTTCGGCGAGCGACCGTGCTTCTTCGCGCCGTGCGCCCAGAGGTAGGCCGAGAGCCGCCCGTCGTCGTAGAGGCCGGACAGCCGCAGCCCGTAGTCGTCCTTCGAATCCGCGCCGGTGCGCTGGTAGCCGTCGTGGCGGATGTAGTCCGCCGCCGCGCGCAGAGCAAGCCGATCGTTGACCGGCAGGTCCTGCGCGACGCTCGCATGCACCAGAGAGTAGTCGCCGACCTCGAGCAGCGCTTCGGTGCCGCCCTCGCCGGCGGGCCGCCGGAAGGCGACGTTGACCGCGCCGCCGAGCGCGGCGCGGCCATAGAGCGTGCCCTGCGGCCCCGGCAGCACCTCGATCGAGGCGACGTCGAACAGGCCGACGCTGGTGCCTTCGCGGGGAATGTAGACGCCGTTGAAGTTGAAGACCGTCGGCGGCTCGATGTTCGGCAGGTCCAGGGTGGAGCCGACCCCGCGGATGTAGATCTCGGTGGACGAGTTCTGCATCTGGAAGCGGACCGAGGGCACGAGGTTCTGCGCCGCCCGGATGTCGGTGACGCCGGCGGCGATGAGCGCCTCGCCGCTCAGCGCGGTCACCGCCGCAGGGGTCCGCTGCAGGCTCTCGGCCCGCTTCTGCGCGGTGACCACGATCTCCTCGAGCCGTGTCTCGCCGGCATCGCCCTCGGCATTCGCGCCGGCGGTCGCGGTCGCGGCGAACAGGCAAAGGCAGGTCGCCGCGGCCGGCGCAGTGAATCGGTTCAAGGTCGCCTCGGTGAGGGAGCGGCCGCCTGCCGCGGGGCGGATTCTAGAGCCCGCCGCCCGCAAGGCCAATTGCGGCCCCCCGCAACCGCGGCCGGGCGCAGCCCGCGCCGTGCCGCTAGCTGTGATTTCTAAGGACGTTGTTTACACCTTCTGACGCTGGAAGGCTG
>CAYORU010000060.1:0-7112 GCA_964406445.1 uncultured Steroidobacteraceae bacterium
AGTTCCAGAAGCTCGGCGGCAAGATCCCGAAGGGCGTGCTGATGGTCGGCTCGCCGGGCACCGGCAAGACGCTGCTCGCCCGAGCCATCGCCGGCGAGGCCAAGGTCCCGTTCTTCACGATCTCCGGTTCGGACTTCGTCGAGATGTTCGTCGGCGTGGGCGCCTCCCGGGTCCGCGACATGTTCGAGCAGGCGAAGAAGCACGCGCCCTGCATCATCTTCATCGACGAGATCGACGCCGTCGGCCGCCACCGCGGCGCGGGCCTCGGCGGCGGGCACGACGAGCGCGAGCAGACCCTCAACCAGCTGCTGGTCGAGATGGACGGCTTCGAGGGCAACGAGGGCATCATCGTCATCGCCGCGACCAACCGGCCGGACGTGCTCGACCCGGCGCTCCTGCGTCCGGGCCGGTTCGACCGGCAGGTCGTGGTGCCGTTGCCGGACGTGCGCGGCCGGGAGCACATCCTCAAGGTGCACATGCGCCGCGTGCCGCTCGGCGACGACGTCAAGCCGAACGTGATCGCGCGCGGGACGCCGGGTTTCTCCGGCGCCGACCTGATGAACCTCGTCAACGAGGCCGCCCTGTTCGCGGCGCGGGCCAACAAGCGGCTCGTGACCATGGAGGAGTTCGAGCGCGCCAAGGACAAGATCATGATGGGCGCCGAGCGCCGTTCGATGGTCATGTCCGAGGAGGAGAAGCGCCTGACCGCCTACCACGAGGCCGGTCACGCCATCGTCGGCCTGAACGTCCCCGAGCACGACCCCGTCTACAAGGTCACGATCATCCCGCGCGGCCGCGCGCTCGGCGTGACCATGTTCCTGCCCGAGGCGGACCGGTACAGCACCAGCAAGCGGCGCCTCGAGAGCCGCATCGCCACGCTGTTCGGCGGGCGGGTGGCCGAGGAGATCGTCTTCGGCGCCGAGTCCGTGACGACCGGGGCATCGAACGACATCGAGCGCGCGACCGAGCTCGCCCGCAACATGGTCACCAAGTGGGGCCTGTCGCAGCGGCTCGGGACGCTGACCTACGCCGAGGACGACGGCGAGGTGTTCCTCGGGCGCTCGGTCACGCAGCACAAGCAGGTCGGCGACAAGACCCGCGACGCGATCGACGAGGAGATCCGCCGGCTCATCGACGACAACTACGAGCGGGCGCGCACGCTGCTGACGAGCCATGTCGAGAAGCTGCACATCATGGCCGACGCGCTGATGCGCTACGAGACCATCGACGAGCACCAGATCCACGACATCATGGAGGGCCGCAAGCCGCGCGCTCCCCAGGGCTGGGAGGATCTCGGTCCGCCGACCTCCGGCGCCACCACCGGCGAGAAGCCGGCGGCCGGGCCGAGCGTGGGCGAGCCGGCGGCCGGCTCGACCTGAGCGCGGCGCGAGGCAGCGCTCAACGGGGCCGGCGGGGCGACCCGCCGGCCCTTGCCGTTTCGGCGTCCCCCGGCCAACATCGCGGCCCATGCGCCTGAGCTGCCAAGGATTCACCCTCGACCTGGCCCGGCCGCTCGTGATGGGCGTGCTCAATGTCACGCCTGATTCCTTTTCGGACGGCGGCCGCTTCCTCGATGCCTCCGCGGCGGTCGGGCGGGCGCTGGCGATGGTCGAGGAGGGCGCGGCGATCGTGGACGTCGGTGGCGAGTCGACGCGGCCGGGCGCGGATCCGGTGCCGCTCGAGGAGGAGCTGCGCCGCGTCCTGCCGGTGATCGAGCGGCTCGCCTCGGATCTGCCGGTCCCGGTATCCGTCGACACCTCGAAGCCGGAAGTCATGCGGCGGGCCATCGCCGCGGGCGCAGCGATGATCAACGACGTCCGGGCGCTCGGCGCTCCCGGCGCCGTCGAGGCCGTCGCCGGATCCGGCGCCGCGGCCTGCCTGATGCACATGCAGGGCGAACCGCGGACGATGCAGCACGCCCCCGGGTACCGGGACGTGGTCTCCGAGGTGCGGGAGTTCCTGGTGTCGCGGGTCGAGGCCTGCCGGCGGGCGGGCATCGACGAGGGCCGCCTCGTGCTCGACCCCGGCTTCGGGTTCGGCAAGACGCTAGCCCACAACCTCGAGCTGCTGGCCGGTCTCGACCGGCTGGTCGCGGAGGGCCTGCCGGTGCTGGTCGGCCTGTCGCGCAAGAGCATGGCCGGCCAGCTCACCGGCCGGGACTCGGCAGCGCGCCTTCCAGGCAGCCTCGCGCTCGCCGCCATCGCGGTCGTGAACGGGGCGTCCATCGTGCGAGCCCACGACGTCAGGGAGACCGTGGACGCGGTCAAGGTCGCCGCCGCTGTGCGCGCGCGGCAGGGGGAACTGCAGGCATGACCAGGAAGCACTTCGGCACCGACGGCGTCCGCGGCCGCGTCGGCGAAGACCCGATGACGGTGGAGTTCGCGCTGCGCCTCGCGAGCGCCGCCGCCCGCGTGCTCGCGCCGAACGGCGGCACGGTCCTGGTCGGCAAGGACACGCGCCTGTCCGGCTACATGTTCGAGTCCGCGCTCGAGGCGGGTTTCGTCGCCGCCGGCGTGGACGTGCTGCTCGCCGGGCCGCTGCCCACTCCGGGCATCGCCTACATGCTGCAGCGGCTCGGCTGCGACTTCGGTGCGGTGATCAGCGCCTCGCACAACCTGTACGAGGACAACGGCATCAAGTTCTTCGACGGCGACGGTGGCAAGCTCCCGGACGAGGTGGAGCGGCAGATCGAGGCGTTCCTCGAGCAGCCGGCGCTCACGCGCGAGTCGCAGCGCCTCGGCCGCGCCTCGCGGGTCGACCGCCAGCGGACCCTTTACCAGGACTTCTGCGCCTCGACGCTGCCGGCCGGCGTCGACCTCGCGGGCATGAAGCTCGTGATCGACTGCGCCAACGGCGCGGCCTACAAGGTGGCGCCGCGGGTGCTGGCCGACCTCGGCGCCGAGATCATCCCGATCGGCTGCTCGCCGAACGGCCGCAACATCAACTCCGGCTGCGGCTCGACCGAGCCGGGGCTGCTGCAGCTGACGGTCACCGGCGTGCGGGCGGAGGCGGGCATCGCCCTCGACGGCGACGGCGACCGGCTGGTGATGGTGGACCACCTCGGCAGGACCGTGGACGGCGACCAGTTGCTGTACGTCCTCGCGCGGGCCCGCCACGACGCCGGCAGCCTCGCCGGGCCGGTGGTCGGCACGGTGATGAGCAACCTGGGGCTCGAGCTGGCGCTCGCGGAGCTCGGCATCGAGTTCCGCCGGGCGGCGGTCGGCGACCGCTACGTGCTGCAGATGCTGCGCGACTGCGACGGCGTGCTGGGCGGCGAGACCTCCGGGCACCTGCTGTGCCTCGACAAGACGACCACGGGCGACGGCCTGGTCGCCGCGCTGCAGGTCCTCGCGGCGATGCGCCAGTCGGGCAAGAGCCTCGCGGAGCTGACGGCCGGGATGTCCCGGTTCCCGCAGACGCTGCTCAACGTGCGGGTCGCCACCCGTTTCGACGCCGCCGCGGATCCCGGCGTGGCCGAGGCCCGACGGGTGGTCGAGGCCGCGCTCGGCGGCCGCGGCCGCGTGGTGCTGCGCGCCTCCGGCACCGAGCCGGTGATCCGCGTGATGGTTGAAGGCGAGGAGCGCGAGGCGGTCGAGCGCCACGCCGCCGCCCTCGCCGAGGCGGTGCGCCGGGCTGCGCCGGGCGGCGCCTGAACCTCTGCGCCCGGCATTGATCTCACCGGGGGTCGCGCTTATCCTTCGGCGCCTTTCCGGCGGGGCGGACGCCCCGGTGTCCGGCAACTGGGGGTTTCATGCGTAGAGCGCTGGTGGCCGGCAACTGGAAGATGAACGGGACGCGCGCCGAGAACGCCGCGCTGCTCGACGCGCTGATCGCGGGCGAGGCCGGCGCCGACGACGCCGAAGTGCTCGTCTGCCCGCCGTTCGTATACCTCTGGGAGGCCGGCAGGCAGCTGCGCGACGGCCCGATCGCGCTCGGCGCCCAGGACGTCTGCGCGGCGCCCGGCGGCGCGCACACCGGCGAGATTTCCGCCGCGATGCTGCGCGACGTCGGCTGCAGCCACGCGATCGTCGGGCATTCCGAGCGGCGAGCCCTGTACGGCGAGAATGACCGGAGCGTCGCGCGCAAGTACGTGGCGGCCCAGCGGGAGGGGTTGACGCCCATCCTGTGCGTCGGCGAGACGCTCGAGGAACGCGAGCAGGGCAGGACCTCGGAAGTCGTGCTGCGCCAGCTCGAGACCGTGCTGGAGGTGGCCGGCGCAGCGAGCTTCGCCGCCGCGGTCGTCGCCTACGAGCCGGTCTGGGCCATCGGCACCGGCAAGACCGCCTCGCCCGACCAGGCCCAGGAAGTCCATGCGCTGCTGCGCAAGCGCATGGCCCGGGAAGATGCTACCATTGGCGCTTCCCTGCGCATCCTGTACGGGGGCAGCGTCAAGGCGGCGAACGCCGCGGACCTGTTCTCCATGCCGGACGTGGACGGTGGCCTCGTCGGGGGCGCCTCGCTCGATCCCGAGGAGTTCCTGGCCATCTGCCGCGCCGCAGGTTGAGAGTCTCAGGGTTCAAGAATGATCTACACACTGCTGGTCACGCTGCACATCGTGCTGTGCGTGACGATCGTGGCGCTGGTGCTGATCCAGCGCGGCAAGGGCGCCGACGCCGGCGCCGGCTTCGGCGCGGGCGCCTCGGGCACCGTGTTCGGCGCGCGCGGCTCCGCCACGTTCTTCTCGAAGGCGACCGCCGTCGTCGCGACGGTGTTCTTCGTGACCAGCCTCGCGCTGACCTTCATGGTGTCGCGGCCGGTCGAGGCTCCCGAGAGCCTGATCGACCGCATGCCGCTCGACCAGGCCCCGGCGCCTGCGCCCGGCCTCGGCGAGAACGAGGTCCCGGGCCTCGGTGCGCCGCCGACGCCGGCCGAACCGGCCAACTGATTCGATAGAGAGGTTCATTCGCTGCCTCGCCGACGTGGCGGAATTGGTAGACGCGCTAGCTTGAGGGGTTAGTGGGGAAACCCGTGTCGGTTCGAGTCCGACCGTCGGCACCAACGCGAATCAGCAGGCCCGGCACATGCCGGGCCTTCTGTCATCTGCGGCTTACCGAGACCCCCCTCAGGGTTACCCGCCGGGGCGCGTCCGGCTACAATGCCGGGGTTTGAGTTCCACCCGTCTTCGACGCGACGAGCGGATCGCGCGGAATGCTCGAAAACTACCTTCCTACCCTGATATTCCTGCTGGTCGCCGGCGGCTTCGGCGCCATCCTGCTGGTGCTGGGCTGGCTGCTCGGTCCGCGCCGCCCCACGCCCGAGAAGCTCTCCGCCTACGAGTGCGGTTTCGAGGCCTTCGAGGACACGCGCATGAAGTTCGACGTGCGCTACTACCTCGTCGCCATCCTGTTCATCATCTTCGACCTGGAGATCGCCTTCCTCTTCCCCTGGGCGGTGTCGCTCGACGCGATCGGGGGCTTCGGGCTGATCTCGATGGGCGTCTTCCTCGCCGTGCTGGTGGTCGGTTTCATCTACGAGTGGAAGAAGGGGGCGCTGGAATGGGACTGAGCGCCGCCATGCCGGATGCGGCGCCCGAGCGTGGCTACGTCACGACCAGCATCGACGGGCTGATGAACTGGGCGCGCACCGGGTCGCTGTGGCCGATGACCTTCGGCCTCGCCTGCTGCGCGGTCGAGATGATGCACGCCGGCGCCTCGCGCTACGACCTGGACCGCTTCGGCGTCGTGTTCCGGCCGAGCCCGCGCCAGTCGGACGTGATGATCGTGGCCGGAACCCTCGTCAACAAGATGGCGCCGGCGCTGCGCAAGGTCTATGACCAGATGCCCGAGCCGCGCTGGGTCATCTCCATGGGCTCCTGCGCCAACGGCGGGGGCTACTACCATTATTCCTATGCAGTCGTCCGGGGTTGCGACCGGATCGTGCCCGTGGACGTGTACGTGCCGGGCTGCCCGCCGACCGCGGAAGCCCTGATCTACGGCATCGTGCAGCTGCAGAACAAGATCCGGCGCACCAGCACGATCGCCCGCTGAGGACCGCATGAGCAGGATCGAATCGCTGGCGGAGACCGTCGAGTCGCGACTTGCGGGGCGCGCGAACCGGCTGCCCTCGCTCGCCGCGGAACTCGCCTACGAGGTCGACGCCGCACGCTGGGTGGAGGTCGCGACCGAGCTGCGCGACGATCAAGACCTCGCGTTCGAGCAGCTCGTCGACCTCTCCGGCATCGACTACCTGCACTACGGCAAGTCCGAGTGGCGCACCGCCGCCGCCAGCTCGAGCGGCTTCAGCCGCGCGGCCACCCGCGGAGCGGGCCAGCCCCCGGAAGACCCGTCGCGGCGGTTCGCGGTCACGGCCCACCTGCTGTCGGTGTCGCGCAACCAGCGCATCCGGCTGCGCTGCCACTGCGAGGGCGCCGAGCCGCCGATGGCCGACTCGCTGGTCGGCGTCTGGCCGTCCGCGAACTGGTTCGAGCGCGAGGCCTTCGACCTCTTCGGCATCGTGTTCCGCGGCCACCCCGACCTGCGGCGCATCCTCACGGACTACGGCTTCATCGGGCATCCGTTCCGCAAGGACTTCCCGCTCTCCGGCAACGTCGAGGTGCGTTACGACCCGCAGCGCAAGCGCGTCGTCTACGAGCCGGTGACCATCGAGCCGCGCGTGCTGGTGCCGAAGGTGATCCGCGAGGACAACCGCTACCAGCCGATCCTGCGCGAGGTGCCGGAGCGTGGCTGAGATCCGCAACTTCACGCTGAACTTCGGGCCGCAGCACCCGGCGGCCCACGGCGTGCTGCGGCTCGTGCTCGAGATGGACGGCGAGGTGATCCAGAAGGCCGATCCGCACATCGGGCTGCTGCACCGCGCGACGGAGAAGCTCGCGGAGAGCAAGCCCTTCAACCAGTCGATCGGCTACATGGACCGCCTCGACTACGTATCGATGATGTGCAACGAGCACGCCTACGTGCTGGCCATCGAGAAGCTGCTCGGCGTCCGCCCGCCGCAGCGCGCCCAGTACATCAGGGTCATGTTCGACGAGATCACGCGGATCCTGAACCACCTGATGTGGCTCGGTTCGCACGGCCTCGACATCGGCGCGATGACCGTTTTCCTGTACTGCTTCCGCGAGCGCGAGGACCTGATGGACTGCTACGAGGCGGTCT
>CAYORU010000061.1:0-6853 GCA_964406445.1 uncultured Steroidobacteraceae bacterium
GTGTCCTTCACGTCGGACGCCTTCTCGCCGAAGATCGCCCGCAGCAGCTTCTCCTCGGGAGTCAGCTGGGTCTCGCCCTTCGGCGTCACCTTGCCGACCAGGATGTCGCCGGCGCGCACCTCGGCGCCGATGAAGACGATGCCCGCCTCGTCGAGCTTCGCCAGCGCCGCGTCGCCCACGTTCGGGATGTCCGAGGTGATCTCCTCGGAGCCGAGCTTGGTGTCGCGTGCGACGCAGGTGAGCTCCTCGATGTGGATCGTCGTGAAGCGGTCCTCCTCGACGACGCGTTCCGAGATCAGGATCGAGTCCTCGAAGTTGTAGCCGTTCCACGGCATGAACGCGACCAGCACGTTCTGGCCGAGCGCGAGCTCGCCGAGGTGCGTGGACGGGCCGTCGGCCAGCACGTCGCCGCCGGCGATCGAATCGCCGACCTTGACCAGCGGGCGCTGGTTGATGCAGGTGTTCTGGTTCGAGCGCGTGTACTTGGTGAGGTTGTAGATGTCCACGCCGGGCTCGCCGGCCGTGACCTCGGCCTCGTTGACGCGCACCACGATGCGCGACGCGTCTACCGAGTCCACGATGCCGCCGCGGCGCGCGTTCACGGTGACGCCCGAGTCGGTCGCGACCGTGCGCTCGATGCCGGTGCCCACGAGCGGCGTGGCGGCGCGCAGCGTCGGCACGGCCTGGCGCTGCATGTTCGAGCCCATCAGCGCGCGATTGGCGTCGTCGTGCTCGAGGAACGGGATCAGCGCGGCGGCCACCGAGACGATCTGCCGCGGCGACACGTCCATGTACTCGATCCGGTCCGGCGGCATCAGGGTGAACTCGTTCAGGTGCCGGCAGGACACGAGGTCGTCGGTGAACTTGCCCTTGCCGTCGAGGCTGGCGTTGGCCTGGGCGATCACGAACTCGCTCTCCTCGATGGCCGACAGGTAGTCCACCTGCTCGGTCACCTTGCCGTCGCGCACGCGCCGGTACGGCGTCTCGAGGAAGCCGTACTTGTTGGTGCGCGCGTAGACGGCGAGCGAGTTGATCAGGCCGATGTTCGGACCTTCCGGCGTCTCGATCGGGCAGACGCGGCCGTAGTGGGTCGGGTGCACGTCGCGCACCTCGAAGCCGGCCCGCTCGCGCTTGAGGCCGCCCTCGCCGAGCGCCGACACCCGGCGCTTGTGGGTCACCTCGGACAGCGGGTTGTTCTGGTCCATGAACTGGGACAGCTGCGAGGACCCGAAGAACTCCTTCACCGCCGCCGCGACCGGCTTGGCGTTGATCATGTCCTGCGGGTTGATCTCCTCGCTCTCGGCCAGGGTCAGGCGCTCCTTGACGGCGCGCTCGACGCGCACCAGGCCGATGCGGAAGGCCACCTCGGCCATCTCGCCGACGCAGCGCACCCGGCGGTTGCCGAGGTGGTCGATGTCGTCCACCTTGCCGTCGCCGTTCTTGATGGCGATAAGCGTGCGCAGCACGTCGATCACGTCGGACATGCCGTCGCCGTAGCGGGCGTGGAGCGTCCGGGCGACCTCGTCCTTGCGCTGCTCGGAGGCAGTCGCGAAGTAGCGGCCGTCGTAGAGGATGCCCGGCTCCTCGAGCCAGCCATCGGCCGCCGTGCCGTCGAGCCCGTCGGGGGGCTGGCGGTTGACGCGGCGGTTGAACTTCATGCGCCCGACCGCAGACAGGTCGTAGCGCTCGGAGTTGAAGAACAGGTTGTGGAACAGGTTCTCCGCGGCGTCCTTGGTCGGCGGCTCGCCGGGACGCATCATGCGGTAGATCTCGATCAGCGCCTCGAGCCGCGTCTTGGTCTGGTCGATGCGCAGCGTGTCGGAGACGTACGGGCCCCGGTCGAGGTCGTTCACGTACAGGGTCTGCAGCTGCGGCACGCCCGCGTCGATCAGCTGCTGGGCCAGCTGCGCGGTGATCACCTCGTTGGCGCGGGCGAGCACCTCGCCGGTGCCGGTGTCGACGACGTCGTGAGCGAGGATCTTGCCCTGCAGGTAGTCGGGCGGCACGGCCAGGCGCTCGACACCGGCCTCCTCCAGCTGGCGGACGTGGCGCGCGGTGATGCGCCGGCCCTCCTCCACGATCACCTTGTCGCCGACGCGGATCTCGAACAGCGCGGTCTCGCCGCGCAGGCGCTCGGGCACGAGCTTCAGCTCGACGCCGTCCTTGGACAGGAAGAAGGCGTTCTTGTCGAAGAACAGGTCGAGGATTTCCTGGTTGTCGTAGCCCAGCGCACGCAGCAGCACCGTCACCGGCAGCTTGCGCCGGCGGTCGATGCGCGCGAACACGCAGTCCTTGGCGTCGAACTCGAAGTCGAGCCAGGAGCCGCGGTAGGGGATCACGCGTGCCTGGAACAGCAGCTTGCCGGAGCTGTGGGTCTTGCCCTTGTCGTGGTCGAAGATGACGCCCGGGCTGCGGTGCAGCTGGGAGACGACCACTCGCTCGGTGCCGTTGACCACGAAGGTGCCGTTCTCGGTCATGAGCGGCAGCTCGCCGAGGTAGACCTCCTGCTCGATGGCGCGCTTGACGCGCGTGCCGCCCGGCGACTCCTTGTCGAAGATTCGCAGGCGCAGCCGCACCCTGAGCGGCGCGGCGTAGGTGAGCCCGCGCAGCTGGCACTCCTTGACGTCGAACACCGGCTCGCCCAGGTAGTAGTAGACGTAGTCGAGGACGGCGTTGCCCGAGTAGCTCTTGATCGGGAACACGCTGCGGAACGCCGCGTGCAGGCCGGCCTTGTTGAGGCGACCGTCGATCAGCTCGCGTTCCTCCGCCTCCGACATCATGCGGCCGCCGGCCGCGTCGCGGCTCTCGGCCTCGCGCGCCGCGAGCTCCCGGTGCAGCGCCTCCGCAGCGCCGAGCTGCAGGAACTGCGCGTAGGAGTCCGTCTGGATCGCGAGCAGCGGCGGCACGTCGAGAATGCTCGGCCGCTTGCCGAAATTCTTGCGGATGCGCTTCTTCTCGGTGAACGAATAGGCCATCGGGTCACCCTCTAGATCGTGCGGTGCTGCCGGGCTCGTCGCCCGGGCCGCCGTTTCGCCGCGCTGCGCGCGCGGCCTGCGCGGAATACTCGATCAGCAGGCGCCGGGGACGGCTGCGCGCCCGGCTCCCTCGCGGGAGCCGGGCGCGCCGTCGGCCAGCGCTGCCGCCTGCGGGGCTTCTTGCCCGCGCATGCGGCTTTACTTGACCTCGACCTCGGCGTTGGCGTCGGCCAGCTGCTTCTTGATCTTCTCGGCCTCGTCCTTGTTGACGCCTTCCTTGACGGTGCTCGGCGCGCCCTCGACCAGGTCCTTCGCCTCCTTGAGGCCGAGCCCGGTGATCTCGCGGATCACCTTGATCACGCCGACCTTCTTGTCGGCGGGGTAGGCCTTGAGGATGACGGTGAACTCCGTCTTCTCCTCGGCGGCCGGGGCAGCGGCGCCCGCGCCCGGGGCCGCGGCGGCGATCGCCATGGGGGCGGCGGCGGTCACGCCGAACTTGTCCTCCATCATCTTCACGAGGTCGACGATCTCCATGACGGTCATGTTGGAGATCGCGTCGAGGATTTCTTCCTTGGTGGCAGCCATGTCAGTTGCTCCGGTTAAAAGTGTTTCGTGATCGATCGGGCGGCGTCAGGCGGCGGCCTTCTGGTCCTTGACCGCGGCCACCGTCCGCACCAGCTTGGCGTGCGGCTCGGCGAGCGTGCGCACGAACTTCGAGATCGGCGCCTTCAGCACGCCGAGCAGCATCGAGAGGGCCTCGTCGCGGGTCGGCAGGCTCGCCACCTTCTCGAGGTCCGCGGCGGGCAGCATCTGGCCGCCGAGCGACACGAGCGTGGGAACCAGCTTCTCGTTGCCCTTGGCGAACTCCTTCATGACGCGGGCGGCGGCGCCCGGGTCGTCGGTGGAGAACGCCAGCAGCAACGGACCCTTGAGGCCCTTGGCGATGCACTCGAACTGCGTGCCTGCGACGGCGCGGCGGGCGAGCGTGTTCTTGACGACGCGCAGGTAGACGCCCGACTGCCGCGCCTTCGCGCGCAGGTCCGTCATCTGCGTGACCGTCAGGCCACGATACTCCGCCGCGACGACGGCATGCGCATCCCGCGCCACCGCGTGGACCTCGGCCACCATCGCCTGCTTGGTTTCAAGCGTCAGTGCCATTCGGATCCTCCTGGCAGAAAGTCGAACACCGGGCGCGGATTCCCGCGCCCACCCTTGCCGCCGCCGGCGTCCCGTGACGCCCCGCGGCGCGCCGGCCCCGTGGCCGGTCGGTGGCGACCTTCACCAGTCATGACTGACTCGGGTACCACCATCTGCGCAGGCAGCCATTAAGGGGCCGTCGCCCCGCCTGCGGTCTTCGATGGCCCGGGGACCCTGCGGTCCCCGGCCATCCCGGGCCCTCGCCCGGGGAAGCTCATTGGCGCGCCTCGCGCCCTCCTCAGAGGCCGAGCGACGCGCGGTCCACGGTCACGCCGGGACCCATGGTCGAGGACAGCGTGACGCGCTGGAAATACACGCCCTTCGCCGTCGACGGCTTGGCCTTGGTCAGGTCGGCGAGCAGCGCGTTCAGGTTGTCCTTGAGCGCGGCGACCTCGAAGCTCGCCTTGCCGATGGCGGCGTGGACGATGCCCGCCTTGTCGCAGCGGTAGCGCGCCTGGCCGGCCTTCGCGTTCCTGACCGCGGCCGCCACGTCCGGCGTCACCGTGCCGACCTTCGGGTTCGGCATCAGCCCGCGCGGGCCGAGGATCTGGCCGAGCTGGCCGACCACGCGCATCGCGTCCGGGCTCGCGACGACCACGTCGAAGTCGATCTGCCCCGCCTTGACGCGCTCGGCGAGGTCCTCGAGGCCGACGATGTCGGCGCCGGCCTCGCGGGCGGCGTCGGCGTTCTTGCCCTGCGTGAAGACCGCCACCCGGACCTTCTTGCCGAGCCCGTGCGGCATCAGCGTCGAGCCGCGGACCTGCTGGTCCGACTTGGAGGCGTCCACGCCGAGATTGACCGCGACCTCGACGGTCTCGTCGAACTTTGCGGTCGCGAACTCCTTGACCATCGCGATCGCGTCGTCGACCGGGTACTGCTTGCCCGGCTGCAGGCGGTCCTTCCAGGCCTTCTGGCGCTTGACTACGGCAGCCATGTCACACCCCCTCCACGTCGACGCCCATGCTGCGGGCGCTGCCCGCGATGGTGCGCACCGCAGCGTCGAGGTCGGCGGCGGTCAGGTCCGGCATCTTGGTCTTCGCGATCTGCTCGAGCTGCGCGCGGCTGACCGAGCCCACCTTGCGGGTGTTCGGCGTGCCCGAGCCCTTGTCGATGCCGATCGCCTTGCGGATCAGCACGGAGGCCGGCGGGGTCTTCAGGATGAAGGTGAAGCTGCGATCGCTGTAGACCGTGATCACGACCGGGGTCGGCAGGCCCTTCTCGAGGGACTGCGTCGCGGCGTTGAACTGCTTGCAGAACTCCATGATGTTCACGCCCTGCTGGCCCAGCGCCGGGCCCACCGGCGGGCTCGGGTTCGCCTGGCCTGCAGGAATCTGCAGCTTGATGTAACCGGATACCTTCTTTGCCACGTTGTCTCCTTGCGGGTGCTGGCGCCGTGAGGCTCCCCGCGTAAAACCAGTGATCGGTGATCAGTGATCGGTGATCGGCCGGAACAGGTCGCCCTCTGGCCGGTCACCGGTCACTGGTCACCGGTCACCCTTTCTCGACCTGCCCGAAATCCAGCTCGACCGGGGTCGAGCGTCCCAGGATCTGCACCGCGACCTGTACGCGGTTCTTCTCGTAGTTGACCGACTCGACCACGCCGCTGAAGTCGTTGAACGGGCCGTCGATCACGCGCACGACCTCGCCGGGCTCGAACAGCACCTTCGGCCGCGGCTTCTCCGCGCCCTCCTCGACCCGGCGCAGGATGGCGTTCGCCTCCTTGTCGGAGATCGCGGCGGGCTTCTCCGGCGTACCGCCGATGAAGCCCAGCACCTTCGGCGTCTCCTTCACCAGATGCCAGGTCTCGTCGTCCATCTCCATCTGCACGAGGACGTAGCCGGGGAAGAACTTGCGCTCGCTGCGGCGCTTCTGGCCGTCGCGCATCTCCACCACTTCCTCGGTCGGGACCAGGATGTCGCCGAACTTGTGCTCGAGCGCGTGCATCTTCACGCGGTCCTTGAGGCTCGCGGCGACCTTGTGCTCGAAATTCGAGTACGCGTGCACGACGTACCAGCGCAGCGCCACGGCTCAGCCCCCCTGTCCGGTCAGGTGGCGGGTCGCCCATGCCAGCAGCATGTCCACCAGCCAGAAGAAGATGCCCATCAGCAGGACGAAGGCGAACACGATGAGCGTGGTCTGCACCGTCTCCTGCCGGGTCGGCCAGACCATCTTGCGCAGCTCGACCCGCGAGCCCTGCACGAACTGCCACAGCACCTGGCCCTGCGCGGACCAGAACAGCAGCAGCAGCCCGACGGCCACGCCGGCCAGCACGATCAGGATGCGCACCGCCGTCGGCAGCTCCGCGAACCAGTAATAGCCCGCCAGCCCGCCCACGAGCACGACGATCGCGAGCGCGATCTTCGCCGTGTCGAGTGCCGTCGCGCCCGCCGTCTGGACCTGTTCGTTCATTGCCTTCCGTTTCGCCGACCGGGACCGCCACCGCTCAGGCGGTGGCAGGGCAGGAGGGAATCGAACCCCCAACCTGCGGTTTTGGAGACCGCCGCTCTGCCAATTGAGCTACTGCCCTGTAGACGTACCGGTACCCTTTCGCCGTTGTGCTTTCGGGTGACCTGTGACCCGTGATCGGTGATCGGCCGGAGGGGCTCAGCCCTCTTGCCGGTCACCCATCACCGGTCACCGGTCACTCTGTATCTCTTACTGCAGGATCTTCGACACCACGC
>CAYORU010000062.1:0-6850 GCA_964406445.1 uncultured Steroidobacteraceae bacterium
CGTCGAAGCGGTGGTCGCCGTTGAAGGTGGCGTCCAGCGGATTCAACGCGAGGTACTCGTCGTAGTGCGCCTCGACCAACGCCTGCAGGCGTTCGCCGGGCGGCTGCGGGGGCAGCGTCGCGCAGGCGCAGAGCAGCAGGGCGACACCGACGGTAGCGAGCGCGAGACGCACGTTCGGGATCCTCGGCAGGAGAAAGGGCCTGGATTATAGCGGCGCGGCGCCGACCCGGACCGCGCGCTCCGACACGAACCGGTAGCGCCAGCCGAGCAGCAGCGCGCAGACGGTGAGGCCGACGATCAGGCCGGTCCAGATGCCCCTCGGCCCCCATCCGGCGCGAAGCCCGAGCCACCACGCCACCGGGAAGCCGACCAGCCAGTACGCGACCACGTTGCAGGCCATCGGGATGCGCGCGTCCTTGAAGCCGCGCAGCGCGCCCGCCGCGCCGACCTGCAGCCCGTCCGGCACCTGGAAGATGGCGACGAACACCAGCAGCGCGGCGGCGAGCGCGCGCACGTCAGGGTCGCTGGTGAACGCGGCGGCGATCGGCTCCCGCGCGGCGAGGATCACGAGCGAGGACAGCGCCATGAAGCCGCCGCAGAGCGCGATGCCCGACCAGCCGGCGAGGCGCGCGCCCGGCGCGTCGCCGGCACCGGCCTTGTGGCCCACGTGGATGGTGGTCGCGGAGTGGAAGGCGAGCGGCACCATGAACATGAGCGCGCCGCAGGTCAGCGCGATCTGGTGGCCGGCCACGATCTCGGTGCCCAAGCTGCCCATCAACAGGCCCGCCACCGAGAACAGCGCCCCCTCGGACACGACGCTGCCGCCGATCGGCAGCCCGAGCCCGAGGGTGTCGCGCAGGGTCGGGCGCGAAGGGCGCTCGAAGCGCGCGAACAGCTCGAAGCGGCGGTAGAACGCGTGCCGCCTGAGGTAGAGGTGCATGGTCGCGAGCATCGCCCACTGCGCGAGCACCGTCGCGATGGCGCATCCGGTCGCGCCGAGCGGCTCGAACCCCAGGTGGCCGAGCGTGAAGAGCCAGTTCCCGCTCACGTTCACGACGAGGCCCACGGCCGCGGTCAGCATGATCGGCCGGGTCCAGCCGAGGCCCTCGCTGGTGTAGCGGTGGGCCAGGAAGGCCAGCATCGCCGGCAGTCCCAGGCACATGATCTGTACGTAGGCGACCGCGTGCGGCACGGTTCGCGGGTCCGTCCCGAACCACGCGAGTACCGGCCCGACCGCGAGCAGCGCGCCGACGAGCGGCAGCGCCAGGAACTGTGACAGCCACAGACCTTGCCGGAACCGGTGGCCGACCTCGAGGTCGCGCCCGGCCCCGTAGGAATGCGCCACGAGCGGCGAGAGCGACATCAGGACGCCGAGGCCGAGCAGCCAGAACACCTGGTAGTAGGCCACCCCGACCGCGACGCCGGACAGCGGCTCGGGGCCGACCCGGCCGGCCGCCACGGTATTGGCGAGCGCCATGCCGGCGATCACGAGGTTGTTGACGACCAGCGGCCCGGCGAGCCGCAGGATCGACGACGCGTCCCGGCGCATGCGGGCGATCGCCGTGGCGGGGGTGGACATGGGTTGCCTTGGCGCCGTCGTGCAGGCGATCGGGCGCACTGGCATTCTAGCGAATCGCCCGTTGGCCGGGAGGTGGTCGATGCTGGTAGGAACCGAGCTCAGGCGCGTGGCCATCGTCGGCGGCGTGCGCATTCCCTTTGCGCGCGCCCACGGCGCCTACGCCAAGGTGGGCAACCAGGAGATGTTCACGGCCGTGCTGCGCGGCATGGTGGAGCGCTTCAATCTCAAGGGGCAGCGACTCGGCGAGGTGGCGGCCGGGGCGGTGATGAAGCACCCGACCCAGTGGAACCTCGTGCGCGAGTGCGTGCTGGGCTCGGGGCTCTCGCCGGAAACGCCGGGCCTCGACCTGCAGCGGGCCTGCGGGACGAGCCTGGAGGCGGCGATCCTGGTGGCGAACAAGATCGCGCTGGGCCAGATCGAGGCCGGCATCGCCGGCGGCGTCGACACCGTGAGCGACGCGCCGATCGCCTACTCGCGCGACTACCAGCAGCTGCTGCTGGAGAGCTTCCGGGGCCGGACGGCCTGGTCGCGCATCCGGCCCTGGCTCGGGCTGCGGCCGCGGCACTTCAAGCCGTCGCTGCCCGGCGTGGTCGAGCCGCGCACCGGGCTCTCGATGGGCGAGAGCTGCGAGCAGATGGCGCGTCACTGGGGTATCGGCCGGGAGGCCCAGGACCGGCTCGCGCTCGACAGCCACCGGGCGGCCGGCGCGGCCTACGACGAGGGTTTCTACCGCGACCTGGTGATCCGCTTCGAGGACCTCGCCGAGGACAACAACTTGCGCCGCGACACCAGCCTCGAGCGCCTGTCGACGCTGCGACCGGCCTTCGCCCCCGACGGCACGCTGACCGCGGGCAACAGCACGCCGATGACCGACGGCGGCGCCGCGGTGCTGCTGGCGAGCGAATCCTGGGCCAGGCAGCGGGGCCTGCCGGTGCTCGCCTTCCTCACCTACGGCAAGGTTGCCGCGGTGGACTACGTCGACGGCGCCGAGGGGCTGCTGATGGCGCCGGCCTATGCGGTGCCGCGGATGCTCGCCGACGCGCGGCTCACGCTGCGCGACTTCGACCTCTATGAGATCCACGAGGCCTTCGCCGCGCAGGTGCTGTGCACGCTGAAGGCCTGGGAGTCGCCGGAGTTCTGCCGCGATCGGCTCGGCCTCGACGGCGCCCTCGGCGTGATCGACCGCAGCCGGCTGAACGTGAAGGGGAGCTCGCTCGCGATGGGCCATCCCTTCGCCGCGACCGGCGCGCGGATCCTCGCCACGCTCGCCAAGCTCTTGGCGCAACGCGGCTCCGGTCGCGGGCTGGTGTCGATCTGCACGGCCGGCGGGATGGGCGTGACCGCGATCCTCGAGCGCTGAGCCAAGGGCCAGGGAGGCGGATTGCAGACCAAGAAGGACATCGTCGAGAACTGGCTGCCGCGCTACACGGGCACGGCGCTCGCCGACTTCGGCCAGCACGTGCTGCTGACCAACTTCGTCAACTACCTCGAGATCTTTTCCACGCTGACCGGCGCGCCCATCGTCGGGCGCGACCGGCCGATGCCGAACGCGACCGCGGACGGCATCACCATGATCATGTTCGGCATGGGCAGCGCCAACGCCGCGACGGTCATGGACCTCCTGTCCGCCGTCAGGCCGAAGGCGGTGCTGTTGCTCGGCAAGTGCGGCGGCCTCAAGCGCAAGAACCGCATCGGCGACCTCGTGCTGCCTATCGCCGCGATCCGCGGCGACGGTGCCTCGAACGACTACCTGCTGCCCGAGGTGCCGGCGCTGCCAGCCTTCAGCCTGCAGCGCGCCGTCTCGACCGTGATCCGCGACCTCGCCTGCGACTACTGGACCGGCACGGTCTTCACCACCAACCGCCGGGTCTGGGAGCACGACGCGAAGTTCAAGCAGTACCTGCGCGCGACCCGCGCGATGGCCATCGACATGGAGACGGCCACGATTTTCGCTGCCGGCTTCGCCAACTCGATCCCCGCGGGCGCACTGCTGCTCGTGAGCGACCAGCCCATGGTGCCCGAGGGCGTGAAGACCGAGGCCTCCGACAAGGCCGTGACCAGCAGCTTCGTCGAGAAGCACATCCAGATCGGCCTCGAGGCCCTGCGCCTGATCCGCCGTAACGGCAAGAGCGTCAAGCACCTGCGCTTCGAATGAGCAGCAGGAAACTCCAGGGGACATTCCCTTGGAGTTTTCTCGTGCGCCGCAAAGCGACTGGATTCGTACGCGAAAACTCCAGGCGAATGTCCCCTGGAGTTTCCGGGATTCCCCGGCGCGCTTGCCAGTAGTTTCATTTGAAACTAAATTGACGGCATGAAACGCTACATCGGCTACCCCCGCGTCGAGGGCCAGGCCTCCCGGCAGGCGCACTGCGACCTGCCGCCGGGCACCTTCGAGCGCGAGATGAGCAAGGAGGGCTTCTTCGGGCCCGCCGCCTTCTTCCACCACCGCCACCCGCCGACCGGCTGGACCGACTTCGAGGGGCCCCTGCGGCCGCGGGCCTTCGACCTCGCGAAACTCGATTCGCCGGCCTCTTCGCCCTGGCAGGCGGCCGAGGTGCTGCACAACGCGCATTGCCGGCTGCGCTACTGGCGCACCGAGGGCGCGATGGACCACCTGGTGCGCAACGCCGACGGCGACGAGCTCCTGTTCGTGCACCGCGGCCGCGGCGACCTTTACTGCGACTTCGGCCACCTGGCCTTCGCCGCCGGCGACTACGTCGTCCTGCCGCGCGGCACGATGTGGCGGCTCGACAGCGCCGAGCCGGTGCAGGCGCTGCTCATCGAGGCCACCAACGCCAGCTACCAGCTGCCGGAAAGGGGCCTCGTGGGCAACCACGCCATCTTCGACCCCGCGATGCTCGACACTCCGCGCATCGACGAGGCCTTCCTCGCGCAGCAGGGCGAGAACCCCTGGCGCGTGGCGATCAAGCGCCGCAACGCGGTGTCGGTGGCGTCGTTTCCCTTCAATCCGCTCGACGCGGTCGGCTGGCACGGCGACCTGTCGGCATGTCGCATCAACGTGCGGGATCTCCGCCCGCTGATGAGCCACCGCTACCACCTGCCGCCGTCGGCGCACACCACCTTCGTCGCCCACCGCTTCGTCGTCTGCACCTTCGCGCCACGCCCCTTCGAGACCGACCCGGGCGCTCTAAAGGTGCCGTTCTTCCACAACAACGACGATTACGAGGAAGTGATCTTCTACCACGACGGCGACTTCTTCAGCCGCGACAACATCCACCCGGGAATGCTCACCTTCCATCCCTCCGGCTTCACCCACGGCCCGCACCCGAAGGCGCTGTCGCGGATGCTGGTGCAACCCAAGCCGGCGACCGACGAATACGCCGTCATGATCGACACCCGCGACGCGCTCGACGTCGGCGCTGGCATGGATGGCTGCGAGTGGACCGGCTACGTCGACAGCTGGAATGGGAGCGCGAAGTGAAGCTCGCCACGCTGCGCGACGGCACGCGCGACGGCCGGCTCGCCGTGGTCAGCCGCGACCTCACCCGCGCCGCATACGCCGACGGCATCGCGCAGACCCTGCAGGCGGCGCTCGACGACTGGGACGGCCACGCGCCGGCGCTTGCGGCGCTCGCGGCCGACCTCGAGGCGGATCGCGCGGCGTCGAGCTTCGACTTCGACCCCGCGCAGGCGCTGGCGCCGCTGCCGCGCGCCCATCACTGGGTGGACGGCAGCGCCTACGTCAATCACGTCGAGCTGGTCCGCAAGGCGCGCGGCGCGAAGATGCCGGAGTCGTTCTGGACCGACCCGCTGGTCTACCAGGGCGGCAGCGACGACCTGCTCGGCGCGACGGCCGACGTGCCGCTGCCGGACGAGGCTCACGGCATCGACCTCGAGGCCGAGGTCGCGGTGGTCACAGGCGACGTGCCGATGGGCACGAGCCCCGCGGACGGCCGCAAGCACATCCGGCTGCTGATGCTGGTGAACGACTGGTCGCTCAGGAACCTGATCCCCGGCGAGCTAGAGAAGGGCTTCGGCTTCTACCAGTCGAAGCCCGCGACCGCCTTCTCGCCGGTCGCCGTCACGCCCGACGAGCTGGGGCCGGCCTGGGACGGCGCCAAGGTCCACCTGCCGCTGGTCGTGCACGTCAACGGCAAGCTGCTCGGCCGGCCCAACGCCGGCGTGGACATGACCTTCGACTTCGGCCAGCTGGTCGCCCACGTCACCAGGACCCGCCGGCTCGGCGCCGGCACCATCATCGGCTCCGGCACCGTCTCGAACTACGACCGCTCGCAGGGCTCCTGCTGCCTGGCCGAAGTCCGGATGCTCGAGGTGCTGGCCAAGGGCACGCCGTCGACACCGTTCCTGCGCTTCGGCGACCGGGTGCGGATCGAGATGCAGGACGCCGGCGGGCGGTCGGTGTTCGGGGCGATCGACCAGAGAGTCGTCAAGGCCGGCTGAATCGCGCACAATTACGGGGTCCGGCCGCGCCATTCACGGCGCCGGCCGCGCCGCGCCCGCCGGGCGCGGCCCAACGCCTGCGGAGTCCCGCGATGAACCTCAAGGACAAGTCCCTGCTGCGCGAGCAGTGCTACGTCGACGGCGCCTGGATCGGCGCAGCGGGCGGCGGCACGATCGACGTCAATAATCCCGCGAGCGGCGACAAGCTCGCGACCGTGCCCTCGCTCGGCGCGGCCGAGGCTGAGGCCGCGGTCGCGGCCGCCCACGCGGCCTTCCCGGCCTGGGCGGCGAAGACCGCCAAGGAGCGCAGCACGATCCTCCGGCGCTGGCACGACCTGATCGTCGCGAGCGTCGACGACATCGGCACGCTGATGACCGCCGAGCAGGGCAAGCCGCTGGCCGAGGCGCGCGCCGAGGTCGCCTACGCGGCGGCCTTCGTCGAGTGGTTCGCGGAGGAAGCCAAGCGCCTGTACGGCGACCTGATCCCTGGCCACCAGCCCGACAAGCGCCTGATGGTCATGCGCCAGCCGGTCGGCGTGGTCGCCGCGATCACGCCCTGGAACTTCCCGGCCGCGATGATCACCCGCAAGGTCGCGCCCGCGCTCGCGGCCGGCTGCACGGTGGTGTGCAAGCCAGCCACGCAGACGCCGCTCACCGCGCTCGCGCTCGCCGAGCTCGCCCACCGCGCCGGCATCCCGAAGGGCGTCTTCAACGTCGTGACCGGCCCGGCGCGCGCGATCGGCGGCGTGCTCACCTCCGATGCGCGCGTGAGGAAGCTGTCGTTCACCGGCTCCACCGAGATCGGCAAGATGCTGATGGCGCAGTGCGCCGGCACGCTCAAGAAGGTCT
>CAYORU010000063.1:0-6569 GCA_964406445.1 uncultured Steroidobacteraceae bacterium
CACCAGTGCGGCCTGCCGAAGAAGATGGCGCTCGAGCTGTTCAAGCCGTTCATCTTCCACAAGCTGCAGCTGCGCGGCCTGGCCTCGACCATCAAGGCCGCCAAGCGGCTGGTCGAGCGCGAGGGCCCCGAGGTGTGGGACATCCTCGAGGAGGTCATCCGCGAGCACCCGGTGCTGCTGAACCGCGCGCCGACGCTGCACCGCCTCGGCATCCAGGCCTTCGAGCCGGTGCTGATCGAGGGCAAGGCGATCCAGCTGCACCCGCTGGTCTGCACCGCCTTCAACGCCGACTTCGACGGCGACCAGATGGCCGTGCACGTGCCGCTGTCGCTGGAGGCGCAGCTCGAGGCGCGCGCGCTGATGCTGTCCTCGAACAACATCCTCTCGCCCGCCAACGGCGACCCGATCATCGTGCCCTCGCAGGACGTGGTGCTCGGCCTCTACTACATGACCCGTGAGAGCGCGGGCGCCAAGGGCGAGGGCATGGTCCTCGCCGACACCCGCGAGGTGCACCGCGCCTACGAGTCGCGCCAGCTGGCGCTGCACGCGAAGATCCGCGTGCGCATCGAGGAGCACGTGCTCGGCGAGGACGGCGAGATGGAGCGGCGCAAGCGCATGGTCGAGACGACCGCAGGCCGCGCGCTGCTGTCCGAGGTGCTGCCCCGCGGACTCTCCTTCGACCTCGTCAACCAGGACATGACCAAGAAGCGCATCTCGGCGCTGATCAACACCTGCTACCGCACGCTGGGCCTCAAGGAGACCGTGGTCTTCGCCGACCAGCTGATGTACACGGGCTTCGCCTACGCGACCCGGGCCGCGGTGTCGATCGGCGTCGATGACATGGCGGTGCCGCCGCAGAAGGAGAAGATCCTCGCGGGCGCCGAGCGCGAGGTGAAGGAGATCCAGGAGCAGTACGAGTCGGGCCTGGTCACCAACGGCGAGCGCTACAACAAGGTCGTCGACATCTGGTCGCGCACCAACGACCGCATCGGCAAGGCCATGATGGACCAGCTGCGCTTCGAGGAGGCCGAGGACTCGAAGGGACGCAAGGTCCAGCAGGGCTCCTTCAACTCGATCTTCATGATGGCCGACTCCGGCGCGCGAGGCTCGGCGGCGCAGATCCGCCAGCTGGCCGGCATGCGAGGCCTGATGGCGAAGCCGGACGGCTCGATCATCGAGACGCCGATCACCGCCAACTTCCGCGAGGGCCTGAACGTCCTCCAGTACTTCATCTCCACCCACGGCGCGCGCAAGGGCCTCGCGGACACGGCGCTCAAGACCGCCAACTCCGGCTACCTGACCCGCCGCCTCGTCGACGTCGCCCAGGACCTCGTCGTCACGGACCGCGACTGCGGCACCGAGAACGGCCTGCTTGTCACGCCGATCGTCGAGGGCGGCGACGTGGTCGAGGGCCTCGGCGAGCGCGTGCTCGGCCGGGTCGTGGCGAGCGACGTGATGAAGCCCGGCAGCGACGACGTGCTGGTTCCGGCGGGCACGCTGCTCGACGAGCGCTGGGTGCAGCGGCTCGAGCAGTTCGGCATCGACGAAGTCAACGTCCGCTCGCCGATCACCTGCGACATCCGCTACGGCGTGTGCTCGATGTGCTACGGGCGCGACCTCGCCCGCGGCCACCTGATCAACATCGGCGAGGCGGTCGGCGTGATCGCAGCGCAGTCGATCGGCGAGCCGGGCACGCAGCTGACGATGCGGACCTTCCACATCGGCGGCGCGGCCTCGCGGGCCGCTGCGGTGTCGTCGGTGGAGATCAAGGGCGGCGGCACGCTTCGCTTCCACAACGTCAAGGCGGTCCGCCACGAGAAGGGCTACCTGGTCACGACTTCCCGCTCCGGCGCCATCGGCGTGATCGACGAGTACGGCCGCGAGCGCGAGCGCTACAAGATCCCCTACGGCGCGACCATCAGCGCGGGCGAGGGCGACGCGGTGGCGCCCGGGCAGGTCGCGGCCAGCTGGGATCCGCACACCCACCCGATCATCACCGAGGTGGCCGGCCGGCTGAAGTTCGTGGACTTCGTCGACGGCCTGACGGTGCAGACGCAGGTGGACGAGATCACGGGCCTTTCCAGCACCGTGATCCTCGACCCGAAGCAGCGCGGCGCCGGCGGCAAGGACCTGCGCCCGACGGTCAAGCTGGTGAACGCGAAGGGCAAGGAAGTCACCTTCGCCAACACCGACATCCCGGCGGTCTACACGCTGCCGGCCGGGGCGCTGGTGTCGCTGTCGGACGGCGCGGAGGTGTCGGTCGGCGACGTCATCGCCCGCATCCCGCAGGAGTCGTCGAAGACCCGCGACATCACCGGCGGCCTGCCGCGCGTCGCGGACCTGTTCGAGGCCCGCAAGCCCAAGGAGCCGGCGATCCTCGCGGAGGTGTCGGGCACCGTGAGCTTCGGCCGGGAGACCAAGGGCAAGCGGCGCCTGATCATCACCGGCGAGAGCGGCGACAAGTACGAGGAGCTGATCCCGAAGTGGCGCCACCTCAACGTGTTCGACGGCGAGCACGTCGAGCGCGGCGAGGTGATCGCGGACGGCGAGCCGAACCCGCACGACATCCTGCGCCTGCAGGGCGTCACGGCGCTGGCGAACTACCTCACCCGCGAGATCCAGGACGTCTATCGCCTGCAGGGCGTGAAGATCAACGACAAGCACATCGAGGTGATCGTCCGCCAGATGCTGCGCAAGGTGGAGATCCGGGACGCGGGCGACACCGGCCTGCTCCGTGGGGAGCAGCTCGAGCGGTCGCGGATGCTCGACATCAACGATCGCATCGTCGAGGGCGAAAAGCAGCCGGCGACGTTCGAGCCGATGCTGCTCGGCATCACCAAGGCGTCGCTGCAGACCGACTCGTTCATCTCCGCGGCCTCGTTCCAGGAGACCACCCGCGTGCTCACCGACGCGGCGGTGCGCGGCATCAAGGACGACCTGCGCGGGCTGAAGGAGAACGTCATCGTCGGCCGGCTGATCCCGGCCGGCACCGGCTGCTCCTTCCACGCGCAGCGCAAGCGCCAGGGGATCGACGATCTGCACCGCGGCTTCATGGACGCCGGCGGCGGCCTGCCGGAATCCGAGGAGGGCGGCGCGGAGGCCGAGTCCCCGGCCGCCGGGGCCCCGGCGGAGTGATCTCGGGCGGGGCGGGGGGCGGGCCGCTGCCCGCCCTCGCCCCGCGGCTTCCCCTGCCGCCGCCGGCCGGCCCGGGCCCGGAACGGGTGAGCGCGCGCCGAGGGCGGCACGTTGCGGGCCGATCCTGCCCGCAAGTGGGGTCGCGGCAGGCGTTTGCCCAGCTTGACACTCCGGGGGCAGGTTCCTAGAATTTCGGCCCCTTTACCCGGGCTCGGCCAGCGCCGGCCGGGACGGGGAACAACGGTTGCACCCGGGCCGCCGCAGGGCGGCCCGGCGTTTTGTGTCCGGGAATCCTCCCGGCGCGAGAACACGGGATCCAAGGCATGGCGACGACCAACCAGCTCATCCGCAAGGGCCGCAGCGACGCGACCTACAAGTCGAAGGTGCCGGCGCTGAACCGCTCGCCGCAGAAGCGCGGCGTCTGCACGCGCGTCTACACCACGACGCCGAAGAAGCCGAACTCGGCGCTGCGCAAGGTCGCGCGAGTGCGCCTCACGAACGGCTACGAGGTCACCAGCTACATCGGCGGCGAGGGGCACAACCTGCAGGAGCACTCGGTGGTGCTTATCCGCGGTGGCCGAGTCAAGGATCTCCCCGGCGTCCGCTACCACACCGTCCGTGGCACCCTCGACTGCGCGGGCGTCAACGACCGCAAGCAGGGCCGCTCGAAGTACGGCGCCAAGCGCCCGAAGAAGTAAAGGCTCGGAGCAACACCCATGTCACGTCGCGCACAGGCGCCCACCCGCACCGTCCTCCCGGATCCGAAGTTCGCGAGCCAGGTGCTCGCGAAGTTCATGAACATGGTCATGGAAGACGGCAAGAAGTCGGCCGCCGAGAAGATCCTGTACGGCGCCATCGACCGCATCACCGAGCGCACCGGCCGCGAGGGCGACGCCGCGCTCGAATTGATCGGGCAGGCGCTGGAGAACGTCAAGCCGGCCGTCGAGGTGAAGTCGCGGCGCGTCGGCGGCGCGACCTACCAGGTGCCGGTCGAGGTCCGCGCCTCGCGGCGTCAGACGCTGGCGATGCGCTGGATCATCGAGGCGGCGCGCTCGCGCAGCGAGAAGTCCATGGCGCACCGGCTGGCCAGCGAGCTGATGGAGGCCGCCGAGAACCGCGGCGCCGCGGTCCGCAAGCGCGAGGACACGCACCGCATGGCGGACGCCAACAAGGCCTTCGCGCACTACCGCTGGTAAGGCCCGGCGGCCAGGACGGAAGACTGCAGAGGACACCATGCCCCGTACGACCCCCATCGAGCGCTACCGCAACATCGGCATCTCGGCGCACATCGACGCCGGCAAGACGACGACCACGGAGCGCGTGCTGTTCTACACCGGCGTCTCGCACAAGATCGGCGAGGTGCACGATGGCGCGGCCGTCATGGACTACATGGAGCAGGAGCAGGAGCGCGGCATCACCATCACCGCGGCCGCCACGACCTGCTTCTGGAAGGGCATGGACAGCCACTTCCCCGAGCACCGCATCAACATCATCGACACGCCGGGACACGTCGACTTCACGATCGAGGTCGAGCGCTCGCTGCGCGTGCTGGACAGCGCGGTCGCTGTCTACTGCGCCGTGTCGGGCGTGCAGCCGCAGTCGGAGACCGTCTGGCGGCAGATGAACAAGTACCGCGTCCCGCGCCTGGCCTTCGTCAACAAGATGGACCGGGCCGGCGCCAACTTCCTGCGCTGCGTCGAGCAGATCCGCACGCGCCTGAAGGGCAACCCGGTGCCGCTGCAGCTGCCGATCGGGGCCGAGGACAGCTTCACCGGCGTCGTCGACCTGGTGAAGATGAAGTCGATCTGGTGGGACGAGGAGACGCAGGGCACGCGCTTCGAGTACCGCGAGATCCCGGCCGACATGGCCGAGCTGTGCCGCGAATGGCGGTCCAAGCTGGTCGAGGCCGCGGCCGAGGCCAACGAGGAGCTGCTCAACAAGTACCTCGAGGGCGGCGACCTGACCGAGGAGGAGATCCGCAAGGGCCTGCGCGAGCGCGCGATCCGCAACGAGATCTGCCTCGTGACCTGCGGCTCGGCGTTCAAGAACAAGGGCGTGCAGGCGGTGCTCGACGCCGTGGTCGAGTACATGCCCTCGCCGATCGAGGTGCCCGACGTCCGCGGCCAGACGGAGACGGGCGAGGAGGCCACGCGCAAGGCCGTCGACGAGGCGCCCTTCGCGGCGCTGGCCTTCAAGATCCTGAACGACCCGTTCGTCGGCAACCTGACGTTCTTCCGCGTCTACTCGGGCGTCCTGGCCTCGGGTGACGCGGTCTACGTGCCGAACAAGTCCAGGAAGGAGCGCATCGGCCGGCTGCTGCAGATGCACGCCTCCGAGCGCGAGGAGATCAAGGAGGTCCGTGCCGGCGACATCGCCGCGGCCGTGGGCCTCAAGGACGTGGTCACCGGCGACACGCTCTGCGATCCCGACAAGGTGATCATCCTCGAGAAGATGGAGTTCCCGGAGCCGGTCATCGCGGTCGCCGTGGAGCCCAAGACCAAGGCCGACCAGGAGAAGATGGGCCTCGCGCTGCAGCGCCTCGCCAAGGAGGACCCGTCCTTCCGCGTGCACACCGACCAGGAGTCGGGCCAGACCATCATCTCGGGCATGGGCGAGCTGCACCTCGAGATCATCGTCGACCGCATGAAGCGCGAGTTCAAGGTCGAGGCGAACGTCGGCAAGCCGCAGGTCGCCTATCGCGAGACCATCCGCGGCAAGGTCGAGCAGGAAGGCAAGTTCGTCCGCCAGTCCGGCGGCCGCGGCCAGTACGGCCACGTCTGGATCCGCCTCGAGCCGCTCGAGGAAGGCAAGGGCTACGAGTTCGCCAACGAGATCGTCGGCGGCGTGGTGCCGCGCGAGTACATCCCGGCGGTGGACAAGGGCATCCAGGAGGTCCTGCAGACCGGCGTCATCGCGGGCTACCCGGTGGTGGACGTCAAGGTCGCGATCTTCGACGGCTCCTACCACGACGTCGACTCGAGCGAGATGGCCTTCAAGATCGCCGGCAGCATGGCCTTCAAGGAGGGCTTCGCCAAGGCCCGCCCGGTGCTGCTCGAGCCGATCATGAAGGTCGAGGTCATCACGCCCGAGGACTACTCCGGCGACGTGATCGGCGACCTGAACCGGCGCCGAGGCCAGATCCAGGGCATGGAGGACGGTCCTGGCGGCAAGGTCATCACCGCCGAGGTGCCGCTCGCCGAGATGTTCGGCTACGCGACCAGCGTCCGCTCCATGAGCCAGGGCCGCGCCACCTTCTCGATGGAGTTCGCCAAGTACCTCGAGGTGCCGAACAACGTCGCCGAGGCCGTGCTCAAGAAGGCCTCCTGACCGAGCGCCCGCAACCCAGGAACAGACAGGAAAACCCAGCAGGAACCCGCCATGTCGAAGGAAAAGTTCGTACGCAACAAGCCGCACGTGAACGTTGGGACGATTGG
>CAYORU010000064.1:0-5819 GCA_964406445.1 uncultured Steroidobacteraceae bacterium
ACGAGGGCGTGCGCCAGATCGAGGCGCACGTCACCAACACGCTCGGCTGGTCGGCCACCACCGGCCAGGTCGCGCCCTGGGTGTACCAGCAGCTGACCCAGACCTTCGTCTTGGACCGCGAGATGCGCGAGCGCCTCGCGACGTTGAACCCGGCGGCCTCCGCGAAGATGGCCAACCGGTTGCTCGAGGCGCAGCAGCGCGCCTACTGGACCCCCGACGCCGCGACGCTCGAGGCGCTGCGGCAGGCGGGGGAAGAACTCGAAGACCGGCTCGAAGGAGTCGGCGCAGGGGTTGCCGCATGATGACCACAACGATTCCCGTCAGCTCGCTGAAGCGCCGCCCGTCCGCGCCCGACGGCGAAGGCAGCGTGCAGGTCCAGATGGACCCCGATCTGCAGATCGAGGGCGCGCGCGTGTTCGCGGTGTACGGCAAGGGCGGCATCGGCAAGAGCACCACCTCGTCGAACCTCTCCGTGGCCTTTTCCAAGCTCGGCAAACGGGTGCTGCAGATCGGCTGCGACCCGAAGCACGACTCGACCTTCACCTTGACCAAGCGGCTCGTGCCGACGGTGATCGACGCGCTCGAATCCGTGGACTTCCACCCGGAGGAGCTGCGCCTCGAGGACTTCGTGTACGAGGGCTACAACGGCGTGATGTGCGTCGAGGCGGGCGGCCCGCCGGCCGGCACCGGCTGTGGCGGGTACGTCGTCGGCCAGACCGTGAAGCTTCTCAAGGAGCACCACCTTCTCGAGGAGACGGACGTCGTCATCTTCGACGTGCTGGGCGACGTCGTCTGCGGCGGCTTCGCCGCACCGCTGCAGCACGCGCAGCGCGCGCTGATCGTCGCGGCCAACGACTTCGACTCGATCTTCGCCATGAACCGGATCGTCGCGGCGATCCAGGCCAAGTCCAAGAACTACGCCGTGCGGCTCGGCGGCGTGATCGCTAACCGCAGCAAGGACACCGACCAGATCGCGCGCTTCAACGACCGGGTCGGCCTGAGCACCGTGGCGCACTTTCCGGACCTGGACGTCATCCGCCGCAGCCGCCTGAAGAAGTCGACGCTTTTCGAGATGGAGCCGTCACCCGAGCTCGAGGCCGTGCAGAACGAATACCTGCGGCTCGCGGCGACGCTGTGGGCCGGCACCGAGCCGCTGGCGCCGGCGCCGCTCAAGGACCGCGAGATCTTCGACCTGCTGGGATTCGACTGATGCCGACACTGACCTACGCCAGCCGCCGCGAGCAGCTCGAGGACTACTTCGACCGGACCGCGGCCGAGGCCTGGTCGCGGCTCACCTCGGACGCCCCGGTGGGACGGATCCGGGCCACCGTTCGCGCCGGCCGCAACCGGATGCGCGACACGCTGCTCGGCTGGCTGCCGCTCGACCTGCGCGGCGCCCGGGTGCTGGACGCCGGCTGCGGCACCGGCGCGCTGGCCATCGAGGCCGCGAGCAGGGGCGCCGACGTGGTCGCGGTGGACATCTCGCCCACGCTGATCCAGCTGGCGCGCGAGCGGACGCCGGCGCTGCCGGCGCCGGGCTCGGTCAGCTTCCAGGTCGGCGACATGCTCGATCCCGCGCTCGGCCGCTTCGACTACGCCGTTGCGATGGACTCGCTGATCCACTACCGCGCGAGCGACACGGTGTCCGTGCTGAGCCGTCTGTCGGCCCGGATCGAGCACGCGATCCTGTTCACCTTCGCGCCTCGCACGCCGGCGCTGTCGCTGATGCACACGGTCGGGCGGCTGTTCCCGCGCGGCGACCGCGCGCCCGCGATCGAGCCGGTCGCGCCGGACAACCTGTTCGACCTGATCGACAGCGAGCCGGGGCTCGAGCGGTTCGGGCCCGCACGCTCGCAGCGCGTCGCCTGCGGCTTCTACACCTCAGAGGCGCTGGAGCTGACGCACGCATGAGGCCGCGCCCGGAATCGCTGGCGCAGGCCTGGATGCGGCTCGGCCCGCGGTTGCTGCCGTTCGCGGATGCCGCGACGCGCGAGCTGCCGCTCGACCGGCTGCTGCGCCTGTCGCTGTTCCAGGTCTCGGTCGGCCTCGCGGCCGTCCTGCTGTCGGGCACGCTCAACCGCGTGATGATCCTCGAGCTCGGCGTGCCCGCCTGGCTGGTCGCGCTGATGGTCTCGCTGCCGCTCGTCTTCGCCCCCGCGAGGGCGCTGATCGGATTCCGCTCGGACACGCACCGCTCCGTGCTCGGCTGGCGGCGGGTCCCCTACCTCTGGGCCGGTACGCTGCTGCAGTTCGGCGGCCTGGCGATCATGCCGTTCACTCTGCTCCTGCTGTCGGGCGATTCGCACTGGCCGTCCTGGTTCGCGCTGGCGAGCGCGGCGCTCGCCTTCCTGCTGGTCGGCGCCGGCATGCACACCACGCAGACGGCCGGCCTCGCCCTCGCCGCGGACCTCGCCCCCGAGGCGGCCCGGCCGCGCGTCGTCGCCCTGCTCTACCTCATGCTGCTCGCCGGGATGATCGTGAGCGCGATCGTCTTCGGGGCGCTGCTCGGCGAGTTCAGCCAGCTTCGCCTGATCCAGGTGATCCAGGGCGGCGCGATCGCGTCGCTGGCGCTCAACCTCGTGGCGCTCTGGAAGCAGGAGGCGCGCAGCCCGCAGCGCAGCGCGCCGGCCAGGCGCGCGGACTTCGCCGAGGCCTGGCGCCGCTTCGTCGGCGACGGCCGCGCCACCCGGTTCCTGGTCGCGGTGGGGCTGGGCACCGCGGCCTTCAGCATGCAGGACATCCTGCTCGAGCCCTACGGCGGCGAGATCCTCGGCCTCGCGGTCGGCCAGACGACGATGCTGACCGCCTTCCTCGCCGCGGGCGCGCTCGCCGCATTCGCCGTCGCCGCCAGGCGCCTGGTCCGCGGCTCGGATCCTCTGCGGCTCGCCGCTCTCGGCGCTCTCGTGGGCGTCGCCGCTTTCTCCGCGGTGATCTTCGCTGCATCGCTGCAGTCGCCGCTGCTGTTCCGCGTCGGCACCTTCCTGATCGGGGCAGGCGGCGGGCTGTTCGCGGTCTGCATGCTGACGGCGGCGATGGGCCTCGACGACGGCGCGGGCCACGGTCTCGCCCTCGGCGCCTGGGGCGCAGTGCAGGCGACCGCGGCCGGGGCGGGCATCGCGCTCGGCGGCGCCCTGCGCGACATCGTGGACGGGCTCGCCCAGAGCGGCGCGCTCGGCAGCGCGCTCGCCCTGCCGACCACCGGCTACGCCTTCGTCTACCACCTCGAAATCGGATTGCTCTTCGCGACCGTCGTCGTGCTCGGCCCGCTCGTCGGCCGCGCACGGCAACGGTCGCCCGGTCGACCCGCTCAATTCGGACTGGCCGAGTTTCCCGGCTAGGCAGCAAGAGACTCAAGGAGGTCTCGCGATGAATACCGTCGGCGACATCACTGGCTACATCGACGTCGCGCAACTCGTGCTGTACGCGTTCTGGATCTTCTTTGCCGGACTGATCATCTATCTCCGGCGCGAAGACAAGCGCGAGGGCTATCCGCTCGAATCCGAGCGCAGCGAGCACGTCACCCACCAGGGCTGGCCGGCGATGCCCGCGCCCAAGACCTTCCGCCTCGCGCACGGCGGAGAGCTGCAGACGCCGCGGCCCGAGAAGGACCGCCGCGCCATCCGGGCCGAACCGAGCGCCGGGTTCCCCGGCGCGCCGCTCGCGCCGACGGGCGATCCGCTCGCCGACGGCGTCGGTCCCGCCGCGTGGGGCATCCGTGCCGCGGAGCCCGACCTGACCCTGGAGGGCGCGCCGAAGATCGTGCCGCTGCGGGTCGCGACCGACTACGGGGTCGCAGGGCAGGACGTGGACCCACGCGGCATGCCAATGGTCGGCGCCGACGGCGTGGCGGGCGGAACGGTCCGCGACGTCTGGGTCGACCGCTCGGAGCCACAGGTGCGCTTCCTCGAGATCACGCTGGCCGGCAGCGGTCGCAACGTGCTCATCCCGATCTACTTCGCGCACGTCAGCGCGCGGCGCGGCCGCGTCGAGACCGACGCGATCCTCGGTTCGCAGTTCGCCGGCGTGCCCGGACTCGCCCATCCGGACCAGGTGACCCTCGCGGAGGAAGACCGGATCTCCGCCTACTACGGCGGCGGCAAGCTGTACGCCGAGCCGTCGCGACAGGAGCCGCTGCTGTGAATGAGCACGAGTTCGAGCCGGTCCGGGGACTTCCGGAAGCTCTGCCCGCGGGTGAGCGACTGCTGTGGCAGGGCTCTCCCGCCGCCGTTTCCCTCGCCTTGCGCGCGTTTCACGTCCGCAAGGTGGCGATTTACTTCGGGCTGCTGATGGCGTTTCGCGCCGGGACCGAACTGGCGGCCGGCGCCGGAGCGGCGTCCGCCGCCGGCGCAGCGCTCGCGCTGCTGCCGCTGGCGGTGGCCGGCGTGGCATTGCTCGGGCTGCTCGCCTGGCTCACGGCCCGCGAGACCGTCTTCACCATCACCGACAGGCGGGTGGTGCTGCGTTTCGGCGTGGCGCTGCCGATCGCGCTGAACGTGCCGTTCAGCGCCGTCGAGTCCGCGGCCCTTCGGCTGCATCGCGACGGCACGGGCGACCTCCCGCTCGCGCTGGCTGCCGGCCAGCGCATCGCCTACCTGGTCAACTGGCCGTACGTGCGCGGCGGCCGCCGGAGCCAGCCGATGCTCAGGGCGATCCCGGACGCCGGGCGCGTCGCGCGGATCCTCGCCGAGGCCCTCGCGAGCCACCAGGGCGGCGTGGCGACGGCGCCGCGCGTCGAATCCGCCGGGACCAGCCGTCCGCGCCGGCCCCAACTCGCCGCCACCGCCTGAGGCCCGCCATGAGCGACCCGTTCCACGACCAGCCGTTCCCGCGCGGCGCCCTGCTCGGCGCCGGCGCCCTGCTCGCTGCAACGCTGCTCGCCGCCGCCTCCGGCCGGCTGCTGGGCGTCGGCGTCGTGGCGACACCGTCGCCCGCGCCCGCCGCGAGCCGCGAGCTGCGATTCGCCGACCGCGACGACGGCGCGGTGATCGTCCTCGACACGCGCAGCGGCGGCGACGTCGCCGTGCTCGAGCCCGGCGGCGACGGCTTCATCCGCGGCGTTCTGCGCGGGCTGGCCCGCGACCGGCGCAGCCGAGGCGTCGGGCCCGAGGCGCCGTTCCTGCTGGTTCGCTCCACGGGGGGCGGCCTGTTCCTCGAGGACCCGCAGACGGGACGCCGCATCGGCCTAGACGCCTTCGGCCCGACCAATTCCGGCGCGTTCGCGCGCCTGCTCGACGCCCGGCCAGGGTCCGACCCGACCGCGCCGGCCACGACCATTGCCCAGGGGGGATGAGCGACATGGACACTCCGACGCGAATCACGACGGCCGCGGATGCGACCCAGAAGGCCCGGGCCAGCACACTCCTGAGCCCGCGCTTCTACCGCACGGACTACGACGCGATGGACCGGCTCGACACTTCGCTCGTGCGACGTGAGTGGGAAGCGCTGCTGAACGAGTTCCGCCGCGACTCCAACCGCAACCACTTCGAGCGGACCGCCGACTTCACGGCCCAGATCCGCGAGCTGCCGGACGCGCTGCGCCAGGAGTTCCTCGACTTCCTGGTGAGCTCGGTCACGGCCGAGTACTCCGGCTGCGTGCTGTACAACGACATCCGCCGCCGCGTCGACAACCCGGACATCAAGGAGCTGATGGCCTTCATGGCGCGCGACGAGGCGCGCCACGCCAGCTTCATCAACCAGTCGCTCAAGGACTTCGGGCTGGCGGTGGACCTCAGCTTCCTCAAGCGCGCGAAGCACTACACCTACTTCCGGCCCAAGTTCATCTTCTACGCGACCTACCTGTCGGAGAAGATCGGCTACGC
>CAYORU010000065.1:0-5645 GCA_964406445.1 uncultured Steroidobacteraceae bacterium
TGGTGGTTCGCGGTGCTGTGCCCGCTGACCGGCGGCATCGGCATCCTGCTCACCGGCACGGTCGTCGACAACTGGTTCCTGTGGGCCGTCAAGCACGGGGTCGCCCCGCCGTACCCGGCGACGGTGCCGCCCGTCGTCGATCCGAGCCTGGGGGTGACGCCATGAGCAGCTTCGACAAGCTCGCGCAACTCGTGCTGCTCGGCGCCGCCGGGCTGCTGCTGGCCGGCTGCTGGGAGCGGCCTCCGGTCGAGTCGAAGCAGGTCGGCTACCGCGGCACCGGCATGGTGGACATCAAGAATCCGCGCATCGTCGGTCCCGAGACGGAGGCGCAGACGGCGGCGATCCCGCCGGTCATCCCGGCCTCCCCGTCCGAGGAGTCGCCGGTCCTCGCGAGCCAGGTCTACGAGAACGTACAGGTCCTCGGCGACCTGAGCGTCGCGGAGTTCGCCCGCGCGATGGTCGCGATCAGCCAGTGGGTCTCGCCGGAGCAGAGCTGCGCCTATTGCCACGCCGAGGGCGAGAGCATGGCGTCCGACTCGATGTACACGAAGGTCGTGGCGCGGCGGATGCTGCAGATGACCCGCGACCTGAACTCGGGCTGGACGACCCACGTCAAGCAGACCGGCGTCACCTGCTACACCTGCCATCGCGGCCAGCCGGTGCCCGCGCAGATCTGGTTCGCCGACCCGGGCCCGAAGACCGCGCGCGGACTCGCCGGCAGCCGCGCCGGGCAGAATGCGCCTGCGCCGTCGGTCGGCCTCGCGTCGCTGCCCTACGATCCGTTCACGCCGTTCCTGCTGCAGGACCAGAACATCCGCGTCGGCACCCAGCAGGCGCTGCCGGACGGCAGCAACCCGGCCGGCACGAAGTCCGCGGAGTGGACCTACGGCCTGATGATGCACATGTCGAACTCGCTGGGGCTCAATTGCACGGGCTGCCACCAGAGCCGCTGGTTCGGCATCTGGGAGGAGAGCACGCCGCAGCGGGTGAGCGCCTGGTACGGCATCCGCATGGCCCGTGCCGTCAACGTCGAGTACATCGAGCCGCTGACGCCGGTCTTCCCGCAGCACCGGCTGGGGCCGCTCGGCGACGTCGGCAAGGTGTACTGCGCGACCTGCCACCAGGGCCTGCAGAAGCCGCTGAACGGCGTCAGCATGCTGAAGGACTACCCGGAGTTCGGGCCGCCCTGGCGGCAGCCGCCGATGCCGGCCGCCGACGGCGCCGCACCGGACGCCGCGGGACCGGCCCCGGTGGCCACCACAGCGTCGCTGCTGCCGTGAAGGCGCGCGGCTGACCTCGATGGAGGCGCTGCTCGCACAGCCGCGCGGGTTCTGCGCCGGCGTCGTCCGGGCGATCGAGATCGTCGAGCACGCGCTCGAGATCCACGGCAGCCCGGTCTACGTCGTCCACGAGATCGTGCACAACCGGCACGTGGTCGAGGAGCTCAGGCGGCAAGGCGCGATCTTCGTCGAAGACGTCGAGGCCGTGCCGCGAGGGGCCGTCGCCGTGCTCTCCGCGCACGGCGTCGCCACGCGGGTCATGCGCCGCGCGGCGGCGCGCCGCCTGCGTGTGATCGACGCGATCTGCCCGCTGGTCGCCAAGGTGCACCTGCAGGCGCAACGCTACGCGCGCCTCGGGCGCGCCGTGGTGCTGATCGGCCACGCGGGTCACCCCGAGGTCGAGGGGACCCGCGGGTCCGTCGACGGCGAGATCCACGTGGTCGCCACCGTGGAGGAGATCGAGGCGCTGCCGCTTCGCGCCGACGCGCCGCTCGCCTACGTCACGCAGACGACGCTGAGCCTCGACGACACCCGCCAGCTGATCGCCGCGCTCGAGCGCCGCTTCCCGGGCATCGTCGGTCCGGAGGTGGACGACATCTGCTACGCGACCCAGAACCGCCAGGCCGCGGTCCGGAGCCTCGCCCGGGACGTCGACCTCGTCCTCGTCGTCGGCGCCCGCAACAGCTCGAATTCGAACCGGCTGCGGGAGGTGGCGTCGCAGCAGGGCGTGCAGGCGCGGCTGGTGGAGGAAGCCTCCGAAATCGATCCGTGCTGGCTCGACGGGGTGCGGCGCGTCGGCGTCACCGCCGGCGCCTCGGCGCCGGAGAGCCTCGTCCAGGGCGTGCTGGTGCGGCTGGCGGAGCTCGGGCCGCTGAGCGTGCGCGAGATGGACGGGCCGGCCGAGAACGTGGTCTTCCGGTTGCCCCTCGCGGCGCTTCGCGCGAGCCTGATCGATCAGGCGCGTCCCGCGCCGGCTGCGCTCGCGGCTCCCACCACCGTCTGACGAGCCCTGTCGGCTCCTTCAGGAGCCGGCCCGGGCCGTCGTCAGCCCGGACTCGGGGCCGCCTCGAAGCTGGTCAGCGACACGACGCCCGGCCGCAGCGTCGGAACCTGTCCGCGCAACTCGACCATCCGCCGCGCCACCGCGACCATGATGCCGGCCTTGTCCAGGCCGGCTTCCTGCAGCACCTCGTCGCGCGTGCCGTGCTCGACGGGCCGGTCGGGCAGTCCGAGGTTCAGCACCGGCACGTTCACCCGCTGCCGCGCCAGGCATTCATTCACCGCGCTGCCGGCGCCGCCGACGACGGTCCCCTCCTCGAGCGTGACCAGCAGGTCGTGCCGGCGCGCCGCCTCGGCCACCGCACGCGCGTCCAGCGGCTTCACGAAACGCATGTCCAGGACGCTCGCGTCCAGGGTGTCGGCCACCTCGAGGGCCGTGCCGACCAGCGTTCCGAAGGCGAGGAAGGCGATGCCGCCCCCTTGGCGGACGACCCTGGCGCGGCCGGATGGAAGCGCCTCGAAGCCGGCGCCGGCGGCGCCCGCCGCGGCCGCGCGAGGGTAGCGAACCGCCGCCGGGCCGCCGAGCTGCCAGGCGGTGTTGAGCGCGCCGCGCAGCTCCGCCGCGTCCGACGGGGCCATCACGGTCATGCCCGGCACGCAGCGAAGGTAGCTCAGGTCGAGCGCGCCGTTGTGGGTCGCCCCGTCCGGGCCGACGAGCCCGCCGCGGTCGATGGCGAACAGCACCGGCAGGCGTTGCAGCGCGACGTCGTGGACGAGCTGGTCGAAGGCGCGCTGCAGGAAGGTCGAGTAGATCGCCACCACCGGCCGCAGGCCGCGGCAGGCGAGTCCGGCAGCGAAGGTCAGGCAGTGCTGCTCGGCGATGCCCACGTCGAAATAGCGGCCCGGGTAGCGCTCGGCGAAGCGCACCAGGCCCGAGCCCTCGCGCATGGCCGGCGTCACGGCCACCAGGCGCGGGTCGCGCTCGGCCATGTCGCACAGCCACTCGGAGAAGACGTCCGTATAGACCGGGGTCTTCGGTCCCGGCGCGGGCTGCAGCCCGGCGCCGGGGTCGAAGGGCGTGACGCCGTGGTAGCGGATGGGCTCGCGCTCCGCCGCGGCGTAGCCGTGGCCCTTCTGCGTCCGGACGTGCAGCACCCGCGGGCGCGTCATGCCGCGAAGTTCGCGGAGCCGTTCGACGAGCCGCGGCAGGTCGTGGCCGTCGTCGGGCCCATGGTAGTCGAAGCCGAGCGACTCGAAGAAGCTGCGCATCGGCGACGCGCCGTCGCGGCCGGCGCCGGAGTGCAGCGCACCGACGTTCGGCGAGATCGACATGCCGTTGTCGTTCAGCACCACCAGCAAGTCGGCGCCGCTGGCCCCGCCGTGGTTGAGCGCCTCGAAGGCGAGACCGGCGGTGAGCGCCCCGTCGCCGATGATGGCGACGCTCTTCGCGGACTCGCCGCGGCAGCCAGCCGCGATCGCCATGCCGAGCGCCGCGCTGATCGAGGTGCTGGAATGGCCGGCGCCGAAGGCGTCGTAGGGGCTCTCGTCGCGGCGCAGGAAGCCGGACAGGCCGCCGTAGCGACGGAGCGTGCGGAAGGCGCGGCGCCGGCCGGTGAGGACCTTGTGCCCGTAGGCCTGGTGGCCGACGTCCCAGACCAGCGCGTCGCGCGGCGTCTCGAACACGTGGTGCAGCGCCACGGTCAGCTCGACGGTGCCGAGGCTCGCGGCGAAGTGGCCGCCGATCCGCGCGGTCTCGTGGACCAGGAACTGCCTGAGTTCGACGGCCAGCCGCCCGAGTTCCTGGGGCGTGAACTCGCGCAGCGCGGCCGGGCCGTCGAGCCCCTCGAGAAGCGTCTGTGCGGGGTCTGGCCGGGCACCGTCGGCTGGCATGGCAGGCTCCTCAGTGGGATTGCAGCGGTGACGGGCGCGCCGTCCATCGGCTTCGCGTGCCGCCGTCGGGCCCGCCTTCGATCGATCGTCGCGTCGCGCCGTCCCGGCCGGACTTCAGGGCGAAGGCCCACAGCGCCTCGGCGCGGACCGGCAGCACCAGCAGCCAGTGCTCGAGCAGCGCGAGGGCCATCAGCGCGGCGAGCAGGCCATAGCCGGTCGCCTCGAAGCCATCGCCGGCGCCGACGGCGCGCTGGGCCAGCCAGGCCGTCGCGAGCGTCGCGGCGGTCACCGAGAACGGGAACAGCAGGTTCATGGGCCGGCGCCGGAAGAAGCTCGCGAGGTAGCGCAGGTGCTCGGGCAGGAACTCCTCGCTCAGGTTGCGCACGCCGAGGAACAGGTTGAGCTTGGCGCTCTGGCGCATCACCCACAGCACGAGGAAGGCGCCGGCGCCGAAAGCATTCGGCTGGCCCCAGCTCGCGGCCAGCACCGCCGCCGCGGCGACGATGATGGCGATCTCGTGATGGAGGATCGCCTCGATGCCGTGGCGGAAGTGCGCCGGTCCCGCGCAGCCGGCGGGGCAGGGCGCCTTGCGCGGGCCCGTGATCAGGCCGGTGAGGAAGGTGATCTCGAGGAAGGCCCAGGCGAGCAGTCCGCTGACGAAACCGAGGTAGGCGCCGCCGACGGTGCGCATGTCGCCGGCGACCCACAGGCCCCAGAGCGAGCCCGCCAGGACGACCGTGGCGCCGGCGATCGTCCAGCGGTAGGTGGATCGGGGCAGTCCGTCGAGCAGCAGCACGATCCCGGTGCTGCCCCACCAGAGCAGCACGGCGACCAGCGCGGGGATCGCGAGGCTCGACATGCGCGTGCCGCCCGCTTCCGCCTACCAGGCCGGCGCCAGCCGGGCCTCGGCCGGGATCTCGTTCGGGACCGTCGGCAGGGCGAACAGCCGGCCGAATGTCCAGGCTGCCGCCACGCCGCAGGCGGCCTTCTGCAGCGCGCCGACCAGCCCGCCGCGGGCACCCGCCGCCTCGGCTCGCTCGGAGAGGCGGCGCAGGCGCTCGAGCCCGGCGCGGAAGCGGGGATCGTCGAGGTCGATCGTCAGCGGGAAGACCTGCTTGGTGATCTCGTTGGTGATCCGGAAGACCTGGAAGTCGTAGGCGGTCGGGTCGAATCCGAGGGCCTCGTGCAGCTCAGGCCGGGCGTGGTCGCGCACGTACATCGTCGCGTAGACCGCGAGCAGGAAGAAGCGGATCCACAGCTTGTTGACCCCGCGCAGCAGGCCCGGGTCGGCACGCATGATCAGCGCGAAGGCCTCGCCGTGGCGGAATTCGTCGTTGCACCACTGCTCGAACCACCGGAAGATCGGATGGAAGCGCTTCTCGGGGTGCCGCTCGAGCTGGCGGAAGATCGAGATGTAGCGGGCGTAGCCGATCTTCTCCGACAGGTAGGTCGCGTAGAAGATGAACTTGGGCCGGA
>CAYORU010000066.1:0-5645 GCA_964406445.1 uncultured Steroidobacteraceae bacterium
CAGCCTTCCAGCGTCAGAAGGTGTAAACAACGTCCTTAGAAATCACAGCTAGCGGACGCCCGGCCCGCCCGGGCCGTCCATCGCCTCGAGCGCTAGGCCGGCCGCGAGCAGCCGGTCGCGAAGCGGCCCGAGGTGGCGGGCGTAGCGGCGCCAGCGGCCGATCGAGCCCGCGTAGACGGGCTGGCGGGCCTGCCACACGCTCGCCGTCCCGACCGCGCTCTCGTTCCGGTGCGGCTCGAGGCAGGCCGGCTCGAAAGGCAGGCCCACGAAGTCGAGCAAGCTGCGCGTCGCCGGCGCCGGATCGCGCGCGAGCGACTCGTAGCCGACCTCGAGGACCGGCCGCGGCAGGACCGCCCGCCAGTGCGCCATCGTGCGGCGATAGTCGGCGTAGACCTCCGCGATCGCGGCAAGGTCGTAGGTCCAGCCGAGTTCATCCCGGGCGAAGTGCTGGAAGTAGATGGACAGGCAGGTGTCGAGCGGATCGCGGGCGCAATGCACGAAGCGTGCGTTCGGGAACAGCAGCGCCAGCAGGCCGAGGTAGGCGAAATTGCCCGGGTTCTTGTCGACCACCACGGTCGCCGCGCCGGCCCGCGCCGCGAGCGTTCGCAGCCACTCGTCGGCGAGCGCCGCGAGGCGCGGGCCCTCGAACGCGACCGGAGTCGCCCGCCCAGCGTGTTGGCCGCCTGAGGTCAGGCCCAGGGTGGCCGCGGCGGACGCGGCCAGGTCGAGTTCGCCCGCGCCATGCGCCATCGGGTGGCTGTCGAGGATGCGTTCCACCAGGGTGGTGCCGGAGCGCACCATGCCCACCACGAACACCGGCACGATCGGCGCGGACCGGCCGGCCGGCGCTTCCCGGAAGACGTCGGCCGGGAAGGCGTCGCGCAGCCGGCGCATGGCGGCCAGGTGGCTGCCGAGGTCGAAGGGCCGCGCCTCGCGGTGAAGCTCGTTGCCTGCCTCGAAGTGGCCGAAGGCCGCGTCGTAGTCGCCGCAGTCGTCGAGGATCTTGCCGAGCGCGAAGTGGGCGCAGGTGCGGCTGCTCGCGTCGAGGGCGCCCCCGGCGAGCGCCCGCGCGATCAGCTCCGCGTCCGGGTCCGACGCCGAGGTGAACCGGCGGGTGACCGACAGGCCGAGGTAGGCCGCATCGGAGCAGGGGTCGCTGGCGATGGCGCGGCGGAAGCACGCGGTGGCCTGCTCGAAGCGCCCCAGCTTCGAATACAGGCGGCCGACGCGGGACTGCACGCCCGGGTCTTCCGGGGCCGCCTGCAGCAGCCGCTCACCGACCCGCCGCGACGGCTCCACCTGGCCGAGGTCCTCGAGGAACCCGAGCGCCTTCTCGAGCACCTCGCGTCGGCCGCCGGCGGCCTCCGCGAGCGCCGCCATGACGCCCGCGGCCTCCTTCGCGCGGCCGAGTTCCCGCAGGAGGAACGCGAGGCCCACGTATGCGTCCTCCAGAGAGGGGGCGATGGCGATGCCGCGGCGGAAGGCCTGCTCGGCCTCGGCGGACCGGCCGAGCATGCGCAAGGCGTTGCCCATGCGGCACCAGGCGGGGGCGAGGCCCGGGTCCTGCGCCAGCGCACGTTCGAGCCATGCGACCGATCGCGCGAAGTCCCGTCCGGCGAATCGAAGCTCGCCGAAGTGCAGGCACAGCGGCGCGGGAACGGGCGCGTGGCGAGCTGCGGCCTCGATCCGCTCGAGCCCGGCGCGGGCTTCGCCCCCGGCGATCTCGACCAGGCCGAGCAGCAGCTGTGCCCCTGCGTTCGCCGGCGCGCGCGCCAGCACGGCCTCGGTCAGGCGCCGCGCCTCGCCGAGGCGACCGGCCGCGTAGCTCGCGCGGGCCTCCTGGAGGACCGCGTCGGGCTGGAAGTCGCCCGGCACTGGCATCTCGGGGCTCCGGGTCCGCGGTGTCCGCTGCCTGCGGACCGCTACTTCCGGCCGTCGCCGCTGGGCTCGGTGGTTTCCGGCTCGCTGTCCCGCGACGGCCGCGGCGGGCGAGGCGCGAGCGCGCCCAGCATGCTCTCCTGCATCTTCGCCCAGACCTCCATGTTCTGGCGCGCGAGCTCGGCCATGGCGTTCATCGGCGGCGGCGTCGAGCTCAGCATCCTCGAGAACTGCTGCTGGAGCGCCTCCTGCTGGTGCATGAAGGTCTCCACGCTCTTCTCGAGGTAGCGCGACATGAACTCCTGCATCGGCCCGCCATAGAAGCGGATGATCGACTCGAGCAGCTGGGTGGAGAGGATCGGCTTGCCGAACTGCTCCTGCTCGGAGATCACCTGCAGCAGGATGAGCCGGGTGATGTCCTCGCCGCTCTTGTCCTCGACGACCTTGATCCGCTCGCCCTTGACGATCAGGTCGCGGATGTCCTCGAGCGTCACGTGCCGGCTGATCGATGCATCGTAAAGTCGCCGGTTGGCGTACTTCTTGATGAGGCGTTCCTGTGCCATGGGGGCAGTCTACCGGATGAATGCCGCACCGCAATAAAAAAGGACGGCGGCCCGGAGGCACGCCGTCCCGAGGGGGGCCGGTACGAAAGCGGCGTCAGGCCGCCTTCTTCGCGACCGCGGCGAACTCGGCCGCGGTCTTGTCGAACCACTTGGTCAGCTCGGCCTGCTGCTCGGTGGCCAGCTTGACGATGTCCTGCGAGCGCTGCGTCGTCTTCTCGACGAGCTCGGTGGTGAGCTCCACCTGCTTCGCGGCGTACTCGTTGTAGTCCTTGATCTGCGCCGGCAGCTGCATCTGCTTGATCGCGATCTCGAGCAGTTCGCCGGCGAAGGCGTACTGCTGGCGCGCGACGCGCTCGAAGCCCTGGACGGCCAGGCTGTTGAGCTGCAGGCTGGGCTCGAAGGCCTTCCGGGAGGCCTCGACGAAAGCGTTGAAATCGAAAGGCGCGTTGGTCATCTTGGCATCCTCTGGAACACGGTTCGGTCGGCGCTTCATGGGCTCCACTATAGCGCTCGTCATTTTGCATCGCAAGAGAATTTTTGCAGTGCAGTAGGCGGGGCTGGGGCTCACCGATCTAGTCTTTCTCAAAACTATGATTTTTATATAATTTATTTGACTTCACGGGTTGAGTTCGAGCATTCGCAGGAGGCCAGGGCGGTCTCCCTTGTCCTGCAGCGCAAACAGCCCGCGACCGGGCGCGAGGTGAGCGATGACGACGCCTGAAGGGTCTCCCGCCTGGCTCGAGGGCTGGCTCGAGACGCAGCGACAGTACTGGGACGCGATGCTGGCCGGGCGCCCGCCGGCAGCCCCCGCGCCGGCCGCGTCCATGCCGGAGGCCTTTACCGCCGGCCTGCCCGAGTCCTCTCGCGAAGTCGCCGCCCGGATGCTGGAGTTCGGCGAGAGCTACCTTGGGGTCACCCGCCAGGCGTGGCAAGCGCTCGAGGCGGCGAAGGGCGCGAGCCACGCGCAAGCCGACCTCGCGCGGCGGCTCGATGCGTTGAAGGCGCAGTTCACGCAGGGCTTCACCCAGGCCTTCCCCGGCATGGCCGGCGCAACCGCCGGCCCCGGCGCGATCCCCGCGCTCGGCCCGGCCCGGGAGCGGCAGCAGTCCGCCGAGCGCCTCGCGCAGGCGACGCTGCGCTACCAGCGCGCGCTCGCGGACTTCAGCGGCCTGCTCGGCCGCGTGGCGAGCGGCGCGGTCGACCGCCTCGCCCAGCGCCTCGCCGGCGGCGGCGACGCGGCCCGGCCCGACAGCCTCCGCGCGGTGTACGACCTGTGGATCGACTGCGGAGAGCACGCCTACGCGGCCGCGGCGCATACGCCGGAGTTCGCCGCGGCGCAGTCGGCGCTGAACGACGCGCTCCTCGACCTCCGGCGTGAGCACCGGTGGCAGGTCGAGGACTGGGCGCGCGCCCTCGACCTCCCGACCCGCGCGGAGGTCAATACGCTGATCAGGCGGGTCAACACGCTCAGGCGGCGCATGCGCGAGCTCGAGGAGGAGATCGAGCAGCTTCGCGGCCGGCCGCAGCGATGAACGAGGACCCGGCGAGGCGCGCGATGGACGAGGCGCTCGGCTTCGGCCAGCGCCTCGCGCGCGGGCTCAGGTCGGTCGCGGGCCTCGGCGAGGTCGCGGTCGGCTGCAGCGACAAGGAGCCGGTGTACGCCGAGGACAAGCTGGTCCTCTACCGGTACCGGCCGCGCGCCGCGCCGGCCGGTTTGCCGCCGGTCGTGATCTGCTACGCGCTGGTCAACCGGCCCTACATGGTGGATTTGCAGGAGGATCGCTCGCTGGTGCGGGGCCTGCTCGAGCGCGGCCTCGACGTGTTCCTCGTCGACTGGGGCTATCCCGACGGCGCCGACCGCTTCCTCGAGCTCGACGACTACGTGAACGGCTACCTCGACCGCTGCATCGACGCGGCGAGGCTTGCGGCGAGCAGCGAGCGGGTCAACCTGCTCGGCATCTGCCAGGGCGGCACGATGAGCCTTTGCTACACGGCGCTGCACCCGGAGAAGGTCGCGAACCTCGTGGCGATGGTGACGCCCGTCGATTTCCACACGCCGGAGAACCTGCTCGCGAAATGGGCCCGCGAACTCGACGTCGACCGCCTGGTCGACACGCTGGGCAACGTGCCGGGGGAGTTCCTTAACGCCACGTTCCTGGCGCTGATGCCGTTTCGGCTCACCAGCCAGAAGTACGTCGGCCTCGCGGACATCGTCGACGACCCGCGCCAGCTCGAGAACTTCATGCGCATGGAGCGCTGGATCTTCGACAGCCCGGACCAGGCCGGGGAGGCATTCCGGCAGTTCGTCGGCTGGCTGTTCAAGGAGAACCGGCTGGCGCGCGGCACGCTCGAGCTCGGCGGGCGGCGCGTGGACCTCGGCGCGATCGGATGCCCGGTCCTCAACGTCTACGCGACGCAGGACCACCTCGTGCCGCCCTCCGCGTCGCTGCCGCTCGGCGCGCTCGTCGGCACGCGGGACTACGCCACCTACGCCTTCCCGGGCGGGCACATCGGCATCTACGTGAGCGGCAGGGCCCGGCAGGTGCCGCAGGCGATCGCGGACTGGCTCGGCGAGCGGGCGGCAGGCCGGCCGAGCGGCTAAACTGGCGGGCCCTGCGCGCCTCGCGCAACGGAGACCGCACATGACCGCAGAAGACGTCCTCGCCGAGCTTGGGGCCCGGGTCGGACAGGAGATCCACGTCAGCGACTGGATCGAGGTCACCCAGGACCGGGTCGACGCCTTCGCGGAGGCCACCGGCGACCGCCAGTGGATCCACGTCGATCCCGCGCGCGCGGCGCGCGAGTCGCCGTACGGCGGGCCGATCGCGCACGGTTACTTCACGCTGTCGCTGTACCCGGCGCTGCGCGGACTCGTCGACGAATCGCGACCGCCGCTGCCGGGTGTCAAGCGCGTGATCAACTACGGCATCAACAAGCTGCGTTTCCCGAACGCCGTGCGGGTCGGCGCGAGGGTCCGCGCGCGCTGCACGCTGGCCGCCATCGAGCCCATCGCGGGCGGGCTGCAGTCCACCGAGTCGGTCGCCATCGAGGTCGAGAACGAAGCCAAACCCGCCTGTGCCGCCGAACTGATCATGCGCCTGTACTTCTGACCCCGGACGATCCACGCATGACGACCCTGGTCCGCCGCCTCGTGACGCTCGCCGTGGTGCTCGCGCTCGCGGGCGCCCTCGCGTGGGTCTACGC
>CAYORU010000067.1:0-5543 GCA_964406445.1 uncultured Steroidobacteraceae bacterium
TGCTCTCGCCCGCGGGCCGGCGCGCCCGGCTGCAGGTGCTGACCTACCATCGCGTCCTTGCCGGGCGCGATCCGCTGCTTCCGGACGAGCCGGATGCGGCCGCCTTCCGCGCGCAGATGACCGCGCTGGCAAGGCTTTGCAGCGTGCTGCCGCTGCCCGAGGCGGCGCGGCGGCTGGCCGCGGGCACGCTGCCGGCGCGCGCGGCCTGCGTCACTTTCGATGACGGCTATGCCAACAACCTCGAGGTGGCCGCGCCGATCCTTGAAAATCTTGGCCTGCCTGCCACTTTTTTCATCGCGGGCGGCGCGGTGGACCGGGGCATCATGTGGAACGACCTCGTCATCGAGGCGATTCGCCGGGCGCCGTCCGCGCTCGATTGCGGCCCGATCGGCGGCGAGGCCGTGCCGCTGCCCGATGGCGCGGCTCGCGCGGCCGCGGTGCCCCAGGTCCTGGGCTCGATGAAGTATCGACCGCTGGAAGAACGCTGGACGGCGGCCGTCGCGCTGTACGAGCGCAACGTCGAAGGCCCGCCGCCGCGGCTGATGATGACCCGCGAGCAGGTCCGCGACCTGGCGAGGCGCGGCTTCGACGTCGGCGGCCACACCGTGAGTCACCCCATCCTCGCCACGCTCCCTGCCGACGAGGCCCGCCGGGAGATCGCGGGCAGCTGGCAGTGGGTGCGCGAAGTCACGGGCGTCGCGCCGCGTTCCTTCGCGTACCCGAACGGCCGGCCTGGGCGCGACTTTGGCCCCGAGCATGCCGCGATGGCGCGCGAGGCAGGCTTCGAGGTGGCCGTCACCACCGAGTGGGGCAGCGCGCGGCGGGGTGACGACCCGATGCAGCTTCCGCGCTTTACGCCTTGGGAGACCGACCCAGCCGGCCTGGGGTCGCGGCTCATGAAGACCACGCTTCGTTCCTACGCGGTTTGAGCCGACGCCGCTGGAGTTGCGCGCTGCTGGAACCACGCTTCGAGCATCGCCAGGTCCCAGATCGCGTAGCCGTAGTAGCCCGGGTGACCCGAGCGGTGTTCGGCGATGACCCGGTCGATGAACGCGGGCCTCACGATGCCGCGGCGCTTGAGGTCGCCGAGCAGGCCATAGACCAACTCGCCGAGGCGGTCGTGCGTCTTGAGCCAGACGCCGAAGGGCAGTCCGAAGCCGTGCTTCTTCTTGGTCAGGATCTCGTCGGGCAGGAAGCCCGCCAGCGCCCGCTTGTAGAAGCGACGTAGCTCGAAGCCCTTCAGCAGCATTCCCGGCGGCACCCGCAGCGACACGTCGATCACCCGCGGGTCGAGCATGGGGTAGGAGACCTCGACCCCGGCCAGCGCGCACATCTCGCCCACCTTGCGCAGGTCGCTGTCGGCGAGCGTGTAGTGCCAGTCGTAGAACAACAGCTGCTGCAGCAGGTCGTCGGTCGGCGCCTCGCGGTAGACCTCGGCCATGGCCTCGAGCGGCGCGCGCGTGTCGATCGCGGCGCGGAAGTCCGGCTCGAGCATGGCGCCGAGGTCGGTGCGGTACATGAAGTTCCACGACTCGAGGCGCTCGGGCAGGCGGATGCTGGCCTGGTCCACGTAGCTGCGCAGCTTGCGCAGGGGCGTGATGCGGCTGGCTGGATCGATGCGGGCGGCGAGGGGACCGACGAGGCCGTCGCGCAGGAAGCCTGGCAGCCGCCACCAGGCCTCGAACACCTTCTGGCGCGCGTAGCGCTCGTTGCCCCCGAAGAGCTCGTCGCCGCCGTCCCCGGCGAGCAGGTGGGTCACGCCGTGCTCGCGCGCCAGCCGGGCGCAGAAGTAGCTCGGGAGGGCCGAGGAGTTGCCGAAGGGCTCGTCGAAGGCCGCCGCGATGCGCTGGAAGGCGTCGACGACGTCGTCGGCCGTCACGTCGTACTCGTGTGGCTCGGCCCGGAAGCGGCGCGCAGCGATGCGGGCGTAGTCGAGTTCGTTGAACTCGTCCACGCCGAAGCCGATCGAGAACGTGCGCGGCGGCCGCCCGGAGACCTCGGCCAGCATTCCCGCGACCGTCGAGCTGTCGAGGCCGCCGCTCAGGAACGCGCCGGTCCGCTCGTCCGGGCGGCAGGCCGCCACCCCATCCCGCAGCGCGGCCAGGAGCTGCTCGCGCAGCGGCCCGAAGGGCGCCGTGCCGTCGCGGGTGAAGTCGGGCCGCCAGTACCGCTCGACGGTGAGCCGGCCGGATTCGAAACGCGCGCAGGTGCCCGGCCGCAGCTTGTAAACGCCCTCGAAGACGGTCTGTGGCGCCGGCACCATGTGCAGCAGCAGGAAATCGAACAGCGCCTGCGGCCGCAGGCTCGGGTTCGGCGACATGGCGCGGGCCACGTCCGCGGCCGAGTGGCCGAATACCAATGTCTCGCCCCGGATGCCGTAGGCGAGGCGCTCAATGCCCATGCGGTCGAGCGCCAGCAGCGACCGGCGGCGCGGCTCGTCCACCACGGCCAGCGCGAAGCGGCCAGTGAGGTTCTTCAGGAACGCGTCCCCCGACGCCCGGTAAGCGTCCAGGAGAGCCTCGGCGGGCCGGTCGGCCTCGCGACCAGCCAGCCAGACCGGCCCGCCCGAGAGCGCCACGGTGACGCCCTCGGCACGGTGGACGTGCGGCGCGCTTATGGAGATGTCCGAAGCCGCCGCCGGTGGGCCGGCGGAGCCGAAAATGCTCGTCTTCAAGGGCCGGGTCCTGACGCGCAGCCGATGGCGGGACGCCAGTGTACCGAGGCGGACATAATCAAACCTTGAACTGCCTCAGGAGATCGCCGCAAGGGTCCGATATCCTTGCGCATTGCCTCGCGGCCGACGGAGTTGACCGTCCCGATGACCCTTGCATTCTGGATCCTGCTGGCGCTCGTCGTCTACATCTACGCGGGGTATCCGCTGCTGCTGTGGCTGCTCAGGACCTTGCGCGGCGCGCGGCCGGTGGCCGTGGCCGACGTCGAGCCGCCGGTGACGCTCGTGATCTCCGCCTACAACGAGGAGGCCGTGATCGAGGCGAAGCTCGACAACTGCCTCGCGCTCGACTACCCGCGGCATCGCCTGCAGGTCATGGTCGTTTCGGACGCCTGCGAGGACGGGACCGACGACATCGTGCGGTCCTACGCGGACCGCGGCGTGACCCTGCTCGCGATGCCCGAGCGCGGTGGCAAGACGCTCGGGTTGAATGCCGCGGTCGCGGCCGCCACCGGCGAGATCATCGTCTTCTCCGACGCCAACGCCATGTACGGCCGCGACGTCATCCGCCAGCTGGTCCGCAACTTCGCCGATCCTGCGGTCGGCGCGGCCGTCGGCGAGTCGACCTACGTGGATCCGGCGGTCGAGTCCGAGCGCAGCGAGGGCCTCTACTGGCGTTACGAGACGGCCATCAAGCGGCTCGAGTCCGAGGTCGGCTCCGTGGTGGGCGGCGACGGCGCCATCTATGCCGTGCGCCGCGCGCTCTACGAGCCGATGCGCGCGGATGCGCTGTCGGATTTCGTCAATCCGCTGCAGGTGGTTCGCGGTGGGCATCGCTGCGTCTACGAGTCGGCGGCCCGCTCCTACGAGCGGGCGGCCGACGACTTCGGCAAGGAGTTCCGGCGCAAGGTGCGCATCGTCAACCGCGCCTGGAGGGCGCTGTGGCGCCTGCGCGGCTTGCTGAACCCGCTGCGCCACGGCCTCTTCGCCTGGCAGCTGTTCTCGCACAAGCTGCTGCGCTGGCTGGTGCCGGTGCAGCTCGTTGCGCTTTTCCTGGTCAACATCGCGATCGCCCGCGCGGGTGGCGTCTACGCCCTCGCGCTGGCCGGGCAGGGGGCCTTCTACGGTCTGGCGATGGCCGGCTACCTGCTCAGGCGCCGACCTGCCATCCCCGCGATGTTGTCCGTGCCTTACTATTTCTGCCTGGTGAACCTGGCGAGCGCGCTCGGCATCCTCGACGCCTTCCGCGGCCGGACCTACACCACCTGGGCCACGCCGCGTGCCCGCACCCATCCCCCTGCCTGATACGGAGTCGTTGAACGATGGATACGACGGAGAAGCTCAAGCGCATCCTGGCAGACACCCTGCAGCTTGGTGCCAAGGCCGACGCGCTCACGCCCGCCAGCCGGCTGATGGGGGAGATCCCAGAGTTCGACTCGATGGCGGTGGTCTCCGTCCTGACCATGGTGGAGGACGAGTTCGGCATCGCCGTGGACGACGACGAGCTTTCGGCCGAGGTGTTCGAGACGCTCGGATCGCTGGCGGCCTTCGTGGATGGGAAGCTCGGCCGTTGAACCCCGGCCGCCTCGATGCCTGCTTCATCGAGGGCCGCCGCGGGCGGCTGTTCACGCTGTTGCGCGGCCCGACGGGCGGCGCCGCGCCGTTCGTGCTGGTCGCGCCCCCCTTCGGCGACGAGATGAACAAGTCGCGGAAGATGGTCACGGACCTCGCAGCGGCGCTGGCCGGGCGCGGCATCGCGACCCTCGTGGTGGATCCCTACGGCACCGGCGACAGCGAAGGCGAGTTCCGCGACGCCGACTGGACCGACTGGGTGGAGGATCTGCGGGCGGGCGTGGCGTGGGCCACGGCCGGCGGCCTGCGCCTGCACGGCCTGCTCGGCATCCGGCTCGGCGCGCTGCTCGCCGCCGCGATCGCCGCCGGCCTGCCGCAGCCCGTCGCTCGCACCGTGTTCTGGCAGCCCCAGGTGGACGGGCAGCGGTTCGTCACGCAGTTCCTGCGCCTGCGCGTAGCCGCTTCCCTGATGGAGGATCGCAAGGAGACGGTGGGCGGACTGCGCGAGCGCAGCCGCGGCGGCGAGACGCTCGAGGTCGCCGGCTACGAGCTGTCGCCGGTGCTGCTCGCGCAGCTCGACATGCTGAGGCTCGATCCGGAGGCCGCTGCGTTGCTGGGCCGCCTCACCTGGCTCGAGGTCGTGCGCGCGGCGGGCGACGGGCTGCCCGCCACCGCGCAGCCCGTGGTCGAGTCATTACGCACGCGACTGGCCGCCGTGCAGGCCGACACGGCCGTCGGCGAGCCCTTCTGGACCTCGACCGAGATCGTGCGCATTCCGGCGCTGGTCGAGCGCACCGTGCAGGCCTTCGCCGAGGCCGCCTGACGTGCCCCGCGAGCGTGCCCTGCTGATCGACTGCCAGGGCGCGCGCCTGCTCGGCATCCTGCACGAGGCACCCGCCGGCAGCCCGCCGCGTCCTGGGGTGATGGTGATCGTCGGTGGCCCGCAGTATCGAGTCGGCAGCCATCGCCAGTTCGTGCTGATGGCGCGCCAGCTCGCCGCCGCAGGTTATCCGGTGCTGCGCTTCGACTACCGGGGCATGGGCGACAGCGAGGGCGAGGTCCGGCCCTTCGACGCCGTGGACGACGACATCCGGGCCGCCCTGGACGCGTGGTGCGCCGAGGATCCGGCCCTGCCCGGGGTGGTGCTCTGGGGCCTGTGCGACGGCGCCTCGGCCGCAATGATCTATTGCTCCCAGGACGCGCGGGTGGTCGGCCTCGTCGCGGTCAACCCCTGGGTCCGCACGGACGCCGCCGAAGCACGTTCCTACGTCAAGCACTACTACCTGCAGCGGCTGCTGCA
>CAYORU010000068.1:0-5542 GCA_964406445.1 uncultured Steroidobacteraceae bacterium
GAGAGGCGCGACAGCGCGCCGCCCGAGAACATGTTGAACAGCCCCAGGATCGTGCCTTCCTGGGTGTCGAACAGGCGCGCCATCGCCGCCATGTCGATGCCGGGCACGGGCACGAAGGTGCCGATCCGGTAGACGATCAGCGCCCCCAGCAGGAAGAACAGGCGCTGGCGGATCTCGGTGAAGCGCGTGACGTCACCGAGAGCGAGCGCCGGATTCGCGGGGGAAGTCGCCAAGTCCCTGTGCTCCTGCGGGCGGGCGGCCTCAGGCCGCCGCGCCCTCCTCGATGCGGCCGCCAGCCTGCTCGATGGCCGCGCGGGCGCCCTTGGTGGCGACCACCGCCGGGCCCTTCACCGTCACCGCGCGCTCGATCTTCCCGGACAGGATGATCCGCGCCTTCTCGGTGCCGGCCGGGACCACGCTGGCCGCCAGCAGCGCCTCGAGGGTGATTTCCTCGCCCTTGATCTTGCGCAGGTCGGTCAGCGTCACCTCGGAGCGCGTGCGCTTGATGGCCGAGCGGAACCCGACCTTCGGCAGGCGGCGCTGCAGCGGCATCTGGCCGCCTTCGAAGCCGACCTTGTGGTATCCGCCCTTGCGCGCCTTCTGGCCCTTGCCGCCGCGGCCGCAGGTCTTGCCCTGGCCGGCGGAGGCGCCGCGGCCGACGCGCAGGCGGGGCTTCTTGCTGCCCGCGCCGGGCTTCAGGTTGTTCAGTCGCATGTCCCTTACCTCAATCCTGCTCGACCGCCAGCAGGTGCCGGGCCGTGCGGATCATGCCCCGGTTCTGCGGCGTGTCCTCGACGACCCGCGAATCGCGGATCCGGCGCAGCCCCAGGCCGCGCACCGAGGCGCGGATGTTGGCGAGCTGCCCGTTCACGCTGCCGGTCAGCGTGACCCTGATCTGCGGCTTGCTGCTGCCCATGGCGCTCACCCGATGATCTCTTCGACGGTCTTGCCGCGCTTGGCCGCGATGTCGGCCGGCGAGTTGATGCGGCGGAAGGCGTCGAAGGTGGCGCGCACCACGTTGATAGGGTTGCGCGAGCCGTAGCTCTTGGCGAGCACGTTGCGAACGCCCGCGCACTCGAACACGGCGCGCATGCCGCCGCCCGCGATCACGCCGGTGCCGTCCGAGGCCGGCTGCATGTAGACGCGGGTGGTGCCGTGGCGACCCTGAACCGCGTAGTGCAGCGTGTCGTTGCGCAGCGCGACGTTCGTCATGTTGCGGCGCGCCTGCTGCATCGCCTTGGCGATCGCGGTCGGCACCTCGCGGGCCTTGCCGTAGCCGAAGCCGACCCGGCCGGCGCCGTCGCCCACCACCGTGAGCGCGGTGAAGCCGAACTGGCGGCCACCCTTGACGACCTTCGCGGTGCGGTTGACGGCGACAAGCTTCTCCAGCATGTCGTCGGTCGCGGGGCCCCTCTCAACTCGTGCCATGCTCGTTCCCCTGCGTCAGAACTGCAGGCCGCCCTCGCGGGCGGCCTCGGCCAGCGCCTTGACGCGGCCGTGGTAGATGAATCCGGAGCGGTCGAAGGCGACGCGGCTGATGCCCGCGGCCTTGGCGCGCTCGGCGATCGCGCGGCCCACCGCCGCGGCCGCCGCGACGTTGCCCGTGCCCTCGAGGCCCTGCGCGACGTCCTTCTGGACGGTCGAGGCCGAGGCCAGGACCCGCGCCCCGTCGGGCGTGGTGATCTGGGCGTAGATGTGCCGCGGCGTGCGGTGCACGGTCAGGCGCACCGCCTCGAGCTCGCGGATCTTGGCCCGCGCCCGCGTGGAGCGGCGCTGCCGCTTGTCCTTCTTGCTGAGCTGTGCCATGGCGGTTACTTCTTCTTGCCTTCCTTCAACGCGATCTTCTCGCCGGTGAAGCGCACGCCCTTGCCCTTGTAGGGCTCGGGCGGGCGGAACCCGCGGATCTCGGCGGCGACCTGGCCCACCCGCTGGCGGTCGATGCCCTTAATCACGATCTCGGTCTGGCTCGGCGTCTCGATGGTGATGCCCTCCGGGACCGGGTAGGCCACCGGGTGCGAGAAGCCGAGGGTGAGGTTCAGGGTCTTGCCCTGCACGGCGGCGCGGTAGCCGACGCCGACGAGCTCGAGCTTGCGCTCGAAGCCCTTGGTGACGCCGGCCACCATGTTGGCGAGGTGCGCGCGGGTCGCGCCCGCGACCGGCACCAGCGGCTTGCCGGCGGCGCCCGCGGGGTAGCGGACGACCACGCGCTTCTCCTCCTGGGCCACGGCCAGGCCGCGCGAGATCGGCAGGGTCAGGGAGCCCTTCGCTCCCTTCACCGTGACCGACCCGTCCGACACGGCGACGGTGACGCCGGTGGGCAGGTCGACGGGCTTCTTGGCTACTCGAGACATGATCCTCAGGACCCCTGTTGGTCGGTCGACGGCGGCCTCAGGCCACCACGCACAGGACCTCGCCGCCGTGGCCGCTGCTGCGCGCCTCGCGGTCGGTCATGACCCCCTTCGGGGTCGAAACGATGGCGATGCCGAGGCCACCCAGCACGCGCGGCAGCGCGCCCTTGCCGCGGTACTGCCGCAGGCCCGGGCGCGACACGCGCTCGAGGCGCTCGATGACCGGGCGCCCGTGGTGATACTTCAGCGTCACCACCAGCGTGGCCTTGGCGCCGTCGCGCTGCACGGCGTAGTCGGCGACGTAGCCCTCGTCCTTCAGCACGCGGGCGATGGCCTCCTTGACGCGCGACGAGCCGCAGGCCACCTCGGCCTTGCCGGCCGCCTGGCCGTTGCGGATGCGGGTGAGGAAATCGGCGATCGGGTCAGTCATGCTCATGTCGCGTCCTCACCAGCTCGCCTTGCCGAGCCCGGGAATGTCGCCGCGCATGGCGGCCTCGCGCAGCTTGTTGCGCCCGAGGCCGAAGCGACGGTAGGTGCCACGCGGCCGGCCGGTGATGGCGCAGCGCTCGCGCAGGCGGACCGGGCTCGCGTCGCGCGGCAGCTTCTGCAGCGCCTCGCTGGCGGCGAGCCGATCCTCGGGAGAGGCCTTCGAGTCGCTCTGCTGCTGCTTGAGCTTCGCGCGCCTCGCGGCGTACTTCTTGACAATCTTGGCGCGCTTCTTGTCGCGCTCGATCATGCTGGTCTTTGCCATCGGTCACTTCCTGAACGGAAAGTTGAACGCCTCGAGCAGCGCGCGGCCGGCCGCGTCGCTGCCGGCGGTCGTCGAGATGGTGATGTCCATCCCGCGCAGCTGGTCGATCTGGTCGTAGGCGATCTCGGGGAAGATGATCTGTTCCTTGACCCCGAAGCTGTAGTTGCCGCGGCCGTCGAAGGAGCGGGGATTCACGCCGCGGAAGTCGCGGATGCGCGGCATCGCGATGTTGATCAGGCGGTCGAGGAAGTCGTACATGCGCGCGCCGCGCAGGGTGACCTTGCAGCCGACCGGCAGGCCCTCGCGCAGCTTGAACGAGGCGATCGACTTGCGGGAGGCGCGCACCGACGGCTTCTGGCCGGTGATCTTCGACAGGTCGGCCACCGCCGCATCCATGACCTTCTTGTCGGCCACGGCCTCGCCCACGCCCATGTTGACCGTGATCTTGGTGATGCGCGGCACCTGCATCGGGTTCTCGAGGCCCAGCTCCTGGGCGAGCTTCGGAACCACGGTGTCGCGGTACAGCTTGTGCAACCTGGCTTCGTAAGCCATCTCTCGGGTCTCCACGGTCAGACGTCCACCACTTCGCCGCTCGTCTTGAAGTAACGGACCTTGCGGCCGTCCTCCAGCGTGCGGATGCCGACGCGGCTCGCCTTCTTGCCCGCCGGGTCCCACAGCGCGACGTTCGACACGTGCAGCGGCGCCTCGCGCTGCACGATCGCGCCGGTCACCCCCTTCGCGGGGTTCGGGCGCTGGTGCTTCTTCACCATGTTCACGTTCTCGACGACCAGGCGGTCGTTCTCGAGCACGCGGATCACGGTGCCCGTCCGGCCCTTGTCCCGGCCGGTGGTCACGACGACGGTGTCGCCCTTGCGGATCTTCTTCATCGCCCTCTCCGCCCGCTCACAGCACTTCAGGCGCGAGCGAGATGATCTTCATGAACTGCGCGGTGCGCAGCTCGCGCGTCACGGGCCCGAAGATGCGGGTGCCGATCGGCTCGAGCTTGTTGGTCAGCAGCACGGCCGCGTTGCCGTCGAAGCGGATCAGCGAGCCGTCCGCGCGGCGCACGCCGCGGCGGGTGCGGACCACGACCGCGTCGTAGACCTCGCCCTTCTTGACCTTGCCGCGCGGGATCGCGTCCTTGACGCTGACCTTGATCACGTCGCCCACGCCGGCGTAGCGGCGCTTGGAGCCGCCGAGCACCTTGATGCACATGAGCTCGCGGGCGCCCGAGTTGTCGGCGGCCTGGAGGCGGGTCTGCAGCTGGATCATGTTCTCGGCCTCCGGCTCAGGCGACGGGCGCGCGCTCGACCACGCGCACCAGCGTCCACGACTTGCGGCGCGACAGCGGGCGGCACTGGGCGATGTCGACGGTGTCGCCTTCCTGGCACTCGTTGTTCTCGTCGTGCGCGAGCAGCTTGGTGGTCCGGCGCACGTACTTGGCGTAGCTCGGGTGCTTCACCAGGCGCTCGACGGCGACCGTGATGGTCTTGTCCATCTTGTTGCTGACCACGCGACCGGTCAGGGTGCGGGCCGCCTTGGCGGCGTTCGTCTCGTTCTCGGACATCACGACTCACTCCCGGCGCGCGCGGCGCGCTCGAGCTCGTTCAGGACGGTCTTCAAGCGGGCCACGCTGCGGCGCACCTTGCCGTGCTGGTCAGGCCGCGCCGGCTGGCCGGCCGCGGCCGCCATGCGCAGGTTGAACTGCTCGCGGCGGAGCTTGAGCAGCTCCTCCTTGAGCTCCGCGGCGCTCTTCTTGCGCAGATCCTTCGGGTCCATCAGCGCACCTGCCTCTTCACGAAGGTCGTGGACACGGACAGCTTGGCCGCGGCGAGGCGGAAAGCCTCGCGGGCCGTCTCCTCCGGCACGCCCTCGATCTCGAACAGAACCTTGCCCGGGGTCACCTTGGCGACCCAGTACTCCACGTTGCCCTTGCCGCTGCCCATGCGGACCTCGAGCGGCTTCTGGGTGATCGGCACGTCCGGAAAGACGCGGATCCAGATCTGGCCGCCGCGCTTGACGTAGCGGGTCATGGCGCGACGCGCCGCCTCGATCTCGCGCGCGGTCATCCGCGCCCGTCCGGTCGCCTTCAGCCCGTAGTCGCCGAAGGCGACGGTGCTGCCGCGGATCGACAGCCCGCCCAGGCGGCCCTTGTGCTGCTTGCGGAACTTGGTGCGCTTAGGCTGCATCATGGTCGCTTACCTCAGCCCGCCACTGGCTCGGCGGCCGGCTGCTGGGGCGCCGCCTCAGGAGCCTCGGCCTCGGCCGACTCCTCCGGGCCGAAGACCTCGCCCTTGAACACCCACACCTTGACGCCGATGACGCCGTAGGTGGTGCGCGCCTCGGCGAGCCCGTAGTCGATGTCGGCGCGGAACGTGTGCAGCGGGATGCGGCCCTCGCGGGTCCACTCCGAGCGCGAGATCTCGGCGCCGTTCAGGCGGCC
>CAYORU010000069.1:0-5500 GCA_964406445.1 uncultured Steroidobacteraceae bacterium
ATCAACCGGCTGCCGGCCGACGAGCTGCGCCACGCCGTGATCGCGCTGACCGAGGCGACCGATTTTGCGAGGCGGATCGGGCGCCCGGACGTCGCCGTCCATGCGCTCCACAAGAAGCCCGGCAAGGACCCGGCGACCTACCTGCGGCTCTTTCGCCTGCTTCGGACGCTGCGCCCCGAGGTCGTGCACACGCGCAACCTCGGCACGCTGGACTGCCAGGCCGTCGCGGCGCTGGCGCGGATCCCGCTGCGCATCCACGGCGAGCACGGCTGGGATATCCACGATCCGGACGGAACGAACCGCAAGTACCAGGCCCGGCGGCGGACCCTGGGCCCGCTGATCCACCGCTTCGTGACCGTTTCCCGGGATCTCGAGCGCTACCTCGTGGACACTGTCGGGATCGCGCCGGCGAAGGTGCGGCGGATCTGCAACGGGGTCGACACCGAGCGCTTCCATCCCGGCGCGTCGCAGGCCGCTGCGCCACCGGCGCCCTTCGTCGTCGGCAGCGTCACGCGCTTCGAACCCATCAAGGACCCGATGAACCTCGTCAACGCCTTCCTTCTGGCCCGCAAGGCCCTGGCCGGCCGGCCGGGCGCGCCCGACCTGCGCCTCGTGATGCTGGGCGACGGCCCGTTGCGCCGTCCGGCGCTCGCGGCGCTCGAAGCGGCCGGCGAGGCCAGCCACGCCGAATTGCCCGGCGCACGGGAGGACGTCGCCCCGCGGCTGCGGGAGTGCCATCTGTACGCGCTCGGCTCGCGTCGCGAAGGCATCTCCAACACGGTCCTCGAGGCGATGGCCTCCGGGCTGCCGGTCGTGGCGAGCGCCACCGGCGGCAACCTCGAGCTCGTCGAGGATGGCGTCACCGGCGCCCTCGTGCCGCCCGAAGATCCGCAAGCGCTGGCCGGGGCGCTCGTCCGCTACGCAACCGACCCGGCCTTGCGTGACCGCCATGCCCGCGCCGCCCGGGAGCGCGCCGAGCGGCTGTTCTCGCTGCAGGGCATGGTCGCGGCCTACCGCGACCTCTACCGCGCCGCCCGGCCGTCCCTCGGAGTCGCCGACTGATGTGCGGCATCACCGGCATCGTCGACCTCGCCGGCCAGCGCCCCGTGGACGAGGCGCGCCTGCGCGCCATGAACGGCGCGCTCCGCCATCGTGGCCCCGACGGCGACGGCTTCCACCTCGAGCCCGGCGTCGGCTTCGGCCACCGCCGCCTGGCCATCATCGACCTCGAGGGCGGCAAGCAGCCGCTCTACAACGAGGATGAGACCGTCGTCGTCACCTACAACGGCGAGATCTTCAACTACCAGGGCGTCGAGCAGGAGCTCATGGCCCGCGGCCACGTCTTCCGCACGCGCTGCGACACCGAGGTGATCGTCCACGCCTGGGAGGAGTGGGGCGAGCGCTGCCTCGAGCGCTTCAACGGCATGTTCGCCTTCGCCGTCTGGGACCGGAACAAGCAGTCCCTGTTCATCGCCCGCGACCGCCTCGGCGTCAAGCCGCTCTACTACGCCCACCTGCCCGATGGCCGGCTGCTGTTTGCCTCGGAACTGAAGGCGATCCTCACCCACCCGGACGTCCCCCGCCGCATCGACCCGCGCGCGGTCGAGGAGTACTTCGCCTTCGGCTACGTGCCCGACCCGAAGACCATCTACCGCGACGTCCACAAGCTCGAGCCCGGCGCGTATCTCAGCCTCAAGCGCGGCCAGCGCGAGGTGAAGCCCGTGCGCTACTGGGACGTGCCGCTGACGGGCGCGCGCCAGCCGGCGCAGCCCGAGGCCGCCTGGCAGGCCGAGCTGCGCGACCGGCTGAAGGAGTCGGTCCGCAAGCGCCTGATGTCCGACGTGCCGCTCGGCGCCTTCCTTTCCGGCGGCATCGACTCGAGCGCCGTAGTGGCGATGATGCGCGAGATCGGCACCAACGACATCCTCACCTGCTCGATCGGCTTCAGCGAACCGCGCTACGACGAGAGCCGCTACGCGCAGATGGTCGCTGACGCCAAGCACACCAACCACAAGACCGAGATCGTCGAGGCCAGCGACTACGGCCTGCTCGACGAGCTCGTGGACATCTACGACGAGCCCTATGCCGACAGCTCGGCGATCCCCACCTACCGGGTCTGCCAGCTGGCGCGCCGCCACGTCACCGTGGCGCTGTCCGGCGACGGCGGCGACGAGAACTTCATCGGCTACCGCCGCTACCGGCTGTTCGCCGCCGAGGAGGCCGTGCGCAGCCGGGTGCCGCTGGCGCTGCGCCAGGCCGTCTTCGGGCCGCTCGGCCGCTGGTACCCGAAGCTCGACTGGGCGCCGCGGATCTTCCGCGGCAAGACCACCTTCCAGGGCCTCGCGCGCGGAACGGTGGACGCCTACCTGCACGGCGTGTCGATCTGCTCCGACGAAATGCGCGCGGCGCTGTTCTCGGCGGATTTCCGTCGCGACCTGCAGGGCTACGCGGCCCGCGAGGTGTTCCACGGCCATGTCGCCGGCAAGCAGTTCGACGATCCGCTCTCGCTCGTGCAGTACCTCGACTTCAAGACCTACCTGCCCGGCGACATCCTGACCAAGGTGGACCGGGCGAGCATGGCCCACAGCCTCGAGGTGCGCACCCCGTTCCTCGACTACGAGTTCGTGGAGTGGGTGTCCTCGCTGCCGGCCTCGGTCAAGCTGAGGGGCGGGGAGGGCAAGCACCTGCTCAAGGAATCACTGCGCCCGCTGCTTCCCGAGGAAGTGTTGTTCCGCAAGAAGATGGGCTTCGCGGTGCCGCTCGACGTGTGGTTCCGCGGCTCGCTCCGCGATCACATCCTCGAGGTCGTCAAGGGCCCCCGGCTCGCCGAGTCGGGTTTCTTCGATCCGGCGACGCTCCACCGCCTCGTCGCCGACCACCAGTCCGGCCGGCGCGACCACAGCGCGCCGCTGTGGTCGCTGCTGATGTTCGATGGCTTCCTGCGCAGCCAGGCCTCGGCGACATGACGGAGCCGCTGTCGATCCTGAGCGTGTGCCGGGGCCTGCCGACGCCGACCGACCCGTCCGCGGGCATCTTCGTGCTGAACCGCGTCGAGGCCATGGCGCGTCGAGCCGATGTCTCCGTCGTCCAGCCGCTGCCGTACTTTCCCGGCGTGGCGCCCCTGCCCGCATGGGCACGCCAGCCGTCGCGTCGCCAGCGCGAGCTCGAGATCCACCATGCGCCCATGTTCTACCTGCCCCGGATCCTGAAGCAGCTCGACGCCGGCTGGCTGGCGCGGGCGATCGCAGGGCCTGCTGCGGCGGCGCACCGCCACCGGCCGCTCGACCTGATCGATGCGCACTTCGGCTACCCGGAGGGGGCCGGCTGCGCGAGGGTCGCGAAGCGGCTCGGGGTTCCACTGTTCATCACCATCCGTGGATTCGAGACCGAGTATGCCGGCATGCGCGATGTCGGCCCGCCGATGCTCGACGCCATGAGATCGGCCTGCGGCGTCGTGGCGGTGAGCCACTCGCTGCGCGACCTTGCCGTGGCGCACCACGTGGCGCCCGGGCGGGTCGCGGTCGTCCACAACGCCGTCAACTCGCGGGTTTTTCACTACGCGGGGCGCCGGGAGGCGCGAGCGCGCCTCGGGCTGGATGCCGTCCGGCCGCTGCTGGTCTCGGTGGGGCACCTGATCTCGCGCAAGCGGCACCACGTGCTCCTGGAGGCCTTCGCGCGCCTGCATGCCGCGAACCCCGCCGCGCGCCTCGCGATCATCGGCGCGGCCTCCTTCGAGGCGGACTACCCCGAGCGCCTGCGCGTGCAGGTCCGGGCGCTCGGGATCGACGAGGCCGTGCAGTTCCTCGGCAACCTCGAGCCGGCGGTCGTCGCGGACTGGCTCGCAGCCGCAGACGCCTTCGCGCTGGCAACCGCCCGGGAAGGTTGCTGCAATGCCGTGCTCGAGGCTCTGGCGGTGGGCACCCCCGTGGTGACCACCCCCGTCGGGGATAACGCGCATTTCGTGAAAGAGTCGGTCAACGGATATCTCGTTCCGGTGGACGATAGCGAGTCGCTCGCCGCGGCCCTCGGCCGCGTGCTGTCCGCGCCGGCGCTCGCGCCCCGGCAGGACATTGCGGCCGCCCTGCAGCGGCAGGTGGGTGACTGGGACGCCGTGGCCGGCCGGGTGCTGGCCTTCTTTCGTGAGCGCCTCGCGGCTCGAGCCACCGGGGCAGGGGATTCCGTGCGATGAAGATCTGTGTGATCGGCCTGGGCTACGTCGGCGCCGTGACGGCCGTCTGCCTGGCCCGCGACGGCCACGATGTCCTGGGCGTGGACCTGGACCGGACCAAGGTGGACCTGCTGGCCTCGGGCCAGCCGCCGATCATCGAGGAGGGCCTGCAGCAGGTCACCACGGCGGCCACGTCGAGCGGCCGGCTGAAGGTGCAGGACCACCTCGACGAGTCGGTCGCCGCCTGCGACCTGATCTTCGTCTGCGTGGGCACGCCGTCCGCTCCGAACGGGAGCCAGAGCCTCGTGGCCGTCGAGCGGGTCTCCGTCCAGCTCGGCGAGCTGCTGCGGAAGGCCGGCGGTTTTCCGGTCGTTGTGCTGCGCTCGACGGTGCCGCCGGGCACGACCGACACCGTGGTCGCGCCGCTGCTCGCCAAGGCCTCGGGACGGACCGTCAACGAGGCCTTCGGACTGTGTTTCCAGCCCGAGTTCCTGCGCGAGGGCAGCTCGGTCAAGGACTACTACAACCCGCCGTTCACCATCGTCGGCTCGGAGTCCGAAAGGGCCATCGAGGTCGTCCGTTCGCTCTTCGGTGGGCTGCCCGGCGAGTTCATCGCCACGGCGACGCGCAACGCGGAGATGGTCAAGCTGGCCTGCAATGCCTTCCACGCCATGAAGGTGTCCTTCGCCAACGAGATCGGCCGGCTGGGGCGCAGCCTCGGGGTGGACTCGCGGGCGGTCATGGACCTCGTCTGCCGCGACCGCAGCCTCAACATCTCGACCGCCTACCTGCGACCCGGCTTCGCCTATGGCGGTTCGTGCCTGCCGAAGGACCTTCGGGCCCTGCTCTACCTCGCCAAGCGCAACGACGTCGAGCTGCCGATGCTCGCCGGCGTAGGCAGCACCAATGCGTTGCACATCGACCATGCGGCCGATCTGGTCATGGCCCAAGGCTCGCGCCAGGTGGCGCTGCTGGGACTGAGCTTCAAGCCCGGCACGGACGACCTGCGCGAGAGCCCGCTGGTCGGACTGGCCGAGCGGCTGATCGGCAAGGGCTACCAGCTGCGCATCTATGATCCGGCGGTGAGCCTCGCGCGGCTCATCGGCGCGAACAAGCGTTACATCGAGCAGACCCTGCCGCACATCGGCGACATGCTGGCGGACGACCTCGGCACCGTGCTTTCGGGCGCGGGGGTCGTGGTGGTCGGCTTCCGCAGCGCTGAGGTCGAGGAGGCGCTGGGCGCGCTCGAGCCGGGCTCCGTGCCGATCATCGACCTCGTCGGCGTAGATGGCGTGCTGCCGCGCGCGCAGCGTTACGAGGGCATCTGCTGGT
>CAYORU010000070.1:0-5389 GCA_964406445.1 uncultured Steroidobacteraceae bacterium
TGCCCGAGCCGCAGGGGCAGGGCTCGTTGCGGCCGACCTTGCGGTCGCCGCGCACGAAGGGCTCGGCCGGCGCCAAAGGCGGCGGCGCGGCTTCGCCCGCCACGCCGGCCGGCGCTTCCGCGGCCGCGGCGTCGAGCGCCGGCGGGGCCGCGTGCAGCAGCTGCATCTGCCGCTGCAGGCGCCGCTGGCGCTCCTGCTCCTCGCGCTGGATCTCTTCTTCCGTGCGCACCTGCAGGCGCTGCAGGACGGTCACCGTGTCGCGCTTGATGCGGTCGAGCAGCGTGCTGAACAGCTCGAAGGCCTCGCGCTTGTACTCCTGCTTCGGGTTCTTCTGCGCGTAGGCGCGCAGGTAGATGCCCTGGCGGAGATAGTCCATCGCGGCGAGGTGCTCGCGCCAGTGGGAGTCGAGCTGCTGCAGCATGACGGCCCGCTCGAGCTGGCGCATGACCGGCTCGCCGACCTGCTGGACCTTCGCCTCGTAGGCCGCATCCACCGCCGCCAGCGCCCGCCCGGCGATGTCGGCGGGGCCGCGCCCGGAATCCTCGGCCGCCCATTGCCTGAGCTCCACGGCCTCGCCGAAATCGCGCGCGATCTCCTGCTCGAGGCCCTCGAGGTCCCACTGCTCCTCGACGCTGTCCGGCGGCACGAAGCGGGCGGCGATGTCCTCAACGACCTCGGCCCGCAGGCCGCGGATCACGTCCGCCATGTCGTCGGCGGTCATGATCTCGGTGCGCTGCTGGTAGATCACCTTGCGCTGGTCGTTCGCGACGTCGTCGTATTCGAGCAGGTTCTTGCGGGCGTCGAAGTTGTGCGCCTCGACCTTGCGCTGCGCGCGCTCGATCTGCCGCGTCAGCATGCGGCTCTCGATGACCTCGCCCTCGCGCATGCCGACGGTCTTGAGCATCGCCTGGGTGCGCTGCGGATCGCCGAAGATCCGCATCAGGTTGTCCTCGAGCGACAGGTAGAAGCGGCTCGAGCCGGGGTCGCCCTGGCGCCCGGAGCGGCCGCGCAGCTGGTTGTCGATGCGCCGCGACTCGTGGCGCTCGGTGCCGATGATGTGCAGCCCGCCCGCCCCGACGACGGTGTCGTGCAGCTGCTGCCATTCGCCGCGCAGCTGCTCGGCCCGCGCCCGGCGCTCCTCCTCGCCGAGCGACTCGTCGGCGAGCATGTGCTCGACCTGCTTCTCGACGTTGCCGCCGAGCACGATGTCGGTGCCGCGGCCGGCCATGTTGGTGGCGATGGTCACCGCGCCCGGCCGGCCGGCCTGGGCCACGACCTGTGCCTCCCGCTCGTGCTGCTTGGCGTTCAGCACCTGGTGGACGAAGCCCTCCTTCGTGAGCTCGCGCGACAGCAGCTCCGAGGTCTCGATGGACGTGGTGCCGACCAGCACCGGCTGCTGGCGCTTCATGCAGTCGCGGATGTCGTCGAGGATCGCCGCGAACTTGTCCTTCTGGGTCAGGTAGACGAGATCGGCCATGTCCTTGCGCACCATCGGCCGGTGCGTGGGGATGACGACCACCTCGAGGCCGTAGATCTGCTGGAACTCGAAGGCTTCGGTGTCCGCCGTGCCGGTCATGCCCGCGAGCTTCGAGTACAGCCGGAAGTAGTTCTGGAAGGTGATCGAGGCGATGGTCTGGTTTTCCTCGCGGACCCGCACCCGCTCCTTGGCTTCGATCGCCTGGTGCAGGCCGTCCGACCAGCGCCGTCCGGGCATGGTGCGGCCGGTGAACTCGTCGACGATCACGACCTCGCCGTTCCTGACGATGTACTCGACGTCCTTCCTGTACAGCGCGTGCGCGCGCAGCGCCGCGTTCAGGTGATGCATGAGGCGGATGCTGGCCGTGTCGTACAGGCTCTCGCCCTCGCCGAGCAGCCCCGCCTCCTGCAGCAGCGTCTCGGCCTTCTCGAAGCCGGACTCGGAGAGGTGCACCTGGCGGGACTTCTCGTCGGCCCAGAAGTCGCCCTCGCCCTCCTCCTCCTTCTGGCGCGCGAAGCGCGGGACCAGCTCGTTGATGCGGATGTAGAGCTCGGTGCTCTCCTCGGCAGGGCCCGAGATGATGAGCGGCGTGCGCGCCTCGTCGATCAGGATCGAGTCGACCTCGTCGACGATCGCGAAGTTGAGGCCGCGCTGCACGCGGTCCTCGATGCGGAACGCGAGGTTGTCGCGCAGGTAGTCGAAGCCGAACTCGTTGTTGGTGCCGTAGGTGACGTCGCAGGCGTAGGCCGCGCGCTTCTCGGCCGGGGTCTGGCCGGCCTTGATCACACCGACGGTCAGCCCGAGGAACCGGTAGACCGGGCCCATCCAGTCCGCGTCGCGCTGCGCGAGGTACTCGTTGACGGTGACGACGTGCACGCCCTTGCCCGCGAGGGCGTTGAGGTACACGGGCAACGTCGCGACCAGCGTCTTGCCCTCACCCGTGCGCATCTCGGCGATCTTGCCCTGGTGCAGCGCAAGGCCGCCGATCAGCTGGACGTCGAAGTGCCGCAGGCCGATGGAACGACGCGCCGCCTCGCGGACGGTCGCGAAGGCCTCGGGGAGGACCTGGTCGAGCGTCTCGCCCCCCGCCAGCCGGGCCCGCAGCCGCTCGGTCTGGGCGCGCAGCTCGTCATCGCCGAGGGCGGCGACGCGCATATCGAGATCACCCGCCAGCGCGACCTGGCGGCCGTAGTCACGGATGAGTCGCTGGTTGCGGCTACCGAAGATCCGCGTGAGGAATTTGAGCAAGGGAGAGAGCCCTCTACGCCGGCCGGCGCCCCCAGGGGCGGGCCGGCGGGTCTGACCGAAAGCCCGCTATTGTACGGGCTCGGGGCCCGCCCGGGGAAACCCGGGCCCGGCCGTTCAGCGGCCGACGAAGCCGAGCGGGTTGACCGGGCGGCCGCCGCGCAGCACCTCGAAGTGCAGGTGGGTGCCGGTCGAGCGTCCGGTGGAGCCCATCAGGGCGATGGCGTCACCCTTGCGCACGGTCTGGCCGGCTTCGACCAGGAGGGTCGAATTGTGCGCATAGCGGGTCACGTAGCCGTTGCCATGCGTGACCTCGATCAGCTTGCCATAGCTGCCGTCCTTGCCCGCGAAGCTGACGACTCCGTCCGCGACCGCCAGCACCCGGGTGCCGGGCGCGCCCGCGAAATCGAGGCCCGCGTGAAAGGCGGTCTTGCCGTGGAACGGGTCGGTCCGCGATCCGAAGAAGGAAGATATGTAGCCGGACTCGACCGGGCGGCCGCCCGGCACGACCTGCCGAGCGAGTTCGCGGGACAGGATCAGCGTCTCGAGCGCCGCGAGCTGGCGGCCACGGTCGTCGATGGACCGGCCGAGGGCATCGAGCATCTCGTCGATCGCCGGAACGGCAGGCGCCGCGCCCGCGACCTCCGCGCCCGCATCGGGGCCACCGACGGCCGGCGGATGGTCGAAATCGAACTCGCCGCGGTCGAGGTCGGCCACCTCGGTCAACCGCTTGCCGAGCGCGTCGAGCCGAAGCAGCCGGGCGTGCATCTGGCCGATCCGTACGGCCAGCGCCCCGACCTGGTCCTCGACGGCCTGGCGGGCCGCGTCGAGCGATTCGCGCTGGCCGGCCAGCTCGGCGGACCACTGATCGAGCGCGGCCACGTTCCGCCTTTCGGCCGCGGCGACGCCGAAACCGGCACCGGCCACGAATCCGCCCAGCACCAGCGTGAGGGCCGAGACGGCCAGCACGCGCGGGCGGGAAAGGTCAGGGAGGGCAACGCGGCGCATCAGCGCGGCTGCATCGAAGCGCATGTGTCGGTCCTCGTGGTCTGACCGATCGGGCAGTCCGTTGCCAGTTAGGGTGAACGGCCGTCCGGCGTCCTTGCCGGCGGGGCGAGCGGCGGGGAAAATGCCAAAGTTTTCCTTGTTACTCAAGCACTTTCGCGGCCGCGCCGCGCGGAGCGACCCGATTGAGAAGCCAAAAACCCACCTCTGTCAGTGACTTGCTGGCCAAAGGTCATGGAGCGCTTGAAAGGCTGCGTGAGGGCAGCCGGCAGGTCGCGGGCACCCTGGAGGCGGTCCGGGCGGAGCTGCCTGCCGAGGCGGCGGCCCACGTCTGGGGCGCCAGCCTCAAGGGGAACACACTGACGGTCAGGGTCGACTCTGCCGCCTGGGCGACCCGCATCCGCTACGGCTGCCCGGGTCTCGCCGAAGCCGTCGGCAGGCGCCTGGAGACGGCCATCGCCCGCGCGGTGGTCCGCGTGGGGCCGGCCGGTCAGGCCGGCGCGGCCGCCTCCACGTAGGAGATCGGCGACTTCGCCGGCGTCTCGAAGCTCACCTCCTCCCAGGCGGAGGCGTCGTCCAGCAGCGCGCGCAGCAGTCGGTTGTTCAGCCCGTGGCCCGATTTGTAGGCGGTGAATTCGCCGATCAGGCTGTGGCCGAGCAGGTAGAGGTCCCCGATCGCGTCGAGGATCTTGTGCTTGACGAATTCGTCCTCGTAGCGGAGGCCGTCCTCGTTCAGGATCCGGTACTCGTCGAGCACGATCGCGTTGTCGAGGTTGCCGCCGAGCGCGAGGTTCCGCTCGCGCAGGTACTCGAGGTCGCGCATGAAGCCGAAGGTCCGCGCGCGGCTGATCTCGCGCAGGAACGAGGTCGTGGAAAAGTCCATCGAGGCGCGCGTGCCGCGGTCGCGGAAGATCGGGTGCTGGAACTCGATCTCGAAATTGACGCGGAAGCCCTCGTAGGGGTCGAAGCGGGCCCACTTGTCCCCGTCGCGCACCTCGACGCGCTCGAGCACGCGCACGAACCGCTTCGGCGCGGACAGTTCCTCGATGCCGGCCGACTGCACCAGGAACACGAACGGGCCGGCGCTGCCGTCCATGATCGGCACCTCGGGAGCCGACAGCTCGACGAACGCGTTGTCGATGCCGAGGCCCGCCAGTGCCGACATCAGGTGCTCGACCGTCGATACCGAGGCGCCGTTCTGGGTCAGCGTGGTCCCGAGGGTGGTCTCGCCGACGAGCGTGGCGCGGGCCGGGATATCCACCGGCGGCTCGAGGTCGCTGCGCCGGAACACGATGCCGGTGTTGGCGGGCGCCGGCCGCAGGGTCATGAGGACCTTGCGCCCGGTGTGCAGGCCGATGCCGGTCGCCCGGATCGGGTTCTTCAGGGTGCGCTGTTTCACGGGGGAATCTCGACCGCGCAGATTAGCACACGGGGGCTCCGGCACGCTCCGGGCGCGCGGAGGATGCGCCGGAAGCGTGCCGGAGATCTCATGGCCCGGGCCCGCTCAGTCGGCCTGACGACGCAGGAACGCCGGGATGTCCAGGACGTCCTCGCTCGGCAGCGCCTCGTGACGCAGGCCGTCGCCGACGGCACGCTTGCCGGGGCGCAGCGCCGGGGGCAGGTCGAACTGATTGTAGTCCGGCGGGGCGGCGCCGGCCGGCC
>CAYORU010000071.1:0-4749 GCA_964406445.1 uncultured Steroidobacteraceae bacterium
GTCGGGCATCCTGCAACTGCGGGTCATCTTCCCAAGGAAATGACAGAAGCTCTTGGTGCTGCGGTCGTCACCTCTTCAGCGGGCGCAGCGCGAGAGGCGCTGTTTGGAGGGTAGCGCGAAGAGTGCGGCCCAACCCCTCGTTCGAACACAGCGCCAACGGCAGGCTGCTTGACTTGAACGTTAGTGCGCCGGATGACGTCGCGTGCGAGGATCAGGAATCGTTCTTGAGCTTTCCAGGAGGCCACCATGATCGGCTACATAACGCTCGGCACTAATGATCTCGAGCGTGCCAGAGCTTTCTACGATGCCCTGCTCGCTGAGATGGGAGTCAAGAGACTGATGGAGTTTGGTGGCCGCGGTTATGGTTGGGCGGCCAGCATGGATAAGCCGATGCTGTGCATCTTCAAGCCCTACGATGGACAGCCGGCTACCGTCGGGAACGGCGTGATGGCGGGCATATCCGCGGATTCCCGCGAGACCGTGGATCGAATCCACAGGAAAGCCCTGGAACTCGGAGGTACTGACGAAGGCAAACCTGGTCTGCGAGACGTAGGTGGAGACGGGTTTTATGCTGCCTATTTTCGCGACCTTGACGGCAACAAGCTCGATGTCTTTTGCTACGGCTGAGCACCACAGGCTGCGCCCTGACAGATCGCTCGAGCCGACGCCGGGCCTTCGCGCCGGCAGCCCCGGTAGCTGCGCCCAGCCCGGCACTGCTACGATGCCCGGACTGGTCGCAGCCGGCGATCGGAACGCATAGAGACCGGCATACCAAAACGATGCGCTTCGTCGTCCCCGCGGTCCTGCTCCTCGTCGCGCTGATTCACGCGCTGCCACTGATTGGCGTCGTCAGCGCTACGCAGGTGTCGAGCCTCTACGGCATTGCCGTCCAGGACCCGAACCTGGAAATCCTGATGCGTCACCGGGCGGTGCTGTTCGGCCTGCTGGCGGGCTTCCTCGCTTACGCGGCCTTCCATCGGCCACTGCACGGCCTGGCACTCGTTGCCGCTGGAATCAGCGTGGTCGCTTTCCTCGCGCTCGCCGCGAGCGTTGGCGACTACAACTCCGCCCTGTCGACGGTGGTGACCGTGGACATCGTGGCCTTGGCCTTGCTGGCCGTCGCTGCCATCGTGCACCTGTTGCGGCGAGGCAGGGCCTAGCCCCGCGTCGGACGAACCCTGGTGGCGAGGACGCCGTCATCGTCGAGTACCGCCGAGGTGACACCGCCATGATGAGTTCCCTTGGTCCGGTGACTCCGGGCAAGCGCCTCCTGGCCGACACAACCGACGAGGGGCGCTGCACGTGACTCCGACGCGCCGCGTGACGCCGGCCTGGAAGCGGCGCGTCTCGATCATGGCGTATGGCCTGGTCACCCGCCTGTATGGCGCCGACACGCCACCGGCCACGGCGCGACGCAGGTTCGAGCGACTTGCCACGGTGAGCCGCGCCGCGGTGACGGCGAAGTACCCGAACGTGGTCTTCTCCGACCACCAGGCCGGGCGGACGCCGATCGAGGGGCTGTGCGCCGTGTCGGACCCGCGGCGGGTCGTGCTGTATCTGCACGGCGGCGGATACATGTTCGGCTCGCCGGCGACCTACCGTGATCGCGCAAGGGCAGTGAGCTACCGCTGCCAGGCCGAGGTGTTCGTTCCCGACTATCGGCTCGCCCCGGAGCATCCGTACCCGGCGGCGCTCGAGGATGCGCTGGAGGCGTGGGCGTACGTCGCCGCCCTGCGCCCTGGCGCGCCGAGGGTCATCGCCGGCGATTCCGCCGGCGGCGGACTGACGCTCAGCATGATCGCGGCCCTGCGCGACCGCGGCCTTGCGCTGCCCGACGCCGCGATCGCCATCTCGCCGTGGACCGACCTGGCGATCACCGGCGCCTCGGTCGCGGCCAACCATGGCAAGGACGTCTGGATGACGCGACGGCACCTCGAAAGCTGGCGACGCCACTACGTGGCCGCTTGGGAGGCCGCGCATCCCGGCATCTCCCCGGTGAATGCTGAATATGCAGGATTCCCGCCGCTGTTCCTGGTCGTGGGCGACCAGGAGGTGTTGCTCGACGACGCGTTGCGGGTGGAGTCCCGGGCGAAGCGCGCCGGCGTAGACGTAGACACCTGCGTCGGCCGCGGCATGCAGCACGACTTTCCACTGACCCTGCCGTGGCTCGAGGAGAGCCGGGAAGCATGGGAAGCGATCAGGGCGTTCCTTGATCGCACCGCCACTGCCGCCACGCGACCACAGCCGGCGCAGGCCGGCGCAACGAATCCACCTTGATCGCCCGCGTGCCCATGCTCGTCGCAATGCCAGCCTTGGCGGCAGCCTCGACACAGGACGCCCTGCTATCCACGCTGCCGACTTCCGGGCGTCCTTGCCGCCGGCCCATGCAAGGCGTGACCCCGCGGCCAGTCCGTCGTCTTCCACGCGCTGAGGCACTCATGCGATTCACCACGTTCGCGCTGTGCGCCAGCTTGCTGCTTCCGACGGTCGAGGCCGCGACGCAGCCCGGTGCCGGGCAGTTCGACCTGGTTCTCTCGGGCGGCCGGGTGATGGATCCGGCGTCCGGGCTAGACGGCGTCCGCGACGTCGGCATCCTTGGCGGCCGGATCGCCACGATCTCGACGGAGCCGCTCGACGGCACTCGGGTGATCGACGTCCGCGGCCTCGTCGTCGCGCCCGGGTTCGTCGATCTGCATGCCCATGGCATGGACCTGAAGAGCGCCCAGCTGCAGGCACAGGACGGCGTGACGACGGCCCTCGAGACCGAGCTCGGCACGCTGGCGGTCGGGCCGTGGTACGCGGCTCGCGAGGGCCAGTCGCCGATCCACTACGGCGTCGCGGTGGGCCACCGGCAGGCGCGGGCCCGCGTGCTGAGCGGCGTCGACGTGCCCGACCCGCTGTTCAGCCCGGACGTCGCCCGGCTGGAGCAGGCACCGGAGTGGCGGAGCAATCCTGCGAGCGACGATGAGCTCCGCCGGCTGCTCGCGGACCTCGATGCGGGGCTGGACGAGGGCGCGCTCGGCATCGGCACCATCATCCAGCACACGCCCGGTGCCCGGCGCGAGGAGATCCTCGAGCTGTTTCGCCTGGCCGCGAGGCGCTCGGTCCCGATGTTCGCGCACGTCCGCGCGATGGGCGGCGTGGAGCCGGACAGCGGGCTTGCGGCCGTCCAGGAAGTCGTCGCGAACGCGGCCGCCACGGGCGCGTCGCTGCACGTCATGCACGTGCCGAGCAGCTGCCTGCGGCAAACGCCGCAGTGCCTCGAGGTGATCGAAGGCGCTCGCGGGCGCGGGCTCGACGTCACGACCGAGGCCTACGCCTACACGGCGGCCTCGACCGTGATCACGGCGGCGACCTTCGATCCGGGCTGGCAGGAGCGGCTCGGAATCTCCTATCCGGACTTGCAGTGGGTCGCCACCGGCGAGCGCCTCACGGAGAGTTCGTTCGACACCTACCGGCGGCAGGGTGGGCTCGTGATCATGCACATGATCCCGGAGAGCGCCGTGGACCGGGCCGTCTCGAGCGCCGGCGTGCTGGTCTCGTCCGACGGCCTGCCCTACACGACGGGCGGGGAACATCCGCGTGGCGCCGGCAACTTCGCGCGCCTGCTGGGCCACTACGTCCGGGAGAAGAACACGCTGACCCTGATGGACGCGCTGGCCCGGATCAGCTGGTGGCCGGCCCGCCGCCTCGAGGCGACCGTGCCGGCCATGGCACTGAAAGGCCGCCTCGAGGTCGGTGCGGATGCCGACATCACCGTGTTCGACGCAGACAGGGTGCTCGACCGGGCGACCTTCGAAGGGCCCATGCAGCCATCCGCGGGAATCGTCCATGTGCTGGTCTCGGGCGTGCCGGTCGTCATCGACTCGACGCTGCTCGAGGACGCGCGGCCGGGCCAACCCGTGCGGCGCAGCCAACGAGAGTCCGATCGCCCGTGACACACGTCGCAAGAGCACCCCAAAGCCCTGCATACCCCCACCCGCTCGAGCCGACCGGCGACGCCATGCTGACACGCTTCCGTAGCGACACGGCCAGAAACGACGCAGTCCACGCCATCCTGTCGCGCTGGCATCGTCTGGCGCTCCCGCAATCGTGGCTCGTCGCCGGCTGCCTGTTCCAGACGGTGTGGAACATCCAGTCCGGCCGCCCGCCCGGCGCAGGCATCAGGGACTACGACATCTTCTATTTCGACTCCGGCGACCTGAGTCCTGCTGCAGAAACCCAGGTCCAGTCCTACGTGGACTCGATGCTTGGAGACCTTGGGGTCGAAGTGGAGGTTGCCAACCAGGCCAGAGTCCACGCCTGGTACGCGGAACACTTCGGGCGGCCCTACCCTGCGCTTCGCAGCGTCGAGGAGGGCATCGACCGCTTCCTCGTGCTGGAGACCTGCGTCGGGATACGGCCGGACGAACTCTACGCGCCCAATGGGCTCGAGGGCGTCTACGAGGGGACGCTCACGCCAAATTCCCTCGCACCATTTCCGGAGCTTTTCGACCGGAAGGTCGAGAGCTACCGCCGCCGCTGGGACTGGCTGAGCGTCCGGACGTCTCCGCAAGATGATGTCACCTGGAGGCCTGTTGCCGCAGGCCGGTACCGCTGCAGTGGAGGCGCTCCACCGGCGCGCCTTGACCAGCAACAAGGGAGGTCTCCGATGAGCACGCGTCAAGACGTCTCGAGCCGCGGCCCGCGCGGGCCCTAGCCCGCAGCGCCAAGCCATGCTTTACCTGGAACTCCGCATTCCACCGGTGG
>CAYORU010000072.1:0-4338 GCA_964406445.1 uncultured Steroidobacteraceae bacterium
TGCGGCCCTCGCGGGTCCACTCCGAGCGCGAGATCTCGGCGCCGTTCAGGCGGCCGGCGACCCGCACCTTCACCCCGAGCGCGCCGCTGCGCATGGTGTTGGTCACGGCGCGCTTCATGGCGCGGCGGAACATCACGCGCTTCTCGATCTGCTGGGCGATGCCCTCGGCGACGAGCTGGGCGTCGAGCTCTGGCTTGCGGATCTCGGCGATGTTCAGGCGCACGTCGCCGACCGGCATTCCCATGATGCCCGCCGCCTCGACGCGCAGCTTCTCGATGTCCTCGCCCTTCTTGCCGATCACCATGCCCGGCCGCGCCGTGTGGATGGTGATGTTGGCCTTCTTGGCGGCACGCTCGATGTGGATCCGGCTCACCGAGGCCTCGGCGAGCTTCTTGCGCAGGAACTCCCGCACCTTCCAGTCGGTGTGCAGGAGCGCTGGGAAGCTCTTGGCGTCGGCGTACCAGCGCGACGACCAGTCGCGCGTGATGCCGAGGCGGATCCCGATCGGGTTGACTTTCTGGCCCATGCCGTGCTCCGTTCCTGTGCCTGCGCCTTATCCGCGGGAACCGTCGCCGACGGTCACGGTGATGTGGCTGTTGCGCTTGACGATGCGGCTGCCGCGGCCCTTGGCGCGGGCCATGAACCGCTTGAGCACCGGGGCCGTGTCGACCTCGATGCGCGCCACCTTCAGCTCGTCGATGTCCGCGCCGAGGTTGTGCTCGGCGTTGGCGATCGCCGACTCGAGCACCTTGCGCACGATCTTCGCGCCCTTCTTCGGCGTGAAGGCGAGCACCTGCAGCGCCTGGCCGACGGGCTGTCCGCGGACCATGTCGGCGACCAGCCGGCACTTCTGCGGCGAGATGCGCGCGTTGCGCAGCTTTGCTGAGACCTGCATCGCCTTACTCCGTCCCGGACTTCTTGTCGCCCGAGTGGCCCTTGAAGGTCCTCGTCGGGGCGAACTCGCCCAGCTTGTGGCCGACCATGTTCTCCGTGACCAGCACCGGCACGTGCTGGCGGCCGTTGTGCACGGCGATCGTCAGCCCGACCATCTCCGGCAGGACCACGGAGCGGCGCGACCAGGTCTTGATCGGCCGGCGGTCGTTCTTGTCGCGGGCCACCTGCACCTTCTTGGCGAGGTGCAGGTCGACAAACGGGCCCTTCTTGAGCGAGCGTCCCATGTTCTGCCTGGCTCCTTACTTGCGACGACGCACGATGAACGCGTCGGTGCGCTTGTTCTTGCGCGTCTTCTTGCCCTTGGTGTGCCAGCCCCAGGGCGAGACCGGGTGCGGGTTGCCCTGGCCGGAGCGGCCCTCGCCGCCGCCGTGCGGGTGGTCCACCGGGTTCATCACGACGCCGCGCACGGTCGGGCGGATGCCCAGCCAGCGCTTCGCGCCGGCCTTGCCGAAAACGCGCAGGTTGTGCTCGTCGTTGCCCACCTCGCCGAGGGTGGCGCGGCAGTCGACGTTGATGCGGCGCATCTCGCCCGACTTCAGCCGGACGATGGCGAAGCCGCCCTCGCGGCCTTGGTACTGGGCCGAGTTGCCGGCGGCGCGCGCGATCTGACCGCCCTTGCCGGGCTTCAGCTCGATGTTGTGGATCACCGAGCCCACCGGGATGCTGCGCAGGGCCATGCAGTTGCCCGGCTTGATCGGCGACTCCGGGCCGGAGCGGACCTCGTCGCCGGCCGCGAGGCCCTTGGGCGCGATGATGTAGCGGCGCTCGCCGTCCTTGTACAGGACCAGCGCGATGTTGGCCGAGCGGTTCGGGTCGTACTCGACGCGCTCGACGCGGCCGGGCACCCCGTCCTTGTCGCGGCGGAAGTCGATGATCCGGTACTTCTGCTTGTGGCCGCCGCCCTTGTGGCGCGTGGTCAGGCGCCCGGAGCTGTTGCGGCCGCCGGTCGACTTCTGCGGGGCGAGCAGCGCCGGGTGGGCGCTGCCCTTGTGCAGCCCGGCGCGGTCGGGACGCAGCTGGAAGCGCGTTCCCGGCGACGTCGGCTTGAGCTTCTTCAGTGCCATCGTTCTGTCTTCCGTTCCCGATCCGTTGCCGTCACGGCGCCTCGGCGCCGCCGAGCTCGATCGACTGACCCTGCTGCAGCCTCACGTAGGCCTTCTTCCAGTGGTTGCGCCGGCCCTCGAAGCGGCCGAAGCGCTTGACCTTGCCGTCGACGTTGGCGACACGCACCGAGTCCACCTTGACGTCGAACATCAGCTCGACGGCGGCGCGGATCTCCGGCTTGGTCGCGTCCCGGCGGACCCGGAACACGTACTGCCCTTCCTGCGCCACGCGCGCGCTCTTCTCGCTGACGTGCGGGGCGACCAGTACGGTCATGAGCCGCTCCCTCGAAACGCGGTGCTCGGTCGTCATGCGAGGCGCTCCTCGATCATCTTGAGCGCGCCGACGGTCGCGAGGACCTTGTCGTGGCGCGCGAGGCTCACCGGGTCGAGGCCCGCCACCGGCAGCACCTGGACGCCCGGCAGGTTGCGCGACGCGAGATGCAGCTTCTCGTCGAAGGCCTCGACCAGGATCAGCACGCTGCCGAGGCCCAGGTCCTTGAGCTTGCCGGCGAGCATCCGGGTCTTCGGCGCCTCGAGCTCGAGCCCGTCGGTCACGACCAGGCGCTCCTGGCGGATCAGCTCCGAGAACATCGAGCGGATGGCGCCGCGGTACATCTTGCGGTTGACCTTCTGCTCGTAGCTGCGGGGCTTGGCGGCGAAGGCGCGGCCGCCGCCGACCCAGATCGGGCTGCGGATGGAGCCCGCGCGGGCGCTGCCGGTGCCCTTCTGGCGCCACGGCTTCTTGCCGCCGCCGCGGACCTCGGCGCGGGTCTTCTGCGCCTTGGTGCCGGCACGGCCCGCGGCCATGTAGGCGGTCAGCACCTGGTGGACGAGCGGCTCGTTGAACTCACGGCCGAACGTCGCGTCGCTGACCTCGATCTCGGGGCCCTTGGCCCCACCGTTAGCTAGCTTGAGCTTCATCTCGGGAGCCTCGGATCACTTCTTCGCCGGCGCGATGGTCTTGCGGCGCGCTTGCGCGGCCGCCTTGACCGAGGGCTTGACCACCACCGGGCCGCCCTCGGCGCCGGGGATGGAGCCGCTGACGAGCAGCAGGTTGCGCTCGACGTCGACTTCGACCACGCGCAGGTTCTCGACCGTGCGGCGGATGCTGCCCATGTGGCCGGCCATGCGCTTGCCCTTGAACACGCGGCCCGGCGTCTGGCGCTGGCCGATCGAGCCCGGGGCGCGGTGCACCACCGAGGCGCCGTGGCTGGCAGGGCCGCCGGCGAAGCCGTGGCGCTTCATCACGCCCGCGAAGCCCTTGCCGATGGTCGTGCCGGCGACGTCGACCACCTGGCCGACCGCGAACAGGTCCACCTTGAGCTCGGCGCCCGGCTTGAGCTCCGCGGCCTCGCCGTCGGCGAGGCGGAACTCGTGCAGCGACTCGCCCGGCTCGACGCCCTGCTTGGCGTAGTGGCCGGCGACCGGCTTGCCGAGGCGGGAGGCGCGGCGCGTGCCGACCGTGACCTGCACGGCGCGGTAGCCGTCCGTCTCGGGGGACTTGACCTGCACGACGCGGTTCGGGAGCGCCTGGATGACGGTGACGGGCACCGTCTCGCCGGCGTCGGTGAAGACGCGAGTCATGCCGCACTTGCGGCCGACCAGACCAATGGCCATGACCTTTGTTCCTCTTGCACCGCGCCGGCTGCGATTGGCCGGCGCTGCCTGTCGATCCGACCGGGGGCTGCGCGGCAACCGCCGCCGTTCTCCCGGAGTGTCCTGGCCCCTCAAACGAAGCCGGCGCCACGGGGTGTCCGGGCGCCCGCTCGGGGCTCAAGCGAGCCGCTTAGTATACCGGCTCCGCCGCACCGCGCAAGCGGTGCCAGGTTCTGGTTTGCTCAGTTGAGCTTGATCTGCACGTGCACGCCGGCCGGCAGCTCGAGCTTCATCAGCGCATCCACCGTCTTGTCGGTGGGATTCACGATGTCCATCAGCCGCTTGTGCGTCCTGAGCTCGTACTGGTCGCGGGCGTCCTTGTCGGCGTGCGGGGACACCAGCACGGTGTAGCGCTCGATACGGGTCGGCAGCGGCACCGGCCCGCGCACCGTGGCCCCCGTGCGGCGCGCCGTCTCGACGATCTCCTTCGCGGAGCTGTCGATCAGGCGGTGATCGAACGCCTTGAGGTGGATGCGGATGTTCTGACTGGTAGCCATGTTGGTTTCCTGGTGATCGGTGACCCGTGATCGGTGATCGGCCGGAGGGGCTCAGCCCTCTTGCCGGTCAACGATCACCGGTCACCGGTCACTCTGTATCTCTTACTGCAGGATCTTCGACACCACGC
>CAYORU010000073.1:0-3717 GCA_964406445.1 uncultured Steroidobacteraceae bacterium
TAACAATAAATGGGTGTAATCATTGACGCAGAATAATGCGTCATTTCGGCCCCTTTAGCAGCCACACGCGCGGCAAGTCCTTGCCTAACCTGACCCGCGACATGATCTATCCTGCTTTTGCGGTGCAGCAAGCATGGTCGAGTCTCCGCGGCTTCTCGAGCAGGTCCGGCGACGGATCCGGGCCAAGCATTACAGCTACCGGACCGAGAAGACCTACCTGCATTGGATCCGTCGCTTCATCCTCTTCCACGGCAAGCGTCACCCGCGTGAACTCGGCGGACCGGAGGTCGAGCGGTTCCTGACCGCGCTTGCGGTCGATCGCAAGGTGTCGGCCTCGACGCAGAACCAGGCGCTGTCCGCGATCCTGTTCCTCTACAGGGAAGTCCTCGAGTTGGAGCTGCCATGGCTGGACGGAGTCGTGCGTGCCCGGCGGCCGGAGAGACGTCCGGTGGTGCTGACCCGCGAAGAGGTCCGTCGCGTGCTGGCGCGGCTGGACGGAGTCCAGTGGCTGGTTGCCAACCTTCTTTACGGATCGGGACTGCGAATAGTCGAGTGCCTCCAGCTGCGGGTAAAGGACCTCGCGCTCTCGCGCGGCGAGTTGCTGGTGCGCAACGGGAAGGGTCACAAGGATCGTGTCACCGTGCTGCCTGCGACTCTCGTGCCGCACCTGCGCGTCCATCTGGAGCGCGTACGCGGACTCTACGAGGCGGATCGGGCGGCGGGACTGCCGGGCGTCTCGCTGCCGTTCGCGCTCAAGCGCAAGTATCCGCAGGCGGCGATCAGCTGGGGCTGGCAGTATGTGTTCCCCTCTCGCACGTTCTGCCGCGATCCCTACTCCGGCGAGACGGTCCGGCATCACCTGCACCCGCAGAATCTGCAACGCGCTGTCCGGTCGGCGATGCACGCGGCGGGCATCGTGCAGCCTGCGAGTTGCCACACCTTCCGCCACTGCTTCGCGACGCACCTGCTGGAGGACGGCTACGACATCCGCACGGTGCAGGAGCTGCTGGGCCATTCGGACGTGAAGACGACCATGATCTACACGCACGTGCTGAACCGTGGCGGCCGCGGCATCCGCAGCCCGCTGGACCGGCAGGGCGGTTGATCGCAGCGCACCCCTGGCCGCGCGGCGCGGGAACTGCGTCGCCGCTAGGGCACGTCGGGTCGCGCGTGAGCCGGGAATGCGGGTCGCGTCATGAGGCGCGCGTAGTAAGCCTCGACCGCCGGCAATGCGGGCCGCTCGATCGGCGTCCCGTACCAGCGATGCGTGGCGAGCCCGACGACGATATCGGCGAGCGTGAACGCGGCGCCTGCGACGTGGCCACCACTGCGCTCGAGCTGTGCATCGAGCAGCTGCATCCTGGCGTTCCACTCGCGCACGCTGGCCGCCACCGCCGCGGCATCCTGGTGCGCGGGGCTGCGGCGCCCCAGGGACAGGAACGCGTATCGCATCGCGGCGCTGAGCTCGGTCGCCTGCCAGTCCATCCACTGCTCGACGCGGGCGCGCTCCGCGGGATCCTCGGACAGAAGGTCGTGGCGCTTCTCGCGCCCGGCGAGATAGCGGCAGATGACGTTTGATTCCCAGAGCACGAAGTCGGCGTCGACCAGCACGGGAATCAGGCCGTTGGGGTTGAGTCGCTGGAACTCTTCGTCGCGCGTCGAGCGGAACCCGCTGCCCCAGTCCTCGCGCTGGTACTCGAGCCCGAGCTCGTCGCAGGTCCAGAGCACCTTCCGCACATTGATGGAACTCGTGCGGCCCAGCACGCGCAGCGGGGGCTGCGGCCCGTCGTGGCGGGAGTCGTAATCAGGGCTCATGCTGCGGTACGCCGTCGGCGATGTCGTAGTAATCGCCCTTGTCGGCGACGAAGATGTGGATCGCGAGCCTGGTGTGGGTCGGGCCGTCGAAGGCGCCCATCGCGATGCCGAGCCAGTCCTTGTGGGGCACGTCGAAGAAGAGTGAAGAGCCGCAGGTGTCGCAGAAGCCGCGGCGCGCCTTGTTGGACGACTGGTACCAGCGAACGTGCTCGCTGCCGTGGATGGCCACGGCGCTGCGCGGAATGTCGGCGGACGCGAAGACATGCCCCGAGAACTTGCGGCAGATCGTGCAGTGGCAGGCGTCGGGTCCGGGAATGTCGCCCGTCACCTCGAAACGCACCGCGCCACACAGGCAGGATCCCTTGTGCACGGTGTTGGCAACGGTCGTCATGGCCGGTGGCTCTCCGTAAGCTGGTCCGTCTCGCGCTCGTAGGCCTCGACGGCAAGCAGCAGGCTCGTGCGGTACTTGCGCGCCACTTCCTGCCACGGCAGGCCGGAGAGCGCGGCTTCGAGCCCCCACAGCAGGTTCAGGCTGACGCCGGGATCGGCGCGCCGCGCGCGCACGAACGCGACGACGGCGCCGATCTCTTGCAGCTCCTCGACCGTCGTGATGCCGGCCCGCGCCAGCATCTCCTCGGACTTCGGCCCGAGGCCTTCGAGGTCGCGGATCGACTGGGCTCGGCTCTTCACGCAACGCTCCCGGCCGGCAGCTGCCCGAGGGTGGATCCCGGGTGGCTAGCGTCGGATGCCGCCGGCGAGCAGCAGCAGGGCGCCGAGCCCCACCACGCCGCCGCTCAGCCATTTCGGGATCTCGCGGGTCTCGGTCTCCTTGAGCGAGAACTCGAGCCCGGCGAACTGGCCCTCGTGGGTCTCCTTGGTCCAGCGGATCTCGCCGTACACGAACCCGGCGATGCCGGCGGCGATCAGCACCAGCCCGATGACCTGCTTCCAGTTCATGGCGCCGTCTCCTGGCAGCGGTGGAACCGTCAGGTTACCCCAGCCGGGCCTCGAGGTCGTACTCGCGCGCGGCGGTCACGGTCGCCTCGACGAACTGGCCGGGCTGGACCCGGGTGATGCCCGGACCGCTCAAATGCACCACGCCGTCGATGCCGGGCGCGTCGGCCGCGCTGCGCCCGACGGCCTTGCGCCCGACGGCCTCGTCGACGAGAACGGTGATGCGCCGGCCGACCCGGGCGGCGAGGCGTGCCGTGCTGATCTTCTGCTGCACCTGCATGAAGCGGTGCCAGCGCTCTTCCTTGACCTCTTCCGGCACGGCGCCGGGCAGCGCGTTCGCGGTCGCGCCCTCGACCGGCGAGTACTTGAAGCAGCCGACGCGGTCGAGCTGGGCCTCCTCGAGCCACTCGAGCAGCACCCGGAAGTCATCCTCGGTCTCGCCGGGGAAGCCGACGATGAAGGTGCTCCTGAGGGTCAGCTCCGGCACCTCGGCGCGCCAGCGGCGGATGCGCGCGAGCGTGTCCTCGGCGTGCGCGGGGCGCTTCATCAGCTTGAGCACCCTGGGGCTGCCGTGCTGGAACGGGATGTCGAGGTAGGGCAGCACCCTGCCCTCGGCCATGAGCGGCATGACCTCGTCCACGTGCGGATAGGGATACACGTAGTGCAGCCGCACCCACAGCCCGAGCTCGCCGAGCTCGCGCGCGAGGTCGATGAAGCGCGTCCTGATTTCACGCGATCCCCAGGGCTCGGCGCGGTACCTGAGGTCCGCGCCGTAGGCGCTGGTGTCCTGCGAGATGACCAGCAGCTCCTGCACGCCGGCGTTCTTGAGCCGGATGGCCTCGTTGAGCACGCTCGTGATCGGGCGGCTTGCGAGGTCGCCGCGCATCGAGGGGATGATGCAGAAGCTGCAGCGGTGGTTGCAGCCCTCGGAGATCTTCAGATACGCGT
>CAYORU010000074.1:0-3669 GCA_964406445.1 uncultured Steroidobacteraceae bacterium
CTCCAGGACGAGGAACATCCGGCCCGTGCGGGTCCGGCGATTGCCGAGCAGCAGCCCGTGGCGCTCGGCCAGGGCGACGAGGTCGGCGAGGGTGAACTGCCAGCGCGGATGGACGAAGATCACGCGCCGCGCTCCTGGCGCCAGGCGTTGAACTTGGCCAGCGCCGCGGCGACCAGCTCGTGCTCATGGCTGGTCAGCCGGCCGTAGCGGTGAACGTAGGTCAGCACCCCGGCCAGCTCGCCCACGAGCTCGCCGGTCTCGACCTCGTAGGCGTTGACCGTGCGGGCGTTACGCCTCGCCTCGAGGCTGACCTCGTCGAGGAACTTGCCGGCCTCGCAGTCGGCCTCGCCGACGATCACGAATGAGGCACTCATGCCGCCACCTTCTGCGCCGCCGGGCACAGCCCCGCGAGCTGGCGCGCCTGGTCGAGGTGGAACTGCGCCCGGGTCCGCTGCGGGTGGTCGTGGCCGAGCAGGCGGGTCTGGTGGAGCTGCTGGACCAGGTGCTCATGCGCCAACTGGCACAGCAGCGGGACCAGGTGATCGGGGATCGTCATCGCCGTCTCCAGCCCGGTACAGCCGGGCGTGGAGAGGACATTACGGGAAACCGGAATCCATGTCAACGGAATCCCGTAATTCGCGACCAAACGTACGAACGGCGGGCTTTTCGGCCCGCCGCCCGGTCAGTCAGCAGTCGATCGGTGAGCTAGAACGTCCAGACGATGGACAGGGTGAGCGAGCTGAGTTCCGCGTTGTCGGCCTCAAGGTAGTTGTACTCCAGCCGCGCGAAGGCGCCCTTCTCCCAATGAACGGCCGCGCCGATGCCGAAGATCGGATCCTCACCGGAGTTCTCCGTGGAGACGACGATCCCCGGCGCCTCGAGCGTCGCCTCGGTGTCCCAGCTGACCATTCCGACGCGCCCGTGAAGCATCCAGCGCTCGCTGACCGGCAGCAGGCCGAGCGCACTGACCCCGATGCCATCGCCCTTGGCGCGGCCCGTGACGCCCGCGACGGTTTCCTCCGCCGTTCCGACGTCGTAGTAGGCCAGTTCGAAACCGAGGTGCCGCGCCGGCCGGAAGCCGACCCCTGCCGTGAAGCTGGTGGTGTTGTCCGAGGCGGTAATGCCGATCTCCGGGAAGGACTCTTCCCATTCGGTCTTCCCCACCCCGAGGAACACCGACCACCGGTTGAAGTCATCGGCAGACGCTGAGCCAGTCAGCAGCGCTCCGGCCACGGCGGCCGTCGCAACGCACAGTCCATGCCTCATGTTCCCTCCCTTGGTTGCGCGTCAGGCCTGGCCGTGATCGCCATCCCGTTCGCGGTCTGATTTCCTCTTGGCGGCCCGCTTCCTGCGTACCTGGTCGGCGACCAGCAGGTAGATCTGCTGGCGGACCGCGGTGCGGGCAGGCTCATCCAGCTTGCCCCACTCGATGCCGACCTCGACCTCTTCTGGCGTCACCTGCATTCCGTGCACCGTGAGCGTCGCCGATTTCCTCGCGGCCTCCGTGGGCGCCTCCGTCAATAGGCGAACGCCTCGGCTGAACTCCACCCAGTCCGGGTTCAGGCCGTAGAGCTTGCAGAGCGCCGCCAGCTTGGTCATCGATTGCTGCTCCTCGCGCTCCAGGTCGTAGAGCGTGGATCCAGCCATTCCGACACGTTCGGCGACCTGTTTGACCGTGAGGCCCAGCTCCTCGCGGCGCACCTTCAGCTTTCGGCCGATTGACATGCGGAGAGTATCACGGAAGCCCGTAACGGAATGCCGTTGACTCGGGATTACGGAAAAGCGTAATCTCTGGTCCATGATCACCTGGACCACCCGGATCCGTGAGCTGCAGGCCACGGGAATGACCCTCGCCGAGATCGGCGCCGAGATCGGACTGAGCACCGGCGCAGTCGGCGATCTGGCCAACGGCAGAACCGAGTCTCCCCGCGGCGACGCGGCCATGAGGCTCTACCAGCTGCACACCCAACGCTGCCAGCCGCCCGCCCGGGCCGCTTCCTGAAGGAGACCGTTGCCGCATGAGCCTGCCGCTGCGCGACTTCCGCACCGCGATCGACGAGACGACGTTCATCGCGCTCGAGGCCGCCGCGGCCGGGTCCGGCAAGGACAAGGCCGCGATCGCTCGTGAGGTGCTTCGGGAGTGGGCGGGTCGAAAGGCTCATGAGCACAGGGTATTTGCCCGCCTCCTCGCGAGCCACGGACTGCAGACGGAGTTCGACGGACTCGACACGGAAGACGACGGAGGAGGGCGGAGCGAGGGTAGGAAGAGCAGGGCGGCGAGCTGATCGCCGCGGCGCCCTTGCCATGGCGCCTGACCAAATCTGGCACGGGTGGGCGGGGAGATTCGAACGACTGGCGCCCACCGGACAAGGCCACGACCAGGAGGTTGCGCAGAGTGGCCGAGGGATCGAGCGAAAGCCGGGGTCCCGCGCTAAGGGCGAAGCACCGCCCGACAAGTGACCGGCGATGTGGAGCGTGCAGCGACCACACCCGATGACCTCTGCAGGGCTCTATGGGGCTGCGGAGGCGGGCGAGGCTCCAACCGGCTCCGGCTGGGTTGGCCTCGCTCCGCCCTCGACATGCGGGATATGAGGCGCGGAAGGGGAGGGAGAGATGCCGAAGTACGTCTGGATGAGCCGCAAGATCAAGCGGCGGGCGCACATTGTGGACAGCTCCGGAAGAACGCTATGCAAGACCGAGAACAACGGCCCGGCGACGGCGGCACGGCTCGATGCCTCCGCAGATGAACTTCCCGCCGATCGCGCGCTGTGCGGCGTCTGCCGGATGTACCAGGCGCAGATTGACCTGAACCGTGAGCGGGTGGCGAAAGTGAATCGGATCCGTCGCCCGACCGAGAGCGACCACGACCGCTGGGCCCGGTCTCCGAAGTTTCTACAGAGCGAGCGCTGGGCGGCGCTGCGTTACGAGACGATTCGCGATCGCGGTGCCCGCTGCGAATGTTGCGGCGCTACGCCCCGTGAGGGCGTCTCCCTCGTTGTCGATCACATCAAGCCGCGGTCCTTGTACCCGGAGCTCGCTCTTGAGCCGAGCAACCTGCAGGTACTGTGCCGGGCCTGCAACCGGGGCAAGAGCAACTGGGACCAGACGGACTGGCGCGGAAGCCTGTCGGCGGAAGATGGCGGTGAGCCAGAGGCGCCGCTATCGAGCGGGGCGCTGCAATGACCGCCACGCTCACGCTCACCATCCCCGCCGGCCACGTCGGCGACCTCGCTCACCTCTTCGAGCTCGAGCGCGAGGGGATCATCCCGCCCGACGCCGTCTGCTACTACCCAGACCCGCCTCGCTACGTCGTGGACGTCGACTCCGAGGTCGTCTCCTACCTGCTCGAGCAGCTCGTCATCTCGACCGACATGAAGGGCGGCCAGTCCCTGGTCGAGTGGAAGGCCCGGAACATGAACCAGGTCGAGCTGCCGCTCGGCCAGGGCGACGGGACCTTCTGATGGCCCTCCCATTTCGAGCTCCTCTCACCAAGGAAGAGCAGCAGGTCCTCCTGAGCCTGCCGCGCACGAGGTCCGGCAATGTCACGAACCCGCTCTACCTCCCGCCCGAGCAGCGCCCGGACTACGAGCGGGCGCTCGGCCAGTGGTGCCGCGAGAACCCGCGCCGGAGCTGGCCGCAGTGGCTCAGCGACTACGTCGACCGCCGGCG
>CAYORU010000075.1:0-3415 GCA_964406445.1 uncultured Steroidobacteraceae bacterium
CGCGAGGCTCTCGGCGGCGGCGATGAACGGCGTGCCGGCGTAGACGAGGTCCGCGCCGAGCAGCTCCGCGGCGCGGATCGCGCCGCCCGTGCCGATGCTGCCGCCGGCGATGACGATGCCGTCGAAGAAGGCGCGCACCGCCGGGATGAAGGCAAAGGCCGAGATCCGCCCGGTGTGCCCGCCCGCGCCGGCGCAGACCAGCGCGAGCCCGTCGACACCCACCGCCGCCGCCTTGCGCGCGAGCGCCACGCTGTTGACGTCGGCGACCACCAGGCCGCCGTAGGCGTGCACGCGCTCGACCACCGGCGCGGGGCTGCCGAGCGCCGTGATCACGAGCGGCGGACGGTAGCGGTCGACCAGCTCGAGCTCTGCGGGAAGGCGATCGTAGGTGCTGTGCGTGACCAGGTTGAGCGCCCAGGGGCCGACCTGGCCGCCCGCGGCGGCGAGCGCGGCGTGGCCCTCGGCCACGCACCGCAGCCACTCCTCGAGCGCCTCGAGCGTGCGCGCGTTCGGCGCCGGGAAGGCGCCGCCGATGCCGGCGGCGCAGGCCGCCAGCACGAGATCCGGGCCGGAGACCAGGAACATCGGCGCCGCGATCAGCGGCAGCCGCAGCCCGCCGCGCAGGGCGGCGAGCCGGTCGCGGGCGGCGCGCGGCGCCGGTGGCTGCTGGCTGGTCACTTGCGTAACGATACTAGGCGGCCGGCACGCGCGCTATACTGCCCCGGTCCGGGGGGAATCCATGCAGACGACACCGGAACGCCTGCGCCTCGCCCATCGCCGGCAGGGCAGCTGGTCCGACGCCAGGCTCCACGACCTGTTCGCGGCCAACGCGGCGCGCGTGCCCGACCGCCTCGCCGTCGTCGACCCGCCGAACCGTGCGGCGCTCGACGGCGCCGAGCCGCTGCGCCTCGACTACCGCGCGCTCGCGAGCCGCGTGGACGCGACCATGGTCGCGCTCGCCTCGGCGGGGCTGCGGCGCGACGACGTGCTGGTGACGCAGCTGCCCAACGTCGTCGACTACGTCGCGGTCTACCTCGCCGCCTCGCGGCTCGGGCTCGTCCTGAGCCCGGTGCCCATGCAGTACCGGCGCGCGGAGCTCGAACCCATCCTGCGGCTGACGGGCGCGCGGGCACTGCTCACGGTCAGCCGCTTCAAGGACGCCGAGCCGGCCGCCTTCGCGGTGACGCTCGAGCCCGCCGTGCAGGTGCTGGTCCTCGGCAACGAGGCGCCGGAGGGCGCGCGCCCGCTCGGCGTCGAGCGCCAGGCCGGCGGCGGCGCGACCCATGCCCGCGCCGCGGCGCTCGAGCAGGCGGCGGCCGTCGCCGCCGACGACGTGCTGACGATCTGCTGGACCTCGGGCACGGAAGGCGCGCCGAAGGGCGTGCCGCGTTCGCACAACCACTGGCTCGCGATCAGCTGGGCCCACTTCGAGGCGGCGCAGCTTCGCGATGGCGACCGGCTCCTCAATCCCTTCCCGCTGGTCAACATGGCGGCGATCGGCGGGTGCCTGACCAGCTGGCTGCACGCGGCGGGCACGCTCGTCCTGCATCATCCCTTCGAGTTGCCGGTCTACCTGCAACAGGTCGCCGCGGAGCGGCCGGAATACGCGATCGCGCCGCCGGCCGTGCTCATGCTGCTGCTGCAGAACGAGGCGCTGCTCGGGGGCGTCGACCTCGGCTGCCTGCGCTGCATCGGCTCGGGCTCCGCGCCGCTCGCGCCCGCGATGATCAAGGCCTATCGCGAGCGCCACGGCATCGAGATCGTCAACCTGTTCGGCTCGAACGAGGGCGTCTCGCTCGGCAGCGGGCCTGGCGAGGTGCCGGATCCGGAGCGCCGCGCGCGTTACTTCCCGCGCTTCGGCCGCCCGGAGATCGCCTGGCCGCAGCGCATCGCGCGCATGATCGAGACCCGCCTCGTGGACCCGGACGAGGGCAACGAGATCCTCGAAGCCGGCAGGCCGGGCGAGATGCAGATCCGCGGGCCGACCGTCTTCGACGGCTACCTGGGCAACGAGGCGGCGAATGCCGCGGCGTTCACCGGCGACGGCTGGTTCCGCACCGGCGACCTGTTCGAGATCGCCGAGCCGGGGGATCCGCGCTTCTATCGCTTCGTCGGCCGGCTCAAGCAGCTGATCGTGCGCGGCGGCATGAAGATCTCGCCGGACGAACTCGACGCCGTGCTCGCGGAGCACCCGGCCGTGGCCGAGGCCGCCGCCGTGGGTGTGCCGGACGAAGTCCTCGGCGAGCGCATCTGCGCGGTGGCGGTGCTGCGGCCCGGCAAGGGCCTGACGCTGGAGGAGCTCAAGCAGCACTTCGGCGCCCGCGGGCTGGCCAAGTTCAAGTGGCCGGAACAGCTGCGCCTGGTCGCGCAGCTGCCCCGCAATCCCGTCGGCAAGGTGATCCGCGCCGAGGTGGCGCGCCTCGCCGCCGCGGACGCCTGACGCATCGGGGGCAGCCATGGCCGGCGTCTTCATCCTCGGCGGATTCCAGACCGACTTTGCGCAGAACTGGGCCCGGGAGGGCCTCGAGATCGCCGACGGCATCCGCATGGCGCTCGAGGGCGGCCTCGCCGCCACCGGCCTCGCGGCGCGCGACATCGAGACGGTCCACGTCGGCAACTTCGCCGCGGAGCTCTTCTGCGGGCAGGGGCACCTCGGCGGCCTGGTTGCCGCCGCGCACCCGGACCTCGCGGGTACCCCGGCCGCCCGCCACGAGGGCGCCTGCGCCTCGGGCAGCCTGGCGATGCTCGCCGCCTCGGCCGAGATCGAGGCGGGCCGCTACAGCCTCGCCGCGGTGCTCGGCGTCGAGCAGATGCGCAACGTGCCCGGCGCCGAGGCCGCACGGCTGATCGGCGGGCCGGCGATGTGGGCCGGCCACGAGTGCCCGGGCGTGCGCTTTCCGTGGCCGCACATCTTCAGCCTGCTGGGCGAGGAGTACGAGCGCCGTCACGGGCTCGACCGCCGACACCTCGCGCGCATCGCGGAGATCAACTTCGCCAATGCCCGCCGCAACCCGAACGCGCAGACCCGCGGCTGGACCTTCACGGCGGAGAACTTCGCCGAGGACGACGTCGCCAACCCGGTCATCGACGGGCGCATCCGCAAGCAGGACTGCGGCCAGATCACCGACGGCGCGGCGATCGTGTTCCTGGCGAGCGAGGCGGTGGCGCGCGAATTTGCGGCGCGGCGCGGCCTCGCCATCGAGCGGCTCGCGAGGATCGCCGGCTGGGGCCACCGCACCGCGCCGATCACCTACGCCGCGAAGGTCGAGGCGAGCCGCGGCGAGCCCTACGTCTTCCCGTGGGTGCGCCGCACGATCACCGACGCCTGGCGCCGCGCCGGCATTCCCGGTCCGGAGGCGCTCGACGGCATCGAGACGCACGACTGCTTCACGACCACCGAGTACATGGCGATCGA
>CAYORU010000076.1:0-2895 GCA_964406445.1 uncultured Steroidobacteraceae bacterium
AGGGCGGGCCGGGCGGCGCGCTGCTCGCCACCGACGCGCTGGCGGAACTCGCCGCCGGCGCGGCGCGCGCGCCGTTCGCCGCGACGGACGCCGAGTTGCTCCTTGGCTGGTCGCGCATCGCGCAGGCCGGGCAGGCTTCCGCCGAGGCAGCGCCGGCCGCCGGCCGTGCGGCAGCCGGCCCGGGCGGCCGACTCAGCCCGCGTGAACGCGAGGTCCTGGCGTTGATCGCTGCCGGCGAGAGCAACAAGCACATCGCGCGGGTGCTCGAGCTCAGCCCGCACACGGTCAAGCGCCATGTGGCGAACATCCTCGACAAGCTAGGCGTCGATTCCCGCGGGCAGGCGGCCGCCTGGCACCGGGCACATCCGGATTGACCGACGCGCCGGCCCGGCCCGCGGGCCATGGCTCCTTTGGGCGATGCCCGGCCGACGCGGCGGCGGCACCCTGCGCGTCTCCTGACAACAGGACACGCCGGGAGCCGAGATGCCGACCTTGCCGCCACCCGCCAAGCTGCCGCCGCCGGACCGCCGCCGGGCGGCGGTGCGCGCGCTGCTCGCGGTGCTGGTCGCGTGTGGCGCCGCCGCGGTGCAGGGCCCGGTCGCGCCGCTGCCGCAGGAACTGCGGGACACGGGCCTGCTCGCCGCCGACGGCGGGCTCGCAGCGGACGTCGTCGAGTTCTCGCCCCAGTATCCGCTGTGGACGGACGGCGCGACCAAGCGCCGCTGGATCTCGCTGCCCGCCGGCGGCGTGATCGACGCCAGCGAGCCCGACGCCTGGCGCTTCCCGGTCGGCACCCGGCTGTGGAAGGAGTTCAGCGCCGGCCGCCGGCTCGAGACCCGCCTGATCGAGCGCGCCGCGGACGGCCGCTGGCGCTACGCAGCCTACGTCTGGGACGAGGCCGGGACGACGGCCACGCTCGCGCCGCCGGCCGGCGTGACCCTCGAGGACGTCGAAGGAATGCCCGGCGGCCGCTACCGCGTGCCCTCGACCGAGGACTGCGTCGCCTGCCACGAGGCAGGCCCCACGCCGGTGCTCGGCTTCAGCGCGCTGCAGCTGTCGTCCGACCGCGATCCCCTCGCGCCGCATGCGACGCCTGCCCCGCCGGGCAGCCTGCTGCCGGAGATCGCCGCGCGCGGCTGGCTCGAGGGGCTGCCCGCCACGGCGCTGCGCACGCCGCCGCGCATCGCCGCGGCCACGCCCGCGGCGCGCGCCGCGCTCGGCTGGCTGCACGGCAACTGCGGCCACTGCCACAACGGGCGCGGGCCGCTGTCGAGCCTCGGGCTGTCGCTCGCCCGCAGCGTCGACGGCGCGCCGCCGCCGCAGCCGCTGCCGGTCACGCGGATGCTCGAGCGGCTGCGCTCCACCAATCCCTATGTCCGCATGCCCCCGGCCGGGGTTCAGCTCGCCGACCACGAGGCCATCGACCTCGTCGAACGCGGCCTTGCGGATCCCACCCGCCTCGCAAAGGAGAACCGTCCATGAAGAGTCTCTCGAAACGACCGGTGCTCGCCGCGGCGCTGGCCGCGGCGCTGTTCACGACGTTCGTCACGCCGCTCGCCGCGGCGGAAGGCGCTCACGCGCCCGCTCCCTCGGCCATGGTCGAGCGCGGCCGCTATCTCGTCACGACTTCCGGCTGCCACGACTGCCACACGCCCTGGAAGATGGGCGCCGAGGGGCCCGAGCCGGACATGAGCCGGGCGCTGTCCGGCCATCCCGAGCAGGACAGGCTGCCGCCGGCGCCGCGCCTGCCCGACGGCCCGTGGATCGCGACGATCGCGGCCACGAACACGGCCTGGGCCGGTCCCTGGGGCACGAGCTTCACCGCCAACCTCACGCCGGATCGCGAGACCGGCCTCGGCAAGTGGACGCTCGAGAACTTCCGGGAGGCGATCCGCACCGGGCGCCACATGGGCCGCGGCCGGCCGATCCTGCCGCCGATGCCCTACCCCATGTACCGGCACATGACCGACGAGGACCTCGCCGCGATCTACGCCTACCTGCGGACGATCCCCGCGATCAGGAACCGGGTGCCCGACCCTCTGCCGCCCGCCGCGGCCGTCGTCGCGGCGCAGTGACCGGACGCGGCGGCGCCCGCCGCGGGCGCCGCCGCATGTAGGATCGCGGAGTCGACGGCCGCAGGAGACTCCGATGCGTGCAGGGATGGTGGGACTGGGCCGCATGGGCGGCAACATGGCGCGACGGCTGGCGCGCGGCGGCATCGGGATGGCCGCCTGGGACCGCTCGGAGGATGCGCGCGCCGCACTCGCCGCCGAGCCCGGCGTCACGCCGGTGGCGACGCTCGCCGCGCTGGTCGCGGCGCTGCCGCCGCCGAGGGTGGTCTGGATGATGCTGCCGGCGGGCGCGGCGACCGAGCAGACGGTGGCGGCGCTCGTGCCGCTGCTCGAGTCCGGCGACACCATCGTCGACGGCGCGAACGCCTACTACCGCGATTCCATGCGGCGCGCCGACATGCTCGCCGAACGCGGCCTGCGGCACGTCGACGCAGGCGTGTCAGGCGGCGTCTGGGGACTCGAGAACGGCTATGGCCTGATGCTCGGCGGCACCGTCGAGGCGGTCCGCGGAGTCGAGCCGCTGGCGCGCGCGCTCGCGCCCACGCCGGAGTCGGGCTGGCTGCGCTGCGGCCCGGCCGGCGCCGGCCACTTCACCAAGATGGTCCACAACGGCATCGAGTACGGCCTGATGCAGGCCTACGCCGAGGGCCTGGCGCTGCTCGCGGCGAAGCGCGACCTGGAGCTGGACGTCGCGGCCATCGCCGAGGCCTGGCGCCACGGCACCGTGATCCGCTCCTGGCTGCTCGACCTGGTCGCGGAGTTCCTCGCGCAGGACAGCCGCCTCGACGCGCTCGCGCCGGTGGTCGCCGATTCGGGCGAGGGC
>CAYORU010000077.1:0-2840 GCA_964406445.1 uncultured Steroidobacteraceae bacterium
ACCGAGATCGGCAAGATGCTGATGGCGCAGTGCGCCGGCACGCTCAAGAAGGTCTCGCTCGAGCTCGGCGGCAACGCGCCCTTCATCGTCTTCGACGACGCCGACCTCGACGCCGCGGTCACGGGCGCGATCGCGAGCAAGTACCGCAACACCGGCCAGACCTGCGTCTGCGCCAACCGGCTGCTGGTGCAGGCCGGCGTCTATGACGCCTTCGCAGCCAAGCTGGTCGAGGCCGTGAAGAAGCTCGCCGTCGGCGACGGCCTCAAGGGCGCGACCGACCAGGGCCCGCTGATCGACGCATCGGCGCTGGCCAAGGTCGAGGAGCACGTCGCCGACGCGGTCTCCAAGGGCGCGAAGCTCGCCACCGGCGGCCGCCGCCACCGCCTCGGCGGCACGTTCTACGAGCCGACCGTGCTCACCCACGTGACGCCGGCGATGAAGGTGGCGCGCGAGGAGACCTTCGGGCCGGTCGCGCCGCTGTTCCGCTTCGAGACCGAGGCCGAGGCGCTCGCCATGGCCAACGACACCGAGTTCGGCCTGGCCTGCTACTTCTATACGCGCGACCTCGCCCGCGCCTGGCGCGTGTCCGAGGGCCTGGAGTACGGCATCGTCGGCTTGAACACCGGCTTGATCTCGACCGAGGTCGCGCCCTTCGGCGGCGTGAAGGAGTCCGGCACGGGCCGGGAGGGCTCGAAGTACGGCCTGCTCGACTTCACCGAGATCAAGTACGTCTGCGTCGGCGGGGTGCAGTGACCGCAGACGGCCCGTCCGCGCCGCGCCGCCTCGCCGACCGCCCGCTGATCGTCCTGCTCGCCGCGATCGCGGCCTCGGGCCCGTTCGCCATGAACGTCTACCTGCCGGCCCTGCCGGTGGTGCAGGCCTACTTCGGCGCCTCGGTGCCCGAGATGAACACGACCGTGAGCGCGGCGCTGCTCAGCTTCGCGGTGGGCATCCTGGTCTACGGGCCGCTCTCGGACCGCCACGGGCGCCGGCCGGTGATCATGTCGGGCCTCGGCGTGTTCGCGCTCGGCAGCCTGTTGTGCATGCTCGCCCCGACGCTCGAGGTGCTGCTCGCCGGCCGCGCCATCCAGTCCTTCGGCTCGGCCGCCGGCCTCGTGGTCGCCCGCGCGATGCTGGGCGACCTCTACGCCCGCGAGAAGATGGCGCGGATGCTCGCCTACCTCACCATGGTCATGGTGATCGGCCCGACCGTCGCGCCGCTGGTCGGCGGCGCGGTCACCGACGCCTGGGGCTGGCACGCGCTCTTCGCCGTGGTGCTGGTGACCAACGCCGTGGTCCTGTTCCTCGCGTGGCGGCACCTGCCCGAGACGCGTTCCGACCACGAGCGGTCGGCGACGATCGCCGGCCTGCTCCGCGAGAGCTTCGGCCTGCTGCGACGCCGGGCGTTCCTCGGCTTCACCGTCCAGGCCGGGGTCATTTACGCGATCTTCCTCGCCTTCATCTCGATCGCGCCCTACGTGATGATCCAGCTCGGCCATAGCGCGACCGAATACGGGCTCTGGTACCTGCTGATCGCGTTGGGCTACTTCCTGGGCAACTGGTGGGTGACGCGCACCGCGACCCGGGTCGGGCTGCGCCGCCTGATCGTCGCCGGCACCACGCTGCAGCTCGTGTCGGCGGCGGTCGGGCTGGGGCTCGTGCTCGCCGGCTTCTGGCATCCGGCGGCGATCTTCCTGCCGTTCGCGGTCCTGAGCGCCGCCCAGGGACTGGCGTTGCCGAACCTCAATGCCAGCGCCGTCGCGCTTGCGCCCCGCACGGCCGGCGCGGCCTCCAGCATGCTCGGCTTCTCCCAGCAGCTGATCGGCGCCACCGCCGTCCAGGTCATGGCCCTGTTCCCGACCTCGAGCCCCGTGCCGATTTATGTCTTCTGCCTGGCCGTCTCGGTCGCGGCGTGGGTCTCGCTCTACGCGCTTCCGCAAGATCACGCCCGTCGGCCGACGGACGGCTGAACGGACCGCGCGGCCCGCGGCTATGATGGCCGCGGCGTCGATGCCTTCACCTGGTCCCCCGCATGCTCGGCCGCTTCCTCGAAGTCAGCGTTCACGCCGCCGACCCGCTCGAGTCGCTCGCCTTCTACGAAAGCCTCGGCTTCACGCAGGCGGCGGTGGGCGACACCTGGAGCCATCCCTACGCGGTGGTCACCGATGGCCGGGTTTTCGTCGGCCTGCATGCCTACGAGTTCCCGTCGCCCTCGCTGACCTTCGTGCAGCCGGACCTGCAGGCAAATCTGGAGCGCCTCGAGGCGCTGGGCATCGAGCTGGCCTTCCGCCGCGTCGGCGCCGACGTCTTCAATGAGGCAGGCTTCACCGACCCCGACGGGCAGATGATCACGCTGCTCGAGGCGCGCACCTTCTCGCCGACCGAGCGGCAGTCCCACGAAACGTCGCGCCTGGGATGGTTCGAGGAGTTCGCGCTGCCGGCGCGCGACCTTCAGGCGTCGGCGCGCTGGTGGGAACAGCTCGGCTTCGTCGCAGCCGAGGTCACGGAGACGCCCTGGCCCCACGTCGGACTCACCAGCGACTCGCTCGACGTCGGACTCCTGACGCGAGGCAGCCTGCGGGGGCCGGCGCTGGTATTCAAGGAGCCCGACATGGCGGAGCGCATCCGCGCGCTGGCCGACGCCGGGGTCGCGTTCGCGCGCGACCTGCCCCGCGCGCTGGACCCGCGCGAGAACGCCCTGCTGGTGGCCCCGGAGGGCACGCTGCTGCTCCTGACGACCGGCTAGAAACTCCAGGGGACATTCCCTTGGAGTTTTCCAGTCTGCGAACGATTGCGCCTAATTCTCAGGAAAACTCCAAGGGAATGTCCCCTGGAGTTCC
>CAYORU010000078.1:0-2752 GCA_964406445.1 uncultured Steroidobacteraceae bacterium
AGCATCACGAGCTCGGACTCGCGCACCAGCGAGCTCTCCGGCGCGTTGCAGATCGCCAGCGCCGACAGGTAACCCTCCTGCTTGGCGAGCCTGAGCGCCGCGAGGGTGTCGGCGGTCTCGCCCGACTGCGAGATGCTGACGAACAGCGTGTTCTTCGGAACCACCGGCTGGCGGTAGCGGAACTCGCTCGCGATGTCGACCCAGCAGGGCAGCTTGGCGATCTGTTCGATGAAGTAGCGCGCCACCGAGCCGGCGTGGAAGCTGGTGCCGCAGGCGACGATCTGCACCGCCTCCGTCTGCTTCAGCACGTCCATCGCAGCGGGGCCGAAGGCGGCTTCGAGCAGCTTGCCGCCGGCGACGCGCTCCTCGAGCGTCTGCGCGACGGCGCGCGGCTGCTCGTGGATCTCCTTCAGCATGTAGTGCGGGAACTCGCCGCGCTCGACCGCGTCCGCGTCGAGCTCGCTCTCGCGGACCGGCCGCTCGGCGGGGATGCCCGCGGCGTCGACGACCTGCACGCTGCGGCGGTGGATCGCGGCGACGTCGCCTTCCTCCAGGAACATGAAGCGCCGGGTCACCGGCAGCAGCGCCGAGACGTCGGAGGCGACGAAGTTCTCGTCCTCGCCGAGCCCGATCACGACCGGGCAGCCGGCGCGGGCGAGCACGATGGTGTCCGGATCCTTTTCCGAGACGACCGCGAGCGCGTAGGCGCCGTGCAGTTCGCGCACGGTGGCCTGCACGGCCTGGAACAGGTCGGGCGTCGCCTGCAGGTGCAGGTGGACGCGATGCGCGATCACCTCGGTGTCGGTCTCGGAGGTGAACTCGTAGCCGCGCGCCGCGAGGTCCGCGCGCAACGACTCGTGGTTCTCGATGATGCCGTTGTGCACGATCGCCACGCCGTCGCGCGAGATGTGCGGGTGGGCGTTGCGCTCGCTCGGCACGCCGTGCGTCGCCCAGCGGGTGTGCGCGATGCCGAGGTTGCCGTGCGCCGGGTCGCCGTCGAGGGCGTCGCAGAGCTTCTTGACCTTGCCGACCGTGCGCAGCCGGCGCAGGTGGCCGCTGCCGTTCATCACGGCCACTCCGGCCGAGTCGTAGCCTCGGTACTCGAGGCGCTTCAGGCCTTCGATGAGGACCGGGACGATGTCGCGGTCAGCGACCGCACCGACGATGCCGCACATGCTCGTCCTTCACTGGCCGGGGAGGGACCGGCCGAGGACGCATTCTACCGCGGAGCCCGTCGGGCCGGACCGCGGGGGATTTCACAGAATCCGACCCGCGGACGGCTCAGCCGGGCGCCTTGACCGGCTTCTTCCAGCCGTCGACGGTCAGCTGCTTGCTGCGCTCGAGGGTCAGCTTGCCCGGCGGCGCGTCCTTGGTGATGGTCGAGCCCGCCCCGATCGTCGACCCGGCGCCCACCGTCACCGGGGCCACCAGCATCGTCCCGGAGCCGATGAAGGCGCCGTCCTCGATGGTGGTGCGGTGCTTGTTGGCGCCGTCGTAGTTGCAGGTGATGGTGCCGGCGCCGACGTTGACCTTGCCTCCGATCACCGAGTCGCCGAGGTAGGCGAGGTGGTTCGCCTTGCTGCCCGCGCCGAGCTGGGTGTTCTTGAGCTCGACGAAATTGCCGATGTGGGCGCCATCCGCGACGCGGTTGCCCGGCCGCAGCCGCGCGAACGGACCGACGCTGCAGTCGCGCCCGACGACGCTCTTCTCGAGCACGCAGTTCGGGTGGATGACCGTGTCGTCGCCGACCTCGCAGTCGCGCAACACGACGTTCGGGCCGATCCGCACGCGGTGCCCGAGCCGGACGGCGCCTTCGAGCAGGACGTTCGCGTCGAGGAAGACGTCGCGGCCGTGTTCGACCCTGCCGCGCACATCGAGCCGCGCCGGGTCGGCGAGCGTGACGCCCGCGACCATCAGCTCGGTGGCGCGCTGCCGGCGGTGCTCGGCCTCGAGCGTGGCCAGCTGCAGGCGGTCGTTCACGCCGAGCACCTCCGCGGCCGCGGGCGCCGCCACCGCCTCGACCGCGAGGCCCTCCTTCACGGCCATGGTGACGACGTCGGTGAGGTAGTACTCGCCCTGCGCGTTGTCGTTCTTGAGCGCCGCGAGCCAGCGCCGCAGCGCGGCGGCCGGCGCCGCGAGGATCCCGGTGTTCGCCTCGCGCACCGCCTGTTCGCGGCGGGTGGCGTCCTTCTGCTCGACGATCCGGTATACGTTGCCGGCGTTGTCGCGCAGCACGCGCCCGTAGCCCGTCGGATCCTCGAGCTGCACCGAGAGGATCGCGAGCGTCGTTTCGCCGGCACGCTCGAGCAGCGCCCGCAGCGTGGCCGGGCGCGTGAGCGGCACGTCGCCGTAGAGGACGAGCACCGTGTGCTCGTCCGGGATCGCCGGCATCGCCTGCATCACGGCGTGGCCGGTGCCGTGCTGCTCGGCCTGCAGCGCCCATTGCACCGGCACGCCGGCGAAGGCCGCGCGGACCTGCTCGCCGCCGTGTCCGTAGACCACGTGGATCGCCGCCGGGCCGAGCTCTCCGGCGGTGTCGAGCACGTGGCCGAGCAGCGGCCGGCCGGCGAGCGGCTGCAAGACCTTCGGCAGGTCGCTCTTCATGCGCTTGCCCTGGCCGGCGGCCAGGACGACGATGGACAGGGGCATGCGGGCGGACTCCGGGAGCGAGTGCCTGATTCTAGCGGAGCGGGCCAGGCCGTGAGCCGTGAGCCGTGAGCCGTGAGCCGTGAGCCGTGAGCCGTGAGCCGTG
>CAYORU010000079.1:0-2655 GCA_964406445.1 uncultured Steroidobacteraceae bacterium
TCGCCTGCTGCATGAACTTGAAGCTGTTCAGGTTCTTGATCTCGCGCCGCGTGCCGAACGGCGCACCGGGGCGCCGCACCGAGACGTTCGCGTCGCAGCGGAACGAGCCTTCCTGCATGTTGCCGTCGCAGATGCCGAGCCAGACCACCAGCGCATGCAGCGCCTTCGCGTAGGCCGCGGCCTCGGCCGAGCTGCGCATGTCGGGCTCGGAGACGATCTCGAGCAGCGGCGTGCCGGCGCGGTTCAGGTCGATGCCGGAGGCGTTCTTCAGCCCCTCGTGCAGCGACTTGCCCGCGTCCTCCTCGAGGTGCGCGCGGGTGATGCCGACGGTCTTCTTCGTCCCGTCCTCCATCAGCACCTCGACCTCGCCGTCCTCGACGATCGGCCGCTCGTACTGGCTGATCTGGTAGCCCTTCGGCAGGTCCGGGTAGAAGTAGTTCTTGCGCGCGAACACCGAGCGGCGCGCGACGCGCGCGCCGGTGGCGAGCCCGAACTTGACCGCCATGCGCACGGCCTCGCGGTTCAGCACCGGCAGCACGCCGGGATAGCCGAGGTCGACGAGATTGGCCTGCACGTTCGGCGCGGCGCCGAAGGCGGTGGAGGAGCCGGAGAAGATCTTGCTGCGCGTGGCGAGCTGCGCGTGGATCTCGAGACCGATGACGACTTCCCACTCGATCGCCATGGCCTTACTCCCAGCCCGCCGGCAGCTTGAGGTGCCAGTCGGTCTCGCGCTGGTAGGCGTGCGCCACGGCGAGCACGCGCGACTCGGCGAAGTGCGGGCCGATGACCTGCAGGCCCACGGGCAGGCCGTCCACCAGCCCGCAAGGCGCCGACAGGGCCGGCAGTCCGGCGAGGTTGGCGCCGATGGTGTAGATGTCGTTGAGGTACATGGTGATCGGGTCGTCGGTCTTGGCGCCGAGCTCGAAGGCGGGCGTCGGCGCGGTCGGGCCGATCAGCACGTCCACCTCGGCGAAGGCCCGGCGGAAGTCCTCGTTGATCAGGCTCCGGACCTTCTGCGCCTTGAGGTAGTAGGCGTCGTAGTAGCCGGCCGAGAGCACGTAGGTGCCGGTCATGATGCGGCGCTTGACCTCGGCGCCGAAGCCCTCGCCGCGCGAGCGGGTGTAGAGGTCGAGGAGGTCGCGCGGGCTGTCGCAGCGGTAGCCATAGCGCACGCCGTCGAAGCGCGAGAGGTTGGAGGAGCACTCGGCCGGCGCCACCACGTAGTAGGTCGGCACCGACAGGGCGAGGTTCGGCAGGCTGACCTCGACCAGTTCCGCGCCGAGGCGGCGGTAGACGTCGAGCGCGGCCTGCACCGCCGCGCCCGTCCGCGGCTCCAGTCCCTCGGCGAAGAACTCGCGGATCACGCCGACTTTCAGGCCGCGCACGGGCCGCTCGAGCTCCGCGCCGTAGTCCGGCACCGGCGCATCCACGCTGGTCGAGTCGCGCTCGTCGAAGCCCGCCATCGCCTGAAGCACGAGCGCCGCGTCCTCGGCGGACAGCGCCAGCACGCCGCCCTGGTCGAGGCTCGAGGCGAAGGCGATCATGCCGTAGCGAGAAACGCGCCCGTAGGTCGGCTTGATGCCGGTCAGGCCGGTCAGCGCCGCCGGCTGGCGGATCGAGCCGCCGGTGTCGGTGCCGGTCGCGACCGGCGCGAGGCGCGCGGCGACCGCCGCGGCCGAGCCACCCGAGGAGCCGCCGGGGACGCAGGCCTCGTTCCAGGGGTTGCGCACCGGCCCGAAGAAACTCGTCTCGTTCGAGGAGCCCATCGCGAACTCGTCCATGTTCGCCTTGCCGAGCGTCACCATGCCGGCCGCGGCGAGCCGCGCCACGACCGTCGCGTCGTAGGGCGACTCGAAGTTCGCCAGCATCCGCGAGCCGCAGGTCGTCAGCAGGCCCTCGGTGCAGAAGATGTCCTTGTGCGCCAGCGGGATCCCCGTCAGGGGGCCCGCGTCGCCGGCGGCGATGCGCGCGTCGGCACGCACCGCCTCCGCGATCGCGCGCTCGGGGCAGACGGTGACGAAGGCGTTGAGCCGCGCGTTGCCGCGCTCGATGCGCGCGAGGAAATGCCGCGCCAGCTCGACGCTCGAGTACTCGCGCGCGGCGAGGCCCCGCGACAGGGCGGCGACGGACCGCAGGTGCAGGCTCACTCGATCACCTTGGGCACGAGGTAGAGGCCCGCCTCGACCTGCGGCGCGTTGCGCTGGTAGTCGTCGCGTCGGTCGGACTCGGTGACCGCGTCCTCGCGCAGCCGCTGCACCTGGTCCTCCAGCGGGTGCGCCAGCGGCGCCACCTCGGCCGTGTCGGCCCCGCCGAGCTGCTCGACGAAGCCGATGATCCGCGAGAGGCTTCCGACGTAGGCCGTCATCTCGTCCTCGGTGATGCGAAGACGGGCGAGATTCGCGATGTTCTCCACGTCGCGGCGGGTGAGCGTCACGTGAACTCCGGCGGGCAAATGGGGGAAAAAACGCCGTGTAATCATACACGTCGGCTTGTGGAAAGTCCTGCCCGGGGCTACACTGCCCGGCCCTTCACGCCAACCCCAAAGCCAGCCCCACCGACCATGTTCAAGAGCCTCCGGGGATACTTCTCCAGCGACGTGTCGATCGACCTCGGCACCGCCAACACGCTGATCTACGTCCGCGGCAAGGGCATCGT
>CAYORU010000080.1:0-2581 GCA_964406445.1 uncultured Steroidobacteraceae bacterium
AGCACGCCGGTGATGATCGTCGTCACGTGCGGCGTGCGGTACTTCTTGTGCAGACGGGCCGCCGCCTTCGGCAGCAGCCCGTCACGCGCCATCGCGAAGAAGATCCGCGGCTGACCGTACTGAAATACCAGCAGCACCGCCGACATCGAGATCACCGCGCCCGCAGCGATGATCCACGAGAACTGCGTCAGCCCCGCCACCTCAAACGCGTGGGCCAGTGGATCCGAGCTCTTCAGCTGCTCGTACGGGACGAGGCCCGTCGCCACCGCGCCGACAATCACATAAATCAGCGTGCAGATGGCCAACCCGATCAGGATGCCGCGCGGCATCGTGCGCTGCGGATCCTTCGTCTCCTCGGCCGCAGTCGAGATGGCATCGAAGCCGATGTAGGCGAAGAACACGATTGCCGCGCCCTGATGAATGCCGCGGAAGCCGTTCGGCGCAAACGGCGTGTAGTTGTCCGGATTGATGTGCATCGAGCCCACGATCACGAACAGCGCGAGCACCGCCAGCTTCAGCAGCACCATCCAGTTGTTCACCCGCGTGCTCTCGCGCACACCGATCACGAGCAACCACGTAATCGCCATCACGATCAGGAACGCCGGCAAGTTTACGAGGATCGGAATGCCCGCCAATCGTGGCGCTGTCTCGAACAGCGCCTGCACGGCAGGGTCGGCGCTGGCCTTGGCCTGGAAGTAGCCGTGGGTGAGCCAGCCCGGGATGTCGAACCACGGCGATACCAGCGACTCGAAGTACCCGCCCCACGCGATGGCCACGGCGACGTTGCCCACCGCGTACTCGAGGATCAGATCCCAGCCGATGATCCACGCGACCAGCTCGCCCAGCGAGGCGTAGCTGTAGGCATAGGCCGACCCCGCCTGCGGAATCATTGCCGCGAGTTCGGCGTAGCAGAGCGCCGCGAGCGCACACACGGCGCCCAGCAAGATGAATGAGAGGACAAGGGCCGGGCCCGCGCCGTAGCGCACCACTTCGCCGGCGGCGTTGAGTTCGCCAGCCGCAGCCGTGCCCAGTGTCGAGAAGATGCCGGCGCCAATGACAGCGCCGATGGACAATCCGATGAGGTCTTTGGTGCCGAGGGTTCTCTTCATCCCGCTGCCCGAAGCGTCCTCGGGCGCGAGCTCGGCGATGGGCTTTCGTGCCCAGAGCGACTTCATAGCGTGCGGCTGGGGGGATGGACGAGCCCTGCATCGCCCTCGGCGGCGACCCGTTAAGCTACCCGGGCCAGCGGCGTGTGACCAGTCTTTTTACGGCGCCTCGGCCGTGATGAACGCGGTGTCTTTGACCGCGGTCCCGTCGGCCCGCGTGGCGGGCCGGAACCGTACTTCGAGCAGCATCTCGCGAATCTTCCGATTGTAGCCGGAGTCGCGGGAGGGATTGAAGCCCAGCAGCCGCGCGTTGCCGCGCTCGTCCACCTCGAACTGCGCGACGAGCTTGTACGGACGAACGCGGTTCGGCACGGGAATCGGCAGGATGGCGAGGTTGGTGACCGTCGGCGGGAAGATCGTGTCGTTGCCGCCGCCGGTGCCCGGTCCTGTGCCCGACCCTCGGCCCGTGCCCACCCCGCTCCCCACGCCGCCGCCGCTGCCAGGACCGTTGCCTCCGGAGCCGTCATTGCCCGTGCCACCGCCGTTCCCCGTGGTCGCGATTGTCGGAGCCGCGGCAGGCGCCGGCGCCTCAGGCACCGGCGCCTGCTGGGGCGTCTCGGGGGTCGGCTCCGGTGGCGGCGGGGGCGTCGGAGTGGGCGTGGGCGTCGCAACCGGGGGCGGGGGCGCCGCGGCGGCGGGCGCGCTGAAATGCAGGAAGCGCACGCGCTCCGTCTGCACCGCACCGCCGGAGCCGCTGGTACCGCCACCGCCGCCTCCGGCTGGGCCGGCACCGCCCGCACCCTGGGCGTCGGGGGCGACCAGCTGCCGCGCCACCAGCGGCGGGAGCAGCAGCGCCGTCAGAATCGCGGCGTGAAAGAGGGCGGACACCAGCACGCCAGTGCGCCCGCGCGGCTCCGCATCCGGGATCCCATACAGGGGTCGGAGCGGCCGGCGCGGTTTCAGCGGGCCAGGCAAGGAAGAAGAGGCGTTCACGAGTCGGGAAATGGTCAGCGGCCGCCCCGCGTTCGCGGGCAGGCCCCTACATAACTAATACGGCGGGCGATCCTCGAAAGGTTCGCCCGCCGTATCCACCACCGATGCCGCGCTTACTGGGTGTCCTTCGGCGGGATGCCGATGACCTTTACCCCGGAGCCACGGGCCACGTCCATCGCGTAGATCACGTCCTGGTACTTCACGGCCGGATCGCCCTTCACGAACATAATTTTGTCCGGCCGGTTCTGGTACACCTCGACCAGCCGCGTCCCGAGCCGCTCCTTCGTCAGCGGCTCCTTGTTCAGCGCGAAGCTGCCGTCCGCCAGCACCTCGAGCACGATCTGGTCCGACGCCTGATTGGCCGTCACGACCGCCGGCGTGGGATCCGGCAACTGCAGATCCACCGCCTTCCGCATCATCGGCTGCATAATCATAAAGATGATCAGCAGCACGAGCATAATGTCGATCATCGGCACGACGTT
>CAYORU010000081.1:0-2554 GCA_964406445.1 uncultured Steroidobacteraceae bacterium
TGCTTGTGGATCGGCGTGCAAAAAGAACCCCGTTATGGGGGTGATCGGCGTCTAAAAGGGACCCCCATCTCGATGGTTTAGGTGCGTCGGCTTGGTTGTAGCCAAGCGGCGGGATCGGGATGTTGATTTTGGAGACGGTGGTAAGGATCCGGCGCGAGCACGCCGATGGTAAGTCGATCAAGGCGATCGCGCGAGACCTGCGGGTGTCGCGCAAGGTGGTGAGGAAGGCGATCCGCGCTCCGGAGGCGGGCTTTGCTTATCGGCGGTCAGTGCAGCCGCTTCCCCGGATCGGCCCGTTCCAGGAGCGCCTAGACACTCTGCTGACGGAGAACGAGGCACGGCCCCGGCGCGAGCGGCTGCGGATGACGCGGATCCATGACCTGCTGCTGCGCGAGGGGTTCGACGGCTCCTACGATGCAGTGAGGCGCTATGCGAAGCGCTGGCTGGATAACCGGCGCAAGGATGCGGGCGACGGCGCAGCGGCGTTCATCCCGCTGATGTTCCGGCCCGGCGAGGCATACCAGTTCGACTGGAGCCACGAGGATGTGGAGATCGCTGGCAAGCCGATGCGCGTGAAGGTCGCGCATATGCGGCTTTGCGCATCGCGGGCGGTGTTCGTGCGGGCCTATCCTCGCGAGACGCAGGAGATGGTCTTCGATGCCCACGCGCGGGCGTTCGCCTTCTTCGGCGGCGTGCCGACGCGGGGGATCTATGACAACATGAAGACCGCGGTGACGACGGTGTTCACGGGCAAGGAGCGGGTCTTCAACCGCCGGTTCCTGATCATGGCCGACCACTACATGATCGAGCCCGTCGCCTGTTCGCCGGCGGCCGGTTGGGAGAAGGGCCAGGTCGAGCACCAGGTGCAGACGATCCGGGGCCGGTTCTTCCAGCCCCGGCTGCGCTTTGCGAGCCTGGAGGAGCTGAATGGGTGGCTGGAGGCTGAGTGCCGCCGCTGGGCAGCGCTGCATCCTCATCCCGATCAGCGCGAGCTGACCATCGCCGAGGCATGGGACGCCGAGCGCCCGTCGCTCCAGGTGATGCTGGCGCCGTTCGATGGCTTCCACGAGACGCCGCACGCGGTGACCGGCACCTGCCTGATAAGCTTCGACCGCAACCGCTACTCGGTCATGGCCAAGGCGGCCCGACGCGCGGTGCAGGTGCGCGCCTACGCCGACCGGATCGTGGTGCGCCTGGACGACGAGGTGGTCGCCGAGCATCCCCGCTTCTTCGGCCGGGATCGGATGATCCTTGATCCCTGGCATTACCTGCCAGTGCTGGCCAAGAAGCCGGGCGCCTTGAGGAACGGGGCACCGTTCCAGGACTGGGATCTGCCACCGGCACTGGCGCGGCTCAGGCGCAAGCTGGGGACGGGCGATGAAGCCGACCGCCGGTTCGTGCGCGTGCTCTCTGCCGTGCTGACCGACGGGCTCGAAGCGGTCGAGGCCGCGATCCGCGAGGCGCTGGCCGCCGGTGCTGCCAGCGATGACGTGATCCTCAATATCCTGGCACGGCGTCGTGAGCCGCCCCGGCCACCGACCATCGCCACGTCCGAAGCGCTGGCGCTCAGCCGCCCGCCGGCCGCGGACTGTGCTCGCTACGACCTGCTGCGAGGCGCCCGTGCAGCGGCATGAGATGATCGCCGCCATGAGCGGCCTGGGCCTCAAGGGCATGGCTGGCGCCTTCGACGAGGCGGTCACCACCGGCATCCAGCGCAAGCGCACCGCCATGGAGATCCTGACCGATCTGCTGCGCGCTGAGGCTGCCCATCGCCATGCGGCATCGATCCGCTATCGCATGACCGCGGCCAGGCTGCCGGCGGTGAAGGACATCGATGCGTTCGTGTTCGAGGGGACGCTGATCGACGAACAACTGGTGCGCTCGCTACATGCCGGCTCGTTCCTGCCCGGCCAGCGCAACATCGTCCTGGTCGGCGGCACCGGGACTGGGAAGACTCACCTGGCGATCGCAATCACCGCCAGCGTCGTGCGTGCCGGCGCCCGCGGCCGCTACTTCAACACCGTGGATCTGGTGAACCGGCTCGAGGAAGAGAGCCGCCTCGGCAAGGCCGGTACGCTTGCGGCCCAGCTCTCCCGCCTCGACCTCGTCGTGCTCGATGAGCTCGGCTATCTGCCGTTCGCCCGCTCGGGCGGCCAGTTGCTGTTCCACCTCGTCAGCAAGCTCTACGAGCGCACCTCGGTGATCATCACCACGAACCTGGCGTTCGGTGAATGGCCGACCGTCTTCGGCGACCCCAAGATGACGGCCGCGCTGCTCGACCGCATCACCCATCACTGCGACATCGTCGAGACTGGCAACGACAGCTGGCGGCTCAGAAACCGGAGCTAAAACCCTCCCCCCAGACCCCCCACCCGGCGGTTGACCCGGTGGGTCCACAGGAACCTCCCACGGCCGGCACCGCCAGCGCTTGAGGGGGGCGCGCGGCGCCGGCCGTGGGTCCCTCCTATGGACTACCGGGACAACCGCCCCCCAACCCGCAAAGGGGGTCCCTATTGCACGCCGATATGGGGTCCCGGTTCGACGCCTATTTACA
>CAYORU010000082.1:0-2206 GCA_964406445.1 uncultured Steroidobacteraceae bacterium
AGTGGCTCGCCCGCCATCCGCGCTGGACCTTCCACTTCACGCCGACCTCCGCTTCCTGGCTCAACGCCGTCGAGGGCTTCTTCGCCAAGCTCACCAAGCGCCGCCTGAAGCGTGGCGTCTTCCACTCCCTCGTCTCGCTCCAGGCCGCCATCAACCGCTTCGTCGCCGAAGCCAACGCCACTCCAAAGCCATTCCGCTGGACCAAAAACCCAGACACCATCATCGCCGCCGTCAGGCGTGGGCACCAAGCGTTGGATTCTCACCGCTAGCCCGAAATTTGTACTTACCGAAGCCAGGAAAGCTAGGTGAACGGCGGGCTTTGTCGGAAACTGGCTGGCGGAATGTGTCCATACGCTGGGCTTGCCAGCGGCGTGCCGCTGTGATTCCGTCCCATCGATGTTCATCGACGTGGTCCCGAACGGTCGCTCGGCGCCGGCGGTCCTCCTGCGGGAGAGCTACCGGGAGGGCAAGCGCGTCCGCAAGCGGACCCTCGCCAACCTCAGTGCGCTGCCACCGCCGCTGATCGACGGGCTGCGCGTCCTGCTGGACGGCGGCACCGTGGTCGGGCGGCCGGAGGAGGCGCTGGAGATCCGCCGCGCCCTCCCGCATGGCCATGTCTCGGCCGTCCTGGCGACCCTGCGGCGTCTCGACCTGGTGCGCCTGCTCGACCGCTCGGCGTCGCGCGAGCGGGATCTGGCGCTGGCCCTGATCGCCAGCCGGGTGATCGCGCCGGGCTCCAAGCTCGCCACGCTGCGCGCGCTGTCGGAGGAGACGGCGACTTCGAGCCTCGGCCACGAACTCGGCCTCGGGGCGATCCGCGAGGCGGAGATCTACGCCGCGCTCGACTGGCTCGGCGGGCAGCAGGAGCGGATCGAGCGCGCCCTGGCGCGGCGCCATCTGCATGACGGCACGCTGGTGCTCTACGACGTCAGCTCCTCCTACCTTGAAGGACGCTGCTGCGAGCTGGCCCGGCAGGGCTACAGCCGGGACCATCGGCCGGATCGGATGCAGATCGTCTATGGGCTGTTGTGCGACCGCCAGGGCCGGCCGGTCGCCGTGGAGGTGTTCGAGGGCGACACCGCCGATCCGGCCACCCTCGGCAAGCAGATCGACACGCTCAAGCGCCGCTTCGGGCTGCGCCACGTGGTGCTGGTCGGCGACCGTGGCATGATCACCGCCGCGCGCATCCGCGAGGAGCTGCGTCCAGCCGGCCTCGACTGGATCACCAGCCTGCGCGCACCGCAGATCCAGGCTCTGGCCGAGGAGGGTGGGCCGCTGCAGCCCTCGCTCTTCGACGAGCGGGACATGGCGGAGATCACCAGCCCCGCCTGGCCGGACGAGCGCCTCGTCGTGTGCCGCAACCCCGATCTCGCCCGCGAGCGGACGCGCAAGCGCGACGTGCTCCTGGCCGCCACCGAGCGCGACCTGACGCGGATCGCCGCCGCGGTCCGGCGCAAGCACAAGCCGCTGCGCGGCCAGGCCGAGATCGGCTTGGCCGCCGGCGCGGTGATCGATCGTCACAAGATGGCCAAGCACTTCGAGATGACCATCACCGAGGACAGCTTCGCCTGGCGCCGCAACGACGCGAGCATCGCGCGCGAGGCGCGGCTCGACGGGCTCTACGTCATCCGCACCAATGTCCCGGCCGCGGCCATGGACGCCGCGGCGGCGGTGCGGGCCTACAAGGATCTCGCCCGGGTCGAGCGGGCCTTCCGCACGCTCAAGGGCATCGACCTGCAGATCCGCCCCGTGCACCACTGGCTCGCGCCGCGGGTGCGCGCGCACGTTTTCCTCTGCATGCTGGCCTACTACGTCGAATGGCACCTGCGCGAGGCCTGGGCGCCGCTGCTGTTCCACGAGCATGACGCCGCCGGCGCCGAGGCCGAGCGCAACTCGCCGGTCCAGGCCGCCGCGGTGTCGCCGGCAACCCAGCGCAAGCGCACCACCCGCCGCACCGAGGCCGGCCTGCCGGTCGTTGACTACGCCGGGCTGATGCAGCACCTCGCCACCCTCACCCTGAACATCGTGGCCGTACCGAAGGCGCCAGACGCGGCCTTCACCATGCTCGCCAAGCCGACGCCGCTGCAGGCCGCCGCCCTCCAACGCGTCGGCGCCACCCCTGCCGTGTCCAGTAGCCAGCCAGGCTGAACACGAAAAAACCCAGGAAAAACCTGGGCCAAGGCTCGCCTCATAGTACAAACTTCGG
>CAYORU010000083.1:0-2085 GCA_964406445.1 uncultured Steroidobacteraceae bacterium
AGCATCTTCATGATCACGGCGGTCGACGACAGCACGAAGCCCATCGCGCCGATCATCGCGACCGCCGGCGCCCAGCCCAGGGCGATCGCCACGCCCGAGAGCAGCGCGCCGCAGACCAGCACTTGCGCGAGGCCGAGGCCGAAGATCTCGCCGCGCAGCGCCCAGAGCTTGCCCGGCCGCATCTCGAGCCCGATCAGGAACAGGAACAGCACCACGCCGAGCTCGGCCACGTGCAGGATCGCCTCCGGCTCGTGGAACAAGGCGAGGCCGAACGGCCCGATCAACACGCCGGCCGTGAGGTAGCCGAGCACCGCGCCCAGGCCCAGCTTGCGAAACACCGGGACCGCCACGACGGCGGCCGCGAGCAGGGCGACCACCTGCCCCACGCCAATCCCTGCGGACTCAGTCGCCATTCGATCCCCGCGTGCCGCCTGGCCGCCCGGCAGCCTAGCTCACGGCGCTTGCCGTGGCTGAAGTTGACAGCCATTCTCAGAACTAGTACCTTTTTTCATAAAGGTACTAGGTACACTCATGGACGATGCCTCGAAACTGACGCCGCTGCGCAAAGGCCTGCTCGAATTCCTCGTCCTCAAGATCGTGGGCCAGGGCAGCGTGTATGCAGCGGATATCCTCCGGCGGCTGGGCGGTACCGAATTCGCCACGCAGGAGGGTACCCTGTACCCGCTGTTGTCGAAGCTGCGGCGCGAGGCGCTCGTGGACTACCGCTGGCAGGAGTCCGAGTCGGGCCCGCCGCGCAAGTATTACCGTCTCACCGAGGCCGGGCGGGCGCAGCTCGGCGCCCTCGACGACTACTGGACCCGCCTCAACCGCACAATCTCGGACATCGGACACTGAGCCATGGAACGCGTCTCCGTCACCGCCAAGCTGAACCGCTTCACCCTCCAGTTCGAGCAGGCCGCCTTCGCGCGGCTCGAGGCGTACTTCGCCGACGCCGAGCGCGTCCTCGAAGGCAATCCTGACCGCGCCGAGATCCTCGCGGACCTCGAGGAGGCGGTCGCGGACCAGTGCCGTCGGCGCATGCGCCACGACCAGGCGATCGTCAGCCTGGCGGAGCTCGAGCCCGCGCTCGAGGAGATCGGCCGCGTCCAGCCCCCGGGACCGGCAGAAAGGCCGGCGCAGCCGCGCCCGTCGCCCGGATCGCCGCGGCCGCTGCATCAGGTCAGCCAGGGCGCGCTCTTGAGCGGCGTCTGCCTGGGGCTCGCGCAGTACTTCCGGATCGACGTCACCCTGCTGCGCGTGATCGCGGTGGTGCTGCTGGTGTTCTCCGCCGGCACCATGATCTTCGTCTACGCGTTGCTGATGCTGCTCCTGCCCTTCGCGCCGATCGAGCGCGGCGGCGAGCCGGTGCGGACGATCCCGGCCAAGTGCCGGGAATTCGTCGAGTTTCTGCGCGGCAAGCTGAGCGCGACCGCCAGCTGACCCGGCGCTCCGCGCGGGTGCGGGCTCGAACGAGTCCCCGCAGTCGGCGCGGGCTCGGCTAGAATCGCGCCCCCTCGCGCGGACCCGCCATGCTCTCCACCACCAACCTCGCCATACAGTTCGAGGCCAAGCCGCTTTTCGAGCACGTCACCGTCAAGTTCGGCGACGGCAACCGCTACGGCCTGATCGGCGCCAACGGCTGCGGCAAATCCACGCTGATGAAGATCCTCGGCGGCGAGCTGGAACCCACCGCCGGCGACGTCACCCTGGCCGCCGGCATGCGTCTCGGCAAGCTGAACCAGAACCAGTTCGCCTACGAGCACGAGCGCGTGCTCGACGTGGTCATGCAGGGGCACGTGGAGATGTGGGCGGCCATGCAGGAGCGGGACCGCATCTACGCGAACCCCGAGGCGAGCGACGCAGACTACATGCGGGCGGCGGAGCTCGAGGGCCGGTTCGCGGAGTACGGCGGCTACACCGCCGAGGCGCGCGCGGGGGAGGTGCTCATCGACGCCGGCATCGAGGAATGGCGCCACAACCTGCTCATGCGCGAGGTCCCGCCGGGCCTCAAGCTGCGGGTGCTGCTGGCCCAGGCGCTGTTCTCGCGGCCCGACGTGCTGCTGCTCGACGAGCCGACCAACAACC
>CAYORU010000084.1:0-1911 GCA_964406445.1 uncultured Steroidobacteraceae bacterium
CTCGACCCGGAGCCGTTCATCGAGCGCGAGAAGCACACGACCATCAAGCCGCTGTGGGATCTGTGGCGCTCGGTCACCCAGGATTTCTTCGGCACCGCGAGCTTCGCGGTGGTGGCCGGCGAGACCTACGCGCGGGGATTGCGGCGCTTCCTCGAGGTCGAGCTCGGGCTGCCCTGCACCTTCGCGGTCGCCCGCCGGCCCGGCGCGAAGACCGACAACGACGAGGTCCGCCGCCTGGTGCGCGAGAAGACGCCGCTGGTGCTGTTCGGCAGCTACAACGAGCGGATGTACCTCGCCGAGTGCGGCGGGCGGGCGAGCTACGTCCCGGCCTCGTTCCCGGGCGCCATCGTGCGCCGCCACACCGGCACGCCGTTCATGGGTTATGCCGGCGCCACCTACGTCGTGCAGGAGGTCTGCAACGCGCTGTTCGACGCGCTGTTCAACATCCTGCCGCTCGGCACCGAGCTCGACCGCGTCGAGGCGACGCCGACGCGGCTGCACCGGGAGATGCCGTGGACGGACGAGGCCCGCGCGGCGCTCGACCGGCTGATCGAGGCACAGCCGGTGCTGGTCAGGATTTCCGCAGCCAAGCGGCTGCGCGACGCCGCGGAGCGCGCGGCGCGCGCCGCCGGCGAGGGCAGCGTCACGGCCGAGCGCGTGGGCGCGAGCCGGCCGGCGCTCAAGGCGGTGCAGAGCGCGTGAGCGCTGGCCGGGCACCGCAGGTTAGCGCCTGCCGCGGGGAGCGGCAGGCCGAGGGTTCCGCCGGAGATTCTCCGGCGGAAGGGCCACCGAGGCGACAGCCGAGGTGATCCCAGCCGCGCGGGATGGGCGCGGTCACGGCCGCAAGGCCAATGAGAAGAGGTCGAGTCAATGGCAGAAGACAAACGCTCCTTATCGGGGCTGACGGAGAACGAAGCCAAGGAATTCCATGGCTTGTTCGTTTCGAGCTTCATCGGCTTTACGGTCATCGCGATCATCGCCCACGTACTCGTGTGGGCATGGCGTCCGTGGCTGTGACGACCGGTGTCGCTTCGCTGAAGACCGCACATAGGAGGCAATAACATGTGGCGTGTCTGGTTGCTCTTCGATCCACGAAGAGTGTTGATAGCGTTGTTCACGTTCCTGTTCGTGCTCGCGCTGCTGATCCACTTCATCCTGCTCAGCACCGCGAAGTACAACTGGATCGAGGGCTCCCCCGCGGCCGCCTCGGCAGCGACGGAACTCGTCGACCAGCCGGACAGGCTGGCCTGAACGCACTGGCAGCGTTCGCCGGAGGCGGCGGACGCGGTCCGGCCTGATGGCCGGGCCTCGTCCGCCTCCCGAGGCGAAGCCAGCCGGGGGACCTGATTCACGAGGCGTCCCGACCCGAGGAACCAACGATGGCGATGCTCAGCTTTGAAAGAAAATACCGCGTCCGTGGCGGGACGCTGATCGGAGGGGATCTCTTCGATTTCTGGGTGGGGCCGTTCTACGTCGGCTTCTTCGGGGTCACGACGATCTTCTTCGCCGTCCTCGGCACGCTGCTGATCGTCTGGGGCGCGGCCATCGGGCCGACCTGGAACCTCTGGCAGATCAACATCGCGCCGCCAGACCTTTCCTACGGCCTGGGCCTCGCGCCGCTTGCGCAGGGCGGGCTCTGGCAGCTGATCACGATATGCGCCCTCGGGGCGTTCGTTTCGTGGGCGCTCAGGGAGGTGGAGATCTGCCGCAAGCTCGGCATCGGCCTGCACGTGCCGATCGCCTTCGGCGTGGCGATCTTCGCCTACTTCGTGCTGGTGGTGGTGCGGCCCTTCCTGCTGGGGGCCTGGGGACACGGCTTCCCCTACGGCATCTTCAGCCATCTCGACTGGGTGTCGAACGTCGGCTACCAGTACCTGCACTTCCACTACAACCCGGCGCACATGCTGGCGA